>AP018281.1:3225000-3870000 GCA_002368355.1 Chondrocystis sp. NIES-4102 | reverse complement strand
CAGACGACCATCACCATCGGTTTCAAACCGCACCATTTCACCCGTATCGGGATTCAAGATACCGCTATCGCTGTAAATCAGACGAGTACCATTACTAGTAATCTGTTCCTGTAATTTACCTTCACTATCTACTTCATAACGAGTACCATCACTAGCAGTCAGGGTATAAGCCTCTTGACTTCTGCCTTCTAAATTATATGGTTTCGCAGTCTCAAGGTCATAAAAGCGATCGCCTGCTTTACTTAACAGTACATCAGCAGATTCTAAAGTAAAGTCAACTTCTTCATCTGCTACCCAAGCGGGACGATAGTAAGTCAAGCCCGTAATCTCTTCGGCTACGGGTTGGAAGGTAAAGCCAACTCTTTCTCCATCGGGAGCAGTCAAGTACAATCTCGTACCAGTTTCCAAGGGTTTAATCCCTTCATTGCCACTACCGCGAATTTCGACATCGGTTTCTAAATCAAAGTCCCAACTACTTGACCACCCATTGCCAAAGCGATGCGACCCCGCGCCGCCGTTATGCGAAGCGGTATCCTTTAGGGCAGGCGCAAGGGAACGCGCATCAAGAGAGCTACCAGACTGGTTACGCTGCAAGGAGTCATAACGACGAATAAGGTCAATATTAATACCGCCAAAGTCTACAGTTAAATCGCTGTCACTTCTTTGATAGCGGGCAGTTTTATCATTCCCTTCAACCTCGACAATTATCTCAGTGGTGGAAGTCCGCCCCTTAATATCCGTAGCGGTTAATTCTAAAGTATAGAAACCATTAGCATACAGAGCAGGATCTAACTCAAAGACAGAATCATTACTAACCTCTCCATAACCAGTAGCAATTACTTTCCCTTTACCCTTTTCCCCTTCCCCTTTACCCTGAAGCGAAAGAGTCCACTCATCCAAATTGCGATCGCTTACTGTCGCCTTAATGTCAGTAGCACTAGCAATAGCCTCACCATTTAAACCCAAACCAAACGCTACTACAGGTTTGGCATTATCTTCAGGATCTCTTACTTTCAAAATTTCCGTAGTAGTAGCAGTACGTCCCGCAGCATCGGTAGCAGTCACTTCTACTTCTACTCTGCCTGGAGTATTAGGAGTATATACTGCTCTATTGCGCTCATCTAAGGTTAATTCTTTGCCATTGATCATTACCTTAATTTCTTCAATCTCGGTAAAGCTATCAGCCAAAGCATTAATAAATACTTTCTGTCCTGGAATGGCGGGGAAACTAGGGGTAAATTCAAGATTGACCTTAGGAGGTGTAGGAGTGGTTTCGACGCGAATTAAAGCGTTTTTACGGGCTACATCCTCCCCATCGTTGACTTGATAGGTAACTACATAATCTCCTACCTGTCCTGGGGAGGGTTTCCAGGTTACTACTCCCGTTTCGGAATTTAGAGTCGCTCCCTCTGGGAGATTTTCAACGAAATAGGTAAGAGTTGTTTCCGCATCAGGATCTGAACCTATCAAAGTAAACTCTAACTCTTCACCCAAAGCGACAATAGTCGGTTTAACCTCAATGCTGGGAGCGCGATTGACATTTGCGACCACGATTTCTACTTGCTTGGTATCCTGAGAGCCATTACTGTCAGTAATAGCAAATTCTAGGGTATAGTTACCCGCCTGCCCGTAACTGGGTTTCCACTTAAATTCACCAGTGCGAGCATCCAATTTTGCTCCTTTTGGCAATTGAGATACAGCAGAGTAGAGTAGAGCATCTCCATCGATATCGTTACCTTTGAGGTTAAAAGTAAGTTCTGTATTTTCTCTTGTAGATTGTAAAGGTATAGAAGTTAAAACGGGAGCAAAATTGCTATTGGTAACAGTTATCTTAATATTTTGAGAACTACTACTATGTCCATCGCTAACGATTACTTCAATTCCTTCATATATTCCTGCACTTCGATAGCTCGGCTGCCAGGTAAGTTCGCCCGTTACAGGGTCTAATTTTGCCCCTTTTGGTAATTTATTAGCAGAATAGGTTAAGTCATCCCCATCTGCATCAGTACCAATAAAAGTGAAAGATAGAGTTTCCCCTTCCATAACAGACAATTGGCGCGTACTTTCTCCCCCAGTTTCAAAAACAGGTGCAGTATTACTATTGCGAACTACAATATTGAATTCCTGCTCTTGACTTAATTTCTGACTATTATCGCCATTACCACTATCTTCCACCTGAATTGTAATGGGATAGCTACCCAAATCGTCCACAGTGGGAGTCCAACTAAAAGTAGCTCGTCCATAAGTATTGCTGGGGGTTAAACTAGCACCATCAGGTAGTCCTGTAGCAGAGAAGGTCAAGTTATCTTCATCTAAATCTGCTACATAGACGGTAAACTCAATCGGTTCGCCCACGACCGCCACTTTATTACCGATGTGTTGCAATAAGGGGCGTTCGTTGAAAGCGTCAACAGTAATGATAAAAGAATATTCTGTCGTTACCCCTAATTCATCGGTGGCAATAATAGTCACAGGATGGTCGCCTCTGTTTCCATCACCTGGGGCAATATTGAGATTAGCCGTGCCATCCCCATTATCGGCGAGGGTGACAAAACTTGGTAACTCAAAACCTCCTGCTCCTGTACCTTTTATAGTTAGAACATTGCCATCAGGGTCAGTAGTATAGATCTTCAGATCTACTATAGATCCCCGTTGTACTATAGGATTAGAAATTGCTGTAATAGTTGGCGGACGATTGGTATCTCCCACTTTTATTGATACTGTCCCCGTTGCTGTTTTGGGAGTTAACCCGTCCCCATTATCGGTAGCAGTAAAGGTAACTTCATATTCTCCTGCTTTATCGTAGCTTGGTTTCCAGTTAAAGATGGCAGTATCCGCATCAAAAGTAGCTCCTTCAGGCAGTCCTTCTACGGCATAGGTAACGGTGGGGTCACTGCCTTCAATTAGGGTTAACTGACCATCGGCGGTACGTTCTTGAGGGACAAAGCCAGGATTATCGCCATCAAAGGCAAAGGCTCTAAAGTTAATCGTCTGTCCTTCGGCTACTGCCCAATTACTTAAGTCATCGAATTTAGGCGCAGCATTGACGTTGAGAATTTGCAGTTTGAAGGTTTCTGTGGTGCTTAACTTGCCATCACTGACGGTAAAGGGTATTTCATAGTTACCCGCCTGAAAGAAACCAGGAGTCCATTCAAATATACCCGTGTTGGGATCTAGGAACGAACCGCCAGGAAGTAGGTTACTGCTGAAAGTTAGCTTATCGTTTTCGGTATCACTTGCTTGGAGTTGAATGCGGATATTATCCCCTTCTTTAAAAGTGCGATCGCTCACGGGGAGTAAAGTTGGTTTTTGATTGCCTTGGGCGACGAGGAAGGTAGTCGTCATACTTACTTCTTCATTACCATCGCTTGCGATAAATCTAACGTTTTCGTAGCTACCCGCCTGCTCAAACCCTGGTATCCAACTAAAAACATTTGTATTACGGTCAAAATTCCCTCCAGGGGGTAAATTGTCTACCCAATATTGCAGGTTATCCCCATCAGCATCAGCAGCATTGATATTAAGTTTAATTGGTTTTCCTTCAACACCTTTGATAGATGAAGGTATAGCTGTAAAGACTGGCGCATTGTTACCCCCTGCTACTGCTATAGTAAATTCTTGTATTGCCCTGCCACCACGGCTATCGTAAACGTGTAAGCTCACTTTAGCGGAACTTGGACTATCTGTTGTAGGATTCCAGGTGATTTGACCATCTTGGGTTACTGACATTCCCTCTGGGGCATCATAGAGGAGATAACCAATCACACTGCCATCAGGATCTGATGCTGCAACGTTATAGACATAACTTTCTCCAGCCGTAGCCGTGGTGACTGGCTCGGAGGTAAAGACAGGAGCATTGTTATTAGTAGGTAAAGTATAAACCCCAGGCTCGAATTCAAATCTCAAGTCATCGGGATTGTAGATGGTGACAGTTTCTTCGGTAATTGATTGTCCTGGCTTGAGAATGCCATCAGGTAAGGAGTCACTGAGGTCAATAAAGTAAGCTCCTCCATCGCTAATACTGGTGTATTTCGTAAGGTGGGCTGTTTCGCTATTATTTCCTGGTTGGAGTACTAAGTTTAGGGGTAAGGAGAGGTTGTAGTCGGTTTGATTGGTTAATGAAACATCAAAGGAAATGGTTTTGTTTTTTCTATCACTTCTGGTATTAGTAAATTCTAGATCTACCAGTTGGCTGAAGTCAGAAACAGCAGTAAAGTCCACTTTATATGGTGCTTCTAGAGTAATACCATCGAGATTGGTAAGATTGTCATCGACGATTAATTCATATTTATTAGGATTAAAAGCATTGAAATATAATGTAGCTGTATTAGTTTCTGGATTATATTCTACTGATGAAGGATTAATGATTTCCGTCTCATCTGCGTTTAAATTAGCGGTTAAATTATTAACTAAGTCAAAGGAGGTTGAGTTATAACTCCTGAGGAATTGCTCAGAAGATATGCTGCTGGCGATCGCAATTTCACTGGTGTCGATTTGAGAGAAGTTGTCTTGGAGCAGACATTTCTCATGGAAATCAATTTGAGTGGGGCTGACTTGATCGGAGTCAATTTGAATCGCGCTCGTTTCCAAAGGGCTAATTTGAGAGGGCTAATTTGGTTGGTGCTAGATTGAGAGGTATTAACCTGAGTGGAGCTAATCTGACTAATGCCAAGCTCAAATGTGCTGTTCTCGAAGATGCCAATTTGACTAGGACTAACTTGAATAACGCCAAATTGTTCACAGCCAATCTGTTTGAAGCCAGCGTTAATTTCATCAATTTTAGAGGAGCTAATCTCAAAGATGCCAGATTCTTCGACTTCATGCGTTATTTTGAAGGAGTCATGCTCGAAGATACTACTATGCCCGACGGAAGTATTCAGAAAGAATAGATGGTTTTGTAATTCATCAAATAATATTTTTTGATTAGCTAAAAGTGATGCAGACAGAGAATAATTACGAGGTTGAAAATCTTTATTTGCTTCAATACGATTTTCAATTTCATCAGGAAGATTAGAAAGAAAATCTAATCCCGTCCAGGATTCAATAAGGTCAACAGGCTGTTTCCATTGTCTCCAATTTTTATTATTAAGATTTGGATCTCTAAGATCGTTAGAAATATCAACAGCAATTAAGTCTGATATTCCACCTCCTTATATATCGCTAAGAGTTTGAGCTTTTAAACCTCGTTTATCTAGAACAATAGCGACTTTCCAAAAATGAGAAGGAACATTAATATCCGCTCTTACTACACTGTTATTACCAATTAAATCTATCCAATCGCGATCTTCATTTAGACTACCTCTTCCCCCAGTAATAATATAAATTTCTTTGTTTTCATTTTTAACCAAATTTTTCAACTCTGTTTCAAGGGCTGCCCAAACCTCACTGTTCATTTTTGGTGCTTGAGGTATTGTGTTTGAGAGTAAAAAAGTTGAATAATAATCTTTTTGATTTCTGTTTCTAATTGCTGCATCTGTTAAATGACCAGCAGTAAAAAACGTATTACTATAATCTCCAGGCTGAAGTGACTTCTCCAGACGTTGATGCTACACATACAACGCTGGCTTCTCCAAACCCCGAAGGATAGAGAGAGCTAGCTTTGAGGTACTATTAGTAGTAGATGCTTTTACTACTGGATTCCCTTTACGCCGTATTATAGTCGGGAACAAGTCCAGCCCGACTCTCTTGAGGTTGATACTCGATGCTATGTCACGGTCAACCCAGAGCTTTAATTCTTCATCCCAATACCGCCTGATACTGACATCGGTAAAGACAAATTCGTCTTTGTAAGGCAATATCATTGAGGTATATTGGGGATTTACTCCGACGACTGAAGTACCAGTTTTTTCGCCTATGTACTTCAGTATGTTAAAAAACGAGGCAAACGCAGCATCTTGCCAAGATTTGTTTAATCCTGATTTAGCAGACTGACCATTGGGTAGATATTTACCTTCGAAGTCTTGTTTAGGTTTGTTTCTTTTGCTCAATCCAGCTAGATTAAGTTTTTCGTGAAAGAAAACTTTTTTGCCAGTAGCCATTAGCTTGTGAGCGGTCTTATAAGCGTGGTCTTTCCTAGCTCTGGCAACACGTTGATGTACCCTAGCTTCGCAATGAGCTAGTTTACGTCTAGCTTTACTACCTATGCGCTTGGTAGCTTTACGTTGAGAAACTTTAGCTAGCTTGTGTTGAGATTTACGAAAAGACTTGAGACTTGGTAGTTTAACTCCCTCACAAGTGGCTAGATAATCATCTTCATGCAAAACTGCATCCATTCCTAGAGAGTTGTCCCAAGTAGGAGCAATATCGCTTTTAAAATCAGGAACAGAAATATCTTCTAGGCGCAAATTAATGTACCAACCATCGGCTTTCTTGATTATTTGTACCGACTTAAGAATTGCACCGTCTAGCAACGAACGATGATGCCTCGCTTTAACGATGCCTATCTTCGGCAAGGAAACATATAACCATTTACCACCGACCGAGCAAGAATGTAGCTTCGCTCCTTCAAACACCATTGAACGGAATCTAGAAGCACTCTTTATTCTTGGCTTGCCTGAACGCTTATCGTTTCTGTCACCAGCTACATACCGATTAAAGGCTAGCTTGACTCTGGTACAAACCTCTTGAAGTGTTTGTGACGGTACGGTATTGAAGTCTAGAAGTTCCTTGCTCCAACCTACAGTTACCAAATCTTGTTTGAGTTCTGGTAGCTGCTTTTTTTGTCCGTAAAACTCAGGTTTGTCTTTGAGTTCTGGTAAATGGCAGACCAAAGGACAGCTATTGCTATAGCATCTATTTTGCTCCCACCAGTCAAACCTTTCACCAAGCTGGCGATTGTACCAATAACGGCAAATCCGAAGCCACTGGTTAAGAGTTAGCTTCTGTTCTGTAGTTGGATATAGCCGATATTGATAGTTAAGTTTCACAAATCAACGTGGTTTAAAATAACTACAGTGATTGTATCAGAAAATTAATGAAAAATGATTTTGTTTCCAATGCTAGGTCTGTATCTGACTTAAAAGCTCACTTAGTTCTGACTACCAAGTACAGGAGAAAAGTTTTAACTGGACAAATGATTGGTCGTTTAAGCGAGGTTATGAACGAATTGTGTGAAAAATGGAACTGCAAACTGATTGAGTTTAACGGCGAGGATACACACATACACCTGCTTTTCCAATATTATCCACAATTAGAATTACCCAAGTTTATCGGCAATATTAAGTCTGTTACAAGCAGGAAGTTGCGACAAGAATTTCCAGATGAAATCAATAAGTTTTACTGGAAAAAGGTTTTTTGGAATGAGTCGTACTTTATTGCTAGTTGCGGAGGAGTTACGATATCAGTATTGAAGAAATATATCGAAAATCAGGATGCTCCAACTTAACATTTGACTGGCATTCATCCAGACACTCGCTCCATCGGCAGAGTGCTGGGGCTGTCACGCCAGATTAGCTAAATCTGGAAAAGTTATTAGCGGAATATTAAATTCAGGATCTGCACCCCAATTTGAACGGCGCATTTTACTTGTTCCCAACCACGATTGATTTAGTTGATAACTAGCCCAGTTAGGACTTTTCAGGTTGTCATTGTAGGAAAAGGCATACTGAGGTTTTTCAATTAAATAATTATCTGCATAAGCATCAGGATTTTCAGGCGTAAATCTAGCATTACTAAGATTACCCATATGCTAAATGCTTACTTTGAAAGAAAACATCATTTAAGTAGACAGTGTTACCATTAACTTCAAAAGTCAGAGTAGCCTCTTGACCTTTTAACTGGTAAAGAATATCGAGATGGAAAGTTTCAAAACCTTCTGTTCCATAAGCAATTTTATATCTATCATTTAGATATTGTTCCACTGTCTGTGCTGCATCAATCAATTGAATCGTACCAAGATCGTAATCAGTAAACCCCAGAACATCAGACTGCATGGAAACATCTACCGTACCGCCATTTGCGTTTTCAACATGAAGATCGAAGCGCAACACTCCTCAATCAGGCACGATAAATCGATTATGAACAATACTATCGCCAGAATTTAATTCCAAAGCGTAATTGGTATCATCTGAGTTATCTGAATTGTTTTGAGCAGATAAAGCAGCAGTCAGATTTATACTATTTGGGGGAAAACTAGCGAAGCTATCACCAGGGGCAATCTAGTTTGAAACCACTGCCCCATAAGCATTTCAAAAACACTTTCTTCTAATTAATTCCATAATCCTTCAAATCTGGCTGCCGAAAGCTGTGTATACCTGACAGTATTCTGAATATTGGCGATTTGCGAGATAATCCTCAATGGTTCTCGTATCTAGTCCTTTATTCGCCAGATAATAGCCACAGGCATGACGGAGTAAATGTGCATGAACAGGAAAATCAAAACCTGCGCTTTTACCCAGCTTGATGAAGAATATGACTGATAGTTCTCTGACTTAGAGGAGTATGGCGATTGCCAGTAAATACAAAAGGTAAAGGTTCGTTATCTCGTTTTAGTTTTTTTAAAGCTCTTATTTCATCACCCTGAAGTGGATGACGACCAGAAAGAGAACCTTTGATGCGTCTGATATAAATTGTTCCTTCTTTTAAATCTACGTCAGACCACCTCAAGCGAGCAGCTTCAATTCGTCTAAGTCCATGACGATAAATTATCAAAATCAGAATAGAATTTCTTACGGAATACCACTCACCTTTACTTTTGACTGCCTCGATTAATAATTTGACTTCCGAAGCAGTCAGGTCGCTACATATACCTCGCAAACTTTCTTACACATATTCTAACGCTCCGACTTTAGCCCCTACACGGTCTATTAGCACGATTGGCTTGGTCACTCCAGGGATAAATAATTCAGCATAGGCAAATTTCACCCTCCCTATCGGGCGTTTTCTAGGCTTGCGTCTAACCTTACCCATTACAGTTACTGACTCGATCGCAGAATAATTTACATTGCTTTTGTGTTCTCTTAAGTTATTTTCCTAATCGGGAGATTCCGAATCCTGGATATCAACCACTTGACTAACAACTTTTTTTGCTTCCTCTTCATTCTGAACATAGAGGGTGAATCTATATCCTTTTTTGTCATCCCAGTATGTCCAACATTCCCGTCCCCTATCAAAGCTAAAAGGTGGACGTGCGAATTGAGATTTAATTTTATTTTTTAAAGCTTCTATATTGCTTGTTGTATATTCCGTTTCCCTCCACCTAAAGCTAATAGCACTCCTTATAGGTATCCTGTCGTTGTCGGCTGCGTCATATCGTTCCTCTTTAAAGTGAAGTTGTACTTGAGGGTAATAAGTAAATTTTTCCTCAAAGTCGGTAGATGGTATTCCATAGATAAACCCATCAAACAGCCCTTTAGCCTCTACCCACCATACAAGCAATCTACCTACAGTAAGTACTATGGGGTCTTTACCTTTGTGTAAGCAGATTCTTTTTATTAGTGGTCTTGGGGTTGACCTGCTTAAATCGTCTGGTTCAGTTTGCTCAACATCCCTAAAATGCTTGTTTACCGCTTTGTTTATATACCTTCTACAGAAACTTTGAAACAGTTCTATATAGTTACTTGCCATATTCCCAGTTATTGATTTGTAATACACTACAAATATACTAATTGATTGAGCTTATCAGGCAAATACTATGACCCAAACTTTAGCGGATTTATTTAGAGCAACTGCCACTAAGAGCGGGAGTACTATCACTATAAATTTGAAGGATTTTGATGACTCCAACGGGGCTAATTTGCTAGCCGATCCAATTAACGCATCCCCTGCTAAAGCCTGTGCAGCTTGGCTGTCTTGGCTGCATAAGAAAACTAGCCCCCCTTAAGGATGCTTTGGGGTTTGATGTAGTAGACAAGACAAACGCGATAGTTTCTATAGCCAGTTTTGCCCCTAAAACTTTTAAAGTAAGACAAGACGTATCTCAAATAAAAAACGAGTTTAATTTTGCTATATACACGGCAGACGCTATAGCATTTGACCCAGATGACGCGGTATAAGTAAGTGACAAATTCCCTCTCTATTATTTATTGGCAGTATACAAACGAAGATGTAATGAGTGTAACAGCCAGTGGGGTTGAGTCGGTTAGGGAGTTAGCTAACAAAGGGTTGTCCTCGGCAGGGGCTGCTAATAAAGCTTCCAGTCTGGCATCGACCGCATCTACTGCGTTGTCGGCTGCAACTAGAGCGTTAAGCTTAATCGGTGGAATAATGAGTATTATTAGCACCCTCGTTACAGGGGCTGCTTTGTTAGCTATAACAATATAAATTGCAAATCTTAAACAGCGAGTAGATGAAGCTGCAAAGGTAGCACGAGAAGCTAAACTTAATTCAGAGGTTGCAATTCTCAGGTCTGATAATGCGCTTAGGGGAAGCTGCCATAGACATAGCGCAAAGGACGCAAAGCTATCTTTCACGTATCGAAAACAAAGTATTAAAAGCAATATCTAGAGCGACTAAAGCCGAAAGTATAGCCTCGGACGCTAGTAATCAAGTTTCACAATTCAAAGACCGACTTACTCAGGTAGACAATAAAGCTAACGATGCCTTCAATAAAGCGTCATCACACCATGCCTCAATTCAATCCTTAAAAAAAGATGTTGGAGACCTTAGTAGGCAGGTGAATACAAAGGTTGATAAAAATACCTTTGACAGAGAAATAGATAACAATAGGGCTATAAACGAAAACCAAACACAAACAATCATTGACAAAATTGATAATTTGAATTTTCCAAGTGTCGGGCAAATTGCAGGGGGGGTAGCAGGACTTGATATACTTAGACAAATTTTAGCTAGATCGTCGAGAGCAGCAAATGGAGGTGGTAGCCCCTGTTTAGCACCTACGATCGCTTGACCTATTAATGCTTCAATCGCTAGCCTACAAGGCGTTACAATTGCCTAAAACACAATAACTCATGACATTTTAAATGATATTGCTTCTGAGCTAGGTGCTATACAAAAATTTGCTCAGACAGCATGGAAAGCTACTAGGGCAGATAAGATAATGGGGGCAGTAACTAATATATTGGTAAACCATCTTCAAACACTAATAATTGTCCTGATGAAAGAGGTGTCCACACTTCATTATCTGTAAGGGGAGTAGTAGCGATGATCGCAACACGATCTTTAGGGGTGGTTAATTCCTGAAAATTAACAGTAACATCCTCATCAATTAAATGGGCAGCAGCAAAAGGTGCTTGACGTACGATGTAATTAAGTTTGGTTGAACAGTGGGCAAATAAATGTTCTCCATCCGACATTAAATAGTTAAAAATTCCTCTACTTGCCAGTTGTTGAGTAATTTCTTTAAGTAAGGGATAGAAATCAACTAAAGCAGGTTTACCGTCGGGAAATGCTTGTCTTAAAGTTTCTAAAATTAAACAAAAGGCTCTTTCACTATCAGTATTACCAACTGGATGATAAAACCCTGCACTCTCAGGGAGCAAATTGGGCAGATCACCATTGTGAGCAAATACCCAATAACGCCCCCATAATTCTCTTTGAAAAGGGTGACAATTTTCTAAAGATACTGAGCCTATCGTAGCTTTACGAATATGGGCAATGACATTGGTAGAATGAATTGGATAGCGACGCACTAAATCAGCAATAGGTGAATGTATCGAGGGTTGAACATCTAAAAATACTCGGCAACCTAAATTTTCAAAAAAGGCAATTCCCCAACCATCCCGATGTTCATCTGTTTTGCCACCTCGCGCACAAAATCCTTCAAAGGAAAAACAGATATCCGTTGGTACATTACAGTTCATTCCCAACAGTTGACACATAATCTTAAATTTAGTTTCGATAAACAGCAAAAGCCACTAATAATTATGATCAATTTTATCTTGAGTTAGCAAGAAACTATTTTTGCATCGCCACTACTAAGGAACTTACTGCAATAGGTGCAGTCACCGCCCTGAGAATACGAACACCTAAAGAAACTGGCTTGTAACCATAAGCGATCGCGCTATCTATTTCTGTTGTTGTCCATCCTCCCTCACAACCTGTAGCAATGGTTATTTCTTCACAGTTACAACTTGAGAGGCAATTCCAAAGAGAAGGCAGATTACCACGGGCAACACAAATATATTTATCTTGAGTGGGAGTGGAATTTTTAATAGCAGTGGGAAACTTAACAGGGTCAAAAATAGTTGGTACAATTTGTCTTTCTGATTGTTCTGCTGCTTCTATGGCAATTTTACGCCAACGATCTAGTTTATTAGAACTAGGGTTAATAATCGTGCGATCGCTAATTACGGGAACAAAATTACTTACGCCTAATTCAGTACAGCAACGTACTATCTGTTCATAACCATTACCTTTAGGTAAAGCAGTAATCAGGGTTAGGGATACAGCTAATTCCGTCGCCATCTCTATAGGTTCAATAATTTGAGCGGATGGACTTTGTATTTCTGCCAACCAGGCATTACCAATACCGTTTAAAGCGATAAAGCGATCACCATTTGTTAACCGCAACACTCTTAATAGATAGTGCTGTTGTTGAGCATCTAAAGTAATCTGCTGGTTTTGTATTTGCTTGGGATTAATAACTAAACGATAAACCAATCTTTAATTTAAAATTTAATTTTTTCAGTAACTATAATTTTGTCTGATTACAAGATCAATTTTCCCATTATAAATATTAAGCTTTGATTTTGGGTTGCTATTCAATTTTAGATTGTTGCCAATGTTGCATCTCCTCATTAATAAAATAATTAACCAAATCACTGTACATTTTTTCAATCACATCAGCATTTAATCCTTGTTCACTTGCCCAGATACGACGTTGCTTAAGCATCGCTTCCAAACGTTCGGGTGCTTTTACACTGGTTTGATTTGTCTTAAACTTAGAAGCAGCCTTAACATAGTCAAAACGTTGAGATAACAAGGCAATAATCTGATAGTCAAGTTGATCAATGGAAGTTCTAATATCTAATATACTTTCACATGAGGTACGTAGTTGGGTAACCCCGTCCTTTTAAGGCGGGGCGGAACAACCGAAGTAATGCTTTAGCATTGAGTGAAATATTCTCTACGGCGCGTTTTCGGTAAGAATCTTCTTACCGAAAAGCCGCCTTACCAATGGTGAGGGTCATCAATATAAGCTTTAATCTTGGCTGTGCTTATTTTACCTGTTGTCTCATAAAAATAAGACTTGCTCCACAACGAGGGTAACTTTAATAAGCTTGGGAATTCTTGTCTGAGTAATCTACTAGATCTGCCTTTAAATGCCCTAGCAACTTCTGCTATTGAGTGAGTAGCATCATATTCAACTAAAAGATGCAAATGGTCTGGCGCAATTTCTACCGAACGAATGAACCAT
Organism: Chondrocystis sp. NIES-4102; assembly: GCA_002368355.1. Lineage (NCBI taxonomy): Bacteria > Bacillati > Cyanobacteriota > Cyanophyceae > Chroococcales > Chroococcaceae > Chondrocystis > Chondrocystis sp. NIES-4102. Next base: position 3,856,685 of record AP018281.1, on the reverse strand, counting down.
TTTTTGTCACTAGCAACAGAACTAAATATCTCAGCTAGCCTAAGCCGAATGTCTCCGACCAATACTTTTTTTCTTCTTTTTGGTATCCAGACTAAATGAACTGTAGCAAGACCTAATCTGTGACTATCATGACGATAGCCTAAAGATTTTTTTTTCATGTTGATAACTTTGTATTTATCAACAACAATGATATCATTGTTTTATGGTCAAATTATATAATGCTCAAGTAAATAGATTACCCAGTAATCGGGAGTTGTCAGCAGTATTAGAGTATTTGTGTTCTGAGTCAAATAAACTGTATAACTGTACGACTTATCTAGCCAGACAGATTTACTTTAAAACGGGGAAGTATGCCAATAAATTTTGGCTTGCTAGTCAGATGAAAGCTAATCCGCATATGAAATCTCTCTATACTTCGGCAGCACAGCAAACTTGTATTTCTGTAGGAGAAGCGTTTAAAGGCTATCGTGAATTGTTGGCACTATACAGAAAAGGAGAGTTGGCAAACAAACCAAAGTTGCCGAAGTATCGTAAGCGTGGATTATTCCAAATCAGCTATCCTAAACGATGGCTTAAATTTACTGACAAAGGTGTCAGAGTACCGCTAGGAAAAAGTTGTAAGATTTGGTTTGATTTATCTGAAACTTTTGTTCCATTTCCTTCCAACTTAGATTGGAGTACAGTCAAGGAACTATCGATAGTACCTCGTGCTGGTTATTTCGATGCTGTTTGGGTAACTAAAAGCGAGCTTAAAGATAATCAAAAACTCAATCAAAATAACGTACTGTCAATCGATCATGGATTGGATAATTGGTTGACTTGTATTTCCAACGTCAATACTAGTTTTATCATTGATGGCAAGCATCTTAAATCGGTAAACCAATGGTATAACAAGCGAGTAGCGACAATCAAAGAAGGTAAATCCCAAGATTTTTGGTGTAATCTGCTAGACAAGATAACCAGTAAACGCAATCGACAAATGCGCGATGCAGTAAACCGAGCTGGGCAATTAGTTGTTCAACACTGTCTAGACAACAATATTGGTACAGTCGTTTTTGGTTGGAATAAAGGGCAAAAGCAAAACTCTAATATGGGAAAAAAGAACAATCAAAAATTCGTTCAAATTCCCACAGCCAAACTAAAAAAAAGGATTGAGCAGCTATGTAATGTGCATAATATTCGATATCTTGAGACTGAAGAAAGTTATACCTCAAAAGCCTCCAGCTTAGACCTCGACCTTATCCCTGTATTTGGTGAAAAACCCAAAGGATGGAAACCGTCAGGTCGCAGAGTAAAAAGAGGTTTGTATCGCTCGGCTCAAGGAATTGAGTTTAACGCTGATATTAATGGGGCTATTGGAATAGCCAGAAAAGTCGCAAAGCAATACGAGTTTCAATTCGATCCTCGTGGTTTTGCTAGGGGCGTTTTGACGATGCCCAGGCGGTTAAGGTTTTGGTGTAAGTCCTCTAATCTTAGCAGTGCTGTAAAGGAATCTCAGTCTATTTATAGCTGAGAGCGTCAATCATCTGGTGTTTTCATTGGCGTTATATAAACTCTAAAATCTCTGTAGCGGTAACTTGAGGCTGTTCAAGATGAGGAACATGACCACAATTATCAATCCAAACTAATTTACTATTACTAATACCCTGAGCAAACTTAGGAGCATCCTTAATCCCCAAAATTTTATCTTGCTTGCCCCATAAAATCAAAGTTGGTTGTTCTATGTCCTTAAGTTGACTTGCAAAAGAGCCATAACCACCACTTTTAGTAAAAGCAATTAAAGATTTATTCCAATCAGAACATTGAAGATGTAGGGCTGCACAAGTTTGAGCGTCGAGGCTAGCAAAACTAGGATCAAAATAAGCGGATCGACTAATGTTTTGACGAATCTTTGGATTGCGTAGAAATTCCGTTGCCCAAATGTCTAAGGGGGCAAACATAAATTTCCCAATGGCTGGCTGTTTGGTTAAACCTGCGCTGTCTATTAAAACAAGTTTTTTTACGACTTCAGGATAGGTAAGGGTAAAATCAATAGCTGCTGCACCGCCCATAGATGCACCCACTAAAATAATTGGTGTTTTAATTAAAGTCTGCCAAAAGTGATAAAAGTGAGTTTTAATATTCTCAGGATTAAGGGCAACGGTTAAATTTCGCTGTGTAAAACCAAATCCTAATAAATCCACCGCCCAAGTAGACTGTTTGGCTGCCAATAAAGGTAGCAGACGACGAAATTCTAATAAGGAACTGTCGAAACCGTGAATTAAAACTATCGGGGTAGTACTTTTTCCCTGCTGAACATAGGTTGTTGCAATACCATCTGTACTTAAAGGAGTGGAAAGAGAAATTTGTTGAATATTTTGGGCAAAAGCAATAGAAGTAGCTTCGGTTAAACTATTGGCTTCAGGTGGTAGACAACTAGGAAACATTTAGATTTTGCTATAAATTATCTTTAAAGAGTATCTTATTACGTCTCAATCAAATAAACACGTGAACTATCGTAATCCTGCACCAACTGTAGATATTATTATCGAGCTTATTGATCAACCAGGAAGACCTATTGTCTTAATAGAAAGACAAAATGAACCCTATGGGTGGGCAATTCCAGGGGGGTTTGTTGATTATGGAGAATCGTTAGAGAGTGCAGCAGTGCGAGAAGCGGAAGAAGAGGTTAGTTTAAAGGTGGAACTTGTAGAACAATTTTATGTTTATTCTGATCCAAACAGGGATGCTCGACAACATACAATAGCGATCGCTTTTATTGCCACTGCTTACGGTCAACCCAAGGCTGCTGATGATGCTAAAAGTATAGGTATTTTTAATCAGTGGGATCTACCGAATAATCTTTGTTTCGATCATGACCGCATTCTGCAAGATTACTGGCGATATCGTAATTATCACTTAAGACCCGCCCTTAAATAGAAAAAGACGCTCTTATTTTTAGAACGCCTCTTCCCTAAAAAAATATTTATTTGACGCTTAGTAAAGTTCTTCTTCTTGGTGTGTAGTGATAACACAATCAGAACTTGGATAAGCAACACAAGTGAGAACATATCCAGCTTCGATCTGATCATCATCAAGAAAAGACTGATCAGATTGGTCTACAGAACCAGATTCTATTTTACCAGCACAGGTAGAGCAAGCACCAGCACGACAGGAGTAGGGTAGATCTAGACCTTGCTCTTCAGCTACGTCAAGAATGTACTCATCATCTGGTACTTCAATAGTTTGTTCGCCATCAGGCATTTTAAGAGTAACGTTATAAGTAGCCATGTGTATGTTTTCCTCTTTTACAGGGTGATTTATTTTATTGGGGTCTTAGTAGGGAAAAGAGCTTAATTCTTTTTAGATTGAATCAATTTTTGCTTTTATCTACCAGCCTCATGTTAGATACTAAGGGAAAAATACTACTTATAGATCGCGCATTAGTAATGAGATTTGTAATTTATTGTAAAATAAGTTTTACTTATCTCTATAATTAGGGTATTTATTTGCAAATTTGAGAAATTCATTGTTTTTAAGCTTTTATATATTCATCGGAGTTATTACGCCGTTGTTTTTGCCTGAAGCTACTTATAGCTTTGCACAATATTCCATAGAATAAAAAAGTTTAGCTTTTAGCTTCTCGTTACTCAACCCCTACTACCTACTATCGTCACGTTCGCGCTTTGGCGACCTCAAGAGCGTGCGTGACGACGCTTTCCGCGCCTACTACCTCCCATATTTAATTGCCCCTACCAACATAGTTTTTTCTCAATATTTGAATAACGCCAGCCAACTTTACATTGCTGCTTGGGGTTAATTAGCAAAATATTTTTTTTTTCTAGTTTTGTTTAAAACAAGCATTAATTATAGTTATATCTATAAACTGAGGAAAAAAATCATATATTTATGTCTATTAGATCAATTGCCCCTTTGCAAGTCGGGATAGTAGGGACAGGATATGCTGCAAATAAAAGAGCAGAAGCATTAATAGCCGAGCCACGCACACAATTATTAGCTGCTTCTGGTAACACCCCTGCAAGATTACAGCAATTCTGTAGCAAGTATGAAATACAAGGGTTTGATTCATGGACAAAACTAATTAATATGTCGGAATTAGATGTAATTTTCATTTGCACTATTAACCGAGATAGTGGAGCGATCGCTCGCGCAGCTATAGAAGCCGAAAAACACGTGGTGGTTGAATATCCTTTAGCCCTCAAAGCCTCGGAGGCGGAAGAAATAATTAACCTGAGCCAAGTTAAGCAAAAATTATTACATATAGAGCATATGGAGTTGCTTGGGGGGATACATCAAGCGGTTAAGCAATATTTACCAGAAATTGGGGAAGTATTTCAGGCTCGTTATACAACTATTAATTCGCAACAGTCTGTATTAGGTAGTTGGAAATATCATCGGCAAATGTTTGGTTTCCCTCTAGCAGCAGCATTATCGAGAATTCAGCGTTTGACGGATTTATTTGGGAATGTACATACAGTCACGTGTAAAAATAGATACTGGGATATCCCAGATACGGATTATTTTCGGGCTTGTTTTTGTCATGCTCAACTAAACTTTCAAAGTGGCGCGATCGCCCAGGTTACTTATGGCAAAGGGGATGTTTTTTTTAATAATCAGCGTACATTAGAGATTTATGGTGAACATGGCAGTATGATCTTTGAAGGAGAACAAGGAACTTTAATTCAAAGTGGTAGCCATACACCCATTGCTGTTAAGCCTCGTCGCGGTTTATTTGCTCTGGATACATCTATGGTTTTAGATCATTTATTTGAGCAACAACCTTTGTATGTTGATCCGAAGGCTAGTTTATATGCGCTTGCTATAGCTAACGCTGCGGAGGATGCTGCTAAATCAGGTGAGCTTGTGGTGATGTCTGCTATTTAAGCTTGTATTTTATCGAGAAATAATCAGTATTACGCTATTTCAGGTAACATAATAAACAATTAACAATGCTAGTAATTACTGACAATTTTTTCTAGAGATATGACATATTGTTGTTAGACGCTGTGTAGATTAATGACTAAGCAAAATTCCCAGCCTCAACCCTCAACTATCGATCAACCCGAAGCAATTTATCCTCCTCCACAACAGTTTTATAACATTTCCAAATTTGGTTTAAAAACTAAAATAATCTTAGCTGCGATCGCCTTAAGCGCGATTCCTGTGGCTATTTTAGGTACAATTTCTTATCAGGTAACTAAAGCCTATCTTACACGTCAGATTACACAGGTGCAGTTTGCTCGCACTCACCATTTGGCTAAAATGGTTAAACAATTTCTACAAACTCGTGTAAGTGAAGGGGAAGCCTTTGCTAGTAATCCAATTTTTACTAATCCTAATGTAATAAATACGGTTAGTGTTGGGGAAAAAAATCTGGCGTTGAAGGACTTTAAGCAACAAACAAATTACTATGAGAGGATCGTCTATTTAGATCTTGCGGGGCAACCTCTATATCAAAGCCAATCATCATCAGCTTTATTCAGTGATTATAATCGCCTTTCCTATTTTCGCACTGCGATCGCCACTAAAAAAACTGTAATGGGTGAAGTTGCAGAATCTAATTTAACTACAAAATCACATATTGAATTTGCTGTGCCAGTTATTAATAATTGGACAAATGAAGTGCTGGGCATTATGCTGTTTACCATTGCAGGAGAACAAATAACGCCATTATTTCAAAATTATCTTACCCAAGATGAACAGTGGCAAATGATCGCTACTGCTAGTGTCTTTTTGGATAGTGGGGTTGAAAATTTATCTGATCAACCTTTAATTAAATATGATCCTCAATTACAAAAAGCTCATCAAACTAGACAAGTAACTACTGTCTTACTAGATAGCCCTTATAAAGCCAATTTTCAACAGTTAGTTAATTATGCTCCTGTTGAAGTCGATTCTCTCAATCCTCAGCTAAATTTAGGCACTGCGATCGCTTTAGATACTAATATTGCTTTTGCACCTTTAAAACCTCTACGATGGACTTTCTTGGGTGGCACAATTCTTACAACCCTTATTGTTGCTGCAATTTCTGGGTTTCTGGCTAATCGATTAATTCAACCTTTACTAAAGCTTACTAGTGCGGTTAATAAACTTAGTCAGGGTAAATTTGATACACGCATTCAATTACAAGGTAAAGATGAATTAACTGTTTTAGGCAATCAAATTAATGATATGGCACAACAATTAAATATTGCTATGCAGCGTCAAAAAACTATTGCTAAAACTTCGGAAATGATGGCTAGAATGTCTCAAGCTCGTAGTGCTAGGGATTTACAGATGCCTTTAAGTTTATTTTTAGCCCAAATCCGTAATTTAATTAAAGCCGATCGCTTAATATTCTATCAGTTTAATTCCCAATGGGGCGGAACAGTGATTGCTGAATCTGTAGCCCTAGAATTTCCTCGTTGTTTGGGGGTACAGTTTGATGACCCTTGTTTTGCTCAAGACTATGTTAGAAAATATCAACGTGGTAGAATTTTGGCGGTATCTGACATTTTACAGGCTAATTTTACTCAGTGCCATCTAGATCAGTTAGCACCTTATAATGTTAAAGCAAGTTTAATCTTACCAGTTATTTTTGAGAGTACTAATCCTGATGATCCAGAAAAATTAATTGGTTTATTAATTGCTCATCAATGCTCTAATACTAGAGTATGGACACAATTAGATATTGACTATCTACAACAAATTGCTTATCAGTTGGCTATGGTGCTAAGGGGTTATATTTACTATCAAGAGGATAGTCTTTATAAAGCCAATTTGGAACAAGATTTAATTCAAGTTATTAGCAATTTTCAAGCTATAGTTAATGGCAATTTAATTAGTCGAAATCTTAAGCGTAATACAGATAAAAGCGAGGTAATGGCAGCTTTTGAAGCAGCTAAACATAGTTTACGTCAAACTTTGGCTAAAATTAAATATCCAACTCAACAGATTAATTTTCAATTAGGAGCAAATAATCAAGATTTTGCACGGCTACAAGAACAGTTTAAACAGCAGAATAAGCAATTATTATTAGTTTTTTCTTTAATGGAGAAGACAATTAACTCCATTCAACAGGCTGGGATTAAAATTAATGCAACATCAGCAAATATTGATTCTCTAGTAACAGCAATAGTAGATGAGAAAAATAATTATCATCAAGCAATTGATTTAGTCAATCATCTAAAGACAACTTTGCGAACTAATACTGATAAAGTTAAGGATATTCAGCGAGTATCTCAGAAAATGAATCGTATCACTTCCTCGATGAAAAAAATCAATTTACGGGCTAGTTTGTTGGTTAATAAATTGAGTGAGAGAATTTTACAAATGAATGATTCGGCTGATGATTTGAAGGGGGAAATCGAATCACTGCAACAGGCAATAAAAACTACCCAGGAATTAGAAAATGTAGCTACTGATTTAGAAAGAGAAATTGCCCAAGTTTTGCGCGAGTACGAAATAAGTGAAACTAAATTAGCACAAGATGAAGATATAATTAGTGATGCTGGCAATAGTTTTGAGCAAATTGTGGCAACCATTCAAGCTGTTGAGCAGGATATTTTAGAGATTGCTAATCAGACTAAATTGCAAATTAATAATAACAAAAAAATTATTAATTTTCAAAAGAAAATTAACCAGACTTCTAATGCTATCGAAACCCTAGGCGATCGCTCTCTTGTTTCCTTGAAAAAGAGTAGTATTACTGCCCAGGATTTGGCTAATGTTGTTAATTTTTTTAAGTTAGATGATTCAGACATGAAATAATCTTAAATAGATTAAAGCAAATAGCAAGATATTAAAGCATTTTTACAATGTGTTTTTTAGCTTTTCACTGATAATTATTGACAAATAGCTATTAGCTATGACGCGCAGCTAATCCTTTAGGGTAGCTTTTAGCTTTGGGCTTTTAAATAATAGTGAGATACTAACTACTGACTCCTATCTACTGTCTCCTGTTTTGCGGTTGCGTAGCTGTCGTAGACATAGCTTATCCTTTAGGGCTACCTACTACCTATATCCAGACTCCTATCTAACATCAAGTATCTAATTTTAAACAGCGATACTTATCCACACTCACTTTTACTAGTAATCTAGATCACCTATAAACAAGTTCATCTCAATTTATGCTGAAAAGATTAATTCCTTTTCCTCTAACTTAGATGACTTTTCATGATTGCCAAGCGAAATTTTAAACTAAAACAAAATAGAAAACCACAAAGTAATAAATCAAATAATTTAGTTTTAGGCTCAATTATCGGAGCATCTCTTTTTTTATCTGCAGGCAATTTTCAAACAGTTTTAAAATATTGGCAAAATCAACAATTTATCAATCCACGATCAGAAGTTTATCAAAGTAGTAAATATCAGCCTATACAATTAGGTTCAGAAGAAAAAATAGCCCAACAAGATTTTAGTAAAATTGATGAGATCGCTAAAAATCTTAACTATTCGGGTGCATCAATTACAGAATTAGCTAACCTACTAGCAGCCAACGCCACGACAGAAGCAGAAAAAGCTAGAATCATCTATGCTTGGATAACTCAACACATTACCTACGATGTTGCAGCTTTCTATAATGCAGTTAATAATAATCGATATCCTGATGTTAATCCCAAAAAAGTACTGAGCGATCGCACTACAATCTGTTCTGGATATAGTAATCTTTATCAAGCTCTGGCTGAGGCGATGAATTTACAATCTGTAATCGTTATCGGATATGCTAAAGGCGCAACTCCAAATCAGGAAAGGTTTGAGGATGTTAACCATGCTTGGAATGCTGTAAGAATTGATAACGAATGGTATTTATTAGATGCTACTTGGGGTGCAGGCTCAATTAATAATGCGCAGTTTGAAGCTAACTATCAACCCTATTATTTTGCAACTCCACCAAACGAATTTATTAATAATCATTTTCCTCAAGATTCAGGTTGGCAATTATTACCTCAAACTTATACTAGAGCGGAATTTGATAATTTACCTAATATTGCAGCACGTTTTTATAATCTAGGTTTAGAATTACTCACTCACCAAAACTATCTTATTCCTACAAATGATCGAGTTACGATATCTCTTAAAGCTCCTCAAAATGTAGTAGCGATCGCTGATCTGCAAGATAGTAATAAAAATGTTTTGGATAACACCACCTTAGTTAATCGCCAAGGTGACAATATAGATATTACCGTAGCTCCTCCCCTTGCAGGAACATATGATTTAAAAATCTACGCCAAACATCAAAGTGATCCAGATAAATATGGCGAGGTAATCACCTATCAAGTTACAACTACCCAAGCTGCTACACAACTTCCTAAGATCTATGGGCATTTTCAAGAATATCAAGCTACTTTAATTGAACCTTTAAATAAAGACTTGCAGTCTAATTGGTCAACTTATTTTAATCTGATAGTTCCCTCGGCGATCGATGTTCAAGTAGTTAATACTACTACTAATCAAGCTACACCCCTCAATGCTTATGGTACATATTTTGCTGGTAGTGTTGATATTCAACCTGGTAACACTATCATAATTGCTAAATTTGTCGGGGATGAACAGTATTGGCAATTGGTTGAGTATCAATCTACTTCCTATTCTGAATAATTGATCTTAAGCTCACGCAAAAAGATTCCACCAGATGACTTAATAGGAAATACAAAAAAGAATGAATAAGAAAAAATCTTCTATTTAAAAACCGTTCCTTTTATAAGCTGTTACGCATTTAAGTTACTGGTTGAGTCATGAGTCAGGAGCGATTAGCGCGCAGAAAAGGGGGTTTCCATCAAAGAGTGACTGCATCAAGAAGTCAGGAGTCAGGAGAAAGGATAAGGGTTTCAACCTGATTTTCTAAAAGAATAGTATGCAATTTAAATACACTTGAACTTAGCTAACATTTAAGTAATTCGTGTAATTTATTGGCTTGCTATATCTAAACCCAAAAACAGCAAAAACAACTATCATCAATCCCGAAGGTTAAATAATGATAATTGTCATTGCCTTTCAAATCATTTAAGCTAAATTAACTAAGGTTGGCAAATGAGTAGATTCAAAAAAAGCTAACAGCTAAGAGCTAATTAATTCAACTGAAAACTACTGTAACTATTACCTATTACACAAAAACAAAATTATCAGCAGTTAAACTCGCAGCATCAATACCTTGGAGAATTGCTAAATCCTTACCCTCAGTAGCAATCAAAGTATCACCTTCTAAATCACTAATACTTAATTCCTGGTAGCCGATACCCAAGCCTGCAATTCCAAGAACATCAGTACCAGACTCAAAATCAGTAATAATATTAGCTGAGTCGGGAAATTGGGCGTTAGCCAGCCAAAACTGATCTGCTCCCTCTCCTCCAGTAATGATATTGTCACCACCTTTAGTAATAAAGAAGCGATCCGCACCTTCGCCACCTACAATAACATCTCCTGCACCTAAGATAGCCAGATCATCACCACCATCTAGATAAATGCGGTTGTTACCACTACCACTAATAGCAGTATCTACTAAATCATTGCCATCACCAGCAAAAAGTAGGCGATCGCTACCTTGTAATTCTATGATATCAATATCTTGAGTTCCAAATAAAACTTCAAAATTACCCTGATCATCTTCCTCAACTACTTCTTCGGGTTTAGCCCCAAATAAAGTTTGATACATAATACGATACATATCAGTATTATCTACCGTGCTAGTTAAAAGATCGGAGTTTAAGCCGTAAGCTTTAGAAACAATACTACCCGCCACATCTGTAGTACTTACATAGGATAAACCAAAATCAAAACTATCGCCGTCTGCATCAGGCGCACCTGTAGTAAACGGTACTGTATCGTTACCTGTAGTACCATCTAGAGGAACAGAAATACCATCCGCATCATCACCAAAGGAAACAGTTTCTGATTGTACGCCAATATCTCCTACGGTTTCACTATCAGCATCCACATCAATAACTTCTAAACCTCCAGCATCACTATCAGCAGCAGTTAAAACCAGGGTATTAGGATCAACATTATTAACGAAATCTTGAGCGACACCAATAGCTGCATCTGCTCTTAAAGTCGCTTCAATTGTACCTGCACCATTATTATTATTAGCAAAGTTATCTGATCCTTCTTCTTCTAAGACAACCATAAAACCGTCTTCAGCATGGGCAAATTTATCCAACCCTAAAGTTACGTCTAACATTTCGGCGACAGTTGGCGGATTTTCATTACCAGGTTGTCCATAAAGAATAAGTTCGCCATTTTCATCAACTAAGCCGAATTCTGCTAAAGCTGCTTCATCTGTATCGTTATAGGTGTCTTCGGCTGCAAAGATACCCAAAATCTTATCTGCATCAGCAGGCAAATTATTCAACTCTTCACGATTATAAACAATGGTGTAACCATTAGCCTCCGCCTCTGCAATCAGGTTTCTACCGTCTTCGCGGATACCCTCTTCACCAAAACGTCCGACTGTGCCTTTAGGTAGATAGTGGATTTCACCACCACCCATAATCACATTAGCCCCAGATTCTACTATTTCGGCGGTAATAGTTGTTACGTCATCACGATTTTCGGCATCCGCTAGAAATACACCAGTACCAGGTTCAGCAATAAAACCAGAATTAATAATCGCTGTGGGCTTACCTTGGGCGATCGCTTCTTCCATAATGGTTGTGCCTGTTTGCCCCGAAAGGGAAGTATAGGGATTTCCCTCTTCATCCAAACCGTAACTACCAGCATGAGGTTTAATTCCGTAAGCATGAACTACCGCCCCAGCATTAGAAGTGGAAACTATTTGATCATCTAGGTGTCCTAAATAAACCCCTGCATCAGTCATGTTATCCCAATTTAATCTGCCATCTGTTCCTTGGGAAGCAAAGCGTGCAGCAGCGTAATGTGAGGGACTTGTGCCGTCTGGGTGTATAAAAATGACATTACCTGTATCTTCGGTAGGTTCGGGAGCAGGTGCAATGCCATCGGGAACACCTTGTGGGGGATCTAACTCAACATCAAATAGAGTTTGATACATCAGGCGGTAGATACCTGTATTGTCTACAGTGCTGGGAAGTTCCTCGGCATTTAAACCATAGGTTTTAGAAACAATACTGCCAGCAAAATCTGGAACACCAGCCCAGAGAACACCATAATCAAAAGTATCGCCATTGGCATCGGGCGCACCAGTGGTAAAAGGTTTGGTATCACTCCCAGTTGTGCCATCGTAGGGAATTTGGGTATCGAAGGGTGGTTGTATCTCAGTTGTGCCTACAGTTTCTCCTTCTACATCATCTACTTCTAAACCACCGCCATCACTATCAGCAGCAGTAACTAGCAAAGTATTAGGATTAACATGATCAATATAATCTTGGGCAACGCCTATCGCTTCATCTGCTCTTAATACTGCATCTATTGTCCCCACAGCATTATTATTATTACCAAAATTGTCTGTTCCTTCTTCTTCTAGGACAACAAACATTCCATTTTCATTATTGTTGAAAACTTCTAAGTCTAGGGTAGCTTGCAACATTTGAGCAACAGTTGGCGGATTTTCATTACCTGGCTGTCCATAGGTAATTAAATTACCCTCTTGATCTACAAAACCCTCGGCTTTTAACGCCCCTTCAGGAAGATCATTATATGTATCCTCAGCAGCAAATATTCCTAAAACTTTTTCGGTATCGGCAGAAAGATTTTGTAATTCTTCTAGGGTATAAACAACGGTATAACCCATATCCTCGGCTTCTTGGATTAGGTTACGTCCATCTTCACGGATACCCTCTTCCCCAAAACGCCCAATTGTACCTTTAGGCAGATAGTGAATTTCACCACCACCCAAAATAGCATTAGTCCCAGATTCTACTATTTCGGCGGTTATTTCTGTAACGTTGCTACGATTTTCAGTATCGGCTAGAAATACACCTGTACCAGGTTCGGCAATAAAACCAGAATTAATAATCGCTGTAGCCTTACCTTGGGCGATCGCTTCTTCCATAATAGTTGTGCCAGATTGACCTGAGAGGGAGGTATAGGGATTCCCCTCTTCATCCAAACCGTAACTACCTGCATGAGGTTTTATACCGTAGGCGTGGGCTACTGCACCAGCATTAGAGGTTGCTACTATTTGATCATCTAGATGTCCCAGATAAACCCCTGCATTAGTCATCTCGTCCCAGTTTAGTCTACCATCTGTCCCTTCGGATGCTAAACGTCCTGCTGCGAAGTGGGAAGGACTTGAACCGTCTGGGTGAATAAATATGACGCTATTATTATTACTTTTGCTCATGATTTGTTGCTTGTGCTGCTAATAATTAGCAATTACAATTTTTCGAGATGTATTTTGATTTGGTGCGCTTTATTTTTTCAATTGTTTATATTTCCAAGACAAGTTTTAACTAATAAACATCACCTGGTAGCTATTAGTAAATTCATGAGGATATTAAAGTAGTGAAGTGCCTTAAGTAGTTAACTTCTTTATCGCCTCTACTGTTATACTTTTTTGCGTTATATCAGTTGATTAGGTTTAGTTTGTTAGATTGCTTGGGAAATATTTAATTTTGAAAACTTTTATTGCTCCAAATACAATCTTGAGCTTTTTAGATTAAGCAAAAGTAATTTTTGGGTTAAATATTTGATAGGTAATGATTAACTATTGGGGGGCAAATGGTTAAGGCAATAGATATTTGAGCTAGTCGAGCAGTTAATTACCCGTTGAATAGCTTGTTATTTATAGTTTATTTACCTTAAACTTTATCGGCAAATCCAAGTAACTAAATTAAGAAGAGTTTAAATATTTAACCGATAATTGCTCTAAGAAATTCGTGTCGAGTTTTTAAATCTAAAAACTGCTGTTGTAAGTCTTGCCATTCTTGCCACTTTTGATAACGTTTCTCGCTAAATTGTTTAATTAAACTTGGTAATTTTTTCTCTAGTTTCTTATCAAAAATCTCGCTTAAAAATTCCCTCAAAACATAACAATCCTGAATCTCACCTAATACTTCTTGAAGATCGGCAATTTTATCTAAATATTCTAAATACCGCTCGTCATAAAACTGTGTAAATAAAGCCATGTTATAACGTGTTTTTTTGGCTTCTTTCCTCAGAGAATGTAAGCTATTTTCCTGAGTTTCTAAGATAGCTTGCACTTGATCTATAGATAAATTGGGATTAAAAGTAATATTTCCCTCTACTATCTCAACCCCTAATAACCAACCAGGATGTAGTAATAACTTACTAGCTTGAGGTAATAGTAAATCAGCTAAGGTTAAATCAATATTAGTCGCTGCGATCGCTTTATATTTTGGTTTTTCTAGCCAATTTTCTAATCCTTGTTTAAACTCTTGATACTCTTTACTCTTTAAAGTGGATTTTACTTTTTTAAAAGCTTGCTTACGTTTTTTACTAATTACCTTAATAACCTCAGCTATATATTCCTGCTCGTCGCTCGGTAAATTGGGTAAATATTTGGATTCTATAGCTAATTTTAAAACATCTAAATCTCGCAAATCACCTAATACTTTGCCGATGTCTCCTGCACTTTTTTCTGTGGCGGTTTTAGGTAGAGCGATCGCCTGATCAAATCCAATCATTGCACTGCGTAAACGTCGAATACCCACCCTCATCTGGTGCAATTCTTCTGGATCTTTATCTTTTAATACTTTAGCTTCGTGTTTATCTATCTTCTTGAAATGCTGCTTAATAGCAACTTTACCGTAATCTCCTAAAGTTACGGCGGTTTCTTGATTACTCATCTAATTTTTTCTACTTCTCTTGAATGTAATTAACTATTTCTGGCTTCTCTTGTTTTAATTCTAGCCATAATTGTCTAATTTGTTCATAAGTCGCCAAATCAAACTGTTGACAATCATCACGATCGCATAAATTAATCACCTCTTGGGCGAAAAATTGTAAATAGGCTGCAACAACTATTTTTTCTGACTGCTCTTGCTTATACATAGCTTTCTTCTCACTAACAAAGTAATTTCTCTGATATCTTGTATTAATGATTACAAAATGAAATCTAGCTTGTATGTACGCTTTTAAACATTAAATGTGAATAGTTTCTTAAATTCACCCTTAATTACCCTATAACACTCACAACTCACCCTTTCTAACTCTATGGGATTGAGGATAGTTATTTTACCGCGACGATAATAAATGATCTTGTCTTGCTGTAGTTTAGAGGCAGCAACTGTAATACCAGATCGACGTACTCCTAATATTGTAGCGATCGCTTCTTGAGTTAGGGTAAATTCGGGTTGCTGAAGATAGTCATAAATAGACAATAGTAAACGAGCTAGTCTTTGTTCAATTCTATGTTGTCCATAACAAGCTACATTTTGCATTAACTGAGTTAAACGTATCTGAATGTATAGTAGGATTAATTTTTGTAATTGTTCCCCACGTTGAAACTCCTGCTGTAAAATTTCTGCTTCTAATCTTATTGCCCTACCAGCAATCAATACTATAGCGGAATTAATACTAAAATCATTACCTAAAATTATCGGCATACCAATTAATCCTTCCTTTCCCACCCTGGCTGCTTCTATGGTTGCACCACTTTCCAAGATAGTTATTAAGGAAATTAAACCCGACTCTAGAAAGTAAATATATTTAATTTTTTCGCCAGACTGATAAATTATTTCCCCTGGGGTTAATAAAACTAATTGGCAATGAGGTAAAAGACGTTGATATTCTGATATTGGTAAAGCTGTTAACAGTAAATTGCTCGATTGGAATTTATTCACTACTATCAAATACTTCCTCTGACGAACTTTTAGCCAGAAGGTGCGATAATCGCGGAATTTAAGCGCATTGCTCTTTTCATAGGCACGCTTGTATTAGGCATTAGGCACTGGTTTTTAGAAGGAGATTGAACCGTGCAAGGGTCAATCAGTTAGATCTTCCTAAAGCCCTTATAATAATTCGCTAATTTGAACAGTATAAAATGATACAGTTAATTGCTAGCTAAATTTAAGTTAACAAAAGGTTATCTTGTAACGAGTACCTATAGATTAAAAATTTAACTAAGTTAAATCTTGATTTAAATAAAATAATTTCTTAAAAACTGGGGTGCTAGGATTCGAACCTAGGAATGTCGAGACCAAAACCCGATGCCTTACCGCTTGGCGACACCCCAACGTGTGCAACATAGACATAATAACAATTTTATACCGTAGGTTGTCAAGTAATTAGAGAAAAAAATTTTTTATCGTCCCAACCAAGGGTCTTTGACGAGGGGCTGTGGTCTGAAATGAATTCACACCCTTGTAAGCCCCGCCCGTTCTTTAAAGTCGTGCAAGCGTGCCTAGTACAAGCGTGCCTATGAATGAGTTTTTAAACTATCTTGGACAATGGTTTGAATAACTTGCTGCAACTGGGAATAATGGAGGAAGCCGACGTAGCCAGCGTAAAGACATTGATGTTGTTCACCACTTACAAAAACATAATTAATTCCTAAAGAACGATTCCAGATCCTCATTTCTGTACCATCAGCAAAACGAGCCACACATTGCGATCGCTCGAAATAGCGATAATCTGCGTCAGTCATTCCTGGTACAGAGCGTAAAAGTTTAATTATTTTATTAGCTTGGTTTTCAACCCCTAATTCTCCTAATTGGGGATTTTTCCAAAAGTTTTTAATAATAGGAATTAACTGGGGATGAAATTTGAGTGCATGATGGGGAATTCCCGATAAGAGTAACCAATTACTATAAGCAAACTTAGTATTTTCTACCGTCACCAAGCCATCACTACCCCGATTAAAATTACTAGCCACTGAAAGAGTAGGGATATACTGAGCAATATTTTCCGCCATAGCACGCCGATCTTTACCCAAATCCCTAGCTGTACCAATACCAATATTTAGAGGATCAATTAAACGCGCCACATTTGAACCACCAACAGGAGAACCGAGTAAAATTAAAGAATGAACCTTCGACCACCATTGAGGATTACGGTTTAACACTTCTAACCACATTAAGCCCCCCATAGAATGACCTATAACCTTAATTGGTGTATGGGGGTACTGATCAATTATTCCCTGAGCAACACGTTCTAATTTCACTACTAAAGGTTGAATTCTAATAAACGTGTTAACTATTCCCAAACTAGGTGCAGTAATAAGCGTCTGAGAATCAGCAACTGCTTTAGCTAAATTATTAATATCAATAGCTGTATCAGCCCACCCATGTTGAGCAAACAAAAGATATTCGGGATAATCATTGTTCATTGTGGAGGCTTGAGTCACGGTTTTTAGAAATTAGCTTTTTTTAAAGTGGTGTAGTTCTGCTATTTAATAATAAATAATTGTAATTTAGTAATATTGTTTCATGTCCGACAATAAAGCCATTAACCAAGCCGTAGCAAAACTATATAACACCTATCCATTTCCCCCCGATCCTCTTTCAGATCTTGAACCACCTGGCTATAATTGGCGTTGGAGTTGGGTTGCAGCTTATAGTTTTTGTACAGGATTAAAACCTAGTACCGAGTCTATCCGTATTTTAGATGCAGGTTGTGGTACAGGTTCGGGTACAGATTATCTCATTCATCAAAATCCCCAAGCCGAGGTAATAGCGATCGATCTTAGTGAGAAAGCTTTAGAAGTAGCCCAAGAGCGTTGTCGTCGTTCTGGAGTAATTGCTAAACATAATAAACCAGTTAATTTTTATAACCTCAAATTAGAAGAAGCTACCGAATTAGAAGGGGAGTTTGATTTTATTAATTGTGTGGGGGTATTACATCATTTACCAGAACCATCCAAGGGAATTCAAGCATTAGCCAAAAAACTTAAACCAGGGGGGATTTTACATATCTTTGTATATGCAGAATTAGGACGTTGGGAAATATCTTTAATGCAAAAAGCGATCGCTCTACTTCAGGGAGATAAACGAGGTGACTATCGCGACGGGGTAAAAGTGGGAAGGGATATTTTTGCTAATTTGCCAGAGAATAACCGTCTACTAAAACAAGAAAAGGAAAGATGGGCGTTGGAAAATCACCGTGATGAATCATTTGCGGATATGTATGTTCATCCCCAAGAAATTGATTATAATGTGGAAACTTTGTTTAGCTTAATTGAGCAGTCGGGGCTGGATTTTGTCGGTTTTTCTAATCCTAAATATTGGCAATTAGAAAGATTGATTGGCAATTCTTCCGAATTAATGTCTCGCTCTAAAAAGTTAAGCGATCGCGAATATTATCGTTTAATTGAATTATTAGATCCTAGCCTGACTCACTATGAATTCTTTTTAGCTAAACCTCCATTACCTAAACAAGATTGGAGTGACGATACAGTATTAAATCAAGCAATTGCTGAATGTCATCCTTGTATGCAGGGTTTTCCTAGTCAAACCTTTTTTGATTTTGAATTTCAAATGGCAAGTTTATCTAATGAGGAGTACGAATTTATGCTGGCTTGCGATCAAAATAAAGAAAAAACTGTGGAGGAAATTATAGCTAATTGTTCGTTAGATTTAGCAGGAGTGCGATCGCTTTTTCAAAGACAGTTAATTATTTTAAGTAGCAATTAAATTAAAGGTGGTCTTTTTTAACATAATTTACTTCAATAATTGAGGAATCAACTCATTAATCTGTCGGGGATGAAGAAAAGCAGGACGAGGGTATTTTCCTAAAGTAGTATCACAGTTTAATACGTGATCGCGCATATTTTTCGGAATACTCTCAACACCAGAGGCTGCACCAATCAAACCGCCTACAATACAGGCATTTGTATCCGTGTCACCTCCACCTGCTAAAGTTTGAGCAATGGCATTTTCGTAGTCTGAATCTAGTAATAAATGACGAAAAGCATGGGTAAAACCAATCTTAACAAAACCAATTTGAGGATAATAGGGAATGTTGAGATTATTTGCAGCATCATCAAGCCAACTGCTAACTTCTGCCCAACAATGATATTTTTGGCTATTTTGGGCTAAATCTGCTTGATCTAACCAAGTTTTAGCATTCTCAAAAGCTAATTCTCGCTGATATGGATATTTAATCAAAGTAGCGATCGCAATACTATAACAAGCAACCGCATAACCACAACTATCATTAGGATGAGACAAAGAAGTATCCTGTATTGCTAAGTTAGCTATTTCTGAAGCTGCTAAATTATGTCCCCAGATACCTAAAGGAGTGATTCGCATTAAACTACCATTAGCTTTGGAATCTATACACAGTTTAGATGCAGCTTGTCTCATTACTGTTGCATAATTTTTGTTACTAATATCAAGATTTCTGTATGCACCCAAAGACATCGATGTAGTAAAACCCATATCAAAAGGACGAGATTCTACCCATTTAGCGTAATGACGGGCAATTATTTCCAGATCAAAAGTTTTGCTTTTAACTAAAGCTTGTGCCAAACAAAGAGTTAATTCACCATCATCAGTAATTTGTCCTGGTGCAACTTCTAAATCTCCCCCTCCAGGCATACTCATCGCCCAGGTTACCTCTTCAATGGTTGGATCATGTTCTAAAAATTCTAAAGTAGCCCCCGCAGCATCTCCTACTAATGCACCGAGTAAACAACCTGTGGCAGCATTATATTTATCTTGATTCATTTAATAAACCCTGTTATAGCTAAGAACATTTTTAATTAAACGAGCGATCGCGAACTATCAACCCAGAAGGCAGCAACGGCACAAAGCCAGCTAATCATCCCAAACCCATAAGTTTAAGTAAATATCTTCCACGCGAGCATTTAGAAATTTTTAATAATTGGTAACAATACCGTGATATGATCGCTTGGGACTGGGATTTAGAAGCAATATTACTAGGTTCGTAGTATTGCCAAATAATGCCAAAGTAAACAATCTTGTTTTACGAGGTAAATTATTTATCTGATGGATAAGTAATAAATTAAATGTGCCTACTTTTCGTAGTCAATCTAAATTTCAGTAACATATAGAAGAATGGGTTAGCAATCGAGTAGCGTAACTTTGTCCAATCAATCTCCCGAACCACCACTAGTAGTTGACGAACAACTTACTATTCATGATTCTAATGACTTAGAAGTTCATGATCCGATGGCAGAATACTATCAACTGCAACAAAAATTGTTGTTGTATACTCTGGCATTAATGGGTATCATATTCGTTCCCGTATGGTATTTTTACTCGTTGAACATTGCTCTTAATTATTTATTGGGGGCAGGTGTTGGACTAGTGTACTTGAGAATGTTAGGTAAAGAAGTTGAAAGCCTAGGTCAACCAGAACAACGTCTCGGTGTTAAAGGGTTAGGAATATTTATTATTCTGATAATTGTCGCTAGTAAATGGCAGCAATTACACATTCTTCCTGTCTTTCTTGGATTTTTGACTTATAAACCAGCGATCGTTATCTATACGTTTGAGTCGGTTTTTGGATCGGCGAAAACAAAGGATAACCAAGCTACAAATAAGTAAATAAAAAGAAATTACAAGATCGATTTTAATTTAACGTTTTGCTTAATCTAGGCATATGGAAATTCTAGGTGCTTTGACTTTTCACAATATATTCACCCTGGCAGAATTAGAAGTTGGTGAACATTTCTTATGGAAAATCGGCAACTTCACAGTTCACGGACAGGTTTTTCTAAATTCCTGGATAGTAATTGGTATTTTAGTAATAGCTTCTTTAGCTGCAACTCGGAATATTCAAAAAGTTCCTAGTGGTATTCAAAACTTTATGGAGTTTGCCCTAGAATTTATTCGGGATTTAGTAAGAAATCAGTTAGGGGAAAAAGAATATCGTCCCTGGGTGCCTTTCATTGGCACTTTGTTTTTGTTTATCTTTGTGTCAAACTGGTCAGGTGCGTTAGTCCCCTGGAAACTAATTGAGTTGCCTTCGGGTGAATTAGCTGCCCCCACCAACGACATCAATACAACAGTAGCGTTGGCTTTATTGACTTCCCTAGCATATTTCTATGCAGGAATAAAAAAGAAAGGATTGAGTTATTTCAAACACTATATTGAACCTACTCCTGTTCTATTGCCAATTGCTATTTTAGAAGATTTCACTAAGCCTCTTTCCCTAAGCTTCCGTCTTTTTGGTAATATCTTAGCTGATGAACTAGTAGTTGCTGTATTAGTACTGTTAGTTCCATTGTTTATTCCGTTACCAGTGATGGCACTAGGTTTATTTACCAGTGCAATTCAGGCTTTAGTATTTGCCACTCTAGCAGGGGCATATATACACGAGGCATTAGCCGACCACCACGATTAAGAAGTAATTTAACTTCAAGATCAAGCGAATGTTGAAGCTCGCTTCACATCACAATTTTAAAAGTTCTTTGTTCACCAAATTATAAGTAGGAAAAATTATCATGGATATTCAAGCTGCTTCCGTTATCGCTGCTTCTTTAGCTATTGGTTTAGCTGCTATCGGCCCTGGAATTGGTCAAGGTAATGCTTCAGGTCAAGCAGTAGCAGGTATCGCGCGTCAGCCAGAAGCTGAAGGCAAAATTCGCGGTACTCTACTTCTTACTTTGGCATTTATGGAATCTCTAACTATCTACGGTCTAGTAGTTGCTTTGGTACTATTGTTTGCTAATCCTTTTGCATAAACTTTTCTAAGCCCTGTAGAGATACTTTTTAATTAATTGATAAATAACCCTAGTAATAGGGAAGCTAAAATGTCTGAAGCTTTTTCAGGCATTGGCATTTAGATAACAAATAAAAAGAAGAGTTATCAATTATCAATTGATTGAGTGTCTCTACAGATACGATTGTTCAATCCAATTTGCCCTATAAAAAATGTTTGATTTTGATGCGACTTTGCCCTTGATGGCGGTGCAGTTTTTACTTTTAACAGCACTGCTCAATGCAGTATTTTACAAGCCATTAACTAAGGTGCTGGATGAACGAGATGAATTTATCCGTGGCGGTGCTACAGGCTCTAAGGAAAAATTAGCAAAAGCTGAAAGCATAGTTAAAGAATATGAGAGACAAATAGCCCAAGCACGGCGTGAAGCTCAAAATTTAGTTCAAACAGCCCAAGCAGAAGCTAAAGAAATTACAGCAAGCAAAATAGCCCAGGCACAACAAGAAGTTCAATCTCAAAGAGAAACAGCATCTCAAG
This sequence comes from Chondrocystis sp. NIES-4102, assembly GCA_002368355.1. Classification (NCBI taxonomy): domain Bacteria; kingdom Bacillati; phylum Cyanobacteriota; class Cyanophyceae; order Chroococcales; family Chroococcaceae; genus Chondrocystis; species Chondrocystis sp. NIES-4102. The sequence goes on along the minus strand of AP018281.1, from coordinate 3,834,668 downwards.
AAATAGAACAACAAAAAGCAGCAGCACTGGCTAATTTAGAGCAACAAGTAGATTCTCTCTCAAGTCAAATCTTAGAAAAAATACTCGACCCTGCATTAATCAAATAGAGCAGATTAATTAAGGGAATAAATGAAAAAATAACACAGTTCAAGATCTGAGTATGATAGAGACATTATTATTTCTAGCAGAAGCACACGCAGAGGCTGAAGGTGGTTTTGGTTTAAATTTTAATATTTTAGATACAAACCTCATCAACCTAACACTTTTAGTGGGAATACTGTTTTACTATGGTAAACCCTTACTGACCAATATTTTAGAAGAAAGACGTTCTAAAATCGTTGAACAACTTCAAGCAGTTGAGCAGAAGCAAAAAGAAGCGGAAGTAACTTTAGCTCAAGAACAGAAAAAGTTAGAAGAAGCTCAAGCAACAGCAGCAAAAATCCGTCAGGATGCCGAGGTGAATGCTCAAAAAGCTAAAGAAACTATTTTAGCTCAAGGAGAAAAAGAGGTAGCACGCCTAAGAGAAATGGCAGGTAAAGACCTAAGCTCCGAGCAAGATAAAGCGATCGCGCAATTAAGAGAGCGTGTCGTAGCTTTAGCCCTAGAAAAAGCACAATCCCGTTTGGGTAGTATGCTTGACGACGATGCACAACGCCAGCTAATCGACAGCAGCATCGCTAAATTAGGAGGTTAAGAATAATTTATGAGTGGAACTCTAATCGGTAGCGAAGTTGGTGAACCCTATGCTCAGGCGTTAATGTCCTTAGCACAGCAACAAGACCTTACCAACCAGTTTGGCGATACCTTTCGTTCTTTAAAGTCTTTATTTGAAGAGTCTAGAGAATTTAAGGATTTTGTCCTTAATCCAGTGATTAAAGGAGAAAATAAAAAAGCAGTTTTAAAACAAGTAATGGGTAACGACGCAAATCCATACTTGGTAAACTTTATAATGCTTTTGATTGACAAAAGACGCATTGTGTTTTTAGAAGCAATTATAGAACAGTATCTTAACCTACTACGTAAACTCAATCAAACAGTTCTGGCTGAGGTGACTTCCGCAACAGAATTAAATGATGAGCAGAAAAACAATGTAGTAGAAAAAGTTAAGGCGATCAGCCAAGCTCATGATGTAGAGCTAAAAACCAGTGTTGACCCAAGTTTAATTGGCGGAGTCATTATCAAAGTAGGGTCAAAAGTTATTGATGCTAGTCTACGAGGACAATTACGCCGTATTAGTATCAGCCTCAATCAATAAAGCCCAAATTTTAGACGCAAATAAAGTTATACCTAGCGTCTTGAAAACTAAGACAATTTAACACAAACTCAAAAAGACAAAAAAACAAAGCTATGGTTAGCATCAGACCAGACGAAATTAGTAGCATTATTCGCCAGCAGATCGAATCTTACGAGCAAGATGTTCAAGTATCCAATGTAGGTACTGTTTTGCAAGTAGGAGATGGAATTGCACGGATCTATGGCTTAGAACAAGCAATGGCAGGGGAACTTTTAGAATTTGAAGACGGTACAGTAGGTATCGCCCTCAATCTAGAAGAAGATAATGTAGGTGCCGTACTTATGGGGAACGGCTTTAATATTCAAGAAGGTAGTACTGTAAAAGCGACTGGCAAAATTGCTTCTATTCCTGTAGGAGAAGCTTTAGTTGGTAGAGTTGTTGATTCTTTAGCTAAACCTCTAGACGGTAAAGGCGATATTAATACTACAGAAACTCGCCTAATTGAATCAATGGCACCTGGAATTATTGCTCGTAAATCCGTTTGTGAACCGATGCAAACAGGTATTACAGCTATTGATGCGATGATCCCAGTCGGTCGTGGTCAACGTGAATTAATCATTGGCGATCGCCAAACAGGTAAGACGGCTGTAGCAGTAGATACAATCATCAACCAAAAAGGTGAGGATGTAATTTGTGTATATGTAGCAGTAGGACAAAAAGCTTCTACAGTAGCTCAAGTAGTAACTACTTTAGAATCAAAAGGGGCAATGGATTACACCGTTGTTGTTGCAGCTAATGCTAACGACCCTGCTACTTTGCAATATCTTGCTCCCTACACAGGCGCAGCGATCGCTGAGTACTTTATGTATCAAGGTAAAGCTACTTTGATTGTGTATGATGACTTATCTAAACAAGCTCAGGCATACCGTCAAATGTCCTTACTACTACGTCGTCCACCAGGTCGTGAAGCTTATCCTGGAGACGTATTTTATCTTCACTCCCGTCTACTCGAGCGTGCAGCTAAGTTAAGCGATGCTTTAGGTGGTGGTAGTATGACCGCTCTACCAATTATCGAAACACAAGCTGGTGACGTATCTGCTTATATTCCTACTAATGTAATTTCCATTACTGATGGTCAGATCTTCCTTTCTTCTGACTTGTTTAACGCAGGTTTCCGTCCAGCAATTAACGCGGGTATTTCTGTATCCCGTGTAGGTTCTGCTGCTCAAACAAAAGCTATGAAACAAGTAGCAGGTAAACTTAAACTAGAATTGGCTCAGTTTGCTGAACTTGAAGCATTTGCTCAATTTGCTTCCGATCTAGATGCAGCAACTCAAAACCAACTAGCAAGAGGTCAGCGTTTACGTCAAGTATTAAAACAGCCTCAGAATTCACCTCTATCGGTAGCAGAACAAGTAGCAGTAGTATATGCTGGCTTAAATGGGTATTTGGATGATGTACCTGTAGACAGAGCTAGTGAATTTGCCCAAGGTTTGAGAGATTATCTAGGTAGCAGCAAAGCTAAGTATGGCGAAATCATCGGTTCTGAGAAAAAACTAACTGATGAAGCTGAAAATCTTTTAAAAGAAGCTATCAACGAATATAAACAGTCTTTCATGGCAGCAGCTTAAAATCAGTTATCAGTCATCAGTCTGGTGACGACTAATAATTCTGGGTTTTGTATAAAGGTGAGGGGTAAAACAAAAGCGAAAACCTAAGTAATTTTTTATCCTTCATCATTCATCCTTCATCCTTGTACATAATATGGCTAATTTAAAAGCGATTCGCGATCGCATCGCGTCAGTAAAAAATACCAAAAAAATCACCGAAGCAATGCGCCTGGTAGCTGCTGCTAAAGTGCGTCGCGCTCAAGAGCAAGTAAACGCTACACGTCCTTTTGCTGATACATTGGCACAAGTTTTATATAATATCCAAGGCAAACTTAAGTTTGAAGACGTAGATTTACCTTTATTTCGTCAAAGAGAGGTAAAAAAAGTAGGTCTTTTAGTTGTAAGTGGCGATCGCGGTTTATGCGGTGGTTATAATACTAATGTAATTCGTCGTGCGGAAATAAGAGCTAAAGAACTCAAAGCTCAAGGCATTGAATATACTTTAGTGGTAATTGGACGTAAAGCTACGCAATACTTCCGTAATCGTAATGCTCCCATCGATCAAAATTTCGTGGGTTTGGAGCAAATTCCAACTGCTGCTGAAGCATCTGCCATTGGAGACGAACTATTATCTCTTTTCTTATCGGAAGAAGTTGATAAAGTAGAATTAATTTACACTAAATTTGTTTCTTTAATTGCTTCTAAACCAGTTATCCAAACTTTATTACCTTTAACTACCCAAGGTTTAGAGGTGAAAGATGACGAAATTTTCCGTCTGACTACCAAAGGTGGTGATTTTGGAGTTGAAAGGGAAACGGTAACTACTAAAGTCTCAGAATTTCCTGCAGATACAATTTTTGAGCAAGATCCTGTACAGATTTTAGACGCTCTTTTACCCCTTTATCTAAATAATCAGATTTTACGCTCTCTTCAAGAAGCAGCAGCAAGTGAACTCGCAGCTAGAATGACAGCGATGAATAATGCTAGTGAAAATGCTACAGATTTAATGGGTACTTTGACTTTGTCCTATAACAAAGCTAGACAAGCAGCTATTACTCAAGAACTTTCTGAGGTTGTTGCAGGTGCTAATGCTCTTTAATTTATAGTTATTAAATTTATTTTTTCTTGAACGTCTAGATTAACCCTAGGCGTTTTTTTATTAATAGTTCAATCAAGATAAAAAGTGGGTAAATCTGGAATTTCCACAAAGCGTAAATATCCTTTTAAAAAATAGGGTATTAACCCATAAGTTAGCTCTAAAACCTCCTTATCCATTTTAATTGCTAAATCTCTTAAAGTATTTTTGCCATTTAATAAACGAGACATATTATTAAAAATAAAATCAGGTACTTGTTGCTTAAGATCACTATCTTTATTAAGTAAAGGTGCGTGATTGGGAGAGCAAGAGGCTAATCCTTTACTTTGCCAACTAGACCAGGCTGTTTGGGCTTTTAGGAGAATTTCTTCTAGCTCAATAAAGTCAAAAGACAAACTAAAACCTGCTTTTAATAGTTGGTGGGCAGATGTATTCTGCATATTATAAGTTAAGGAACTATTGGATTCTTTTTGCAACAGATCAAACAAAATTTCAAAATTAAGATTATTAATTAAAGCTTTGATTTGCTCCTTACTAATTATCCTATTTTGCCAAAGTGTATATAGAAAATGATACTTTGATAACGCTGATGTTCGTAGTTTTAAAAATATCGGATTACTATTCACCTTGGGGAAATAATAATTTATATTCCTCAGCAAAGCACGATTAATATGATACCCGCCATCCGCCCATAAATACTTGCCTAAATAAAAAAATATTTCCCACTTCTGCTTTTTATCTTGAGATAAGATAGTTAAAATTCCTGTAAATTGTTGTCGATGCAAAGTAGTTAATTGTTCCCTCAAGTTACTATTGGCTCTCATTAATTTTAGTCAAAAATAAAACAGCAAATTTGTTGATCAGATTGATTAGATAATAAGGTTTGAGCAACCTGCAATAATAATAATAATTATTAAATTATTTAGGTTAACACCGACTTAAAATTACTTTGAAGGACTATTATAAGCACCTATCTTAACGTTAATAATGCCAGATGTCAGATAAGCAAAAATTAGGCAAACTCTATTTAGTCGGAACTCCTATTGGTAACCTGGAAGATATTACCTTAAGAGCAATTCGCATTCTTCAAGAGGTTGATTTAATAGCAGCCGAAGATACTCGTCGTACAGGGAAATTATTGCAGCATCTACAAATTACTACCCCTCAAATTAGCTATCATGAACATAACCATAATTCTCGTATTCAACAATTATTAGAACTTTTGCAACAGGGAACAGAAATTGCTTTAGTAAGCGATGCAGGAATGCCTAGTATTTCCGATCCTGGAGTAAAACTAGTAGAAACGGTTATTGCCGAAGGAATTACAGTAATCCCTATCCCAGGTGGTACTGCGGTAATTAGTGCCTTGGCTGCATCAGGATTATCTACAGATAGGTTTGTTTTTGAAGGATTTTTACCCGTAAAACAGCAAGAGCGTCAAGCGAGATTGGAATTGTTATCTAGGGAAACTCGTACTATCGTTATCTATGAAGCTCCTCACCGCCTACTTAAAACTTTAAAAGATTTGGCAGCCAATATAGATAGGGAAAGAATAATTGTTCTGGCTAGGGAACTAACTAAAATACATGAAGAATTCTGGCGCGGTAGTCTGGAATCGGCGATCGCTCTTTATAGCAACCAACGGCAACCAAAAGGGGAATATACCCTAGTATTACAAGGTGCAACTACATCTGGCGTAATTATCTCCTTACCTGAGATTAAATTAGAATTGCAAAAATTATTAGATCAAGGAATGACGCGATCGCAAGCTAGCAGTTATTTAGCTAAATTGACGAATCTTTCACGACAAGAAATATATCAACTAAATATAGATAAATAAATGATATTCTCAGAAAAATCCTATTGGTTAGAAAATGCTCATGTACCCAATTGTTTAATTGATAACAATGATTCTGATGAGCAAACAAGAGAAGGTTTATCTTTAGTTAATCTAAAAATTAGTCAGGGCAAAATCGAGGAAGTTATTGCCACTAAAAAATCAAAACAAGATCAACTTCCCCGTTTAGATTTAAAACGTCAGATAATTTTTCCCTGCTTCCTAGATATACATACCCATTTAGATAAGGGACATATTTGCGAGCGATCGCCAAATCTTGAGGGAACTTTTGATATGGCATTAACTACAGCCAGGGCAGATGGGCAAAAATATTGGCAAAGTGAAGATATTTATCGTCGTTTAGAATTTGGACTTAAATGCAGTTACGCTCATGGTACTCAAGCCATCCGAACCCATATTGATGCAACTGGCGATCAAGCAGATATTAGTTTGGAAGTTTTCCAAAGTTTGAGATCAGCCTGGGAGGATAAAATTACTTTACAAGCAGCTAGTTTAGTAAGTTTGGACTACTATCAAACATCTGCTGGAATAGCTTTAGCTGATAAAATCGCTGGAATTGGCGGTATTTTGGGTGGAGTTGCCTGGCAAAATCCAGATTTAGACACACAGTTAGATAATCTATTTACCCTAGCTAAAGACAGAAATCTTGATTTAGATTTACACGCTGACGAAAATGGAGATCCTGATTCTCAATGTCTTTTAGCAATTGCGCAAGCTGCTATTGGTCACAATTTTGAGGGACAAATCATCTGTGGACATTGCTGTAGCCTAGCAGTGCAACCAGCCCCAGTTCTCAATCAAACTTTGGAATTGATTAAACAAGCTAATATTGCTATTGTCAGTTTACCGATGTGTAACCTCTATTTACAGGATCGACAAGTAGGGACTACTCCTTTTTGGCGAGGAGTTACTAAAGTAAAAGAATTACAACAGCATGATATACCTGTAGCTTTTGCTAGTGATAATTGTCGCGATCCTTTTTATGGCTTTGGTGATCACGATGTTTTAGAAGTATTCGAGCAAGCTGTCAGAATTGCCCATTTAGATACCCCCTATGGTAACTGGATTAGTAGTATAACCAGTATTCCAGCTAATTTGATGGGTTTAACTGGGATGGGTAGAATAGTTTCAGGGGCAGATGCTAATCTAATTATCTTTCCCGCCCGTCACTTTAGTGAACTGCTATCGCGATCGCAACATGAGCGAATTATCTTACGTCAAGGTAAACAAATAAATCCTCAATTACCTGATTACAGTGAACTGGACGATTTAATTTACTAAAACAGCTAATTTGAAGTCGCTTGTATTTCTGCTTCCGTAACTTCTCGGAATCTAACTTCATCCCGTTGAGGATCAGCACGAGTTACCAACATCTCTAAACGTTCTCCTAAAGCAACTGAACGTTCAAAGCGATGGGGTAATTCTATTCCCAAGTCTTCAATTAAAATTAAAGCTAAATTTTCGTCTTCTCGTAACCAGCGCAAAACTAAAACGTTCCAGATACAGTGGGCATTACGCCTGAGATATTCTAATCCCCAATAACGATTTGTTTGACGTTCTACTAATGTTGCCTCATAAGCGGAATTACCTACACTATAAACAATTTCCTGAAGTTCTTCTTTGGCAAAAGGTAATTGTTCTCCTTTTAAATGAGCCTTAATTTGAAAATGTGCTAGTAAGTCTGTATAACGACGAATTGGCGATGTTACCTGCACATAGCTATTTAAACCGAGACTAGCATGACGAATTGGAGACATACTAGTTTCACTACGAGGCATACAACTACGTAAAGCACAAAAGCGAGTCGGCCCTGCGGGTAATTTCAGCAATTCTTCTTCGGATGGTAATTCTGGTTGAGGCTGACCTCTAAAGGGAAGGGGAATGTTATGTTCTGTGCCGTACTGACCACCTATCTGACCTGCTAAGATCATCATTTCTGCTACCAATTGGCGCGAAGGCGAACTATCAACCAGTTCAATGGTTACTTCGTCATTATCTTTAACTTTGATGATCGATTCTGGCATTTTAATTTGAATTGATCCCTGTGCCTTTCTCCATGATCTTCTTAACTGGGCTTGTTGGGCTAAATCGGCAATTTCAGGTTCATTTTGTACGCCTAACTGTAATATTTCATCCACATCATCGTAGGTCAGGCGATAGGTAGGTTTGATTAAACTAGAATAAATTTCGTATTGCTCTATGCCACCTGTAGGGTCTAGAATGACCCCAAAACTAAGAGCGCAGCAAATTTGACCTTGTACTAAACTCATCGGCCCTGTGGCTAATTCTGTGGGGAACATAGAGACCATCCCCGTAGGTAAATATAGACTAGTACTACGACGGCGAGCTTCTAAATCTAATTCATCACCAGGCACAACCAAACGTGTAGGATCGGCAATATGTATCCAAATTTTAATCCTACCATTGTCTAAATATTCAATGCTCAAACCATCGTCTATTTCTGTAGTACTTTCATCGTCAACTGTATAAACTTTGAGATGGACTAAATCTAAACGATTTTCAGAGTCTGAAATATGATCACCTTGAAGACGAGGTTGTACCACATCAAGCACCTTTTTCGAGAAATTTACGGGATAAGAACTGCGACGTAAAAATAGATTTTCATGTCTACTCCACCATCCTATCTCTACCAGTAGTTGAAAAGCTCCTTGAGCATCACAATTTTTATTTACTTGTTGCAAAATTTCTTGCGCAACTTTAGAAGGATTATCACTTTGGAGAGCTAATTTTTCTATAGATTCTAAACGAGTGCGATCGCTTTCACTCCAGTCTACTTTTACTCCTGTTAAAGCTTGACGGATGTGAGTAATAAATTCTGATTTTTCTTGATTTTTCTGCTCTTGAACTTCTAACTGATGCTTAATCTCAGCAACTTGTACTGCTGAACGGGGTTCGTAGTGATCCGCTTTTTGCTTAAAATAAATTTTATCTTGACTAAGAAGACAGTGGGCTGCATAACAAAGCACTGGACTTTGATCAGAAAATAACAATTCTGCCATTTGCTTCGGTGTTACTGTTCCTTCTTCTTCCCTTAAAATTTCCCAAGCTACTTCTAAATTACTAGGGTCTAAATAAGATTCTACTGATTCTAGAAAGCTGGCGATCTCTGAAGGTTGATAGAGAACGTCCTCGACTGTATATTCGACTCTTTGGGGGCGTATTTTGTGTGATTGTCCCCCAGCATCTATGACGAGCCAATCTTTTTTTCCTTCTGGTCGCTCGACAACAGCAAGACGGCGTTCGCCTTGTACTCTGAACTCAATCAGCTTTCCTTGTTCCACCAGCTTTGTACTTGAGATTTTTTACAATATTATTTCTAGTTTACTATTTTCTGGTTGCTGCCTAAGACTTTATGGCTTAATCTCTACCCTTCTGCATTAACAAATGGTAATAAAGCGATCGCTCTAGCTCTTTTTACTGCTACCGTTAAATCTCTTTGTTGTTGAGCGGTTAAACCAGTAATACGACGTGGTAATATTTTGCCTCTTTCGGTAATAAACTTACGCAATAATTCGATATCTTTGTAGTCGATAGGATCGCTAGGTTTGATAGGTGAAAGACGTTTACGGTAATATGCCATGATTTTTTACTAAATTATTTCAGTTACTTGACGGTCGGTTTAATATTATTTGATTTCTTTGTGGATCGTATGAACATTACAATGAGGACAGAATTTTTTTAATTCCATTCTGCCTGTAGTGTTGCGACGGTTTTTGTTTGTAGTGTATCTTGATACACCAGGAGAACGCTTGTTATTATTTGTACGACACTCAGTGCATTCTAATGTAATGATGATCCGTACCCCTTTCTTGCTTGCCATAATTTTTGCTCTTTTTTAGATAGACTTTATTTATACACTTACTTGAATATCGACACGCAATTTATTATTTTCGCATACGACGCTGGATTTGACCAAATATTTTTTTCATTCTTAAATCTAGAGAGAAACCACGTTCTGTTTGTACTAAATATGTCTTTGCCAAACGGTCATGACCAGCTAGATTAGTTTCTTCATCTAAAAATGCTAGGGAGCAATCAATTAGTAGAGGCGCAAGCAACAGTAGCATTGATAATCCATTGCGAAAATTAATTTGTAACCCAGAAATAGCTAAAGCTGAACCCACTGCCAAAACGATTTCTCTTTTGCTTAAACTCAATATATCAGGAAGACGATTAAAACGCGGATCAATTACCTTAATATCAAATGCCCATCTTCCCAAACTTTGCCCCCAGTTTTTCTCAGAGATTAATACACGCATAATTAACCAAGCAGGTATAAAAACTAACCACTGGAAAAATATATTAGAGGCGAAAAAAGAGCTTATAAACCAGACAGTCAAAAAATCAATGACGAATGCGCCTATGCGCCTATCTATCGGAACTTTAGGATATTTTCTATAATTGGGCTTTTCTATGTCGTACATATATATATAGTTAGGAAAATTGGCATTAAATATATTTTAATTTTTTTGAATAAGTGCCTTGATTCTAATTACCCAAGTATAGATTGGGAAACTAAAGATTTTTGTTAATAACTATAAGTGGAGTCGAGGTTAATTAAACACTTTTTCATCGAGAACTATTGCCAGCCTACCTTGAAACAGAGATGATAAATGATAAACGACAAAATAATAAATGATAATGACAGATAAATCGCCGATTCCAGTAGTAGTAAATGGTGCGTTGGGTCAAATGGGTAGAGAGGTTATTAAAGCTGTATCCGAAGCCGAAGATATGATGTTGGTAGGTGCAGTTGATCTTAACCCTGATTATTTGGGTCAAGATATCGGCGAAATCATTGGTATTGGTGCGTTAGAAGTTCCTGTACTCAATGATTTACAAAGTGTTTTAGTCTTAGCTACCCAAGAAAAAATTCAAGGGGTAATGGTAGATTTTACCCATCCCAATAGTGTTTATGAAAATACTCGTAGCGCGATCGCTTATGGTGTACGCCCCGTGGTTGGCACTACAGGTTTAACTGATCAGCAACTCAAGGATTTGAGCGATTTTGCCGACAAAGCTAGCACAGGCACATTAATTATTCCCAATTTTTCCATTGGTATTGTTTTATTACAACAAGCAGCCATAACTGCATCCCAATATTTTGAACACGTAGAAATTATTGAGCTACATCACGATCGCAAAGCAGATGCCCCTAGTGGTACAGCAATTAAAACCGCTCAAATGTTAGCAGAAATAGGTAAATCCTTTAATCCCCCCAAAGTTGAATCAAAAGAAACTATGACAGGCGCAAGGGGAGCAACAGCACCGAGTAATATTCCCATTCACAGCGTGCGTCTACCTGGCTTAATTGCCCATCAAGAAGTACTGTTTGGCGCACCAGGTCAACTTTATACCCTGCGACACGATACCAGCGATCGCTCTTGCTATATGCCTGGCGTTTTACTTGCCATTCGTAAGGTAACTGAATTATCTTCTTTGGTATATGGTTTAGAAAAAATACTGTAGCCTAGAGGATTCAGTGAGCAGTAAATAAAATGAAGCAGATTAATCAATCTAACTTATCAGTAATTGGTAATTATCAATTATCAACTAAGCTTATAGCGTATTTAAATTGCATACTATTCTTTTAGAAAATCAGGTTGAAACCCTTATCTCTCTTCCTGACTCCTGACTCCTGACTCCTTTCTCAACCAGTAATTTAAATGCGTAACAGCTTATTAATTAAGTTTCATGCTTAAACCTTTAACCAGAGAAAAACTAGAGCAATTAATTCCTCTGATCGCTACAGGACAACAATATAACTACTACTGGGGTAAATGGTCGGATTTATTAAATCGATTATTAGTTTCGGTAGTCGCGGTGATAGTAATTGTCATTTTAGATGTTCTCTTTGGCGATCAGGGAGAGGCTTTAATTTTGCTGCTGGGTGGAATTTCTGCCCTCTATTGGTTATGGTATCCTGTATATCAAGCTAGTTTGCGTAATTCTGCTAACCGTCGTTTTAAATATGCAGGTTTTTGGCGCGGAAAGGTATTAGAAGTATTTCTAACTGAGGAATTGATTGGTGAGGAGCAAACAGTTAATCAACGCGGGGAATTAGTGATTATTGAAAATCGCGAACGTTGGATTAACTTAGTGCTGGGGGATGAGACGGGTTTTGAGGTGCAAGTTCAAGCCCCCCTGCAACGGATTTATAAGGGTATAAAACCAGGTCAAACGGCTGAGTTATTACTTTTATCTAATGAAGCTGACTTAGGAAGAATTAATAAGATTTCTGATGCTTATCTTCCTCGATTAAATCTCTGGGTAGGGCAATATCCCTATCTTCAAAGAGATGTTTTTCTAGAGGTTAGCCGTCAACTCGGAGGTATGATACCTCAAAGAGTAGATGCAACTCGCCGTAGAAGAATTAAGCGTCGCGATCGCTAATTGTCAGATTCTAAACTTTTTTGTGTATGGCAGCGAGTATAGGCATTCCAAGTGGTCAGATCTGGTGCAGGAAAACTTAGAATAGCTGCTCTTGCTTCATGGCTTAAACCTATAACCATACTAAAATCTGCCCCTGCAATATTCTGTAGATTATCCAGATTTGCCCCAGTCAAGTCCGCACCCCTTAAATCTACTCCTTTTAATTCGGCACTACTTAAACGAGCATCCCTTAAACTTGCGCCTGTCATAATTGCTTTTTGTAGGTTTGCTCCACTCAAGGAAACGTCATCTAAAATTGCTCCTGTTAGATCTGCTCCACTTAAGTAAGCACCCAGCATTTTTGCTCCTGTTAAGTCTACGCCACGCAAGTTAGCTGTATTTAGATATGCTCCATTGAGATTAGCACCAGGGCCCACAGCCCCAGAACTTTTATAATTAAAGCCTACGGGAAAAATTGTTTCGTTGTCGTAAATAGTTACCTGAAATTTTGTATCTAGGACAATAGCGTTACTGAGATTTGCTTGACGTATATCTGCACGACTTAAATAAGCTGCGGTTAAATCCGCCCCCGTTAGATCTGCTCCTCTTAGATTTGCCCCTCTTAAATCTGCTCCTTTTAGATTTGCCCCTTTTAGATTTGCCCCCACTAAATCAGCATTGGTTAATATGGTTTGGGAAAAATTAATTCCCTCTAAGTTGGCTTGCTCAAGGGCGATCGCATATAAATCTTGCTTGCTATAATCAGCATGAGCTATACTTTCCCCTGCCTGAAGTTTTTTGGTAATTATTGCAGCTTGAGGAGATTTATTACTGGAAGCTGTGGTAGGCATACGGTAAATAATTAATCTTTAACAAAAACAATTTATAGATATTCTCCCTAAACTTATACAGACAGGAAAAACGTAATTTCTCAAAACTATTTATTTGTGGCTTATTTAGGAGCAATACTTAACAGTTAACAACCCTTGATGGTTTATTTTCCCTCTTTAACCTCAAGTTATGCAAGTTTACTTCTAATTTCTTCAATTCTTTTACGATTAACCCCTAAATCCGACTGCCCTAATCTAGAAGCAGAACGCACCTGAACTACATTTGCCTGGGGATCTCGATAAAATTCTACATCATCTACATAACCCATCAATTTACTTTTAAATTCCGCGTAGAGATAATTATCAGTCTCCTCAACTATAGTCGTACGTTCCATGCTTTCTACTACTTTTTTAATTTCGGCAATAGATACATTAGGTAATGGCGAAATTGAGGCTTGAGCATCATTACTCTGACTATTAACACAGTTAGGACTACCAGGACAAGCTGCTAACTTGCCATCCTTTACCCCTAAATTACTAGGTCTCGTCCCTGTAAAATTAAACATCTTTCTTAGATAAATATTGCAGAAAATTTTGCTTGATATATACAGGATTATCTCATAGTTAAAGCCCACAAATAAAAGCTTTTTTGCCCAAGCAATCTTAGTACAAGCAAACTTACACAATAACAAAATTACAGTTTATGCTGCATTAGCCACAACATTTTTCTTAGTGGTTAACAATTTTAAAGCCTCTTGGTACTGTTGATCTGCTTGTGTAGCAATTTGGGCGTAGGTAATTGGTTCTTGAGATACCACATTATCAGGCACAATTCCTAACTTGTTAATATCTCTATGATTAGGAGTTTCATATTTAGCCACTGTAACCGCTAATCCTGCTCCATCAGGTAATTCAAATAAAGATTGAATCAATCCTTTACCGAAAGTTTTTTCTCCAACTAATAAAGCTCGCTGATTATCTTGCAACGCCCCAGCCAAAATTTCACTAGCACTGGCTGTACCCTGATTTACCAGAACAACTAAAGGCGCATCCGTTAAGGTTTCACTATTAGAGTCAAAACTACCTAAAGCACCTTGGCGATTAACCGTATAAACAATTGTGCTATTATCAAGCCACATCCGAGCAATTTCTATTCCAGCTTGTAGTAATCCTCCAGGGTTGTTGCGTAGGTCTAAAATATAGGCTTCTGCTCCTTGTTGCTCTAATTTACTCACGCCGTGGGCAATTTCTTTAGCAGCATTAGCACTAAATTGAGTCAGACGAACATAGCCAATCTTTTTTTCAGTACTTGTATCTAAAGCAATATATACAGGGTTAAGAGAAATGCGATCGCGAACTACCTTAACTGTCCGAGGTTGAGCATTTTTGTCTTGACCTGATTGAACCAAAAGTAACACATTTGTACCTATAGTCCCGCGCATTTTTGCTGCTGCTTCATCTAGGGTGATAGTTCTAGTATCAACGCCGTCAATTTCTAAAATAGAATCTTTCGGTTTAATCCCAGCAGCCTCTGCTGGAGAACCTGCCAAAGGAGAAATCACCTCAATTAATTGAGTTTCGGGATTTACATTGATCTGTAAACCCACTCCCGAAAGTTCCCCTGAAGTATTCACCTGTAAACTATGATATTGTTCAGGTCTTAAAAGCCGAGTAAAAGGATCTCCCAAACTTGCCAACATTTCCTCTATAGCCGTATAGGTTTCCTGGCGATCGCGTAGAGGCTTTTTAATATATTCTTCCCTTAGTTTCCACCAATTTTGATGATTGTACGTTTCATCTAAATAGGACTGGTTAACAATGCGCCAAGATTGCAGTAACAGCTTTTGATCTTCGGTAAAGGCATTTGCTTCTGTTACGTATAAACCAAGACAGGATACAACCCACAAGCATATCAACAGAGTCAAGGAAACTATTTTTTTGAACATGAGAAAAAATTAAATGAGGGTAACTAAGATTAAGTTATTTTAACTTAGCGATTTTTAATTAATTGTTACTTAAAAGGCGAAAAAATTTATTCTTTCTTAAGGCTGTTATTCTGGCTTTTTGAAGATTAGGGCGTTAGCCAGACATAATTATGACCTATAATAGAGTATTAAACAGGATCATCATAGCTTAAAGCTATGTTACATTTTTTAAAGAGGGGAAAAGATTACTCATTTTGAAATTTGATTGCTCTTAAGCGGTCAAGTGCAAGCTAAGGATTAAATCTAGGGGTGTCTTGACCTCACTATGGACTTAAACTGTAACAACATTTCTTGATCATTATTTGCCATTGTGCAGATAAACTAAAAACATAAGTACGCATTTTTTACCTGACGCCTGGACAGTAATCTTATCTTAATTACTCAGGTGTTTAAATCGACATCTTGATTTTTAATCTAGTTTAAGATTCCCAAAGGCACATTTGGTGAAACTATCTATAATCATTTTTTGAACTTCTAAAATACAGGCTTCATGTTTTCTAAACAAGTAACTGATTCAAAAACTTTTCAATGGTTTGATGAGCGGTTGGAAATTCAAGCAATTTCTGATGACATCAGCGGTAAATATGTACCACCCCATGTAAATATCTTTTATTGCTTAGGTGGTATTACTCTAGTGTGCTTTTTAATTCAATTTGCCACTGGATTTTGCATGACTTTTTACTACAAACCCAGCGTTACCGAAGCTTTTAGTTCAGTTGAATACATCATGAACGAAGTAAGTTTTGGTTGGTTGATTCGTTCTATCCATCGCTGGTCAGCTAGCATGATGGTATTAATGATGATTCTTCATGTTTTCCGTGTCTATCTAACAGGCGGTTTCAAAAAACCTCGCGAGTTGACTTGGATTACTGGGGTAATTATGGCAGTAATTACAGTTAGCTTTGGAGTAACAGGCTATTCCTTACCTTGGGATCAAGTAGGGTATTGGGCGGTAAAAATCGTTTCTGGTGTACCTGCAGCAATTCCTATTGTTGGAGACCAATTGGTTGAGCTACTTAGAGGTGGTGCTAGTGTTGGTCAAGCTACTTTAACTCGTTTTTACAGCTTACATACATTTGTTCTTCCTTGGTTAATTGCAGTATTTATGTTGCTGCACTTCTTGATGATTCGTAAACAAGGAATTTCTGGTCCATTGTAAACAAAAAGAGCAATTTGAACTTATCAGAGGTTAAGTAACGCCTCTGATAGATTTTACTTAGAATAATAGATAAATTATATTTATAGTGATCTAAAATTGCTCATTTAATTAGCTGATTTCCAGTAAATTTAGGAGAGAAAAAATGTCCACTTTAAAAAAGCCAGATTTAAGTGATCCAGAATTACGTGCTAAGTTGGTTAAAGGTATGGGTCACAATTATTATGGTGAACCTGCTTGGCCCAACGATTTATTGTATATTTTCCCTGTAGTAATTTTGGGTACTATCGGCTTAGTTGTTAGTTTAGCTGTGTTAGACCCTGCTATTATGGGTGAGCCTGCTAATCCTTTCGCAACTCCCTTAGAAATTTTACCTGAGTGGTATTTGTATCCAGTATTCCAAATTTTGCGCGTTGTTCCTAGTAAATTACTTGGAATTGTCGCTCAAACTGCCGTACCATTGGGTTTAATCTTGATTCCTTTTATTGAAAACGTTAACAAGTTTCAAAACCCCTTCCGTAGACCAGTAGCAACTACAGTCTTTTTATTAGGTACTGTAATTACATTATGGCTAGGGATTGGTGCAACCTTCCCTATTGACAAATCTTTAACTTTAGGATTGTTTTAATAGATCATTACCTTTGTAAAGGTTTGTATACAATAAGCGAGATATAGCTAGAGACTTGCTGAAGTTCATAAATTAATCAATTTACCAACAAAGCAGGTCTTAACTATATCTCGTTGTTAAGTTTAATGGCATACTCGTTATAATTATCGCCATAAAAAAATTTATTGGTATTATATATATTAGAGAAAGTTGCTAGAGTTTAGTAACATCTTTCTAAGATGTCGAGATAACTATTAGAAGTGGGAATAGCCCGCTTTTTTTTGTTGTCTGATGTTTTATCTTGCTCAATAATTGCCAATGCAACTACTTACTAACTAGACTTAAGGTATAGTTGATATTCAGCTATTTTCTGCTCAAATGACTCATCCCCTTGTTAATCAAATCATAGAACTAGCATCACCTTTAGCTGAAGAGTTAAATTTAGAATTAGTTGATGCAGTGTTCCAAACTAATAAAACTCCACCAATTTTGAGGATAGATGTTCGCAATCCAAATGCAGACACCAGTTTAGAAAACTGCGAACAAATGAGTCGGATTTTAGAATCCAAGCTAGATTTAGCTGAAATTATACCAGGTGCTTACGTTCTAGAAATTTCAAGCCCTGGTATTTCTCGCATTTTAACTAGAGAGCGAGATTTCATAGCTTTTAAAGGATTTATGGTAAGAATTGAAACTTCTACGCCCTACAAAAATCAAACACAATGGCAAGGAAGATTGCAAAATCGAGATTCCAAGGCGATTCACATAAGTCAAAAAGGAAAAGCGATCGCCATTCCTCTAGAATTAGTAGCCAAAGTTGAGCTTGATGACGGTTAAATAAACCGATAACTAAAAAAACCAATTTAGCGATTAATTAATGTTTTCCCAATCGCAACAATATACTTAAACTTTAATTTCAATATTAGGAGTATAAAATGACCCTAGTAAGTTTGCCAGGTTTAAAGGCAACCATCGAGGAAATTAGTCAGAGATATAACTTGCCAGGTAGTGCCGTTGAAGAAGCTTTAAGAGAAGCTTTGATTAAAGGTTACGAAAAGTTCCGTCGTTCAAGAGAACGTAATGAAGAATTTAGTGAAGAATATTTTGAAAACTTTAATGTTCAATTAGATATTGAAGAAGAAGGATTTCAAATACTGACAACAAAAGTCATCGTCGATGTCAGCAAAGAAAAGATTGAAGATCGCGATCATCAAATTGCCTTAAACGAAGTACAGGAACAAGTTGACGATTCAGAGATTCAAGTCGGAGATTCCGTATTAGTTGATGTTACCCCAGAACAAAAAGATTTTGGGCGCATGGCAGCAATTCAAACAAAACAAGTATTATTACAAAAACTTCGAGACCAACAACGCAAATTAATCCAGGAAGAATTTAGTGATTTAGAAGGTACAGTCTTACAGGCAAGAGTGGTACGTTTTGAAAGACAGTCTGCTATTGTTGCTGTCACCAGTGGTTTAGGACAACCAGAAGTAGAGGCAGAATTACCCAAACGAGAACAATTACCCAATGATACATATCGTTCCAATGCTACTTTTAAAGTCTATCTAAAAAAAGTAAGAGATACTCCTCATCGTGGTCCTCAGTTAATGGTTTCTAGAGCCACCGCAGGGTTAGTAGTAGAACTCTTTAGTAATGAAGTTCCTGAAATAGAAGAAGAAATAGTCCGTATTGTGGCAGTAGCAAGAGAAGCTCATCCTCCCTCTCGTTATGTAGGAGTACGTACTAAAATAGCAGTAGATACCTTAGAAAGAGACGTTGATCCTGTAGGTGCTTGTATTGGTGCGAGAGGATCGAGAATTCAAGCAGTAGTCAATGAACTTAGAGGTGAAAAAATTGATGTAATTCGCTGGTCACCAGATCCTGCCACTTATATTGCCAATTCTCTCAGCCCTGCTAGAATTGATCGAGTAGTATTAGCCAATACAGAGGAGAAGCAGTCTTTAGTTTTGGTAGCTGAAGATCAATTGAGTTTGGCAATTGGTAAAGAAGGACAAAATGTACGTTTAGCTGCGCGTTTGACTGGCTGGAAAATCGACATCAAAGATATTAATCAATATGATGAAGAGGCAGAAATGAAAAAATGGGCAGAGCAAGCAGCTAAAAAAGAGGTTTTAATAAGTGAGGAGGAAGCAGAACCTGATGATCTTGAAGTAGAGATCGAAACTGATAGTGAATTTGAGGTGGAGGCAAATATACCAAAATCCGCTCCCTTAGAAGAGACTATTACATCGACGGATGAAGATTAAATAATTTTTATCTTGGTATTTTCCTGATGACCAACGTAGTTGTTTTAAACTGTTTAATGTTGCAAGCTCAAGATCAACATTTAAAAAACAAAAGTTAAAAGTATACCTAGAACAAGCTTGAAGCCAATTAATTATCGTTGTTGTATTAGCTGCCGTAGAGTCGCACCAAAAATATCATTTTGGCGAGTGGTTCGTTTAGCAGCTAACCATCAAATCAGATTAGATCAAGGAATAGGACGCTCTGCTTATATTTGTCCTAATGCTCAATGTTTAGTTAAAGCTAAATATAAAAATCGCTTGAATAGCTGTTTAAAAGCTAAAGTGCCAGAACATATTTATCAAACTTTACAAGAACGCTTAAACTAATTAATGTAAATCTTAGAACATGAAACCCAGATAATCACAACGAAAATTAAAAAATATACAAACAATTTTGTTTTTTCTCTAAAATTAAATTATGAGATATTAAAATTGGTAACAATTCAAAGCTCATTTATACTATTTTTTAATCAGGATTTTATTTAATAGAGTTAGATAAGTTTTATCAACTAGCTAAAAACATGAAAGATTACATGAGCAACCAAATGGTCAAATAACAATATAACAGTCAACTAAGGGGCATAGTGGATGAACAACGGCAAAGTGAGAATATACGAACTATCAAAAGAGCTTAATTTGGATAACAAAGATATAAAAGAAATTTGCGAGCAATTAAACATTCCTGTTAAAAGTCATAGTAGTACAATTGACGCTTCAGAAGCAGAGAGAGTAAAAGCAGTAGTAGCTAAGTCGCCTCGCGTCGAAAAACCTAGCAATAATTTGAAACAAGAACCCAGAGTCCCTCAAGCACCTGGAAAACGCCAACAACAAATCTTGGCAATTCATCACAAAACAGACACCCCTAATCTATCTTCTCAAACTATGCAGTCTAAATTAGGTACATCTCCTAAATTAGTTTCCCCACCCAATAGACCTCAATCTAGTACATCAGATAATAATTCTCCGACATCTGAATCTTTGATTAAACCTTCTCAAGTTAAAGATAATAATAAAAGTAGTGAACTGAAGCCATCACCAAGTAATCAAAAACCTTCAGATTCCATATCAAAACCTTCGACAGTGAAACCTCCCAAACCAGTAAATGCTGCTGTTAAACCTGAGGTAAGCAAATCTGCTAAAAGTTCTATTTCTCCACCTATTAAACCTAAAATAAAATCAGTAGAACCGTCGCCATCACCATCGCCATCGCCATCGCCAAATCCAGTAAAATTTGCTGAGAAAAAGCAAGCAACAGAAGAAACTGAGAAAAAGAAAAAAGTTATTCCCTCTTTACCGAAGTTAAATCAACGACCACAAAAAGCTCAAACTGTAGCTAAGGTAGCTAAACCATTAGATGAGGATAATATTGATTTAGATGATGCTGTAGTCGATAACATAGCTGAACCTGAAATTGATTCAGATGAAATTATCGAAAAAACAGAAGTCAAGAAAATTGCTAGGTTAAAAAGACCTCTACCACCTAGGAAAGTTAAAGAGTGGGAAAACGAAGAGGATGATGATGAGCAACAGGCTAAATTAGGTAAAGGTAAAGTCAGTAAGAAACGTCGTGCGCCTAAACCTTTATTAGATGATGACGAAGATTTTGAATCTGATGCTAGTAGTATTCAGGTTGACACCGCGTTTAGTATATCTACTGCTCGTCCAGCTAAACCAAAATCATTACAGCAGCAACCGACAGCTAGTGTTGCGAAAAAACCACGTAAACCTGCTTTTAAAACCGAGAAAGCTCCGAAAGTAGAGCGTCAAGCTAAAGCCAAAGATGCAGCTACTTTGCCTGAATCGATTACTATAGTTGATAATTTGACTGTTAGAGAGTTAGCAGAAAGGCTTAATACTCCTGAGACAGATATTATCAAGAGTTTATTTTTTAAAGGCATTCCCGTCAACATTACCCAAACGCTTGAAATAGACACAGCACGTATGGTGACCGAGGAATTAGGGGTAATTGTGGAAACTCCTGAAGAAAAATCAGCAGCAACTAAAGAAACTGAAATGTTGGATGCTAATGATTTAGAAAATCTTCAGTCACGTCCTCCTGTTGTTACTATCATGGGTCATGTAGACCACGGTAAAACAACTTTGCTCGATTCAATTCGCAAGAGTGCTGTGGCATCAGGAGAAGCAGGTGGAATTACCCAGCACATCGGCGCGTATCACGTTGATGTAGAACATAATGGTAATAAACAGCAGATCGTCTTCTTAGACACTCCAGGTCACGAAGCGTTTACCGCTATGCGTGCTAGAGGTACTAGGGTTACTGATATAGCAATTTTGGTGGTTGCTGCCGATGATGGGGTGCAGCCTCAGACTAAAGAAGCTATTAGTCATGCTAAAGCAGCAGAAGTACCATTATTGGTTGCCATTAATAAGATAGATAAGCCTGAAGCAAATCCTGACCGAATTAAGCAAGAATTAACGGATCAAGGATTAGTGCCTGAAGATTGGGGTGGTGATACTACGATGGTTGCTGTCAGTGCTTTGACAGGGGCTAATTTAGATGAACTATTAGAAATGATTCTGTTAATAGCTGAGGTTGAAGAACTTTCTGCTAACCCCGATCGCCCTGCTAAGGGAACAGTTATTGAGGCTAATTTAGATCGAAATCGTGGCCCTGTGGCAACTCTATTGGTTCAAAATGGTACATTACGGGTGGGAGATAGCATCGTGGCTGGCTCAGTTTTGGGTAAAGTTAGGGCGATGATTGATGATACAGGGGCGAAAGTAGAAGCTGCAACTCCTTCTTTTGCAGTAGAGATCTTAGGACTTAATGATGTACCTGAAGCTGGGGATGAGTTTGATGTTTACCAAAATGAGAAAGAGGCAAGAGCAATTGCCGATCAACGAGCGGTAAAACAACGAGACAGTCGTCTTCTACAATCTTTGTCGGCTCGTCGTATTAGTTTGAGTACAATTTCAGCCCAAGCACAAGAAGGTGAGCTTAAAGAACTTAATTTAATTATTAAGGCTGATGTTCAAGGATCGGCAGAAGCAATTGTAGGTTCATTACAGCAGCTACCACAAAATGAAGTTCAAATTCGGATCTTGTTAGCATCTCCAGGAGAAGTTACAGAAACCGATGTAGACTTAGCAGCAGCTAGTGGTGCGATTATTATTGGCTTTAATACAACCTTGGCATCGGGAGCGCGACAAGCAGCAGATCGAGAAGGGGTAGATATTCGTCAATATAATATTATTTACAAGCTCTTAGATGAGATTCAAGGAGCAATGGAAGGTCTTCTAGATCCAGAAGAAGTTGAAGAACATTTGGGTCAAGTTGAAGTTCGTGCAGTGTTCCCTGTTGGTCGTGGTGCTGTGGCAGGATGCTATGTATTATCTGGTAAGATAGTACGTAATTGTAAAATCCGTGTACGCCGTAGTAACAAAGTCGTCTATGAGGGTGAGCTTAATTCCTTAAAACGGATGAAAGAGGATGTCAAAGAAGTAAACACAGGCTTTGAATGCGGTGTGGGTGCATCTAAATTCTCCGATTGGCAGGAAAGAGACATTATTGAGGCTTACGACTTAGTCTTTAAGCGTCGTACTCTAAGCAGTAATTAAATAGCGTTGAGGGTAATGGGAGTTTGTTAACTTAGCGTTACCCTTTTTTCCTTAATAAATTCCTCATAATAGATATGTCTAACTGGCGTTTAGAACCTTTTCTTTGGATTCATTTATCTGGAATAGTCATCTTTCCTGCACTTTTACAAGTAGTTTTAATTGGGTTAGGGATTGGGGATAGTTTTGGTTATATATGGGAATTATCCTTACTAGTTATTTTCGCTATTTTGCCAATCCTGTGGATGCAGTTAACACGTCCATTTGATATATTTAGTGTTTTACTTTTTTCCCTCAAAGCGGAATCATTAACTAATGAGCAATTGAAAATCTTATCCCTATTTAAGACCGTCAAGCACAAGTTTGTAAGTTTGCTCGTTGCAGGGATCATGACTGGAATATTATGGTTGTTGTATAGTTTGTCTCCTTTGAGTGTAGGTGTAGTTGATTGGCTACCTCAATGGCGGATTTTGGGAATGGCGATCGCCCTTATAGCTTTTTTGGGTAGTAATTTATTTCTGCAAATACCCATAAGTGTGTTGCTGGTTTTACTTACTAAAAAATTATCTTACGTCCAAACACAACCCTATCCAATAGAGGAGATTGAGCATAATTTTACTGTACCTGGGATTAAGGTAGACAAAATACTCTGGTTTTTACCCCCTAAAGCAGAAATTAATAAACTTGATTAAAATTTGTTGTTTGCTCCCATTGTGTAGTTGGAAATACAGACTATTGTTTTGATTAAGCTACACTAATAGATATAAAGATATAAAAAATAAGGTTATCCATGGGAAATTCAACTATTGCCCCACAAAATTGGCAAGAACAAGAAATTTGGATCAGCCTCAGAAAGGCGATCGCCAAGAGTTCAGGGTTTAAAACTTGGCAACAAGAAAGAGATATGAATGTTGACGGTGATCTAGATACACAAGTACAACGCTATTTAAGGGAAACGTTGGAAACTTTGGCTTATTAGATAAGATTTGGTAAAACGGTTTTGGTTAATTTTTCTGGGATTTGTGGGGATGTATTATTTAAGGTAATGCGTCCCTATTGTTTTTGATATTAATACTGCTGAATATTCTGTATAACATCAATTTAAGTTATAGCAGATGACCGCCAAGGGTAAGACAATTGAGATTAAAATGACGCAAAGACGCAGAGGCGCAAAGAGATTTCATAAGATGTCTTTATAATATTGCCATTAATCGCCAAAGTTATGTGAGCTTTACAATACAACCGTGAATCATAAATATTATAGGTAAGTTTACCTAGATAACTTTACTTGAAAATAAAAATTTATAGGATCATCGCTTCTATAAAACCTCTAAATTTGACCATAACTATAGCAAATCAATCTCATCCGAATTAAATCCCGCTACTATATAAAGCAGATTTCCAGATAGAGAAAAAAAGCAATGACATCCATGAAACCTTGGCAATGGGTAATTTTGATTCTACCAATTGCTATAATTGTAGGCTTTTTATTAATTGCAGCAGGCACACAAATTCATGATTGGGGAATAAATTGGATTTGGGGAGTGGTGGTGATCGTTTTTGCTGGGTGGCGATGGTTATTAGCCCGATGGACAAAACCTGCCTTATCCCAAATACAAGAAGTTATAGAAGAAATTAATCAAGAGTCCGAGTTAAAAAATGCAGGGGAGCGACAACAGCAGATAAAAGCTTGTTTAGATCAAATTATCCTAAAAACACAAGCAGATGCCCCACTTTGGGAAGATTGGCAGACCTTTTGGTCAAGATGTCAAGAATTAGTTTCAGCGATCGCTCAAATTCATAATCCTGAAGTAAAAAGACCTTTGCTTAATATTTACATTCCTCAAGCCTATGGTCTAATTCGTGGGACAGTAGATGATACTGATCGCATGATGCAAAAACTAGCTCCTATTTTAAATCGTGTCTCCATTGGACAGGGATATGAAGCATACGAAAAATATAAAAAGATAGAACCATCAGCCCGTAAAATAGCAAAAGTATTTAGTTGGTCGCAATGGCTATTAAATCCTGCTGCTGCTGCTGCTAAAGAAGCAACGAAAAACTTTAATAATCAGGCAAATCAGGAGTTACTATTTAATTTAGGTCAATTTATCCGCGAAACTGCCTTAAAGAATTTAGCGTCTCAAGCGATCGCTTTATATGGTGATCAAACAATTAGCATTTCTGAAGTTGTTGCTACTCCAAGCTTACCAAAGACAGCAACTAAAACCCTCAAAGAGATTTTGACCACAGCAGAACCAGCAGAAGTTACTGAAAAACCAGTTAATATTATTTTAGTAGGGCGTACAGGTGCAGGTAAAAGTAGTTTAATTAATACTTTGTTTCAGGCTGAACGAGCAGAAGTTGATGTTTTGCCAAGTACGGATAAAATTAGCAATTATCAGTGGCAAACCCCAACTAAAGAAATTTTAAATCTATTAGATACACCTGGTTACGAACAAGTTAATCACCCCCAGTTGCGACAACAAGTTTTAGAATATGCAGCAACCGCAGACCTATTACTATTAGTTAATCCTGCTCTAGATCCCGCTTTACAGATGGATTTAGACTTTTTACAAGCTCTAAAACAAGATCTTCCCGATTTAAATGCTATTGCTGTTGTTACCCAGGTAGATCGCCTACGTCCTATCCGTGAGTGGAATCCACCTTACAATTGGACTGAAGGTACTAAACCCAAAGAAATATCAATTCGCGAAGCAACTATCTATCGCGCTCAACAATTAGGAGATATTTGTGAATTAGTATTACCCGTCGTAACTGAAGATTTGGCAAATAAACGTTCAGCTTGGGGTGTAGAAGCACTATCTTTAGAACTAATTCAAGCGATCGATCCTGCAAAACAACTTCGTTTAGCTCGTTTTCTGAGAAACATAGAAGCCCGTAGTAGTGCAGCAGCTAAAATAATTGATCGCTATACTCGGCAAATGGCAACTACCCAAGGTTTAACCGCTTTATTAAAAAGTCCAGTGCTACAAGTAATTTCTACTGTTACTACTGGCAGACCAAATCTTGCTTCTATTTTGGCAGCCCAAATTCCTGTAGAACAAGCACCTGTAGTAATTGGGAAGCTTCAGATGGCTTATGAGTTATTTATGTTACTTGATGATCATCCTAATTTAAGTAACTTTGATCTACGTTCTTTGTGGCCCCTGTTGACAGATAATAATGAGCTTGAAAAACCTAATACCTGGGCATTGGGTCATACTTTAGTGGAATATTGGACAAAGAATTTAAGTTCTCAGGAATTAGAGACTCGCTATCAATTTTATTTAGAACAAAAATAGGCAAATGATCAAGGATTATTTATTAATTGATTAGAAATATATTTCTAATGATTTAGGATAGGTGGAGTTTGATTAATGAGGTAACATTTTTAGGTGTGTGGCTAAAACTTTAACAATCAAGATATTGGTTACAAAGCAATGTAAATTGGGTTGATTATATAACAATAGCAAGCAACATTACTTTTAAATGTTTCACTAATAAATACTTCACTTAGTCCTAATTAAATTTAACTAATAAACAAAAAATAGTTAGGTTAAAAGATCATTTATAGTAATTCCTGATCATGAGTAATTATTAAATAAAAAATAGTCTCAAGTTTCAGGGGTAATAATTTTTTCTATTTTTGTAATATACAACTAAATATCTGATAAATACTAATCAATAATTATCTCTACTTCCAATAAAATATAATTGTTTTTATTATTAAAAATAGACAAACTTAGAATAAATTAAGTTATTACACTTTTATCTATTAATAACAACAATTTAGACTGTATCTTAGCAAAATGGCAAAATACTATATGAATAAAAATAAATACCTAATTTTAAGTATTTTAATCATAATTCTCATCACAATACCAACTGCACCAGTTCAGGCAGAGGGAATCAATCAGATAAATTTCCATCCTCAAACATTATTACAAGATACTCTGCAATGGGTTGATAATTTAGGTACAACTAAACTATTTGGTGTAAATATAGCGATCGCGCCTTTAGTGTTTATCCTAATTTATACAATATCGACAGTCGTCTTTATCCCTGGAGCAATACTAACTTTAGGAGCAGGCATACTATTTGGAGTGATCAAAGGTTCAATTTACGTTTTTATTGGGGCTACTATTGGCGCAACTTTAGCTTTTCTAGTGGGGCGTTATCTAGCCAGAAATTGGATTGCCAAAAAAATAGCTACTAACCAAAAATTTAAGGCGATCGACCAAGCCATAGGTAGAGAAGGACTAAAAATTGTCTTGCTAACCCGTTTATCGCCTATATTCCCCTTCAATCTTTTAAATTACGGCTTAGGTATCACTGGAGTATCCTTAAAAGATTATATTTTAGCTTCAGTAGGGATGATCCCAGGTACAATCATGTATGTTTATATTGGCTCTTTAGCAGGCAGTATAGCGGATATAGGCGAGTCACAACCTGATGCAAATCCTTTGGCTCAATGGACGATTAGAATCATAGGTTTTATAGCCACGGTAGCAGTTACTCTCTACGTTACTAAAATTGCGCGTCAAACCTTAGATGAATCTATCGAATTAAACAAATAAGGTATTGTAACCAAAAATTAAATAAACCAAATGACTAAACACAATAAAAAAATTGCGATCGCGCCGATGGATCAATACAATCGGGAATTAATCGCTAATGTTCATCCTGATAATTGGGAAAATCCACAACCTGCCGACTGTTACGATCTGCTGGTAATTGGGGCAGGGACAGCAGGATTAGTTACTGCTAAGGGCGCAGCAGGATTAGGTATAGGGTTAAAAGTAGCCTTAATTGAAAAACATCTGATGGGAGGAGACTGTTTAAATGTTGGTTGTGTACCTTCTAAATGTTTGATACGTTCTTCTAGGGTGGTAGCAGAGATGAAAGATGCCCTACCCTTCGGAATTCAACCACCAGAGGTGGAAGTAGATTTCCCTGCCGTCATGGCAAGAATGCGCCAAATAAGAACCAAAATTAGCCCTGTAGATTCTGCCAAAGCAGCTAAAAAAGCTGGGGTTGATGTCTTTTTTGGAGAAGCAAGTTTTAGCAGTCACAATACTATTACCCTCAACGGACAAACTCTTAAATTTAAGAAAGCGGTAATTGCAGCAGGGGCTAGGGCTGTCAAACCTAATATTGCTGGTATAGAAGAAGTTGGGTATTTAACCAACGAAACAGTTTTTTCCCTAACACAATTGCCTAAAAGACTAGCGGTGATAGGTGGTGGCCCAATTGGTTGTGAATTGGCTCAAACTTTTTTACGTTTGGGGAGTGAAGTTATTTTATTTCATACAGGTTCTCAACTATTGGGTAAAGAAGATCCTGATGCTGCTGCCATAGTGCAAGAGGCTTTTGTATCTGAAGGGATGCGTTTAGTTTTAAACTGTCAATTACAACAAATTCAAGCAAGTCCTGGTGGGAAGATTATTAATTTCATTGGCGAAGCTGGGGAAGAATCAGTGATAGTAGATGAAATTTTAGCAGGTGCAGGTAGACAGCCTAATGTCGAACAACTAAATCTAGAGGTAGCAGGGGTAGAATATGACCTTAAGCAAGGGGTGAAAGTAAATGACTATCTCCAGACTAGCAACCCTAAAATTTATGCTGCTGGAGATATTTGTATGAATTGGAAATTTACCCATGCTGCGGATGCTGCTGCTCGCATTGTCATTAAAAATACCTTATTTTCTCCTTTTGGTTTGGGTAAAAACAAGCTGAGTGATTTAATTATGCCTTGGGTAACATATACTGATCCTGAAGTTGCTCATGTGGGGATGTATCAAGATCAGGCAAAAGCCCAAGGAATTGCAGGAGAGACAATTAAAATTAATTTAGATGAAGTAGATCGAGCATTAGCTGATGGGGAAACTACAGGCTTTATTAAGATTCTCCATCAACAAGGTTCAGATAAAATTCTGGGAGCAACTATTGTCGCCCGTCATGGAGGAGAAATGATTAGTGAGATTACCACCGCCATGATTAGTGGAATGGGTTTAAGTAAACTATCTCAAGTAATTCATCCCTATCCAACTCAGGCAAGTATGATTAAACAAGCTGCCGATAGCTACCGTCGAACTTTATTAACCGCAAGGACGCAAAAGTTATTGAGTTTTATTAGTAAACTACCTTGATATATTGCTATATATTTATGAAAGAAACACTCAGGACTATGTCATATAAGTCCATTGCTGGAGAAAATAAATATGTTTCAAAGAATCCTAGTAGCTTTAGATCATTCCTCAGAAGCATCGGCGGTTTTTGAAAGTGCCTTAGCAATTGCGATCGCCCAAAAAAGCGAAATGCTACTTATTCATATGATTGATTGGCAAATACAAGATGTCTCTCCTTGGGTAGGCGTTGGGACTTTATATGATGTAGATGTAATTGGAGAAAGTTTAGCCTTCTCTCAGGAATATCAACAACAGCAACAACAACAGAGTTTAACCTGGCTAAAAACCTTTGCCGATAAAGCGATCGCTAAACATATTGACTGTGAATATGAATGTCGCCTGGGTAATTGCAATTTGGGTATTGGTGAGCAAGCAGTAGAATGGGGTGCGGATTTAATTGTCATTGGTCGGCGCAACCAAAAAAATATCGCCGAAATATTTCTAGGTAGTGTAAGTAATTATGTAATTCATCATGCCCCCTGTTCAGTATTCGTAGTTCAAGGGAAAGCCGTTGTAGCTGCTGAGGCTGCTTCTTACTAATGCTGACAACTAGGGCAAAAGTGGGATGTGCGCCCTGCGAGTTTAATTTTCTCGATATCTGTCCCGCAAACACGACAAGGTTGTTGGTATCTACCGTAAACAAAAGCACAATTTCCATAATTACCACTAACTCCTAGTAGGTTGAGAAAATCGCTAAAGGTAGTACCACCTTTGTCTATAGCTGTTTGTAACACACTAGTAATTGCTTGATGTAATTTTTGACTTTGTTTATTGGTTAAATCAGTAGCCAGGCGATCGGGTCTAATACCACTTTGAAACAGAGCTTCATCCGCATAAATATTACCAATGCCAGCCACCAAACTTTGATCTAACAATAGGGTTTTAATTAAGCGACGACGACGATGTAATTGCTGATTAAAATACTCAACAGAAAAATCTTCGGCAAACGGTTCGGGCCCTAATTTCTGCAACCCTGTAATAATTAACTGGGGTTCTATACCAGGTGGGATATACCAAAATTTACCAAAAGTACGGGTGTCCACAAAACGTAGTTCTTGATTGTAAGCAAACAACAAACGGATACGAGTATGCTTTTGTAAAGGTATAGTTTGCTTTACCCATAATAATTGCCCCGTCATCCGCAAATGTACTCCTAAATACCCAGCAGGTTGAGCAGAATCATTATTCAATTGAGCCAATAAATATTTCCCTCTTCTAGACCAACGAGCGATCGCCATACCTGTAATTCCTTGCCAAAATACCTTAATCTCAGCAGGATATGCCAAAGTTCTAGCTAATAAAACTTCGCCCCCTTGAATTGGTTGATCTAAAGTTAATTTATTTAATCCTCGTTTAACGGTTTCTACTTCTGGTAATTCTGGCAAAACTTTTTTTCTCCTGGTGTTGAGGCTTAGATCCTAAATCAATATTTCTACTGGCTTACTTTTCAACTTCATCGGCAAAACTGGTAAGGGGGAAAAACTCAAATGGGCCCGCCACCGATCCCCAGACTAATTCATCCGTTTCGGGATCACGTCCGCGATCAAAGCTAATTAATTTATGTTGGTCAATTTCAAAACTATTATCTAAATAAGTAATTTTACCTTGCCGTTCTACGATACAAGCTTTCCCTGGTTTAATTTCCCCCTTAAAACTATTACCACTCCAGCTAACATCCATGTCACAACCTGCCATTTTCTCAATCTGATCTGCCGTTAAAGTTTTAAGTAAATCTAAATTACGAGATGCACCGTAGAACTTCTCTTGATCCTTAACTTTATAATTTTCCAATTCCAAGCGATCGCCGACTACTTTAAATTTAATCACTCGTAAGCGATAGGGCTGATTTAGCATAAAATCATAGGCTTGCTCTAAAAATAAACTTGTACCGTCGAGTAAATCGTAGGGTAAAGGACGCATACATACACGAATATGAGCAAAAAAAGGCGGATTAGCATAAGCTTGGGCTTGATTACTAAAGTCTGATGCCATCCAACGAGCAAGGGTAGTTACATCTAGCGAATGAGTCATTTATAGTAAATTTACTAAAAGTTTTAAAATAATTATCCCCTGCGATTTTACACTTTTGTTAGATCTTGACAATATTAGATAATTTGGCGTTGCTGATTTTTATTACACCACAACGGTAGATCGTGAAATACAATTATATTTCTTCGTAGGATGTGAATTTTAGCCTTTAGTTTTTAGCCTTTAGCTATTAGCTATGACGCGCAGCTAATCCTTTAAAGATACCTAATTCCTGACTCAGCCACTCAGCCACTCAGCCACTCAGCCACTCAGCCACTCAGCCACTCCTACTACCTACAATAAATAACATTTCACTACGATCCCCAATGTAATTGTCCACAAAATAAATAGGGATCAAACCAAATAACTAAATATATCCACGGATCGCAGCGAAATTAAATTTAGCTATCAACTAATCTTAAGCAAACTCAAATGCTCCTGCAACAGAACCAGCGTTAATACTAAGATCACTGCCATAATTAAAATGACCATCGTGATTAACAGTAATTTTGCCAACAACATCGAAATCATGAGCATCATTACCACGAGTCCCATCTGCACCTTGATCTGCATATAGACCCAAAGTTACCTTATTGTCTAGCTCTTCGATAACTTTTACGGTAACTGTATGACCATCAATCTGAATTTTATCTCCATCACCACCATTACCACTAAAATCTATAATCGTTTCTTGACCAATACCATCAAGCCAATGGTCATGATAGTTAGTATTTTCTCCTGTTACGCCTGCCCAATCAATTCTACCTTCACCATCAAGATGTTTTTGATATATTTCTGGTTTGGCATTTAATAGTAAATCGAATTTAAAAGTATTCGCTCCCTCTGTACCCAATAGATTATCACTAGAGTCCATACCGTTAGAATTGGTATATTGAGAACCGAAATCTAATTTATCTATATCGTTTCCATCTTCAACCCCTGCTGGTAAATTAGGGTTTTCTAATGGTATACCTGCATCGCTCTGGCTATAAATTTCAGCCCCGTTACCCATATTATCGCTAGATTCTTGAGCATGACTATCATCTGCTTGATGATTCCAATTATTTTTCCAATCTTCCCAACTAGAATGATTTTCGCCCGACTCCATATTGTGGGGATCATTGCTTGGCTCTAGATGGTTCTTTTGAATATTTATATAACTCATTTTGTTTGCAAGTTGAGGTTTTATAACGAGTACCACTTAAAGTAGCTACTCGCTGGCAACTTACAAAACAAATGTAAAAAAAATGTTTATTGTGCTTAGTTTATTTAGATGATAACGAAGCTATTATTTTAAACGGTTAATATAATCTAAAGCATGGGTTAATGATTAGTAAAACTTATAGGTGATATAAATTTATCTGTAGTAAAAACCCAAACCGCTACCTGTCTACTTTTCACAAAATTTTAACAAATCAAATTAAGCGAATGCAGTTTTTTATACCAAAAATTGCCTCAATTCATTTTTTTTTTTGTTAAGGTATGCAAAGTAATTAAATTACACAAAAGTTATTAAGGAAAATCAAAAAATTATTAGCTGCTAACCAGGAGTGTTTAAGATGCTGAATCAAAATTGCAACGTAACAACTTTATTCTCAAGTAACTAAGTTAAAACAATTAGCATACTTTAACTTTCCCCAAAAAATTTATAGACAAGCCTTGCTAAAAAGAGGAAGAAAATGAACCTGTATTAGCCAAAATAATTAGGTTAGTTGCTTGATAACCAAAATCCAAGAATTTATAAAGTGACACAACAAAGATTAATTCGTATCAAATAACTATGCCATAAATCAAACTGGCACAGTAAGAAAAACGCGGTTTGTAAACCAAATAGTTCATGATTGTAGGCAAAAAAATAAAAGTTCAAGGTATGAATATAAAAGGTAAAACAGCACTAATTACAGGAGCTTCGCGTGGGATTGGAAGAGCGATCGCTTTTGAATTAGCACAACAAGGTATTCAACATTTAATTCTAGTAGCTAAAGATCGTCAGAGATTAGCAGGTGTGGCAGCAGAGATTGCAACTATGGGAGTCAAAGTTACCACCTTAGCAGTAGACTTAACGCAACCATCGAGCATCAATATCGCGATCGCTCAAGCCTGGCGCACCCATCGACCAATTCATCTATTGGTAAACTGTGCAGGGGTAGCCCATCAAGCACCTTTTTTAGAGACTCAACTACCCAAAGTAGAAGAAGAAATATCTCTAAACCTATTGGGAATGATGACTATCACACGCTTATTGGCTAAACGAATGGCAAGTCAAAAAGAAGGCACTATTGTTAATGTTTCGAGTTTAATGGGGAAAGTTGCAGCCCCCACAATGTCTACCTATTCCGCCACCAAATTTGCGATCATTGGTTTTACTCAAGCTTTACGTAGTGAATTAGCAGGTCATAATATTAAAGTGGTTGCTCTACTGCCGACCCTTACCGATACCGATATGACACGTAATCTCAAGTTATTTCGTTGGGTAATGCCTATGACCTCAGAACAAGTCGCCCAAGCCTTAATTTCAGGCTTATCTAAGAATTCTGGCGAAATTTTAGTAGGATGGCAAAGTTATTTAGCAATTTGGTGTCAACGCCTTTTCCCAAGGTTACTTCAAAGAGTTTTAGCCCTAGCTGCACCTAGTATGTAATGGCATTTCGGGAGTGGGATCTTGTTTCTCTTCCCGATCTTTAAATATAGACTTATTTATAGTGAGGAAAAAACTCTTTAGTAAAACTATTATAAAGCAGTGAATTAATTACTTTTGGCTCTAAAGGTTTAGAAAACAAATAACCTTGAGCAAATTCACAACCCAAATCTCTTAACTGCCTAACTTGTTCGATCGTCTCAACTCCCTCAGCGATCGCATCCATTCCCAGAATATGCGCCAGGGTTATGATAGTTTTGACAATTTCCAAGTCTTCAACATCTTTATTAATTCCTTCAACAAATGAACCATCAATTTTAAGGTTATCAATAGGTAAACGGCGTAAATAGCTCAAAGAAGAATACCCCGTGCCAAAATCATCAATACTGAGTTTAATTTTCCTTTTTTTAATCTCTAATAAAGTATTTTGAGTATTAATTCCCGAATCTACTAAAACCCTTTCAGTAATTTCCAATCTCAGACAACTAGAATCTAAACCAGTTTGCTGTAATATATCGTCTAATTTAGCAATAAATTCTGGTTCTTGAAGTTGCTGACTAACAACATTAACACTAATTTTTAAGCTGGCAATTTCAGGGATATGAACATAATCTTTTTGCCAAGTTGCCAATTGCTGACAAGCCTGGAATAATACCCAGTCACCAATAGAAGAAATCAAGCCTGTATCTTCGGCGATGGGGATAAATTCCTTGGGAGAAATCAAACCTATGCGGGGATGATGCCAACGCAATAAAGCCTCAAACCCTGCTAAGGTATTCTTATTGAGGGAAACTATCGGTTGATAATGCAAACTAAATTCTTGCTTCGATAAAGCTAAACGTAAATCACGCTCCAATTCAATAACTTTAAGAGTTTGAAGATACATATCGCGATCAAATACTTCATAACGGGCTTTACCTTTTTCCTTTGCCCGATACATAGCTATATCAGCATCCCGTAGAATTTGAGAACTGTTATTATAACCGCCAGAACTAAGTACAATTCCAATGCTCGCAGAGGTAACAATAGTTTGACCTTTAAAATTAAAAGGTATCTTGAGTTTCTCTTGCAAGCGATCGCCTACTTTTGTAGCATCTTTTAAATCATGGATATCATCTAAGAGAATCACAAATTCGTCCCCTCCCAGACGAGCTACAGTATCCACATCACGTAACCCCTCTTGAAGTAATTTAGCGATCGCAATTAATAGTTTATCCCCTACTAAATGCCCCAAGCTATCATTAATAATTTTAAAGCGATCTAAATCGATAAATAATAAGGCAAATAAATAATTAGGGTTGCGTTTAGCCCGAGAAAGAGTAAAATCAATTCTCTCCATCAGTAAAGTCCGATTTGCCAAACCAGTTAAACTATCATACAATGCATCTTGGATTAATCTCTTTTCCGCTTTCTGACGTTCGAGGATTTCCTGTGTCAACTGCTCATTAGTGGCTGCTAGTTGCTCATTAGCAATTTTTAACTGGATAGTTCGTTCCTTAACCTTCTGTTCTAAAATCTGATTTAACCCGAAAACTTCCGCTTTAGCCGACTGAAGAGCTAAATGATTTTTAACTCTAACTAAAACTTCCTCCACTTGAAAAGGCTTAGTAATATAGTCAACTCCGCCCACCTCAAAAGCTTTAACCTTATCTAACACATCATCCAAAGCACTCAAAAAGATTACGGGAACATCTTGAGTTTCAACCTGGGCTTTTAATCGTTGACACACCTCATACCCATTCATATCTGGCATATTAATATCCAGTAAAATCAGATCTGGAATTACCATACTGGCAGCTTTAATAGCTGTTACACCATTTTTAGCGCAACGTATCTTATACCCTTGTTCGTTCAGTGTTTGGGATAAAACTCGTAAATTATCAACAATATCATCAACGATTAAAATATTTTGAGGTATAACAGCAGGTGAATTCATAGGTGTAATTAGGCTGGAACTGTTTGCTGAATTAGGTTAACAATTTCATCAAAATCAAAATCAGCAACTTTGTTCTCAAGTGCTTGAGCCAATAGCTGGTGTTCATCGGGAATTTTAGCAAGTAAAAGAGCGATCGCCTCTTCGTCTAGTGCTGATGCAGCTTGTTCTAATTGATTTAACCACTCACTAGGCATTACTTGTAAAGAATTAGCATCTAAACGAAATTCCATCAGTTTGTAAGCATTATCCAAATTCAATTGATCGTGATCTGCGTAAATATAACTTAATCCTAAATATTGCGCCATTTTTTGAAACAACACCTCTTCACGAAATGGTTTACGTACAAAATCGTCACAACCTGCTTCTAACACCACGGCTCTTTCCTCTTCAAAAGTAGATGCAGTTAAAGCAATAATATAAGTACTTTGATCTTTTAAATGGGATTTAATATATTTTGTAGCTTCATAACCGTTTAATACAGGCATACGCATATCCATCCAAATTAAATGCGGTTGCCATGATGTCCATAAATCAATAGCCTCTTGTCCATTACTAGCTTCTTTAACTTCAAATCCAATTGGTTTTAACAGTTGTAAAACAATTTGCCGATTTTCCCAACGATCATCAACAACTAAAATACGATAAGTAGGTTGTGATGCTTCTAAACCAATTACTTTTTTCTGAGGTTGTCGAGGTTGTAATTCTTCTGGTATACCAGGTTCAACAATGATATTAAATTTAAAAACTGTTCCATAACCTAATTTACTACTAACCTGAATATGTCCCCCCATCAACTGCACAAATTTACGACTAATTGATAATCCCAAACCAGTACCCTCTTCTGACTGTTTACCTGTTTCAGTTTGGGTAAAAGCTTCAAAAATAGTAGTTAATTCCGCCTCAGAAATACCCGCTCCTGTATCCTCAACTTCAAAGTAGAGGTTGATTTGTCTTTTTGACTGACTGAGGGAAGAGACACGCAAAATTACTTTACCTTCTGTAGTAAACTTTAGGGCATTATTCAACAAGTTAATCAATACTTGACGTAATTTACGTTCATCGGTACGGATATATTGAGGTGTATCAGCATGACGCTCAAATATAAGTTGTACATTCTTCGCCTCGGCTTTAAATTCCAACATTTCTTCAGTAACATCTAAAAGGCGATATAAATCAAAGCTTTGGTGGTGAAGTTGAACCAAACCTGCTTCAATTTTAGACATATCTAAAACATCATTAATCAAAGCCAACAAATGCTCACCACTACGATTAATAATTGAAAGATTATCCAATTGCGATCGCGTGGCAGAAAAATCTCGACGCATAATTTGAGTAAACCCCAGAATAGCATTGAGAGGGGTTCTTAATTCATGGCTCATATTAGCCAGAAACATACTTTTAGCTTGATTTGCTATTTCTGCTGCTTCTTTTGCTGTTTGTAGTTCTTTTGTGCGCTCTTTAACTCTATTTTCTAGCTCTTCATTGCTTTTAGCCAATTTCTTATTACTTAGATCCAATTCAGCATTAGTAGTTTCCAAAGCCTGCCGACTGGCATCTAACTGACTAAAGGAAAATTTTAGTTGGCTTGCCATTTGGTTAAAAGCATGACCAGTTATTTTTAGTTCATTAATACTACTTAACTCAATATTTTGATCTAAATTACCATCAGCGATCGCTTTACTAGCTTGACTAATACGTTGCATTGCTTTAGTTAGCCAACTGCAAATAAATATCGATAATAAAGCTGCCAGTAAGAGGGAGACAACACACAATAAAATAGTGATGCGAGTATTAACATTAATTTCTCCCATAAAGTCAGATTCAGGCATTGCTACTACCACTAGCCAATCTAAACCCAATTGATCTTGCCAAGGGGTGACTTGAATAAAATAGTTATCCCCATCAAATTTAAATTCTAGTTTTTCAGTGGTAGTAATCTGATTAAAGCTAGCAAAATGTTTTTTAATATAATTTCCTGCTACCTGAATTAAAGGATCGGTACTATCTATAACATTAAGTCTTGTTGCTTGCTCGTTTACTTTTTTGTATGGTAGTTCTGAACTAGAACTTGCTACCAACATTCCATCCCTCTCAATAATAAATATTTTACTTGAGGGACTAATTTCTAGCTTTCTCAAAAAATTACTAATCTGAGAAAGAATAAAATCAACTCCAATTACCCCGACTAACTTATTTTGGCGATCATAAAGAGGATAACTAGAAGAGATAGACAAAATATTAGGTAAATCTCCCCACTGATATATCTCACTCCAGGTTGGTTTTTTGGCTGTTGCAGCGTTGGTATACCAGGCATCTTGTTTAAAATCATAGGGTTTTACCGCTATCATCCTACCTTTATTACCCAAATCATCCAAAGCATAACGATGATAACGATCTAAATCGTTGTGATCAATCAATTCCAAATACAAAGATCCATGATCCTCTCGTCCAACACCTATAAAAGTTCCCGATACACTTCCAAAATTGATATAGCTAAGATGCTTAAAAATACGCATCTGTTGATAAAAATAACGCTGAATTTTGTCAAAATCCTGAAGATTCAAAATTTCTTGTTGATAAGCACTGAAATTAATCTGATTAACTTCTGTTGGGGTAGCCAAATAATTATCTAAATGTAAAGTGACGCGCTCACTTGCTTCTGCTTGTAGTTGAGTGGCTAAATCCTTGACTGCTTTTTGTCCATTACGAAATGATAAATAACCAGTTATACCCACCGCAGCAAAAACTTGCAAAATAAAAGGCACTACTAAAATTACATATAGAGGGATGCCAAACGTTGGTTTTCCTAATAATTTGTCTTTGACTTTTAGGTTCATTGGAACTTAAATAGCACAGTATAGACGACAAAGCGCGATGAGACATAGTCACAGCTTGCGCGATCGCGTATTCTCAAGTTATTGTTCCCTGTAGACTCACAAAAACCACAAGTAACGAAACTTTTTATTTGATATCGATATCTTTAACAGAATTTCTTAACAATTAGACTGATTATTCTGTTCACACGCACCAATAGAAACCCAGGTGCTACAAGAAGTCCCATCTAATTCACGATAAAATTCCTTTTTCCAGATTGGCGCATTATGTTTGAGAGTATCGATCCCATAACGACAAGCCTCAAAAGCTTCCCCACGATGGGGACATCCTACCGCAACTAAAACACTTATTTCACCAATACTTAACTTACCCACTCGATGATGAATGACAACTCGATTTACCTTTTGCCATTGATTACGTATTTGACTAGCGATTCCTTGAAACACAGCGATCGCCATTGGCTGATAAGCCTGATATTCTAAATATTCTACAGGTTTTCCCTCAGTTTGGTTACGTACTGTACCACTCATGACTACTACTGCTCCATTAGCGCGATCGTCCGCCAAATTATATACCTCTTCTAAATATAGCGGTGCAATTGTAATAGCAAAATTATCATCAGGATAAACCTTATAAGCAGAAACTGAGAACGTATTTAGATTAACCATAATCAGCTATATCTGACATTAAAACATTATTAATA
Source organism: Chondrocystis sp. NIES-4102 (assembly GCA_002368355.1). Classification (NCBI taxonomy): domain Bacteria; kingdom Bacillati; phylum Cyanobacteriota; class Cyanophyceae; order Chroococcales; family Chroococcaceae; genus Chondrocystis; species Chondrocystis sp. NIES-4102. The sequence goes on along the minus strand of AP018281.1, from coordinate 3,795,686 downwards.
AGAAAAATAAATGCAACAGTCTATCATTCATTTCCAAAATCTGACGAAATTGCACTTACTTTCTTAATAGCTTATCCTGAATTTTCCAAACTTAAACCTATTCTTGCATTGAAGATCTTTTAGTTATATAGTTACCGCCCAAACCAGAGCCAAATTCAAAATCTTCCCCATACGCTTCTTCTCCATGTTGTGGTACATCTAAGCCTTGTTGTTCAATTTCCTGATTTACTCTAATAGGCATAACTAATTTAAGCAATTTTAAAATAATGAAAGTTCCAACAGCAGCAAAAATATAAGTAGCAACCACACCAACAAATTGAGTCCAGATTAGCCCTACATTTCCAAATAACAACCCATCATTACCAAGCTCATTAACCTGCTTAGTTGCAAAAACCCCAGTTAACATTGCCCCCACTGTACCACCAAGTCCATGAACGGGAAATGTATCAAGAGAATCATCAAATTTTAATTTAGCTCGTAAACTTACACCGAAAAAGCAGCAAACTGCGGTGATTGAACCGATTAAAATAGCTCCAATAGGCAGAACAAATCCTGCTGCCGGAGTAATACCTACTAGCCCTGCCAAAAATCCACTGGCAATACCTATAGCAGTCGGTTTACCTCTTAAAATCCATTCCACCACTAACCAAGTCAAACCACCTGCTGAAGAAGCAATAAAAGTATTTACCATAGCTGTTGTTGCCAATGATCCTGAAGCTAAAGCACTACCGCCATTAAACCCAAACCAGCCAAACCACAGTAATCCAATCCCAAGCAATACAAAAGGAACATTATGGGGTGCATAAGGCTGTCTTTCATAGCTTTGGCGAGGCCCAATCATCCAAGCAGCTACAACGGCAGAAACTCCTGAACTAATATGAACTACAGTTCCACCTGCAAAATCAAGCGCGCCCATTGCACCAATCCAACCTCTCCCCCATACCCAGTGGGCTAATGGTGAATAGATAAAAGTAGACCACAATAATAAAAACCAAAAATATGCTTTAAAATTCATGCGCTCAACAATTGCGCCAGAAATCAAAGCAGGAGTAATAATGGCAAAAGTTAATTGATATGCCATAAACAATTGATGAGGAATAGTGGCAGCATAACCTACAGGATCTGGTGCTGCTGCGGTTACACCATTAAGAAATAACCAATCTAATCCACCGATAAAAGCCTCAATTCCTTGACCAAAAGGATTATTGGCATCAACAGTAACATCAAAGGCAAGAGTATAACCCCATAGACACCAAGTGACCCCTATTAATGCCATCGCAACTAAACTCATCATCATGGTATTGAGAACGTTACGAGAACGGACTAAGCCACCATAAAAAAATGCTAGTCCAGGAGTCATTAACAAAACTAAAGCAGTAGCAATCAACATCCAAGCAGTATCTGCTAATACGATTGGGCTAGTTGTCTCTTGAGCTAAAGCATTGGGCGTGATAATAGAAAATAATGCCAGGTTAGCAATCACTATGGCAGATAATCTATAAGTTATTTTTTTGTAAGACATATTGTTTCTATTTTTTACGAAAGAACTATAGCTTTTAAAGGCATTGTGGATGCAATACTTTTACTCACTCAATAGTTAAATACAGTAATTTATACTCAATAACCAAGATTAGTTAAAAAAATTAGTGTTTACTGAGAAATCTTGCTGAGGACTTTAGGTTTACTTCCTTAGATAATAAATTTTCTGTATCTTTTGCTACCGTATTTATAAAAAGACTGTAATCTTAAAAATTTTTGCGCCAGGTTACGTAAATTACTCTAATTCAGCTAACTTAACGGTTTACAGCTAATTAATAATCGAAGTGTAAAATTTTATTAGATTAATTTTATATCTAAAAATACAATCACTTTATAGTTATTATTATTTATTTAAAAATACATATTTTAATAATTAGCAAATATATTATTTTAAATCCATAAGACACAATTATAAAATCTAGATAAAGCTTGGTTAAGTTATAGAAATTCTTATAAATAAAGGTAATTGTCTAAAATAAAAATTTAATTTAAATTTATCTATTTATTTCTGAACTTATATAGAAATAAATCTGTATATTTGGTAATATACTTGAACTAAAATAAAGTTAGGTATTTTTGCGGATCAAAAATATTTAAAACAAGATAACCCTTGGTAATATTTATATAACCCAACCTTTATAATTAATCCCCAAATAAACAGATACTTATTTAGACCTGAAATGTTACATAAACAACATAATTCTGTAATTACATTAGCAATACTACTATCCTTAGCAGGAGTAATAGAACCAGCTACGGCTAACCTTGTGGCTCAGTCTCAAGCGACCGATCAGAGTGTTACTTTGCCTGACCAATTACCCCAAGATACAAACTTAGAAATAGCTGCATCTAATAGCACCAATAGTATTAACCAAAGTTTAAAAGAAGGTTTCACTGCAAAATATCCTAATGCCAAGGTTAATATTACTGTACAATCGGCAGATGACGATCTCAAATCCCTATCCGAAGGAAAAGCAGATTTAGCTGCAATAGGTCGCAATTTAACAGCAGCAGAATCCGCCGAGGGATTTAAATCTGTCCCAATTAGTCGCGAGAAAATAGCGGTTATCGTCTCTAAAAACAATCCTTATAATGGTAGCCTCACTATCAATCAATTTGCTCAAATTTTTAGAGGAGAAATTACAGACTGGTCTAAATTAGGTGGTAATGCTGGCGAAATCAAAATGGTAGATTTACCCAATAGCAATGACACCAGAGAAGCCTTTCCTAATTATCCCGTCTTTCAAGCGCAAAAATTAGCTACAGGTTCTAATGCGCTACAAGTTCAACAAGATAGTACCGATCAAATGGTTGCTCAACTGGGCAACAATGGTATAGGATACGGGGTTGCTAATGATGTCCTCAAAAGAGATGATGTCAAAGTGTTAAGTATGCACCAAACTCAACCAGATGACCAGAGATATCCGTTTTCTCAGCCTTTCAATTTAGTATACAAAGGAACACCAAACGAAGCTGCTTTGGCTTTTTTAGGGTTTGCAACTACTGAAGGCGGACAACAAGTTATAAACCAAAGAGTAGGTTCTGTTTCAACCGTCAAAGATGCTGCGATCGCTCTGGGTCAATTAGTGCCTGCTATTAATAACATTAATGCAAAAATTGCAGATGCAAGTTCAGATGGAACTACTAAAGCCTTAGAAGGTAGTGGCCAAGTAAATCCCGATCTAGAAGGTAGTGGCCAAGTAAATCCCGATCTAGAAGGTAGTGGCGAAGCAAATCCCGATCTAGAAGGTAGTGGCGAAGCAAATCCCGATCTAGAAGGTAGTGGCGAAGCAAATCCCGATCTAGAAGGTAGTGGCGAAGCAAATCCCGATCTAGAAGGTAGTGGCGAAGCAAATTCAGCAGCTAAATTAGACAACGTTAGTACTACCGTTGCACAGGATAGTCCAGATAATGGTGGAAACGTACCTACAACCGATAATAAAAGTAAGTGGTGGTGGTGGCTACCTTTACTATTGCTACCTATAGGCGCATTAGCACTTTACTTATTTAAACGTGATGAAAAAAGCGACCAAGAACCCGCAGTTAGCAATATTCCTCCACGGGGTAACCCTCCAGGTGAAGAAATACCTCTAGACCCTAATGATAATTTAGCAGTAACAGGCGGAAAAACTAATCTAGTAGGCGATGTAAGCAATATAGATACTGATACTGATACATTAGGAACTACTTCTAAGCTTGGTGGCGCAGCCTTGGCAACAGGAGCAGTCGCAGCAGGTGCTGCAGCAGCAGCAAAATTGAATCGCGATCGCAATAGGGAAACAGACAGGGATATAGACCTTGATCTTGATTTGGATGATGAAGACACTTCTGTTGCTGAAATACCTTCTAATCCTGTTAATGAATTTACTAGTCAAACAACAGTATTACAAACTAGCGATCAGCCTACAAAACTACAAACCGATGATCTAGATCACAGTATTGACCGACCTAATTTTGAATTACTAGATAATGCAGCTTCTCTCAGTGTAGGAAAAGCAGCTAATAACAAGGTAGAAAATGATTTAGATCTAGATTTGGATTTGGGGTATGAAGATACTTCTATCGCTGAAATACCTTCAACTCCTGTTAATGAATTTACTGATCCTGTAACTAAACTACAACCAACAGATCAACCCACCAAACTACAAATTGAGGATATAGATGACAGTATTGATCATCCTAATTTTGAATTATTAGATAACGCAGCTTCCCTTAGTGCAGGGGCTATGGCTTCGGGCTTGATCGCTAACAGAATAGCTACTGATACTCAAGATAATGCGTTTACGGTTGATACTCAGGAAGCAGAGGTTTTAGATAGAGAGGACACCACAACTGATGCTACGGCTTTTGATTGGACAGACAATACCTCCGAAACACCAACTTCTGATTTTATTACTGATCAAGTAACTACTGATACTCAAGATAATGCGTTTACGGTTGATACTCAGGAAGCAGAGGTTTTAGATAGAGAGGACACCACAACTGATGCTACGGCTTTTGATTGGACGGATAGTAGTGATCGATTAACTGAGGTTGAGGATAATAGCTTTTCTGTTGATCCTGTTGACACAGAAGCAGTGAATCTATCCATAGATGATCAGATAGCTGTTAACCAATTTACAGACCAAACAACTCAATTACAATCTACCAATCAATATACAAGAATTCAAAATGATCTAAGTTTAGATGATGATCTTAATAGTCCTAGTGTGGAATTAGTAGACAATGGTACTGTAGTAGAACAAGCTACAAGTGAATCTAGGTCATTTACTGAGCAAAATAATCAAATAATTGATGATCAAGTTATAGAACCTGATCTTGATGATTCAGGAATATATACAACCAACAGTGACTTTACTGCTAATATTATCGCTGATGCTGAAACAAGTTTAGATGATCCAGACTATGCTCAGGAAGAAATTGTTTTTGATGGAAGTGATGAGGCGATAGACATAAGTCTAGAAGATATTACGCTGGATGATAATTCTATCGATGGGAGTTTAGACGACATCACCTTTGAGGATTACGATAATAGAAGTTTAGATGACATCAGCTTTGAGGATAATTCTATCAACGCGAGTTTAGACGACATTACCTTTGAGGATTACGATAATAGAAGTTTAGATGACATCAGCTTTGAGGATAATTCTATCGACGCGAGTCTAGATGACATTACCTTTGAGGATTACGATAATACTAGTTTAGATGACATCACTTTTGAGGATAATTCTATCAACGCGAGTTTAGATGACATCACTTTTGATGATCGAGATAATAATAGTTTAGATGACATCACTTTTGAGGATTACGATAATAGTAGTTTAGACGACATCACTTTTGAGGATTACGATAATACTAGTTTAGATGACATCACCTTTGATGATAATTCTGTTAACAACACAACAAACACTTTAGGTAATAATTATGATGTTAGTAAGAGAAATCAGGAACTTAATTTAGAGGATATAAACTTCGGAGGATCTACAGAAAGCTCAACTAATAATTGGATGAGTAGCGAGAAATCAGAAATAATTGATTTTGATACAGAGAGCGAAAGTTCTGATGATCTTAACAATATTTCCACCTGGCTAGATGGTTTAGAAACATCCAATCAAAATACAGATGATATTTCTCAATGGTTAGATAACTTAAATACAAACGAACAAGATTATACTAATCAGAATAATAACAGCGAGGAGACAGAAGACATATCCTTTCAGTTTTTAGAAGACATAATTGATAAGGATAATAACAGCAATAAAGATAATAAATAGTAAAATCAATCTTACTTGAGTTTAACCAATAATAACCCTGGATTACAAAATAATTTCAGGGTTTTTTTATTAAAACTATTTCTTCTGATTTAGATCTTTAATAGTACTGCCAATTCCTTGAATTATACCTTTAGCAACTAAACCCAAACCTTTACCAATTACTTGAGTTAAAACAAACACTACAGCACTACCAGCAAGAGCAATAAACTGTCGTACTAAAGGCGCGATCGCATCACGAACTTCAATTACTATTGTAGTTAGCCAGGGAATACCGTTTAATTGTTCTAATTCCTGGCGACGAGGGGCAGAAATAAACATAGTTCTAATTGTCCCACTACTTAACACTAACAAACTATGACGACTTTCAAAAATATTTTGTGGGTGGGAAAAGTATTTCTCTTGACGGTATTTCCAACTAAGTTGATTACGAAAACGTGCTAATTCGCGATCGCTTCTATATTCTGATTTATAAAGTTTATATTTTAAGACTTCTAAGGTATAAAAATTATTTAAAATTATCTGCACTACGCTATTAGCTAAATTCAGGATTAAATTATGCAGTAAAAATTCAATACGAGCAATTACTTCAGGGTCATCGGATTGATATACCACCTGATCTACAATAAAACTAGGCTTCCCTAATAAGTATTCTAATAATTGTCCGCTACCATAAATATAATCAAAAATATTGTGTTTGATAATAATCAAATCCCGTTCTTTAACTATATTTAACTGTTGTTCTTCCTCAATGGTTAATTGACTATAATATTGGGTTAAAAAAGCATTTAATGTCCATGACCAAACAGCTTTTAAATAATCAAAATAATTATTATCTAAACTACTGGCAATGGGAATTTGCTCTACTGTTTCACTGATCCTTTGTAAAATTAATTGACATAAATACTTCTGGGCTTGCGGTTGCAAAATATCAATTTCTAAAGTTAAATTTGTGCGATTAATTAAACCCAATTGAATATCTGTAGCAACTCGCTCAAAAACTATTTTATTAGCAGAATCTGCAAAAATTGGTATGGGTGTTATTTCTGTTGCTTCGATAGGTACAAGTTGTCCTAAACTGGCTGCTTGTATAGCTTGAATTTCTTCTCCTATCTCAATTTCCTGTGCTACTAAACGCCTAGAAATCCAACGAGCAGTTAATAATTCCCGTTTACGACCAAATAAAAAGGCTCTTTCCCAATCAGATAAATTAGGATTAGTTAATTGAGCATCAATACCTTTTAAAGTCGCTTCTAATTGCCATCTACCACCCTGACTAATATTTGCCAAAAACTTTTGTAAAGGTGTTGGTTGAATAGTTTTAGTTTGCCAATAAGGTATTCCGTAAGCAAGACTTTGTAAGCCTTCAATTACAGTAGCGATATAAGATCCGCGATCGCAATATCCCTCAACTCCCCAACTTTTAAGCTTGGCTAATTGTCTGGAATTATAACTAGGAGTGAGAACAAATAAAGGTAATTGAGGATATAGCTGACGTAATTGATGACAAAATTCGAGACTAGCAATTTCTAAAGCCGAACTTTGAGTACTAATACCAATAACCAAAACATTAAGAATTATGCCTTGATTTAATTCTCGCCAAGTATCATTACTAATGTTGCCTTCGCCAAGAACTAGAAAATTATCATATTGCGCGATCGCTGTGCGTAAACCCAGACGAAATATAGGATCATGGTCAATAATGAAGAGTTTAATCTTATCTTTGGTCATTTTTAGCCGAGAGCGTGGCAACATTAAAGATCAATTATATTGCTCAAGTGGTTATCAAACTAGAACAACGCGGTATAATAATCCTTTCTAACCAATAAATTAATAAATTATTTATTGTGTCTGAATCATTAAGCGATCGCTATTTTGCCTTAATCGACCAAATTGTTGACCTGACTCTTCAGGGAAAAATTAGCTCTTTTGAACGAGTTTATCGAATGTTAGAAGCATCGGTAGAACCAGGTACAGGAGAGATTCTAGAACGCTGTCTCCATCAACGTATTGAAACAACTCAAGCCCAATTAGCTACTAAACTCAAAGCAGCCAGAGTCTTAAGAGCCTTAGAAACCATCGAGAAACAATGGTTACGTTGGCAAGCAGAAAATCAGGACAACGAAGATATTTCTGAAATTGCCGAGAGTATTTTATCAGTTGAGCCTGAAGATTATTTTTTAGCCATAGTTGATGCCATTGATCCTAATCTGGATGAACCGCTTAATATCGATCAGCTACAAAAATTAGCAGAAAGTCTTAAGGCTGCTGTTAATAACCAAGCAGATGCGGATTTAGCCCAAGATTGGCAACAGTTAGCAATTGGCATAACCGCAGGGTTAGAGGCGTTTACTGCTTTGGAGGCAGATTTAGTCAGTTGGATGTATACCACGTCCGCTAGTTTTTCGGGTTTTGGTGCAGAAAAACCTAATCCTTGGCGTATATGGGCGCAAAAAACCACTAATCCTCTCCCTAAACAATTATTTCAAACTCTAGCAGCCCAAAAACCTCTATACAATTTAGCCCAGACAGCTAATAACCTGGAACTTAGAGCTTGGGTGGAATTAGCAATTCTCTTACAATATCTTCAACGGGGTTTAGTTAATTGGTTTGATCAGCAGCCTTATAATTCAAAATTCGGTAAAGAATTATCCTATAGTACTTTCTTAACCTTTGCCTCCATTTGGGGGGAATTATGGCAGATTTTTGTAGATAGTAAACCAGCCTTAGCAGATGGTTGCTTTCTAATGATGCTGCAAATTCTGAGATCTTTTGCTCAACGGGAAGATTTTCCCCTCTATAGTGGTGTATTTGCTTCCTTTTCTGGCGACTATTTACAAGATACTCTTGATTATTTTGATGAACCTCTCCAACAAGTTGAAGGTACAGAAGAAAAAGCCCGTATTCTAACTTTACTAGGCTATTCTCAACGGACAATAGGGGCTTATGACAAAGCGATCGTCTTTCATGAAGAAGCCCTGGAAATCGCTATTGATGCTGATGATTACTCTTGCGAAATTGCTAACCTCAATCATTTAAGTCGTAGCAACGTCAATTTAAAAAACTATAGTGAAGCGATAAACTATAGCCAAAGAGCCATAATTGCTGCTCGTCAGGTGGGAGATAAACTAGGTGAAGCCAATGCCTTAGTTAATTTAGGTTATGCCCAAGTATTAGCAGCCAGACAACTAGATAGTATAGCGACGGAAAACTACAGCGAGGCTATACGTTATCTAGAACAAGGGGTAGAATTAGCTCAAAAACAAGGAGATCAACAAAGTCAAGCCTTTGGATATAGTAGTTTAGGGATTGCTTATGTAATCTTAGAACAACCAACTTCAGCGATCGCTGCTTTATTAAAAGGGGCAGAATTAGCCCAGTATTCACGGGATGTTTATCTTCAAGGGCTAAGTTTTTCCTATTTAGCAGAAGCTTACTATAGTATTGAAGATCTTTTAAGTGCTATTTTCTATGGTGGGTTGGGAATGTATCTACTCAACCAGATAAATTCTAATGAGTGGCGACAAGTAGCAGGGTTATTATCTATTATTCAAGGACAAATTGGGCAGTCGGAATTTGATAGTATTTTAACTAGTTCTCGCGCCAAAATTATTAGTATTATTGGTGTGGATGGGTATGATTATCTCCCTCAATTACTGACAGAATATAAACAGAACTGAAGGACTTTTTTATTAGATTAAAATTGGTTTAATCATCCTCCCATTCTAATTTCCCAATTAAATCTATTATGCGATCGCGTAATAAAAAATCATTTTTTTCCAGTTCCCATTCTATCCTATGCCATTGTTTAGCTGGCATATATTCAAATAAAATTCTTAACGGTTGATCGACTGTAATTAATCCAATTTCCACTAAACTGTGGGCTTCTTCTTGAATACTTTTTAGAGAATAACGTTTACTCGAAGCTGTAGATATCATGATGATTACTCCACACAATAACTATAAAATGAAATGTTAGTATTTCTTAGTCTTGCTAGTCACAATAACTAATATTTATCTAATCTAATAATTCCGTAAATCTCAAATAACTGTTCGTGGGGTTCGATTATTTTACTCTAACTGTCCAGCAATTTTTCTTTTTTAAATTATTAAGAATTCACAATTTGCTCTGACAAATTAATAATATGACTTTTTTATAACTTTTACTTATTATCAAATATTAAGTATTATTTGCTACAGAATGTCTTAAAAGCAGAATAAATCATAGTTTGAACCCCCTACAACCCATGATCTGATCACTCCATTTGTCAGGGATTGTTAATAATAAGCTCAGTTTAGGCTAAAAATATCGTGACAATCATAATTAAGCAAGGACACATCTAAAATCCCTTAGCTTTTAGCTCTTAGCTTTTAGCTCTTAGCTTTACTCGTTACTCGTTACTCGTTACTCGTTACTCTCATTGTCCCCTTGTGGGATTACTTTCATTGTCCCCTTGTGGGATTACTCCTTCCCCACTACCTACTACCTACTACCTACTACCCACTACCTAATAACCACCCTACTTATCCTCGGATAAACGCTTCTAGATCGGGAACATTTACCCAACCTCCTTGTTTATGAGACAGATGAGTTTTATCCATTAATAATTGAGAATAAACACCTTGCTTAAGAGAAGGAACAAGTGAACTACCGCAATCAATCGATTCAACCAAGCGATCGACTACTCGCAAAAACGGTGCTAATCTACCATCAGTATATACTTGAGCAAAATCCAATTGTTTAGGAATAGAAACTTTTTTAAGCGAATTACCTGCGGGGGCTGCCCATAATTCAAACCCATGTACATAATCCTTCAAATTACTACTACCTAATACTAATGTACCTTTTTCCCCATATACTTCTACCCAATGCCCCCTACCAGCATAAGTAACAGAACTAATAGATAGTTGTACAGGCGTACCATCTGCCAATTCCAACATAATGAGGCAAGTATCATCCGCATCTACAGGCTTCATTTTCCCATCGTCTTTAACATCTGGGCGTTGAGGGATGGCACAATTCAAATAACCACATAAACGACTAACTGATCCAAATAACCAGCTAATATAATCAAAAGCATGGGAAGCAATTGAACCCAAAGCCCCACCACCAGCATCAAGACGAGAATACCAATTCCATTCCCGTTGAGGATCAGCACGACTAGTTACTAACCAATCAATTTTAATTAATCTTTTCTTACCGACATAATCATCCGCCAAATATTGCGCCAATAACTGCCAAGCAGGAATATAACGAAATTCAAAATCTGCGATCGCTACTACCTTTTGCTCTTTTGCTAAATGATACAATTCCTTAACTTCGGCTGCATTCATTGCCATCGGTTTTTCTAACAATAAATGTTTCTTTGCCTGCAAGACTTTCTTTGCCATTTCGTAGTGTAAAAAAGGTGGAGTAGAAATACTTACCGCCTCTACTTCGGCTAAAGATAAAATGCGATCAAAGTCATTGTAAGCATAGTAAATCTTATTAGCGTCAGCAATTTCTTTCGCCTTATTGAGATCACGATTATATACAGCTACAACTTTAGTACGGGGGTGCTGTTGAAAACCTGGAATGTGTATCTTTTGTCCAAATCCTGTACCAACTACGGCTACGCCAATCTGATTAGATGTAGAGGTCATATATCCTTATCTTTGTAACAAGTTGTATATTTTAAGCTAAAGATCAAAACTACAATTTAGGTCATCATACCCTAATTCCCTAACACGTAGATAGTCGCACAATGGGTGGGTAGTAGGTAGTAGGTAGTGGGTAGTGGGTAGGAGGTAGGAGAGGGGAGAGGGGAGTAACAAGTCAATAATTATCGCTCACCATCGCAATTAAAAATAAAAGCTACCCTAAAGGGTTAACTACGCGTCAAAGCGGTGCTGTGCTAACGGTACGGTCTCCATGCCTTGAGCGAATCAATCAAGGATACCGCTTCGCATATGCACTCCTGAGCTAAAAGCTAGCAACACACATTCCTAATTGTTTCTACTTAATAAACTGTTGTACCGAGTTGTTTATATTTAAATTATTATCATTGACTTATGGATAATTTATGAACATCAGAGAACTATATAACCAGGATTTTAATCTCTGGGTTGAAGAAATTAAGCAAAAGATTCAGAAGCAGGATTTTAGGGAAATGGACTGGGAAAACTTGCTTGAGGAAATAGACGATATGGGAAAATCAGAAAAAAGATCCCTAGAAAGTTATCTTCAGCGACTAATTGAACATATCCTAAAATTAAAGTATTGGGAGTCTCAAAGGGAGAGAAATTACCGACATTGGCGTGCAGAGGTTGCCAATTTCCGCAATCAAATAAACAGATTGTTAAAGCGTAACCCCAGTTTTCAAAAGTATCTGGAGGAAATTTACCCAGAAATTTTTGCAGAAGTTATCCAGGTGCGAAGACTAGAATTTGATATACCCGATGATGTTTTTATTGCACTAGAAGAAATTATGACAATGGATTATTTCGGCTAAATCTCATCTATAACCCCTGTTGTCCTATAGGCTATAAAGATATAATGTGGCAGAAAACCTCAGCAAGGGAAAATATTAGTTTTGGGCTTAATTAACTCTCTCCGTATCTTTTTAAGCAAATTCTTAATATTAATTTGCATCACACTATTATTAATACCCATCACCGCTTGTAATCCTAATACTTTAGTAGCTAATTCCGAACAGCCACCCCAAGTTGTTCTATCTATTTTAAGCGATCCTAAAACCTTCAATCCTGTAATAGCAAGTGATGGTACTAGTGCTGATGTCGGTGGAATGCTATTTGATGGTTTAACTACCCAAAACCCCATTACAGGTAAAACCGAACCTGCATTAGCCGAATCATGGACAATTTCAGATGATAATTTAGAAATTATATATACCCTAAGACCCAATCTCAAATGGTCTGACGGTCAACCTCTAACTGCCGATGATGTTGAGTTTACCTACAATCAACTTTATCTTAATCCAGAAATACCTACAGGGATGAGGGATATTTTAAAAATCGGTCAGAGTGGAACATTACCCAAAGTCACAAAACTTAATGATCGACAGATAAAATTCGCCATTACCGAACCTTTTGCGCCATTTTTAGAAGTTGTAGGGGCTTCTATCTTCCCTGCTCATATTTTACGACCAACCATTGAGCAAAAGGATCAAGAAGGTAAATTATTATTTCTTTCCACATGGACAGTAGATACCCCCCCAGAACAAATTATTGCTAACAGTGCTTATAAAATTAAAAGTTATAGTACGTCGGAGAGAATTGTATTTGAAGCTAATCCCCACTATTGGAAAAAAGAAGTTTTAAAGCAAAATTTACCTCATATTCAACAAGTGGTTTGGGAAGTGGTGGAATCGACCGACACATCTTTAATGCAGTTTCGATCAGGTAGTTTAGATTCCCTTGGAGTTTCTCCCGAATACTTTTCTTTGCTCAAAAAAGAGGAAAATAAAGGCAATTTTACCATTTATAACGGTGGGGAGGTCTATAGCATGACTTTTATCATGTTTAACCTCAATCAAGGGAAAAAGAACGGCAAAAATGTTATTAGCCCGATTAAATTACGTTGGTTTAATAATCTCAATTTTCGTCAAGCAGTTTCCTATGGAATAGATCGCGATCGCATGATTAAAAATGTTTTTCGCGGTTTGGGTAAGCCACAAATTTCTCATCTGTCTCGACAGTCTCCTTTTTATTATGATGGTCTAAAAGGGTATCCCTATAATCCTGAAAAAGCTAAGGAGTTATTAATCGCAGCAGGATTTAAATATGATCAGCAAGGTCAATTATTTGATCAAGATGGTAATCGCGTTAGTTTTGTTTTAAATACTAATTCTGGTAATAAAATTCGCGAGGCTATGGGTAATCAGATCGAAGAAGATCTAGCGAAAATTGGCATTAAAGTAAACTTTAGAACAATTAATTTTAATGTTTTAGTCGGTAAAACCGATACTACCCTAGACTGGGAGTGCATTTTATTGGGTTTCTCTGGAGGAAATGAACCAAATAACGGTTTCAATCTTTGGTCGCCCGATGGTAATGTACATATGTTTAATCAACCTGCACCAGGAATTGAAGGGAGAGTCATCGCCGATTGGGAAGCAGAAATTGGTAGGCTTTATATAGAAGGTGCAAAAGAATTAGATCTAGAAAAGCGTAAAGTAATTTATGCCCAGGTACAACAATTAATTTCAGAACAACTACCCGCAATCTGTTTAGTCAATCCCTATTCTCTAACAGCAGTACGTAATAAAATTCAAGGTATTGAATATTCTGCTTTAGGTGGTGCGTTTTGGAATCTCAGTGAGTTGAAGATTAGCGAGTAATTATTTAATTTTATGAGGTATTTCTGTTTATCGATATAGCAATAAGCTGTTACGCATTTAAATTACTGGTTGAGTCATGAGTCAGGAGCGATGCAGCACGCAGAAAAGGGGGTTTCCCCCGTATTGGACTGCATCAAGGAGTCAGGAGTCAGGAGTCAGGAGAAAGGATAAGGGTTTCAACCTGATTTTCTAAAAGAATAGTATGCAATTTAAATACGCTATAAGCTTATTAGATAATTGAAGCTTTGGGCTTTGGGCTTATTAATTACTATCTACTATCTGACTACTAACCGATAATCCCCTGAATTGTCTTAAAGTAATTTTGTACGGCTGTATTAGTTTAAAGAACCATCTACACCCTTGTTGTTATAGGAAATTAAGAGAAATAGCAATAGCCTTTTAGTTTTGCTTAAAAATACTATGGGTATTGAGGTAAAATCAAAAATCAGATCTTTTTTTCCGATTATCAATCAAGCTTAGGCTTAAGGCTGAGAGCTTATAGCTAAAATATTATGACTTCGATCCTCAAACAGCTTCAAGACTCTGTAAGCCAAGCTTTGGTGGCTGCTTTTGGCGCAGAATTTGCCGATACCGATCCTTTAGTTGCCCCTACCAATAATCCAAAATTTGGCGATTATCAATCAAATGTGGCTTTATCTCTAGCTAAGGCTCTAAAACAAAATCCTAGAGCGATCGCCCAAACCATTATCGACCACCTGCAAATTGAGCAGATGTGTCCAACTCCTACAATTGCTGGCCCAGGTTTTATCAATTTTATGGTAAAATCAAATTATATTGGGGAAATATTGCGCCAAATACAACGTGACCCCAGATTAGGAATTGAAGCAACTAAAACTCCGCAACGAATCATAGTTGACTACCCAAGCCCTAATGTAGCCAAAGAGATGCACGTAGGACATTTGCGATCGGCAATTATTGGTGAGTGTCTCAGTCGCATTTTAGAATTTATCGGTCATGACGTTCTACGCATCAGTCATATTGGTGATTGGGGTACTCCTTTTGGAATGCTGATAGCCTATTTAAAGTCAGCTTATCCTGAAGCTCTAACAGCATCGGAATTGAACCTGGGGGAATTAGGAAGTTTCTACCGTCAGGCAAAAAAACAGTTTGATCAAGATGAAAATTTCCGCGAGGCTTCAAGACAAGCAGTTGTGGAGTTACAAGCAGAAGATCCAGCCACAATTAAAGCTTGGAAAATTGTGTGTGAACTATCCAGTCGTTCTTACAGAAAGATATACGACTTAATGGGATTATCTGTACAAACCGAGAGAGGGGAATCTTTTTACAACCCCTTCCTAGCAGACACTTTACAAGAACTTGAGCAATTAAATCTCCTAGAAGTCAGCGAAGGTGCAATGTGTGTCTTTCTCGAAGGCTTTACTAATAGAGATGGTAATCCTCTTCCTTTAATTGTGAGAAAATCTGACGGGGGATATAACTATGCCACTACTGATTTAGCAGCCATTCGTTATCGAGTAAGAGAAGACAAAGTACAACGAGTTATATATCCTGTAGGTTCAGAACAAAATAACCATTTTGCCCAAATTTTTCAAGTAGGTAAACGCGCAGGTTGGATTACAGAAGATCACGACTTTGTTCACGCAGAATTTGGCTTAGTTTTGGGAGAGGATGGTAAAAAGCTTAAAACTCGCTCAGGAGAAGCGATACGACTGCAAGATCTATTAAATGAAGCTATAGACAGAGTTCGTACTGACTTAGAAACTAGATTTGCTCAAGAAGATCGTCAGGAAACAGCAGAATTTATTAACCATGCTGCGCAAGTAATTGGCATTAGTGCGGTTAAATACGCCGATCTCAGTCATAATCGTGTCTCCGATTATAGGTTTAGTTACGATAAAATGCTAGACCTCAAGGGTAACACTGCTCCTTATTTACTTTATGCTTATGTAAGGGTACAAGGAATTAGTCGTAAAGGTGAGATAGACTTTGCTCAATTAGATAATGTGGAGATGGTGTTAGAGCAAGAAACGGAATTAAGTTTAGCTAAACATATTCTGCAATTTGAAGAAATTCTGAGAGATGTAGAGCAAGATTTATTACCAAACCGTATTTGCCTTTATTTATTTGAGTTAAGTCAAAAATTTAACCAATTTTATGATCAATGCCCAATTTTACAAGCAGATGAACCACAACGCACTTCCCGTTTAATTTTAGCTGATCTAACTGCTAGAACTATTAAACTGGGTTTATTCTTATTAGGAATTGAAGTATTAGAAAGAATGTAATAGGTTTGTTGGTTAAGCTGGTAATACTAGATAATTAGGGGACATTTTTTAGCTGTTGGCTGTTAGCTTCTCCTAACTCTTTACTTATTACTCTTTATTTACTACTCTTAACTACTTCCCACACGTATCTACTATGTGACTATTAACCAATAATTACCCGAATTGTTCTCAACCAATTTTGTAGTGCTATAAAATATATTCTAACTATAGATTATTTACATCTTTATACGCGAGCGCGCCATATAAAATTGCTGCATTTGTTACACTTATAAAAAATAGTTAATCTGCGCAATATTGTAGATGAGATCGCTTAAAGATACAGTTCAATCGTTACTTTGGAAAAAGGGTTATAACATTCAGAAAATTCGTAATTTCCCTGAAAATAATATTAACCTGTTGAAGTTATTAGTTAAACAATTACCTCAAAATAATTCTCAACCTATTATTGTTCAAATTGGGGCTAATGATGGGATTACTAGTGATCCAGTATATCCTATTATTAAAAATGGTAATTGGTCAGGAGTTTTAGTTGAGCCTATCCCCAGTTTGTATCAAGAACTTACACAAACATATAAAAATGTACCCAGTCTCAAATTAGAAAATTGTGCGATCGCTTTGGCGGATGGTACGGTGACAATGTATCAAGTTATCCCCAATGAATCCCTACCTGAATATGTTAAGATACTTCCCAGCTTTGATATTAATATCATTTTAAAAAATAAACCCTTAATCCCAAACATTGAGAAGTTTATTGAATCTATAGAAGTAAGGGCGATCGCATTTAAATCTCTACTGGAAAAATATTCTATCCAGCACATAAATTTATTACAGATAGATGCCGAGGGATTTGATTATGAAATAATGAAGATGGCATTTCAAGTACCTTTATTACCAGATATTATTAATTTTGAATACACTCATTTTTCGCCTCAAGAGATTGAAGAATGTGGAAATGTTCTGGCAGATAAAGGATATTCTTATCTTAAAGTTGGTCGAGATATTGTAGCAGTACAGCAAAGTATAATTGATTAACTGAAGATTGATTATACTGCTTACCTAAAATATAGAACAAACCCAGGGATTATTCTTCTCTGGGTATAAAATTTATTCTTGATATGTCATTTATATAAATTAACCAATAAATATTACCTCAAATTGATATAGCCAAGAAATTTTACTAAATAAATAAGTAGTAATAGGTGTAGCAATTAAATAGTATATTAGATCAATTCTCGATTAGGAAGAGAGACTTTGTAGAACAATGGAATTCAGGAGTCAGGAGTCAGGAGAGAAGGGCATTTAAGAAGAGTGAATGCTATTATTTGAAAGTTTTAATCTCTTCAGCTACTTTTAAAAATTGGTATTAGGACATCTTGTCAAATCTCTTTGTCCTTATTCTTCCCCATTCTAGGATACAAGGATACAAGGATAAACATCTTTTCGCCAAGCTTAATATCAATTGTATAAACCTTTGGTGCAACTGCTATATAACAAAGTATCAAATAGAAATAATTAATAATCTATTATCCTAAAAATGTGCCTGCAAGTTGATATTTAATTGTATTTATCTAAATTACAAATTAACAGGATTATATATTTCTTAATATACTCTCCCCTGCTTTATATTTAATATAACTTTAGCAGTAAATATCTAGATAATTTTCAATACAATTAACTACTCATTACCAAAAAAATATATATTTAAAAATACTTATATTCCTCAAATCTACCCTAAAAAATAAATGCCAATCCTTTCCAACAAACAAGCTATTGCGCTCGCGCTATTTAGTGGTATATTAATGGGTTTTGCGCCAGCACCTATCAATGCTTGGTATCTGGCTTGGGTAGCATTAGTACCTTTATGGATTTTAATTAGAGCGCAAAAGTCCCTCTCGAAAATCATAATTTTAGGCTTAGTTTGGGGTGTAGGCTACGATGGATTAGCCTTATTTTGGATTACTGGAATTCATCCCATGACTTGGATGGGTGTACCCTGGTTAGCAAGTTTACTAATTGCAATTTTTTGCTGGATATTTATTACCTTATGGGGTGCTGGTGTAATAATTAGTTGGTCATTAATTTGGGGTTTAATTAATCAAAAAATCACCAATAAAAATATTCCAAGCTGTTTAATTAGAGTTTTAATTGGAGTAGGATTATGGTGTGGTTTAGAAACCCTCTGGAGTCATACGCCTTTATGGTGGCCAGCGATCGCTTATACTCAAAGCCCTAATAATTTGATAATTTTACAATTAATTAAAATATCAGGAGTTAATACAGTAGCTGCGCTGATTATCGCTGTTAATGGTTTACTCGCTGAAGCTATTATATATTGCCAGAATATATCGCAAGTTCGCTCAAAATTACTATTACTATTTTCTCCTTTAATATTATTAATTACTAGCCATTTAATCGGTTACTATTTATATCAAATTCCCCTAGCAAAAGACAATTTAAGTCCCTTAAAAATTGGTATAATCCAAGGTAATATACCCAACGAAATAAAACTATATTCCGCAGGTTGGCAAAAAGCGATCGCAGGTTACACTTTAGGGTATCAAAGATTAGCAAGACAAGGTGTAGATGCAGTCCTAACCCCTGAAGGCGCATTACCTTTTTATTGGGAAGATATAATTGATAATTCTAGTTTCTATCAAACAGTAAAAAAAGAACAAGTAACAGTATGGGTGGGAGCAAATGGTAGAAAGGGCAAAAGCTACACCAATAGTTTATTTACCCTAACTGGTGAGGGAGAAACCTATAGCCGTTATGATAAACATAAACTTGTTCCCTTGGGAGAATACATTCCTTTTGAGTCAATTTTGGGCAAAATTATTGATCGCCTATCCCCTCTAGAAGCCCATTTAGCCCCAGGTAAACCTAATCAAATCTTTGATACTCCTTTTGGTAGGGCAATTGTGGCAATTTGTTACGAGTCTGCTTTCCCACAAAACTTTTTATATCAGGCACAAAAAGGGGGTAATTTTATCATTACAGTAGCAAATAATGCCCACTATAGCAAGACAATGCCTAGTCAAAACCATGCCCATGATGTGATGCGTGCCATAGAGAGCGATCGCTGGGCAGCTAGGGCAGCTAATACAGGCTACAGTGCAATTATCGATCCTCATGGTAATACTCATTGGCTTTCTCAATTAGATCAATACGCGATACATCGTACCACTATCTACCGCCGTCAGAACAAGACCTTATATGTACAATGGGGAGACTGGCTAACTCCGATCTTACTAATTTTCAGTGGCATAATCGGTTTGATAGTAATAATTAGTCCTCAAAGAACATAATTAAGGATTACTTAACCATTTATTAATTAACTCTTTACCAAAGAAAACACTTGTCTCAAAATTATTAATAGTCTTACAGCTATAGATATAAACAGGAGACAAAACTAAATGCTCTCACCAGTAAAAACCATTGAAATATTTCAAACAACTTCCCAACCAAAAATATTGCAAGCGGGAGAAACTATCTTTTCTGAAGGTGATCAAGGAACAGTAATGTATGGTTTAGTGGAAGGAGAAGTACAAATTATCGTCAATGGCAAAATATTAGAAACAATTCATCAAGGAGACATCTTTGGAGAAGGCGCACTAATACATTTCGACAGTCGTAGAACTTCCACGGCGATCGCTCTTACCGACTGCAAATTAGCTTATTTAGACCGTAGTCATTTTCTTTTTGCCGTACAACAAACCCCAATGTTTGCCTTAGAAGTCATGAAAAGTTATAGCGATCGTATTCGCCGTCTTAGAGAGTATATAGCCCAGGGAAATTAGGTATTAATAAAATTTATAAGGAGGATACGGGGTTAAAAGACACCTTGAAACAGTTAGATCTCCATCTTATCTAGTACTAATATACTAATAACTAAAAACTATTTTCAGATTAAATAATATAACAAATAGCAAATCAAAAGTTAAACTGGAAAATGCCCAAAACAGCCTTTTTCAGTCCATGTCTGACCTCAAAGACCTACCCAAACCCAATTCTGAGATTAGTAATTATGAATGGGATACCACTCCCCTAACGGTCAAAGCAATGATCGAGCAACAACGGCAACTTCTCAGACAAAAGCAGCAGAATTTAGATAGCTTACAGCAAGAAAATAAATGGTTACGAGACCAGCTAGATTTAAGATTAGACAAACCTAATCGAGCTTATGTACCTCTACTACCAGAAGTATTATTATGGGCAGCTATAGGCTTAATTTTGACAGTTGGAGGAACGTTTATTCCAGCCTCTGCGATCGCAGCACCTTGGTCTTGGTGGGCAGAAGGATTAGGAGTTCAGACTTTAGGAGTTAGTTATCAAATTGGTGCAGTACTATTTACTGCCTGTGTTGGGGGTAGAAATGCTGCTTTACTGTCTCAAATAGCTTATGTATCATTAGGATTAGCTGGGCTACCTTTATTTACCAATGGAGGAGGATTAAACTATCTACAACAGCCTAATTTCGGTTATCTTGTTGGTTTTATCTTTGGTGCTTGGCTTTGTGGCTGGTTAGCTCATCAAACCTTGGTTAAATTTTCCTCTTTAGTTGCTAGTTGTCTTGCAGGATTGATGGTTATTCATTTAGTAGGTATTATTTATTTAACCATCATGTACTATACAACTGGTTTAGGAGCAGAGATAAATTCTTTATTTCAAGCAATAGCCATTTATACCATAGAGCCACTCCCAGGACAATTAGCAGTCATTTGTGCTATAAGCTCAATCGCTTTTGTGCTACGTAAACTGATGTTTTCTTAAATTTTCAACTAATTCGGTGGGCGTAATTTAAAGACTTCAGCTTTTTAACCAAGGCTTTAATGCCCACCCAGTGAAATTACTCTAACTCCTTAATCTTTTCAATTCCGCCAACAAATTTACCCACAAACAAATCCCAAACGGTGCGGTTTTCATTAATGCGGATATTTGCTTGAACTTCCATACCAGGCTGAATATATTTCTTCTCACCATTAATATTGAGATAATCTTGATCCAAATTAATTTTGGCAACATAGCGGAAAAAATCATAAGGAGGTTCAGGTTTTAAAGCACTAGCACTAATAAACTCAACTTTACCTTTAATATCTCCATAATCACTATAATTAAAAGCACTGATACGAACATCTGTATTCATACCTTTTTTAACAAAACCAATATCTTGAGGAGTAATAAATACTTCCGCAATCAAATCCTCAGTAGGTACAATTTGCAAAACAGGTCGGGCTGCTTGACCTGCGGGAGGTACATAACCAGGATAAGCACGCAGATCAAAAACATCTCCTGTAACAGGAGCGATAATAGTTTGATACTTAAGATTCTGTTGCGCATTACTCATTTGGCTATCAATTTCAGCAATGCGTTTATCATTTTCCACAATCGTTTTATTAAGCTGACTATCAATTTCTGACAACCGCTTTTGATTTTCCGCGATCTGATCTAAGAGTTCTTTTTTCGAGAGGGTGGTAGTATTATTTAATTGTTGCCCTGCTTGAGAAATATCAAGACTTAATCTTTGCCCCTCTTGTAATAGACGTTGAATTTCCGCTTGTAGAGTAGTTACTTCTTGCTGTTGGCGATCGCGTTCCAAATTACCTTCTTTTTGGGCATTAACTATAGTAGCATTGCGGTCATTAACTTTTTGCCTTTGTTGATCAACTTGATATTTAGCAATACCCCCTTCAGCAAATACAGGTAAAAGAGCTTTTAGAGTCTGCTGTTCAATTTGCAAACTTTCTTGCGCCTGTCTCATCGCTTCTTGGTTGCGCTGCTTAATTTCTGCCAAATTCTGTTTAGCTGTAGCCAACTGGGCGCGATTATCATCCAATTGAATGCGATTTTGTTCCAACTGCCTTTCCAATTGTTCCACTTCCAATCTAGCAGCAGCAGTACGTTGCTGTATATCAGCTTGAGATGCTTCTAATCTAGCATTTTGCTCTGGATTAAGATTATTGTCAGAACGCCCTAAAAGAGCATTAAACAATTCATTTTCTTCTTTAAGTGCAGTACGATTACGAGTTAAATTAACAATTGCTTGGGACATTTCCGACTTAGCGATCGCACTATTAATATTTTTAGAATCAATTTTCCCCGTCATCAAGTCTCGATAAAATTTATTTTCCTCGCTCAAAGACTTGCGTACTTGGTCTAAAGAATTTACTTGTGCTTTAGAAGTAGTAGAATCTAAAACTAATAGTACATCACCTTTTTGTACCCGTTGCCCTTCCTTTACCTTAACTTCTTGTACCACACCATTAGTAGGTACTTGTATTTCTTGCAACTTATCACTAGGTTGAATGATCCCTTGAGTAGCAATTACCTGTTCAATCTTGGCAAAATAAGCCCAAATCAAACTAAAAGTAGTAACACTAATCACTCCCCAGATAATAGCTCTAGACCATTTCGGCGATCGACGTAAAATTACCGTTTGCTCAAATTTACGCGGACTAATACCACCAGGATTACGATTAACTAAAGCTGCGGTTTGATTACTGGAGTTAGTAGTTACCAATTCCCCAGGTGGATATGAACGCTCAGGACGACTTTCTACTTCCTTAATACGAGTAGCCAAAGGAGAAGTTAAGGATAGTTTTCCTGCTTCTTCTAATTGAGGTAAAGTTAAATTACGATAAATTCCTGGGCCAATTTGAGCATAACCACGATGAACTGATCTAATAGCATCGGTCAATTCTTTAGCAGGAGTGCCTTTTAGCAAGTAACCCATCGCTCCCGAACCTAGAGATCGAGAAACATATTCTGGATTATCAAAAGTACTAAGTACTAAGACTTTAACATCATTAAACCTCTGGCAAATAATCTGAGTTGCTTCCATGCCATTCATTCCTGGCATTTCCATATCCATTAAAACAACGTTAGGGCGAAGCAATTCCACTTGTTTAACAGCATCTTCACCATTTTCGGCAATGCCTACTATTTCAAGCTCATGTTCTGTCTTAATTAAGGCTTTTAATCCCTCCCTAATCATTTTTTGATCATCAACAATCAAAACACTAATGACACTACTGGCGGAATTAGTACCATTGTCTTGATCATGATGTAGCTTGCTATTGCTGGCGAGATATTCGCTATTGCCATTACTGGATGAGTTCATAATCTAGATAATTAGTAACTTATTAGAATTTTAAGTTATGAGCTAGCTTTAAAAGCAACAATAATTAATCATCATAGTTAATAGTAGGTCACACAAAACATTGTTCGGTAAGGTGTTTGTTTACTTAAAATACTGACACTAGTTCCATAAAAAGCTAAGTATTATATACTTCTGACACAATTCGTGTGTGATCTAGAATTAAACACATTAGAATAATTCAATATTTAACATAACTAGTCCTTTATAACTAATAATTTATCCATTCGACATCTAGAAATTTACCATCCCTTGAAGTATTAGCATTTTTAGAAACTACAGCGTCTACTTTTTTTCTCTCAAGTAGCAATATTCAATTTAATCGAATCATAAACATTACATATACAATCAAGTAGAACGATTCTCACATTGCTACCCATCGCTTGCCAAACTTCAGCATCTAATTTGTTTGACAAAGCTACTATATATTTTTTAAATTTGCAAATCATAAATAAATATCTCGCAACTCTTGAAAATTAGCAGTTAACTAGCAATTATTAAATAAAATCAGATTCAATCAAGCAAGATTCTTAAAAGCATCATCTAAAACCTGCCATCTCACTAATTTGAAAAAATCATGACTACAGTAGAACCTGCATCCACAAGCGAAAGTTTTGATAAAAATCTAGAATCAATGAGAAAATTTGCCCAGAAGTATGCACAACGTACTACAACATATTTTTGTAGTGACTTATCAGTAACTGCTGCGGTAATTAAAGGGTTGGCTAAACATAAAGAAGAATTAGGTGCGCCTTTATGTCCCTGTCGTCATTATGAAGATAAAGTAGCAGAGGTTAAAAAAGCTTATTGGAATTGCCCTTGTGTACCAATGAGAGAAGAAAAAAAATGTCATTGTATGCTATTTTTAACTCCCGATAACGCTTTTGCTGGGGAAACACAATCAATTAGCATCGAGGAAATCAACCAACTTTGTGAGTAACTACGATAAATAACTTGATAAAAAATCAATATGGTAGAAGAAACACAATTTCAGCGCGCAATTACAGAATTTAATCAACAACAATACTATTCTTGTCACGATCTTCTAGAAGCAATTTGGGTAGAAGCACCTGAAGTTGACAAAAGATTTTATCAAGGAATCTTACAAGTTGCAGTAGGTTGCTATCATCTTAGCAATGATAATTTAAAGGGTGCGATTATTTTATTAGGAGAAGCAGTTAGACGCTTATGTGACTATCAGCCAATCCATCAAGGAGTAAATGTAGAAATATTATTAGAGCAAACCTGCCAATTACTGGAAGTTTTACAACAATTGCCATCAGCACAAACATCAGATTTCTTTCAGCAGTTATTGTACAAACAACAGCAAGGACAAACTGACAACAGCACAGATACAATTAATTCAAATCCTGTTATTTCAGAAACTTGCCAATTACCATACATATATTTACAGTAAATTCCTAGAAAAAGCTAAATAATTTGGCGATATTGGGAAAACTATAAATAAAGCTAGATCAAAAGTGGATAAAGCTGGGATCTTGGCATACAGTGGTGAAGAGGTAAAAATAGAATTTTAGATCATTAATTGAAAATTCAAATTAACGACTAACTAAACTAATTAAATGGTAATTGTTAAGAAACATATTCAGTTTCACGTTCAATAATCTTTCATATAGCTTAAAACCTAAAAAAATTCATGTCTAATCGTTGGTGGGAGATCGTCGTAAAATGCGAGCCAGTTCTAGAAGAATCGGTCTTTTGGCGACTCGAAAAGTTTGGTTGTTCGGGGACAGCTACTGAGGTTAAGATTCTAGAAAACAACGAAAATTCTGACTCTCAGAGTAATAAAGATAAACAGATTCTAATTCGGACGTATATACCCGAAATGAATACTCAATTATTAGATCTGGCAGCTTTATCTTTATGGCTAGAACAAGATGCAAAATTATTAGAAGTATCTGTACCTGAGGCTCAATGGCATCTAATAGATGAAGAAGATTGGGCAAGTGGCTGGAAACAATATTGGCAACCAACAGAAATAGGCGATCGCTTTATAATTTATCCAGCTTGGGAAATTCCAGAAGAGTCTGAAAAACTAATATTACGTCTAGATCCAGGTGCAGCTTTCGGCACAGGAACTCACCCCACCACTCAATTATGTCTAGAGTCCTTAGAAATGCGCTTATATGAAAATGCTGCTGTTCAGACTTTAGCCGATATTGGCTGTGGATCTGGAATTTTATCTATCGGCTCAATTTTATTAGGTGCTAAAAAAGTATATGCTGTAGATACTGATGCCTTGGCTGCTAAAACTTGTCGTAGTAATTGTCAACTCAATCAAATAGATCGAGATAGATTAATTGTGCGTGATGGTAGTATTGAACAATTGCTTGAAATAGGAGAAGCTTTAGATGGCATTATTTGCAACATTTTAGCTGACACAATTGTAGATCTATTTCCCAAATTCAATCAAATTACTCACGAAAAAAGTTGGGCAATCTTAAGTGGAATTTTATTAACTCAGGCTGATCAAATTGCGGATGTTGTAGAGCAACAGGGATGGACTGTTGCTGCATTGTGGAAAAGAAAAGATTGGTGTTGTTTTAATATTCGCCGTTCGGAATATTAATTATTTAAAGTTAAAATATCGACTCCATCCTGAGTAACAGCAATAGTATGTTCAAATTGAGCGGATAGCTTGCCATCTTTGGTAATTGCTGTCCAACCATCATCTAACATAACAGCTTCCCAAGTACCTTCGTTAATCATTGGTTCAATTGTAAATACCATTCCTGGTTTTAATTTCCTTTTCTGTCTTGGATCATAATAATGAGGAATTTGGGGCGCAGTGTGAAAAATATGGCTTATTCCATGTCCTACAAAATCCCTAACTACAGAAAAGCCATTTTCCTCAGCGTAGGTTTGAATTGCTGCGCCTATATCATTAATTCTTGCACCAGGTTTAACTGCTGCAATACCTCTTCTTAAACACTCTTCAGTGACTTCCACTAATTTTTTAGCTTTCGGGGATGGAGTACCAACAAAAAAAGTTCTCGAAGTATCGCCATGATAACCATCAACTATTGGAGTAACATCAATGTTTATGATATCTCCATCTTTAAGTATTTGTTTGGCATTAGGAATACCATGACAAATCACTTCGTTAACGCTAGTGCATAGCGACGCAGTAAAAGGATTATCCGCAGGTCCATATCCTAAAGGTGCGCTTATTGCTCCTTTTTCTTGTGTCCAGGCTTCAGCAGCATCGTTGATCTCCTTTGTACTAACCCCAGGTTTAACCATTGGAGTCAAAAAATCTAACAATTCTGCTGCTAAAGCTCCTGCTCGTCGCATTTTCTCAATTTCTCGACTAGAAAGTAAAGTGATTTGTTCGCTTCCCATTGATAATTTATCTGTGGTTAATTTTATAATTGTAGATAATATTAAGTTTATCAATTCTTACTCTTTGAATTGAAAAGCGATCGCAAAAAAAGACTTAGATTTTTTCTAAGTCTATATATCCGAGTTAACTAATCAAATATAGTCAACTATTTATCTTGTCTTCTTTGTAAATTTCATCTAATTCTTTATTGCCTTGAACTAAATGATCATCTTGAACAGAAATTAATAAATCATTTAATTCTTCCAATGATTCGTCAGAAATTTTATTTAGTTCTCCCAACTTTTCTTCAACAGATTCCAAAGAACTTAATTCACTTGAGTCTTGCTCCCAATTTAATCCCACTTCTGTTTGAAAATCATCTTGAGCAATAAATTCGTCCATAGAAACATTGAAGTTATTAGATTGATCTTCTTCTATACTAAATAATTCAGATTCAGACTCAATAATAAAATCATTCTCAGATGAAATTATCCCATCTAAATTAAATGCTTCACCTTCATCATCAGATTCAGATGTTGCATCTAAATTATATTCTAGAGACATAGAGTTATCATTATCCCATCCTGCCATTATCTGATCATCTTCAGATTCGGGTATTGTATCTAAACTAAATGCTTCACTCTCACTTTCAAATTCAGATATAGATTCAGGTGTTGCATCTAGATTAAATGCTTTATCCTCAAATTCCGAGTTTTCTGGGGTTATTACCTCTAAACTAAACGCTTCACCTTCACTTTCAGATGTTGTATCTAAACTAAATGCTTCACTCTCACTTTCAAATTCAGATATAGATTCAGGTGTTGCATCTAGATTAAATGCTTTATCCTCAAATTCCGAGTTTTCTGGGGTTATTACCTCTAAACTAAACGCTTCACCTTCACTTTCAGATTCGGGTGTTGTATCGAGATTAAATTCTGGAGACATGGAGTTGTCATTATCCCATCCTGCCATTATCTGATCATCTTCAGATTCTGGTGTTGCATCTAAACTAAAGCTTTCACCCTCAAATTCCAAGTTTTCTGGGGTTACTGCATCCAAACTCAATGCTTCACCTTCACTTTCAGATTCGGGTGTTGTATCGAGATTAAATTCTGGAGACATGGAGTTGTCATTATCCCATCCTGCCATTATCTGATCATCTTCAGATTCTGGTGTTGCATCTAAACTAAAGCTTTCACCCTCAAATTCCAAGTTTTCTGGGGTTACTGCATCCAAACTCAATGCTTCACCTTCACTTTCAGATTCGGGTGTTGTATCGAGATTAAATTCTGGAGACATGGAGTTGTCATTATCCCATCCTGCCATTATCTGATCATCTTCAGATTCTGGTGTTGCATCTAAACTAAATGCTTCACTCTTACTTTCAAATTCCGATTCAAATTCAGGTATTGCCTCTAAACTTAAGCTTTCATCTTCACTTTCCGATTCAGATTCAGATTCAGATGTTGTATCTAGATTAAATGCTTCACCCTCAAATTCCGAGTTGTCTGAGGTTAAAGCCTCTAAACTTAAGCTTTCACCTTCACTTTCAAATTCAGATGTTGTATCAAGATTAAATTCGTCAGAAATGGAGTTGTCATTATCCCATCCTGCCATTATCTGATCATCTTCCGATTCAGGTATTGCCTCTAAACTTAAGCTTTCATCTTCACTTTCAAATTCAGATTCAGATGTTGTATCTAAACTAAAGCTTTCACTCTCACTTTCAGAGTTGTCTGAGGTTAAAGCCTCTAAACTAAATGCTTCATCCTCAAATTCCGAGTTGTCTGAGGTTAAAGCCTCTAAACTTAAGCTTTCACCTTCACTTTCAAATTCAGATGTTGTATCAAGATTAAATTCGTCAGAAATGGAGTTATGATCATCCCATTGCGCCATTAATTCATTATCTTCAGATTCAGGTGTTGTATCTAAAGTAAAGCTTTCTCCTTCACTTTCAGATGTTGTATCTAAACTAAAGCTTTCACCTTCACTTTCAGATTCAGATGTTGCATCAAGATTAAATTCTGGAGAAATGGAATTATGATCATCCCATTGCGCCATTAATTCATTGTCTTCAGATTCAGGTGTTGTATCTAAACTAAAGCTTTCACCTTCACTTTCAGATTCAAATGTTGTATCTAAACTAAAGCTTTCACCTTCACTTTCAGATTCAGATGTTGTATCAAGATTAAATTCGTCAGAAATGGAGTTATGATCATCCCATTGCGCCATTAATTCATTGTCTTCAGATTCAGGTGTTGCCTCTAAACTAAAGCTTTCACTTTCAGATTCAAATGTTGTATCTAAACTAAAGCTTTCACCTTCACTTTCAGATTCAGATGTTGTATCAAGATTAAATTCGTCAGAAATGGAGTTATGATCATCCCATTGCGCCATTAATTCATTGTCTTCAGATTCAGGTATTGCCTCTAAACTTAAGCTTTCACTTTCAAATTCCGATGTTTCTGAGGTTACTGCATCCAAACTAAAGCTTTCACTCTCACTTTCAGAGTTTTCTGGGGTTAAAGCCTCTAAACTCAATGCTTCACCCTCAAATTCCGAGTTTTCTGGGGTTAAAGCCTCTAAACTAAAGCTTTCACCTTCACTTTCAGATTCAGATGTTGTATCAAGATTAAATTCTGAAGAAATGGAGTTGTCATCATCCCATCCTGCCATTATCTGATCATCTTCCGATTCAGGTGTTGTATCAAGATTAAAGCTTTCACTTTCAGATTCAGATGTTGTATCAAGATTAAAGCTTTCACCTTCACTTTCAGATTCAGATGTTGCATCAAGATTAAATTCGGGAGAAATGGAGTTGTCATCATCCCATCCTGCCATTATCTGATCATCTTCCGATTCAGGTATTGCATCCAAACTAAAGCTTTCACTTTCAGATTCAGATGTTGTATCAAGATTAAATTCGGGAGAAATGGAGTTGTCATCATCCCATCCTGCCATTATCTGATCATCTTCCGATTCAGGTGTTACATCCAAACTCAATGCTTCACCTTCACTTTCAGATGTTGTATCAAGATTAAATTCTGAAGAAATGGAGTTATGATCATCCCATTGCGCCATTAATTCATTGTCTTCAGATTCAGGTGTTGTATCTAGATTAAATGCTTCACCCTCAAATTCCGAGTTTTCTGTGGTTAAAGCCTCTAAACTAAAGCTTTCACCTTCACTTTCAGATGTTGTATCGAGATTAAATTCGTCAGAAATGGAGTTATGATCATCCCATTGCGCCATTATCTGATCATCTTCAGATTCAGGTGTTGCCTCTAAACTAAAGCTTTCACTCTCACTTTCAGAGTTTTCTGGGGTTAAAGCCTCTAAACTAAAGCTTTCACCCTCAAATTCCGAGTTTTCTGGGGTTAAAGCCTCTAAACTAAAGCTTTCACCTTCACTTTCAGATTCAGATGTTGTATCAAGATTAAATTCTGAAGAAATGGAGTTGTCATCATCCCATCCTGCCATTATCTGATCATCTTCCGATTGAGGTGTTGTATCAAGATTAAAGCTTTCACCTTCACTTTCAGATGTTGTATCAAGATTAAATTCTGGAGAAATGGAGTTGTCATCATCCCATCCTGCCATTATCTGATCATCTTCCGATTCAGGTGTTGTATCAAGATTAAAGCTTTCACTTTCAGATTCAGATGTTGTATCTAAACTAAAGCTTTCACTTTCAGATTCAGATGTTGCATCAAGATTAAATTCGGGAGAAATGGAGTTGTCATCATCCCATCCTGCCATTATCTGATCATCTTCCGATTCAGGTATTGCATCCAAACTCAATGCTTCATCTTCACTTTCAAATTCAGATGTTGTATCTAAAGTAAAGCCTTCATCTTCACTTTCAGAGTTTTCTAGGGTTATTGCCTCTAAACTTAAGCTTTCACTTTCAAATTCCGATTCAGATGTTGTATCTAAAGTAAATGCTTTATCCTCAAGTTCAGATTTTTCTGAAATTATCCCATCTAAACTAAAACCTTTACTCTCAAATTCAGATTTTTCTAGGGTTACTGCATCGACACTAAATGCTTCACCTTCATCCTCAAATTCAGATTCAGATTCTGGAGAAATGGAGTTATCATTATTCCATCCTTCCATTATTTCATCATCTTCCGAGTTTTCTGGGACTAATAGCTCTAAACTATATTCTTCTGATCGTAATTCAGTTTCTTCTGCTGATACTGCATCTAAGATAAATTCAGCTTCAGATTTGTCTATGAAACTAATTATATTTTCGACTTTATCCACTGATGAACTTAATTTTGATGTCTCTGGCAATTCTTCTGATTCAAAATTAAATTTTTCTTCAACAACTTTTAGTGATTCTTCTTTGGGAGATTCATTTAAATCATCTGATTTATGATCTATGTTTGGTTCAAACATTTCTATCTCAGATTCATTTAATGACTCAATTAAATATTCTACAGATTCTCTTGGAATATTATTTTTGTTTTTATTTATTTCTAAATTATCTAAATTTGTTGTTTGAGAAGAATTTGCCAATGGTTCAATGGATTCTTCTATATTTTGTTCATTTTCGTTTATTTCTTCGAGAACTAATGATTCGCTATTTAATAATCTTACTTGATGATCTAATGTTGTTGAAGATGTACTAGATATATATTCTTCTTCAATAGGCGAAATTACTTGTTCTAGTTGCTCATGTTGTGAAGATAGTTCTTCTACTTTTATTTGTAGATCATGTTTATTACTTTCTAAAGTAGCTATATTACTTTTTAATTCTTCTTCTTGCTGTTGTATTAATTGAAGCCGATTTCTTACTACTTCTATCTCTTGTTGTTGAGATTTTATTTCTTCATCCCAATTCTTATAATCTACTTCTAATTGTTGCTTTTGAGCATTTAAGTCAGAAATTACACTTAATAGCTGATTGTGTTCAGTTTGTAGAGAATTGATTTCAGCTTCTACCGCCTGCATTTGAGCGGTTGTTTGATTTAATGAGTGTTGTAATTGCGCTTCTTGGCTACGAAGTTCTGATATTTGAATATCCGATGAGTCATCATCTTGTTGATTGTGATCATCTTTTTTATTATTAGCAACTAATGCTCCAGCGACACAAGCCATTGAGCCTACTGCACCAGTACCCATCAAGGCTTTTTGTATATTCTCGTTTGTTGTAACTAACATTCCTATACCAAAGGTAGCACCAAAAGCAAGGGAACTTAGCAGAATTTTGTTAACAATTTTTGCTGATTCCATTTTATGTAAGTTCAATATAAGTTAACTTATCAAAGAAGTTATGTTTTCAGGCTCGTAGCTGGTTTTAACTACTGTACTTTGGCAAACTTAGCAACCAAGGGTATATT
The DNA here is from genome assembly GCA_002368355.1 of Chondrocystis sp. NIES-4102. Classification (NCBI taxonomy): domain Bacteria; kingdom Bacillati; phylum Cyanobacteriota; class Cyanophyceae; order Chroococcales; family Chroococcaceae; genus Chondrocystis; species Chondrocystis sp. NIES-4102. Next base: position 3,763,429 of record AP018281.1, on the reverse strand, counting down.
GACTCTGAAATACGAGAACTTCCTTAGTCTTATGTCTTAGATTTAAGAGTTCCCAAATGTATACTTAAAATTAACAGGAAAAATTTTAGATATTAAAATACTTAAATATCTATAGTTATATTTATTGAATTAATTGATAAATACTTTTATATAAATTAGACTCGTATTTAAAATATAGTTATTTTGGCTACTTTTAAATTTAAAACTTTTAAATCAGCATAATTTATTTAAATAGGTTTATGTAATTTGAAAAAATAATGATTAATATTTAAGTTAAGTTTTAAATACTTTTGACGCTCTCACAAGAAGAACAAATCAGTTTAAGATAGTGATGACGTAATAATACTTAATATTAACTGTAATTATGGCAGCTAAAGTAGAGATATATACCTGGAGTCGTTGCCCGTTTTGTATCCGTGCAAAAGGATTATTAGATCAAAAGGGTATTGAATATACAGAGTACTGTATTGATGGGGATGAAGACGCTAGGGGCAAAATGAAAATAAGAGCTAATGGTAGATCAAGTGTTCCACAAGTATTTATTAACGATCGCCATATTGGAGGCTGTGATGATCTTCATGCTTTAGAGAGTGCTGGAAAATTAGATCCTCTCTTGTAGATAAGTCGGACTAAGCTGTACTTTATTAAATAATAAGTATAAAGTATTTAGTTTAGGGAAAATAGCGTGAAGCTCGCATTTATTATTGATCCTATAGCCAAACTTGATCCAGGACATGATAGCAGTGTTGCCATGATGGAAGCAGCGCAATTATTAGGTCATCAAGTTTGGATTACTCAAGCCAATAAACTTAGTATTATTGGGGAGAAAGCCTGGGGATATTTACAAGAGGTTACTCTAAAACCTGTAAAGTTGGTTGATGGACACTGGCACTCAGAATCAGACTGGTATCAGCTTGGGGAGAATGTTCTAACTTGTTTAGAGGAAATGGATGCTGTATTTATGCGTACTGATCCTCCAGTTAATGTGCCTTATTTATATACAACTTATATCTTAGATTTAATTGATCCTAACAAAACACTGGTAGTTAATTCTCCCAAGGGGTTAAGAAATGCTAACGAGAAGGTCTATGCACTTCAATTCGCTTCAGTAATTCCTGAAACCATCGTTAGTCAGGATAAATCGGTAATTGCTAAATTTGTGGAGGAGAAAAAGTCTGCCGTCTTAAAGCCTTTAGGAGGTAAAGGAGGAGAAGGAATTCTATTTTTAGAAGCAGGCGATCGCAATTTTAATTCTTTAATTGAGGTTAGCACTCAACAGGGGCAAGAACCTGTAATGGTTCAAGAATATTTACCTGCTGCTAAAGCAGGGGATAAAAGGATTATTTTGTTGGATGGCAAACCAATTGGGGCGGTTAATCGTATTCCTAGTGGTGATGAGTTTCGAGGGAATATGGCAGTGGGAGGAAAAGCAGCTAAAGTAGAGATCACTCCAAGGGAAAAAGAAATTTGTGCTGTTGTAGCCCCTCAACTTGAAATTGATCAGCTTTATTTTGTTGGTATTGATGTTATTGGTGGTTATTTAACAGAAGTTAATGTTACTAGTCCAACGGGAATTAGGGAAATAGATCGCTTAAATGATGTTAGTTTGGGTAAAGAAGTTATCAAGTGGTTGGAAACTAAAACTATGAATCAATAATTATGTGATTTGACTGATATATTATGAGTTATAGCTTCAACATAAGAAAGTGATCAGGTAAATAGAAACATCGCCATAATTAATCTTTGTATGTTAATGCTTAGTTGATATAAGGTCTTTATATTGATTAGGCTATTTTCTCATTCTTTTTGATAGATAGACAAGTAGGAATTAAGGTAAAAAATGAGTAAGAATAAAACTAAATGTATGTTAGATACGGCTATCAATAATTAGTTAGTTAAGTAACATTATATATAAAAGCTATTGACTACCATTAATTTTTACTTCAAGCAATGTTAAAAGGCGCACTGGCACTGTATATTTGCTCTAGTTTTTAGGTTGAAAATTAGCTGTAGAATCTAACTTCCATTGCTGATTTTCACTTATGTTTAAAATCCAATTATGGTATTTAATTAATGTTGGGCGATGACCTACACTGACAAAAGTTGTACGAGTTTTAATAAGATGTTGATATAATTTTGCTTCATTATTAATATCTAAAGCACTTGTAGCTTCATCGAGAATTACATAACGGGGTTTATTAATAATAATTCTGGCAAATGCTAGTCTTTGTTGTTCACCTAAAGATAATACTTCATCCCAATCTTTTTCTAGATCAAAACCTCCGAAACGTTCAGCCAGATCGGGTAAATTTACAACATCTAGAGCGTAATATAAATCAAGATCCGAAATCTGATTATCATCATTAGGATAGGCTAATTGACTACGCAAAGTTCCCAAAATCATATAAGGTTTTTGAGGTAAAAATAACATTTGTGATAGTTCAGGACGATGAATTAAACCTGTTCCAGAACTCCATAAACCTGCGATCGCTCTTAATAGAGAACTTTTACCACAACCACTCGCACCCATAATTAATAACCCTTCTCCCTGTGGTAAATTAAGACTTAAATTATTAACTAAAGTTCTTTGATAATTGGGAGTTTGCAAAGTGACATTTTCTAAGGATATTGCATCTTCTTCTACTGTTGTAATTAGTGGTTTTTCTGACAAAACTTGATGGTGTTTTTTAACAGTATCTTCGAGATATTCTTTTAACAGATAAAGTCGATCAATTCCTGCCACAAAAGCAGTCCAAAATTGAAATCTTGAAACTATAATATTAATGGAAAAGAAAAACTGTCCAAAAGCAATCTGTGCTTCACGTACTTTTCCTACTTCTACATCTCCTGAGAAGACACTTGGGGCGACCACTATAGCAGGTAAAATAATAGGGATATTTTCATAAGCACTGGTGAATAATGTTAACAATAAGTCTTGCCAAAAAATTAAAGAATTGTAGTTATCAAATACTTCTGTAAAGAATTTCCTAAGATTGCGAGATTCTTGCTGTTCACCACGATAAAAAGCGATTGATTCGGAATTTTCGCGTATACGAACTAGACCAAAACGAAAATTTGCTTCTTTTCTTAACTGTTCGTAATTAATAGTAACTAATTTACGCCCAAAAATACCTATAGTAATTAAAGTACCAATGACGCAATAACCCAGTAGAAAAACAATTAAAATCGAAGGAGCAATTCTAGTTATTTCTAAGTTAAATATTTTAATTGGGTTTGATAACTCTAAAATGACTACCTTGGGGGGAATATTCCAAATTAAAGCTGTATACCCAATCATTTGAAATATGGCATTAAAAATAACTAATAAGAAATTAAGAGATTCAGACGTAAATGATTTTATATCTTCAGCAATACGCTGATCTGGGTTATCAACTTCAGTATTAAAATTACCTAATTCGTAAAAAGCACGATTTCCAAAATAGCGATCTAAAAAATCGTAAGTCAACCATCGTCGCCAATAATTACTTAATTTATCTTGTAGATAACTAGCACTAGCAGACAACGGTACATAGGCAGCCAAGACACCTAAAAAGCTCCAAATTGTTGTTATAAATCTCTCGCGATCTAATTTAGTTAATGAGGAAATTAAATCACCTTGAAAACGAGTAATCGATATAGAAATAAAAGTATAAATTAAGGTCAGGGAAAGTAATAAAAATAAAATAGCGATCGCGCCAAACTTTTCATTACTAACCCAATAAGGTTTAACTAATTGCCAAAACCTTTTTAGAACTTTTAAATTAAATCGATTCATTACATTTAAATTTAATACAACAATACTGTCTAAACTGCTACAGATTAAAATAAAACTGTATTTTATGAGCTTTCAAAATCCTAATTATTAACTATTAGACTTAACTTTAACCTGGTAAGCATCCGAATTAACTACATAATTTAGTAGCCCAGTACAAGCATCAAATAACAAGTCAATTACATAGTCAAAACCATCTTGCCCACCATAATAAGGATCAGGGACTTCTTTATCAGTTTTATTGGTAGCAAAATCGCAAATTAAACGTATTTTGTCTTCATATTTACCTTCGCGATCGAGATATAAAATATCCTGGTAATTTTCACGATCCATAGCTAAAATCAGGTCAAACCTTTGTAGATCTAAAGGAGTTAATTTGCGCGATTTTCCTTCTAATTTAATTCCTCTGTTGCTAGCAGCAACACTCATACGACGATCTGGAGATGCACCGATATGATACCCTGAAGTTCCTGCTGAATCACAGGTAATATTGTTTTCTAAACCAGCTTCTTGTATAAGATGATTCATGATATTTTCCGCCGAGGGAGAACGACAAATATTACCCAAGCAAACAAATAATAATTTATAAGTCATGAATCACTAAAGATTTTTTCTAGATGGTTTGATTAGGTTTACAAGAGATATAGAAGCAAGGGTTAATCAAATTGGATTAAAAATGTCAATCTGATCCAAAAGTTAACTATTTTCAAATGTCTTAATTACAGTCATTGGTAAATGTACCATAATTAACACAACAAGCTGAAAATATTGCTCCAAAATTAAGATTAATAATTGCTAGTGCGGATGTCGTAATTGTAAATATTTTAAGTTTTATCTGTTGAAAAATAATAGGGTTCGCAATTTATGTATAAATCCAAAACCAAAGAGCGTAGAATTTTTGGACATCGTAGGCGTGTACGTCGCCGTTCTTCTAGAATATGGGCATTTATCTCTGTCGGCTTGTTTCTACTCATTTTAGAACTACTGACACGCATTTTTATAGATTTATCTGGAGATAATAATAAGTTTGCGCAAACTCAGACAGAACCTGATATTGCTCAAGCTTACCGCTTAAATTTTATATCTCAAAATTCCCCAGCACAGCAACCTGTAGAAGACAAACAATTATTGTTAGCTAAACCAAGTGTTTCTGTAGGGTATCAACTAGTAAGTAATCAAAAAGCAGAATATTGGCAAATTAATGAGCAAGGATTTCGCGATCGCGATCCTCTTCCATTGGTTAAACCCGATAATGAAATTAGAATCTTTCTTTTGGGTGGTTCAACTGCTTTTGGTTATGGGGCTGCGAGTAATGAGGCGACAATTAGCGAATACTTAGAAAAACGTTTACAACAGCGTATTGAACAACAAAAAACTTCCCCCCATCTATATCAGTCAAATACCCCTCTACCCCCAGTTACACCACAACTTGCACCAGCGAATGTTTTAACGCCAACCACACCCAACCCAGACAAAGCTCAAGCAAAACCTGTAATCAAACCAGCAAAGCTAAAATCAGGTAAATACCGAGTGATTAATGCTGCTGTACCTGGTTACACTTCGGGGAATGAATTAGCGCGTATGGCGTTAGATGTTCTCAAATATAAGCCAGATTTAATCGTTATGTTAGATGGGTATGAAGATTTGATGCTTGATAGTGAAGAAGAAGCGACTCAAGCACCCCAAGCTAATAATTATTTCAGTAAACCAGCCAAGGAAGCAGTTGCCTATCTCGATAAATTAAGGGCATCAGTAGAAGATAAAAGCTATCTGGCTAAAATTGCCCAATCAAGCTGGATTGAACGGCAAAAAGCCCTTAAAGAAGCGGATTTCTTACTCAATGAACAAACATCTAAACTGGTTAAACATTTACCTAATAACCAAGAAGAATTAGAAAAACGAGTAAATCGCTATGTAGCTCATCAAAAACAAATATTAAGCCTTAGCGCAGCAGCAAGAGTACCAATGGTGGTAGCTATACAGCCAGAAATTACAGGGCGTAATCCTAGTCAATTAACAGATGCTGAAGGAGCGATCGCCACCGATTTAGGTAGAAATTATATTCAGCGAATGCGAGATGATTACCCTGTTTTAATTACAGCCATCAGTAAACTTGCCAAAACTTTCCCATACAATTTAGAGGTAGTGGATTTATATAAATTGAGTGATCAGTATCCTTCCCCTAGTTTTATTGATCCTATTCACTTAAACGAAGCTGCCAATCAAAAAGTAGCAGAACAACTGTATTACACAATCACTAATCTGACTAAAATGCAGGAAATTCCGCCCAAACCCGCTATAGTTAACAAGCCGATATCTTAATGTATATTGCGTTTGCGCAAGCAGGGGCTACCCCCAATCACGTTTTTAAAATTAGTTGAAGAACTTAGGTAATTGATCATAACAATCAACATAATTAAACCAAGCAAAAATTTTAGGCATGATTACCGAGACGCGATTGGGGGTCATTTATTTCTAGCTACAACTAAAAATTAGCTATAAATCATCTTGATCCTTGTTTCTATAACTTATACTTAAATTTCTTATCTCCCTCATACTTAGATAATTTTGCCAATTCATCCAAAAGTTTCACACCAGGATTCAATTTTCCATCAATTTCCCAAGTGGGGAAAGATTGAATTCCTTTAGCAACACATACATCGCGCTGTGGATTTTTACCTTGAGGATCGCATTCAATATAATTAATTTCAGCAGCAGCCTCTTTGCCAAACAACTCTTTCTGCTCAAAGCAGTGAGGACACCAAAAAGCACCATAGCTTTTTACCCCAGTTGCAGTTAAATGTTTAGCTAAAGCAATTTCTGCCTCTCCAGAAATAGTACTAATTTTCCAGCCATAAGGAGGTACAGGTTGTTCAACTATTTGTGGGATAGCAATCTTACCATCCTTAGGATCAACTACTTCCTGAGTACCATTAGCTTGGGCGATCGAAGAATTAATATTCGAGTAAATCCCTAAAGTTACAACTATGGTCAACAATCCCACGATTCCACCAGTAAACAAAATTTGTCCCAAATCTTCCCAATCTCTACCAGTGATGGTTAAAACTAATAAACTCAGGGAAAATAAAGCAGAACCAATACAGTAAGGACAGGTAGTTTTCAATTGTGTAGCCAAGACATACATCAAATAGCCACTAAATACTACCATCGCCATACTGCCAGCCAACAATAGCCACCAAGTCAGGTTATCTAGACGTTTTTTAAAATCTTTTTGTCCTTCACTTTTAACAGCTAAGGGTACAAGGGCAAAAGCTGCCATACTGATATAAGCAAGACAACCATACAAGCTCAAGGGCAATCCAAATACAGTAGCATAAGCACTATCAAGCACCCCACCACAGCCAGCACCAGCACCATCTATACCACATTCTAGAGTGCCTCCAGTTAGCTTTTTAACCGTTAAAAAAGCAGTTAAAATTATTCCAGCAATAGCTATTGCCCCTATAATTGGTCTTGACCAACGGTATATCCAAGGAAGAGAACGACGACGGCGCATAATAAAATATCAATCGATAGATTTATTTTTAATAACAGCTTTTGGCTTTTAGCTTCTAATCATGTAGGTTAGCGAGATAATAATTAATTTTTAGCTAATACCTAATAGCTTTTGAATGACCAAATTATAGCTTGTGTTTAAATTTAGTTTGAGTTACTGGAATTGGGTGAGGGAGGTAGCAACTTTTGCTTTATTAAGCTTTTTTGGTACAGATTTAGCAGCCTCCACAAATTGAGCTACGCGAATAGGGTCAATAGTTTCAGTAATTTTGCCTTGGCGTTTGAGGGAACTTGAGACAATAACTCCATCTGCTGCTTGCATTAATTGCGTAATATTTTCCCAATTAGCACCACTACCAATAAACACAGGAGTTTCCCCTGCTGCTGCTGCTGCCAATTCCAAATCCTCTTGAGTTGGGGGGCTACCTGTAGACCAACCTGAAAGAATTACCCCATCCGCTAAACCTCTTTGAATTGTATCTTGAACCGCAGTAGTTAGATTGGGTGTGCCTAAAGGTCGAGCGTGTTTTACCAAGACATCTGCTAAAATAGCTACTTCTGAACCTAATTCACGACGGTATCGTAACAATTCGTGAGCTTTACCTTCAATCAAACCCTGATCAGTTGCCATTACCCCAGTCAAAACATTAACCCGAATAAAATCTACTTGGGTACAACTGGCGATCGCCATCGCACTACGAGCATCATTGCGTAATACGTTGATCCCCATAGGTAACATAACCATGCCTTTGAGGCGATCAACAATTAATGTCATAGCACTAACTACCGCAGGATCAACACAATCTTTAGTAAAAGGAGCATCAAAAAAGTTTTCAATGATAATGCCATCCACTCCACCTGCCGATAAAGCAGTCGCTTCCTGTTCCGCTCTCTCAATCACCTCCTGTAATTTACCTTTCCAGCGAGGCGAGGTAGGTAGGGGCGATAAATGAACTACGCCAATTACGGGATTACTTGCTTTAAAAATTTCTTTTAGTTCCACTTTGACTCCACCACGCCTAATTTTTTCTCCTTTTCAAAAGTTATTATTATCTCAGACAACGCTGGATACTGTATATAGTCTCATCAACTATCCTCTATCAGGAATTTTTTAAATAAATGCTGTGATTTTGCTACTTTTAATTCCCACTCGTCTGTTTATCTGTTAATATATTTTAACGAAAAGGTTATTTACGTATCTGACTAGATATGTTTAATAGCCCAATATTCAAAACCCGTCAGAATCGGTGTCTTGAATCATAAATAGTTTTGCGGAATACATAACTGTTTGGGGTTTGCTCCTGATCCGCCGCGAAACTTGAGAGTATAATCCAACAGTTGGTCTAAATGTCTAAATATTTATGTTTATATAGTTGTTCAAGACCAGGGGTTTACACTCCAAGCAAGATATTGTGTCTGACCAATGGTAGAAGTTACTTTGGCAATTTAAGCAGTAAGTAGTTTCTGCCAAATTTAGAAATTAACAACATTATTGGTATTGGTCTTTAAAATTAGGATAGAGAATGGCAAATAAGCCAACTATAGCTATATCCCACTTGGGATGTGAAAAAAACCGTATAGATTCAGAACATATGCTAGGGTTGCTAGCTCAAGCAGGATATCAAATAGATTCCAATGAAGAACTAGCAGATTACGTAATTGTTAATACTTGTAGTTTTATTCAAGAAGCCAGGGAAGAATCAGTTCGTACCTTGGTAGAATTAGCTGAGGCAGATAAAAAAATTGTTATTACAGGCTGCATGGCACAGCACTTTCAAGGAGAACTTTTAGCCGAGATCCCCGAAGCTGTAGCAGTGGTTGGTAGTGGAGATTATCATAAAATTGTCGAGGTTATCGAGCGCACTACAACAGGGGAAAGGGTAGAGTTGGTTACTGCAGAACCTGTTTATATAGCAGATGAAACTATTCCGCGTTATCGTACGACTACTGAAGGAGTAGCTTATTTAAGAGTTGCAGAAGGTTGTGATTATAAATGTGCCTTTTGTATTATTCCCCACCTAAGAGGTAAACAGCGATCGCGCTCTATTGAGTCGATTGTTAATGAAGCTATGTCTTTAGCTTCTGAAGGTGTGCAGGAAATAATTTTAATTTCCCAAATTACTACTAACTATGGATTAGACTTATACGGTAAACCAATGTTAGCAGAGCTACTCAAGGAGTTGGGAAAAGTACCAGTTCCGTGGATTAGAATTCACTACGCTTATCCTACAGGCTTGACTCCTGAAGTTATTACAGCAATTCGTGATACCCCAAATGTACTTCCTTATTTAGATTTACCTCTACAACATTCCCATCCAGAAATCTTGCGAGCTATGAATCGTCCTTGGCAGGGAAGGGTTAATGATAGCATTATTGACAAAATAAAGCAGGAATTACCAGGGGCAGTCTTGCGTACAACTTTTATAGTTGGCTTCCCAGGAGAAACAGAAGCGCATTTTCAACATTTGGTAGATTTTGTAGAGAGACATCAATTTGATCATGTAGGTGTATTTACATTTTCCCCAGAAGAAGAAACCCCAGCCTACAGTTTAGATAATCAGGTAGACCAACAAGTAAGTAATAGGCGCAGAGATATTTTGATGCAGGTACAGCAACCAATTGCTGCTGCTAAAAATTTAGCTTACGTTGGTCAACAGCTAGACGTTTTAATTGAACAAGAGCATCCTGCTACAGGTCTGTTAATCGGTCGCTCTGCTCAATTCGCCCCAGATGTAGATGGACTGGTATATGTCCGTGGTGATGCAACTCTAGGATCAATCATTTCTGTCAATATAACTGCTGCTGATGTTTATGACCTGTATGGAGAAGTTGCCCCAGTAGCAGCTTATGCCAAAATCTAATTCTAATTTATTAGCAGGTAAGAGTATCAATACCTAACTTAAATTACCTCAAGTTCCAGCTTTAGGAATTCAAATGAAATAGCAGTACAGAAATCCCAAAAGTGTAAAAGACAAATATCAAAGTAAAAACAACATAACTTATGACGACTACTTTTAAAGATTTAGGATTATCAGCAGCTTGTGTAGCACAATTAGAAGAGCTTGGATTTACAGAACCAACTCAAATTCAACAAGAAGCAATACCAGCCCTACTTACAGGGAAAGACATTGTAGGACAATCTCAAACAGGAACAGGTAAAACCGCAGCCTTTTCTTTGCCAGCTTTAGAACTTGTTAGTGCGCAAGACAAAGCAGTCCAAGCATTAATTCTAACTCCAACTCGTGAACTAGCTCAACAAGTAGGTCAGGCGATCGAAGATTTCTCTATAGGAAGAAAAATATACTCCCTAACTGTATACGGTGGTCAATCAATTGAAAGACAAATTAGCCGATTACGTCGCGGAGTTCAAATTGTAGTGGGAACACCTGGGCGAATTATTGACTTGTTAGAACGTCAGGAACTTAATTTCGACTCCTTAAAATTGGCGATTTTAGATGAAGCCGATGAGATGTTGAGTATGGGCTTTATTGACGATATCAAAAAAATTCTTCGTCAAACACCAAAAGAAAGACAGACTGCTTGTTTATCTGCCACCATGCCGAGAGAAATTAAAGAGTTGATCAAAAACTTTTTAGTTGATCCTATATATATTACAGTAAAACAAAAAGAAGCAGCACCAACCAGAATTGATCAGCACGTTTATATGGTGCCTCGTGGATGGCAGAAAATCAAAGCCTTGCAGCCAATTTTGGAAATCGAAGAACCAGATTCAGCTTTAATCTTTGTTCGTACTAAGCGTACCGCGAGCGAATTAACAAGCAAGCTACAAGAATATGGACACAGTGTTGATGAATATCATGGTAATCTCAGCCAAATGCAACGGGAACGGTTAGTCAAACGTTTTCGCGAAGGCAAAATTAAAATGGTAGTAGCAACAGATATTGCAGCCAGAGGTTTAGATGTACAGGATCTAAGCCATGTAATCAATTATGACTTGCCCGATAATACAGAAACCTATATCCATCGTATTGGACGTACTGGTAGGGCTGGAAAAACAGGAACAGCGATCGCCCTGGTACATTCGGGAGATCGTCGTACCCTCAAGCAAATTGAGCGTCGTTTAAGAACAACTATAGATATAGCTACTATTCCTAACCGATCTCAAGTAGAAGCAAAACGCATCGGCAAACTGCAAACTACTATCAAAGAAACTCTAGCAGGGGAAAGAATGGCATCTTTCTTACCTTTGGTTAGAGATTTAGGGGATGAATATGATGCGCAAGCGATCGCAGCAGCAGCCCTACAAATGGTTTATGACCGTGATTGTCCTAATTGGATGAAAGGTGATTGGGATATTCCTCAAGAGACTTTCGATAAACCAATTATCAAAGATGTCAAACCAAAGAGAAATCGTCCTGCTCGTAAGGATAATTATAGTAGTCCGAAGTCTCTTCCACGTACCAAAACTCAAGCTAAAATAAGATCTCAAGTAATCATTGAACAGTAAAAAAATAAAGGTGGGCAGTTATTAAGTGTAAAAAGCTTATACGAGTTTGATAGTAAGAAAACTGTTGACTCATGCTCACTGTTCACCGATTATTGTTTAATAAGCTTTTAGTCGTAAGTTATTAGCTATAAGGTTAAAACAAACAACCTCAGAACAAAAATTATTGTTGAGGGAGAAAGCTAAAAGCTAAAGATCTTTTACAAAACGTTAACCAAAATATCCTGTGACTCTGAGTATCCCCGCCACCCAATTATCCTATCCGACGATCGCCAAGACTGCTAATAATTGGCAGGGTTTAATAGAAACCTATCGTACCTATTTACCAGTAACTGAAGCTACTCCCGTAGTGACTTTGTTAGAAGGTAATACCCCTCTAATTCCTGTTCCAGCGATCGCCAATAATATTGGTAGAGGAGTAAAGGTATATGTTAAATATGACGGTCTAAATCCTACAGGGAGTTTTAAAGATCGGGGTATGACTATGGCAATTTCAAAAGCCAAGGAGTCAGGAGCAAAAGCGGTAATTTGCGCAAGTACTGGTAACACATCCGCAGCAGCAGCAGCCTATGCTCGTCGTGCAGGAATGAAGGCTTTTGTGGTTATACCTGATGGTTATGTAGCTTTGGGTAAACTAGCTCAAGCATTACTTTATGGGGCAGAAGTAATAGCAATAGACGGGAACTTTGACGATGCTTTAAATATCGTCCGTGAACTTTCAGAAAACTATCCTGTTACTTTAGTTAATTCCGTAAATCCCTATCGTCTTCAAGGACAAAAAACTGCTGCTTTTGAAATAGTTGATGTTTTAGGCGATGCTCCTGATTGGTTGTGTATTCCTGTTGGTAACGCAGGGAATATTACTGCCTATTGGATGGGCTTTTGTGAATACCGTCAGGCTGGCAAATGCGCCCGTTTACCTAAAATGATGGGATTTCAAGCTGCTGGGGCTGCCCCTTTTATTTCAGGATCACCTGTAGCTAAACCTGATACCTTGGCAACTGCCATTAGAATCGGTAATCCTGCTAATTGGTCTAAAGCGATCGCTGTTAAGGAAGCCAGCCAAGGTGAATTTAATGCTATAACTGATGCTGAAATATTAGATGCTTATCGTCTTTTGGCTTGTGAAGAAGGAGTTTTTTGTGAACCTGCTAGTGCTGCTTCAGTTGCTGGTTTACTCAAGGTTAAAGATCAAGTTCCCGATAATGCTAAAGTTGTCTGTGTATTAACAGGTAATGGACTTAAAGATCCTAGCACTGCGGTAGATCACAGTCAGAATCAATTAAAGCAAGGCATCCCTTCAGATTTCCAGAAAGTTGCTAAGGTAATGGGATTTTAAGCTTTTAATTGATCCCATTAATTTAAAGAGTCAATCATCTAAGTTGCTAAAATTATCTTCGATTTGACTAGTTATAGTGACTTATATGATGACTGGTAAAATCTTAAAAATTATTACATTTATACCGACAAAAAAACCGCGTAATAGTGGCTGCTAATACACGGATTAATTTACGACTTCATTGATATTGCTAAGTTTTAAATCCTCTAATTATTCTCAAGGCTTTTTACTAAGCAACACACTTAACGCGTTTCTACGATAAATCTACTGACCCTTTATGTCTTCAGTATATTTATGGAGATAATTATATTTAGGATTTACTAAAGATTAGTACTGTAGGGCAGAACTAATTGAGTGATATTGCGCAGGTATTGACAAAGGATGAATTTAACCAGATAAAAAAAAGAGTAATAGGTTTAATTGAAAAAATCCTCGCTTACCTTGAAAAATAAAAAGTGGGGATCATTGAAAGGAAAATTAATCTCAAATTGCTTATTAAAATGCTACCCTTTGGGAGAAAATAATTTTTTGCTCAATTGATTAATCCTTTTTAGAATATCAGGATCAACGTTATCTTTGTCTTATTTCAATACCTATCAAGAAATAATCATGAAAGTCCCTACTCAAATCATTACTACTAAAGTTGATAGAGATTCAGATGGCAAACTCGATTCTCTTTCTCTAGAGACATACACCTATGATCAAAGAGGTAATGTACTTACTCGTATTTCTGAAAATGACGAGAATGCAGATGGCAAGATTGATTCTAGTTATTCCTACACCACTACTTATGATCAAAAAGATAATATACTTACTAACGTTTCCAAACAAGATTTTGATGGAGATGGCAAGATTGAATATTTTTATTCCAGCAGCAATACTTACGATCTAAGGGGCAATATATTATCTAGCTTTTCGGAAAATGATTACGAAGGTGATGGCAAAATTGATTATCGTTCTTCAACAACCTATACTTACGATCAAAGCGATAATTTATTAACTACCATTTCCGAAAGTGATTACGAAGCTGATGGGAAAATTAATGATCGTTTTTTAGAGACTAACACTTATGATCAAAGAGGCAATATATTAACTAAAGTTTTTGAAAGTGACGGTGATGGAGATGGCAAGATCGATTCTCTTTCTTCAGAAACCTACACTTATGATCAAAGCGATAATTTATTAACTACCATTTCTGAGAGTGACGATGATGGAGATGGTAAGATTAATTTTCGTTCATCCACCACCAATACATATGATCGAAAAGGTAATATACTAACTAGCGTTTCTGAACTTGATAATCAAGGAGATGGCAAAACTGATTATAGCTCTTCAATCACTAATACCTATGATCAAAAGGATAATCTACTAACTACCATTTCTGAGAGTGACGATGATGGAGATGGCAAAATTGATTTTCGTTCATCCACCACCAATACCTATGATCAAAAAGGTAATAAGTTAACAGACCTTTATGAGAGTGATAATTTTGGAGATGGCAAGATAGATTATCGTTCTTTTACCAGCAATACTTACGATCAAAGGGGAAATCAACTAACTATTATTTCTGAAAATGATTTCAATGCAGATGGCAAAATTGATTCTCGATCTTCAAGCATTAATACTTATGATCAAAGAGGCAATATATTAACTAGTGTTTCTGAAAGCAATAATGATGGAAATGATAGCATTGATTACCGTTCGATAAATATAAGAAGCTACGATCAAAGGGATAATCTTTTAACCGAAGTATTTGAAAATGATTACGATGGAGATGGCAAAATCGATTTTCGTACTATAACCACTAACACCTATGATCAAAGGGATAATCTCTTGACAAGTGTTATTGAAAGTGACAGTAATGGGGATGGTAAAATTGACCTTCGCAATGAAAAAATCTATCAATACTTAAATGGCAGTCAATATTTATTAGGAGTTAGCAACGAAGAATTGGACATTTTTGCCGATAAGCTTGATTTACAGGTTAATCCCTTAAATGAACAACTAAATCAATCTTTTAACAGTTTTGAGATGTAAGAATTAGAAAGAAATAAAAACCACTGGTAACAATTACCCAAAATCTTTTATAGTAAATCATACAGCAGAATCAGCTAGATAGTATGACCCAAGATAGCGTAATTGTAATCGGTGGTGGTTTGGCAGGAACAGAGGCAGCCTGGCAAATTGCCCAAGCAGGGGTAGCGGTAACCTTATATGAAATGCGTCCTGTAAGAACTTCTCCTGCCCACCATACAGCAGAATTAGCAGAATTAGTCTGTAGTAATTCCTTTGGAGCGCAAAGTAGCGATCGCGCTGCGGGTTTACTTCATGAAGAGCTACGTCGTCTAGGTTCTCAAATTATTGCCACTGCTGATGTTCACTCTGTCCCTGCTGGTGGGGCTTTAGCTGTAGATAGAGGGGTGTTTAGTAGTGAATTGACTCGTACTTTAGCGGAGCATCCCTTAATTGAACTTAAAAGAGCCGAAATTACTGAAATTCCCCAAGATAAAATTGTAGTTTTAACCACTGGTCCCCTGACTAGTCCTCAATTGGCTTCGGATTTACAGAAGTTTACGGGGATGGAATACATGAGCTTTTTTGATGCTGCTAGTCCTATTATTGTTGGTGAATCAATTAATCGTGATGTGGCTTTTTTGGCTTCCCGTTATGATAAGGGAGAAGCAGCCTATCTTAATTGTCCTCTCAATAAGGAACAATATCTTCATTTTCAGCAGGAATTAGCTCAGGCAGAACAAGCAGAATTAAAAGACTTTGAACGGGAAAGTGCTAAATTTTTTGAAGCCTGTTTACCTATCGAAGAATTAGCTCAACGAGGCGAAGATACTATGCGTTATGGCCCACTAAAACCCGTGGGCTTATTTGACTCTCGTTTGGGGGATTTTCGTGACCCTGAAAATAAAGTTAAACGTCCTTATGCGGTGGTGCAATTGCGTCAAGAAGATAAGGCAGGTCAACTTTGGAATATGGTAGGTTTTCAAACTAATTTACGTTGGGGAGAACAACAACGAGTATTTCGTTTAATTCCTGGTTTGGAAAATGCTGAATTTGTACGCATGGGAGTTATGCACCGCAATACTTTTATTAATTCCCCTCAACTTTTAGAATCAACTTTACAATTTAAGCATAATCATCGAATTTTAGCTGCTGGTCAGTTAGCAGGGACAGAAGGATATACCGCAGCAGCAGCAGGTGGTTGGTTAGCAGGGACAAATGCTGCTCGTTTGGCTTTGGGTAAACAGCCTATAATTATGCCCAAGACAACAATGATGGGCGCACTGTTTGAGTTTATAAGTTCCGCCAATGCCAAGCACTTTCAACCGATGCCCCCCAATTTTGGGATTATTCCACCATTATCTACCAAAGTCAAAGGCAAAAAAGAAAGATATGCTCAATACCGCGATCGCTCTTTTGCTGATCTTGAGACTTGGAAAAAATCTTTATTCCCAACTATGGTAACAACTATATGAAACAAAAAGTAATCCTTTGGTTGAACCGCATTTTGATGGCGGATGTATTTTTAATCTTTTTTGGCTTTATTTGGTTTGCGCTCGCGGTCATTGGTCGCTCTTTTAATATTCCTCTTGGTTTTGACCTTTGGTATAAACTTTGGCAACCTGTTTTTAACCCAGCGATCGGCATTTTGTTTTTAGGCGCATTTTCTACCTGGTTGATTAATAAAATTAGCGATAAGTTTAGTTCACCATAGTCTGGGAAAATAGCGATCGCGAAATTTAATAATTTGTTGTTATATCTCCTCTCCTGCTGCTTGGTCTAATAACCAAAAAAGTTCCCCTTGGGGCGCAATTAAACGCGAAGGGTAATTCATCTCATCACCCTCAGCAGCAAATACTTGTTTTAAAACTGGACGTTTACTAGCACCAGCCACTACAAACAGCACACAACGAGCTTGATTAATTAGGGGGACGGTAAAAGTAAGCCGAGGTTGACCGTCTTTATTGCCAACAGTCACTAAGCTATCTCTAACCGTTAAAGCATCAGTATGAGGAAATAAGGAAGCTGTATGTCCATCATCCCCCATTCCCAAAAGAATTAAATCAAAGACAGGTATTTCTCCTGGTTGGGTTTGAAAGAAATGTTGTAATTCTGTTTCATGCAGTTTAGCATCCTTAACAGGATCGTCTGAAGTAGTATTCATCGGATGAATATTATCAGCAGGAATAGATACTTGATCTAACCAAGCCTGACGTGCCATCAATTGATTACTATCAGGGTCAGTAGCAGCTACATAACGTTCATCACCCCAAAAAATATGTATCTTTTCCCAAGGAAGAGACAAACTAGCTAAAGATTGATACAGAGGCTTGGGAGTGCTACCACCAGAAAGGGCAATAGTAAATTGATCTCTTGAGGCAATAGCTGTTTCTAGACGATCTAAAATAATAGACTGCGATCGCTCTATTAAAGTGGATTTGTCAGCTAAAACTTCAACAATTCTACTCATAATTCTTAAATCCCTATCTGCGTATTTATATTAAAGCGTTGATCACATTGTTAATTTTAAAACCTGGCGATAATTTGCCAAGCAAAAACATAGATATATTTAGGTTTTCTATCTAGGATCAAGCCACCATAAAACTCCAATTGGGGATCTTACAGGGTAAAATGTGAAACTATTAGTTATAGTAACCAGCCCGATTTGGGCAAAAATGTTCTATGATCTATAGATATATGCTAAATGTCAATAGCTGCAATAATTCTTTATATATTTGAGAGTTTATTAGTAGTATTGAAATAACATAGTAATTTTATATGCACAATTGGAGTCATCTGTGACCCAAAAATTATTAAATTTAGTTGTAAGGAGAGTAATTGCTCTGTGCTGCAACGTTTAAAGCAAAACTTAAAAAACGATTTAATTGCTGGATTATTAGTAGTAATTCCTTTAGCTACTACAATTTGGCTATCAATTTCCATTGCTAAATGGGCGATCGACTTATTAACTCGTATACCCAAACAAATCAATCCTTTCGACGATTTAGATCCCTTTTTAACCAATATCCTTAATTTCTCCGTAGGGTTAGTCGTGCCTCTATTGAGCATTTTAATTATTGGTTTAATGGCGCGTAATATTGCTGGGCGTTGGTTGTTAGATTTTGGTGAACAGTTTCTCCAAGCAATTCCTTTAGCAGGATCTGTATATAAAACTCTCAAACAGATATTAGAAACTCTTTTAGGCGACTCTAAAACTAAGTTTAGACGGGTAGTAATAGTAGAATATCCTCGTAAAGGCGTTTGGAGTTTAGGCTTTGTAACGGGTAAAGTAAGTTCTCAATTACAAAGTAATCTAGAGGAAGAAGTAGTTAATGTCTTTATTCCTACTACCCCCAATCCTACATCAGGATGGTATGCGATCGTACCTCAAAAGGATGTAATTGACATTGATATTTCAATTGAAGATGCCTTTAAAATCTTAATATCTGGTGGAATTGTTAGTCCCGAATCTCCTAATCTAAAAGCTACTACATCTTTAGCAAAATCGAAGGAAAAAGTGACGGTAGACAACAATTACATTTAAATACATTTAAAAAAATTACCAGAGATTTCCTATTAAATAAGAAAGTTAAGGGAACTGAGGCGGTATAATAGTTGGGCTTGATTTACAATTGACAAAAAATGGCTCTTCGCAAACAACCCCGCAGCATTGCTCGTGAATTAGCACTATTGAGTATTAATCAACTGAAAACTCAGAAAAAGCAACTTACTGAACAAGATTTAGACGATTTAATTTTAGCTGCCATTCGCACTTTAATTATAGAGGTGCAGGATAACTTAGAAGCAGCATCAGCAGAAATCAAACGTGGTGAAGAGCGTTTATTAAACAGTGAAACTCGCGCCAGTGATTTGAATAGTGCTAAAGTAATGATTCAAGAAGCTTTAGAAGTTTCTCAAACTGTTGTAAATCGTTTGGGAGTGGCGATCGAATTTCCTGAGTTTATACAGTTAACCAATAAAGAGCAGGTTAGACAGTACGCTTTAGAATTAATTAAGACCGTTTACGAGAATAGTCAAGAGATTGCTAATTCATTAGAAAGTGTACTGGTTGCTTGGCAATTAAGCCGTTTACCTCAAATTGATCGCGATATTCTCCGTCTTGCTGTTGCTGAAATAATTTATTTAGATATTCCTGAGCGAGTAGCGATTAATGAAGCAGTAGAATTAGCCAAACGCTATTCTGACGATGATGGATTTAGATTTATTAATGGAGTTTTACGCCGACTGAGTGATAGCCTTAAGGGAAAAAATACAGAGGTTAATCAGAATGTAGAAGAAGTAGAAGATAACAGTAATAATTAGGTAGCTGGCAAAGATATATTTATAGGGTAAT
Organism: Chondrocystis sp. NIES-4102; assembly: GCA_002368355.1. NCBI lineage: Bacteria > Bacillati > Cyanobacteriota > Cyanophyceae > Chroococcales > Chroococcaceae > Chondrocystis > Chondrocystis sp. NIES-4102. The sequence goes on along the minus strand of AP018281.1, from coordinate 3,743,970 downwards.
AAACCTACTAATTACTTCTTATAAGTACAGTTAAATTACACCTTTATATTATCTGTTTAAATCAAAGATATCCCTACGGCATTTTGTAGCAATAATTAAGCTCTCTTGCGCACCTTGCGAGTAACAATTGTAGAAGCATCAACTTTAGCGATCGCTTTTCTTAAAGGCATAATCCTAATTCGACCATCCAATGTATTAACTTGGTACACTTTATGATGATTGAGATCAATAGCAGTCATCCACCCACTATTATGATGATACGCCCCTGTTTCAATCCCTAACCATCCTTTTCCTGCTGCGATTTGCCCTGGCTGCACTCCTGGTAAAGTAAAAGTAATAGTATGTCCTGTGATAATTAGTTTATCTTTGAAAAAAGCTTGATTACTACTATGAAAATCTTCTCTGATCCAGCAAAATTGCTCTGCTCCTTGCTCATCTATGGGCATATTAGGATTAACTCCTGCATGAACTAACCAAAAATCCCCTAAGTCTAGGTATAAGGGTAAATTTTTGATCCAGTCAATGTGTTCTTGCGGAATTTTGCTATCATAGCTGGCAACTGTGGCATGACCACCACTATATAACCAACCCTGATACAATTCAATTGATACTTCACCATTACCCACCACATCTAACAGCATTTCTTCGTGGTTACCTCGTAAACATTGATATTGATTACGCATTACGAAATCTACCACCTGCGCACTTTTTGGCCCTCGATCAATTAAATCTCCTAAAAAATAAATTTTGTCTTGGGTAGTAGGAGAAATTGTATCTAGTAATGTCATTAAGGTGTCATAGTGTCCATGTACGTCACCAATGACAATTCTACGGTGCTTAGTTTGATTAGCTGTTTTAACGATGTGCATAGTAATAATTGCTTTTACTAATTGGTGATTTGACGGATAATTAAATGGTAAAAATAAATTGTTAACTTACTAGTAAGTATGCCCAATTTGTTGAGAGAAAATCTAGCCTTTTAAAAGCTTTTTTTAGCTATATTTATAGATTCTGAAAAAGTAAAATTAATTTTTATTTCTTATAGGAGAAAATGAATAATCAAGTCGCTACTACTTCGACAAATGGCAGAATCAAAATTTTACAAAACCCATCTAGTAATAATTGGATCTCTCAAGCGATTAATAACTTAGATACAATCTTACTAGATCATTCCCATTGTGAACGTAAAGCAGCAGGAGTGGCAATAAATTTAATGTTTCGCTATCCTGCTCACCAAAAATTAGTACGTCAATTAACAGCGATCGCTCAAGAGGAATTGGAACATTTTGAACAGGTAAATCAATGGTTGGAAAAACGTAATATTGCCCTTGCACCATTAAATTCTCCTCCTTATTTTACCCAACTTAAATCCCAAATTCGTCACCAAGAACCAGATCGTTTAATTGATTCTTTGTTAATTTCAGCGATTATTGAAGCTCGTTCTCATGAAAGATTAGGTTTGATTGGTGAATATTGTCCTGAACCTGAATTAGCTAAATTTTATCGCGCTCTCATGGCATCAGAAGCACGTCACTATGGCATATATTGGGTTTTAGCCGAACAGTATAGTCAACGCTCTGTGGTGGAGCAGCGTTTAGCGCAGTTGGCAGAATATGAAAGCAATATTTTAGCTAACTTACATCCAGAACCTAGATTACACAGTTAATTAAGAATTCTGCTATAAACCACTAGAGTCAAGACTTTCTGCTTCACCTGCTGTTTGAGGTAGATGTAACCCACATTCTTGTTTTAACCCACGAAAACGAGTATCTCGTTCATTAGTATCATCTGCTGTTAGAGGACGACTAGAATGCCAATCTCCCACAGATACATAACCTAGATCAAAATAAGGATGATAAGGTAAGTCGTAGGCTGTTAAATACTGATATATATCCCGTGCATTCCAAGTTAGGATGGGATAAATTTTATACAAATTATTTTGCTTTTCTACTATATCTAACCCTTGACGATGGTCGGTTTGGTTTTTTCTCAATCCTGCCAACCAGGCTGTAGCGTTAAGCTCCTTCAAGGCTCTTTGCATTGGTTCAACTTTACGGATCTGATCGTAGCGGTTAAAGTCCGTTATGTCGTCTTTTTCCCAAAGTTTACCATAGATAGCTTCCATACGAGCAGGAGATATGGGGGATTGATAAACTTTCAAATTTAATTGTAATTTTTGAGTTAATTCTTCGGCAAATTGATAGGTTTCTGGGGGTAAATAACCCGTATCCACCCAAATGACAGGAATATCAGGAACTACGCTAGTAACAAGATGCAACATAACTGCTGCTTGTATGCCAAAGCTAGTACTCATGACTAAGCCACTACTAAAAGTCTCAGCACTCCATTCAATCACAGAGGCTGTTTCGGCATTTGCTAGTTGCTGATTAACTTGAAATGTATCAAGGGTAGGTGTTTTGACTGTGGCAGAGATCATTAATTCTAATTCTCTAAATATTATCAATAGATTGATTTTAAGGGTAATTGCAGCAATTAATTTGAAATTATATATACCTCTCTAATTTAAATCATTCATCTTGCTACTAATTATACAAAAGCGATCGCACTTGTTTAACTAGTATATTTTTTTTCGATAATTGTGTCATTGACAATCAGCCAAACAGCTTCTGTAATACAATACACAAAATCTAAAAGTTAAGATTTAGATTTGATTAAGTTATCTCCAGGTTAAGTATAAATTAATATAATACTTTTAATTGTCAAATTATACACAGCAATTATCAGTATGAGAGCAGAACAAGATAATTACTTTATAGATCATTTTGAGCGACAACCCCAGCAATTTACACTGCCTACTTATAATTTTTCTCCACAAAGAGTTACTAAATTTTTATTATTTGTTATTGCTGGCTTAATTATTTTAAACTTAGGAGAAAGAATCTATGTACGTTGGTATAATGCCAATAATGAGATACAAATTATTTCTAAATATTTTAATTTTGACCAAGAACACAATGTTCCCTCTTTATATTCTGGGTTATCTTTAGGATTTTGTAGTTTTTTGCTAGCTATCATTACTGATATTAAAAAAGCTACAAGAGGTAAATATGTAAAACATTGGAGAGGATTATCCTTAATATTTTTATTTTTAGCGATCGATGAAATTTTTAGTATTCATGAGGCAACTATTCCTTTTTTTAGAAATGCAATTAACGGTCAAGGTGTTTTATACTTTAGTTGGATAGTTCCTGCTTTCTTTCTTTTAATAGTTTTTCTTTTATCCTATAGAAAATTTATCTTCAACTTACCCACTAGAACTAAAACCTTATTAGTTTTAGCTGGCATGACTTATATTAGCGGGACTTTAGGAATGGAACTTATTGGCGGGTATATAGCTGATAATTATGGATATAAGAATTCGATATATGGAATTGCTAGTACTATTGAAGAATTACTAGAAATGTTCGGTGTAGTTATCTTTGTTTACGGATTATTAGACTATATTAAATCTCAGTTTAGGCAATTACAATTTTCCTTATCCCTAGAAGGAGCAAAAAATAAATATATAGGTGATTAATTATGTTAAAACTTATAATTTTTCCTGCTACTAATTTAAATTATTTAAAAAGTTAATTAAAAACTTCTCAGGAGCTATAAAACGATGGTAAGCAGCACGATTTTCTAATTTCATTGTTTTTAGTTCCTCCTCTGAGGTTTGTTCAAAATGTTCTAGAATAATATCCCCTATTTTTTCTAAAGAGTGGAGAGGAATTTTAATTATGTGAAGTTTATCTTCCCAAGGAATTACTACATCAGTATCTAAAATAACTGGAATACGTCCTCCATTTAAAGCCATATAAAAGCGTCCAGAATAATTACCAGTCCCTCTTACACATAGAGAATAATCGCATTTACTGATATTTGATATAAATAAATTTTCTAATTCAAGCCGATTAGATTCATTATTTAAATAATAACTCTGACGCGGATCGCTAATATCAAAATAACTATCTATTCGTCTGTCTGCTGCTAAAATTTTTATCGCTATTTCCCTTAACTGTAAACTCATTCCCTCTCGTATTCTAATATCAACCTGGCGTGCTACTTTTCCTTGGGCTAAGACAGATTTAGCTATTGAACTAGGTAATAAAGTTTTACTGATATTAGATAATTTACCAATAGACGATGTAGTCCCACAAAAACCAATAGCAGGTTTAAGACGTTTGGGTAAAATAGTTAGATTATCTAAGTTATCTTTAGTTCTATAATTACTCCAAAAAGGACATTCAGTTTCAAAACTTTTTTTCAAACTTTTATACAAACCACAACGTAAAATATTAGCGGTGGGTAGATCTAGAAAAACATCAGAATCACTGGTAGCATCTATAATTAAAGGTTTACAAAATCTAGTAGCCAAAACAGCAGCATCGTATATAGAATCATTTAATTCTAAAGTTTCTGGATTAAAAGCCTTGTAGGGATAAATAGCTATCTGGCATTTTTCAATTGAATCAACTTCTTTATAGTTGGCTTGAGTTATAAACTGTTGAAATATCTTATCTCTATTTTTAGATCTCAGTGACCATAAAATTTCAACACGAGTATCATCTGGAGCATTAAAAGTATATATTTTCATGATTAAGCTATAGGCTGATAAAGTTGAAAGGACTATATTTGAATAACCCTAATAACTCCAACTGCAATATCATCAACCATAACACATAAAGCTACACTAAGTGGTATGGTTGTATACCTAATCAAACTATTTAGTTAATCTTTCTCTCAATCCTAATTTGCTTAGGATAATCAATCAAATAATTCTTAATGCTAGAATAGGATATTTTTCAAAACATTATTGTTAATGACCTTTAATCAATTGTGCAGCTAATCAAGTATTATTTTTCAACCAACTTAAGGTATATCTTATCTTTAATAAAAGTTTTGATTAATTATAGATAATGTGATACAAGTAGCTTGAGTTAGCTTTTATAGATTTAAATCTATTGTGGCATTATCTAATATCTATAGCTTTACTTAATTTTGGTACGCTCAAACTAAATATTAAAACTCAATACAATGCTTTCAAAACCAGCAACCAGCAAAAAAACTTCAGGTTTATTTTTAGTGTGGAAAAAATACCAGAGAAGACCAGAAGTTCTTGCTTCATTAATTAATTCTCAGTTAAAATTTATTCCTCATCTGTTCCAAAGTAAATATTTAAGACCTTTAGATTACTTAATTAAATTGGCGGTAAGTATTCGGCAAATACAAACCCAAAAACCTAAATTTGTAGTGGCTCAGTGTCCCCCCACTTATAGTGCTTTACCCGCACTGTTGACAAAAACTCCCTATGTAATTGATGCTCATAACCCTTTGTTTCAGGTAGAAATGTGGCAAAAATTACCCCTTAGTAAAACTTTAATTAGTAAGGCTGTAGCTATAATTGTTCATAATGCTGAAATGTTTCAATTAGTTAAAAAGATCTATCCCTCAGCCAAACTATTTACAATATGTGATCCTATAGAACAAATAGTACCAGCCCAACCTATAGAACGTCAGGGAAAACAGATTTTAGTGATAGCTTCCTTTGATCCTTGGGATGAGCCTGTTGAGCTATTAATAGAAACAATGGCACAATTGAGTGATTACCAGTTTATTGTTACGGCAGATGTTAATAAACTTGCACCAGAGACAGCAGCACAGTTACGCCAACTAAATAATGTTAAATTGACTGGGTTTTTAGCCACACCAGACTATCATCAAGTCTTATGCTCAAGTTTAGCAGCTTTAGTTTTAACTACTAGTGAAGCAACTCAACCTAGTGGTGCTTGCGAAGCCTTATCTTCTAATACACAACTAATTATTAGTAAAACTTCCCTAACCGCCAAATTATTCGGAGAATGGGCTGTATTAGTTGATAATACTCCAGCCTCTATAGTAGAAGCAATTAGATCACTATCATTAAAATCAATCGATCTAGAAGAATATCGCCATCAATGGAATAAGCAAGTGCAACAAGAAATCACCCAACTAATTCAATTGGTTAATCAATAAAATTAATGCTTAACCAATCTAGGATAAAGATGTGTGGGAGAATAACTAACAGCTAATTTCTCGGCGGAGGCTTTTAACTGTTGTAGCATTTGAGGATTATCTAAGACATCTTTGATTAATTCGAGCAAATGAGGATAGCTATCGAAAAATAGCGTACAGTCATTAAATTCTTCTGATACATTATATTCCCGTGGGAGGAAACCAGGTTTAGCTGCGCGCAGCATATTAAAAATCATCCCAGACTCTTTAGTTTTGCCGTATACTTCAGTACTATTTTTCTGAATAAACTGATTATTTAATAATAAATCACAAGTTGCGATCGCTCGATCAAATTCTTCCCCGTAGACAAAATCATCGTAATAGTAAACCTGATATCCAGCAGCTTGCAAATTAGAGATAGCTATACCCATCTCCTTTTTTTCCCTCTCTGTTACATATCCTAGTAAATAAAGATCCAAGCGATCGCTTAGAGTGCTAGCATTTTCTTGTAAGATCTCAAATACCCCTAGATAATCACGTTTTGCTTGTGTAATTACTCCAGGTATACAAATTCTCAGTAGTTTATTTCCTTGGGAAGCATCCTTCATTCCCTCATAAATAGCAAAAGGAAATACTGTAATCGGTAACTTACAACCATATTCTAGTAAAGCTTCTTTTTGACCTTCACTGTGAACTATAATTTTAAGCTGATATTTCTTCTCCCACTGATCTAACATTTTCTTTCTCAATGGTCGATAAACAGTATAATCAACAACAGAACGCGCTATTATGCGAGAATATTTGCGATTTTGATCTTTGTTTTTTAAACTCGGAACTAAAGTATTAATTGCTCGACTAAAATTATCGTTATACCACTCTTCACATTGGTGTACGTGCAAGAAAATCTCTTTAACCTGTGGTTTAAATTGGGCAAATTCAAAATAATTATCAAAGATCGTACATATATGAATACGATCAAACTCAATAGTCTCAATTTCAGAGAGCAAATTTTTCAAAGACTTACTTTCATCTAATACCACTATACTAGCGTTAGCTGGTAAGCCATTTTCTTCTAAGGCTTTCTGAATTTTAGGCAGAGTATAAACTATTATTTTATTGTCTGGTTGACTGGCATAAGTCTTAACTAAACCGTTAACCGCCGAATAATGATTAGGTTCGCTAACCTCAAGGATTCCTATAAGCATATTTGTAATATTTATACTATATGTGGCTGAATAAATACTTAGATGAACAGATAATATTTTTTATACTATATAAGCTAGATGACGAACGATTAGGGTTATCTAATATAGTTATGATGCCTATTATCGAGCAATCAAATATTACCTTGGCTAGTAACTTAATATTTTAAGAGTGAAATTTCCTAAGTATAATCTAATATTTTAAAACTAAGCGATCAGATCATCGTTTTATTTTTTTTGCTCAGACATTTGAATCCGCATTTTCACTGAATATTCATCGAATTTTTACTGATTATATATCGACATATTTACAAGTCATGTAGTAATATGACAAAAATTAGTCGTGAATATACTTAGTAGTAAATACCCGCAATCAAAGCTGAATTTCTTCCAATGTCTTGTAGGTTCAGTGAGTATTTGTGTAGTCAAATAACAAGAAAATATAGAGATTGAAATCAAATAAAATATGGGCGTAGCAATTATCACTGGTTCAGCAGGTTTAATAGGTTCGGAAGCTGTTAGGTTCTTCAGTAGTTTGGGGATGGATGTTGTTGGAATCGACAACGATATGCGTAAATTCTTTTTTGGAGAAGAAGCGTCAACCAAATGGAATCGTCAAAAACTAGAACAAGAAATTGATAATTATCAACATCGAGAAGTAGATATTAGAGATTACGAAAAAATCGAAGAAATTTTTAAACACTTTGGTCAAGATATATCTTTAATTATTCATACCGCAGCACAACCTTCTCACGATTGGGCAGCACGCGACCCTTTTTCCGACTTTACAGTTAACGCCAATGGCACACTGAATCTATTACAAGCAACTCGCGAGTATTGCCCCGATGCCGTGTTTATCTTCACTTCCACTAATAAAGTATATGGAGACTTACCAAACGCGCTACCTTTAATAGAATTAGAAAAACGTTGGGAAATAGATTCAAATCATGAATACCATCCAGGTATTGCAGAAAACATGAGTATTGACCAGTGTAAACACTCCTTATTTGGGGCATCAAAAGTAGCTGCGGATGTACTAGTCCAAGAATACGGACGTTACTTTGGTATTCGCACAGCTTCCTTTAGAGGTGGTTGTTTAACTGGCCCTAACCATTCTGGGACTGAATTACATGGTTTTCTAGCTTATCTAGTAAAATGTACAGCGATTGGTAAGCCATATACAATATATGGATACAAAGGCAAACAAGTTCGCGACAATATCCATTCTTCCGATTTGATTGCTGCTTTTTACGAATTTTACAAACAACCTCGTGTAGCAGAAGTTTATAACATTGGTGGTGGGAGAGAAAGCAATTGTTCGATGTTAGAAGCGATCGAAATTTCCCAAGAATTGGCTGGTAGAAAACTTGAATATTCCTATACCGATGATAACCGTAGTGGGGATCATATTTGGTATATCAGTGATTTAGCAAAATTTAAATCCCATTATCCAGATTGGTCACTTAAATATAATATTAATCAGATTTTGTCTGAAATTTACGCCAGTGGTATTGAAAGATGGAATGAGAAATGATTAATAAAGGAAAATACTCTGTACTCGGAATTAACATTAATGCGGTAGATTATGAATTTGCCGTTTCAACGATCACCACGGCAGCGAAGGAAAAACAACCCTGTTCCGTTAGTGCTTTGGCAGTACATGGTGTTATGACTGGATTTCTAGATCGCATCCATGCTAGACGTTTAAATGGTTTAGATTTAGTAGTACCTGATGGGCAACCTGTACGCTGGGCGTTATCTTGGCTATATGGTCAAAAATTGAGCGATCGCGTTTACGGCCCAAATCTGACTTTAAAAGTAGCACAAGCACTGGCGAATGAAGGTTTAAGTATCTATTTATACGGCAGCCAAACCGAAACTTTGGAAAAATTTGCTCATAATTTAACTCAGTTATATCCAGGTTTAAAAATTGCAGGGATGGAAGCTTCTAAATTTAGAAGGTTGAGTGAAACAGAACGTCAGGAATTAGTAAAACGTATTCATGATTCTGGTGCTAATGCAGTTTTTCTAGGGTTAGGTTGTCCTCGACAGGAGACTTGGGCTTATGAATACCGTAATCTTTTAAATATACCGATTTTAGCTGTAGGTGCTGCCTTTGATTTTCATGCGGGAACTTTACCTCAAGCCCCAGCGTGGATGCAGAATATCGGCTTAGAATGGTTTTTCCGCTTAGTTCAAGAACCTAAACGCTTATGGCAACGTTATGCAGTTCTTAATCCTCTCTATTTATGGCACATTTTGCAACAATACTTAGGGTTACGGAAATTTCTGCCAGTAATGCCCGATGGCAACGAAAAGATTGAATCTTACGGTTAATTAATCATACCTAGCAACCGAAAGATTACAATCAAAATAAATATATCGATAGCGGTGAGAAGCTTAAAAATAGCTAGTAAGTTAAACACTCACCGTTATTTAATAGTTAAATAAATATCTACCATTTCTTATAAGGCAAAAACTTACCACACATAGTTACCTGTACACGTTTGCCTTGAGGATCTTCAATTTTATCGACCTCCAGCGAAAAATCAATTGCACTCATAATTCCATCCCCAAACTTTTCATGAATAACCGCTTTTAGTGGCATTCCATATACTTGCATAATTTCATAAAAGCGATAAATTAAAGGGTCTGTAGGAATAACAGGGTCTAAAGAACCTTTTAAAGGTGGTGTGGTCAAAAATTCTGCCATTGATTCTGGTAAACCCAAGGTAGTCACAATTTTAGTGGCTTCTGCCAAATCTGCACTGGCTTGTCGATATATTACCGAAGCAATCCAAACTTCATCTCTACCTGTAGCTTTTTCTAAATCTTCAAAGCTAATTCCATGTGCTTGTTTAGCAGCTAATAGTTTTTCTGTAATTTCAGATATTGCCATAACTTGATTTCTCTCTAAATTGCTCAAACTTATTAGTAATTTCACCAATTCTTAATTCAATAAAAGGCGTAAAACAGGTATAGTTTAAACATAAGGTAATGTTAAGCTTACTAAATTTTCCCCGTAAATAAGTAACATATTTGACTAATTAGTTTTCGCTTGATTAATTTCTCTAAAAATTTCTCAGAAATATCATGACACTCCTTTTTTACACTCCTATAGAGTCTGTTGTTAAACAAAGGTTAAGAACACCTTTTGATAGTAATCATCAAAAAAAACTTATTGTTCATTGTTGCTACCATAAAGTTGGTACAGCATGGTTTATTAGAGTTTTAAGAGCGATCGCTCGTCACTATGGATTACAATTTCAACGCTGTATTCAAAGTGATCTTAAAAGAGATACTGACATTTTCATGGAATACATGAGTCGTATTGAGGTAGGTAAACTTCCCAATTACGTAGGTTCTCATATGATTCGTGATCCTAGAGATATGATCATCTCAGCCTATTTTTATCATCTCTGGACAAAAGAAGATTGGGCGCATATTCCTCGACAAAATCTCAATAATTTAACTTATCAACAACATTTAAACTCGTTAAATCAAGAAGAAGGTTTACTTGCAGAGATGCAGGGGACTTCTTACGAAGTAATTACCGAAATGGCTGGTTGGAATTACCACGATCCCAACTTTTTTGAATTTAAATACGAAGATATTATGCGCGATGAACAAGCAGTATTTTATCAGATATTTCAACATTACCAGTTTAATGAAGATGCCATTAACACCTGTTTAAATATTGCCGAAAAATTTAGTTTTAATAATAAAACCAAAAGACGCAAGGGAACAGTGGACGCAAAATCTCATCTCCGTTCAGGTCGAACTGGAGAATGGCAAGAACTATTTAATAAAGATCATAAACAAAAATTTAAAGAATTATTTGGAGATATATTAATTAGACTTGGATACGAAACCAATAATGATTGGTAAATAAAATTAACTAATAAAACTTCTTACTTTTATCCTCTCGACAGTTAGCAACAGACTCCACTAAACCAATACCAATAAAATTAGACAGTAAAGCAGATCTGCCATAACTCACCCAAGGTAAGGGAATGCCTGTAATTGGAGCGAGTCCCATTGTCATGCTAATATTAACGATGCTTTGAAAAGCAATAATCGCTAAAATACCGATCGCCAGTAGAGAACCAAAATTGTCTTGTGCGTTACAAGCAATCCAAATCAAACGCATACAAATCAACCATAACACGGCAACTAAAAGTATGCTACCAAAGAAACCAAACTGTTCTCCCACTGCAGCAAAAATAAAATCAGTATGCTGTTCGGGAATAAAATCTAGCATAGTTTGTGTTCCTTGATTCCATCCTTGTCCCCAAAATTTACCAGCACCAATAGCAATTCGTGATTGAATTAAATGATACCCACCCCCTAAAGGATCTTGCTCAGGATTGAGAAACAAAACCAGTCGATCTTTTTGATACTCCTTGAGTGCCTCCCAAAAAAGATTACCTATCTCCACTGCACCGAGGTTAAGGGCTAAACTAACTAGGGTAGATACCAGTTTTAAAGGTAAAGTCAGCCAAGCAATGCCTGCGACAATTAAAACCCAAAAAAGCCATCCAGGAAGATATACATGATATAAAATCGCCGAAAACAAAGGCGAAATCATTAATAGTAGCCAACCAGGTTTAGCATTAGCCCAGTAGAGCATCGCCATGACAATTGCCCCAAACACTAAAGAAGTACCAAGATCTGGCTGTAACAGGATTAAACCCCAAGGAATAGCTGTAATCGCTAAAATGCGAAAAATTGTCCCCAAATTAGCAGGCGAGCGATCATGTAACAGGGATGCCAAAGTTATTACCATAGCAATTTTAGAAAATTCCGATGGCTGAATATTAACCCCTGCAACCGCTAGCCAACTTTGCGCCCCATTTGCTGTTACGCCTATGGCAATTACCGCAATCAAAAGCAAATTAGTCAGGGTATAAACCAGCCAATGCCACTTGAGCAAAGATTGATAACGGTAACGAGACAAAAACAATAATAGAGGACACCCTAATAAACATACAGTCCAATGCTGATAACTATAACTATGTTCATTAGGTGACTCAGTACTGTAGATTAATAACCCACCAAAGATCGTTATTGCCACTACTGCTAAAAACAAAACCCAGTCCAACTGTCGCCAGGGATAAAATATAGCTAATACACGCTGTCCAAAATATCTCAGCTTAATTGGAGGTGAGGTTCGATGTTTAGATTGGGGACGAGATTTAATCACTGAAGTAGATAAAAATAAAAAGGAAATTAAATAACTTGCTATCTTAATTCATTAAAAAGGGAATACTCAATGGTGTAAAAATTTATCATTTTATTGCCCCATGAGAGAAATACTATCCCCGATTTTAACTACTATTTTAAGTTTGGCAAGCTGTAGAAAAGTTATTCCTATCGATTACTTAAACACTAGGAATTAAGTATTAAGATTGTCGTTTTCAATCATTTCCCAATCTGTAGGAGTATTACAGTTAAAAAAACAAGTGCGATCGCCAATAAATAATTCTTTTACAGGATGACTATTTAACCACAATTGAAAAGATTTGCCTCCCTGAGCTAGATAAGCTTCCAGTAAAGGTAAACAACAAGGGCGATAGAAGCCACACAAAGGCTCCCATTTTTCCTGATCGCGTGCTAAAAGGGCAATTTCTGTAGGTAGTACCGTTGCCAAATCTTGAGACCACTGTTTAACTTGAGATGAAGATAATTTAGGTAAATCACAAGCAAGTAATAATACCCACTCTGTTTTTACCAGTTTTAGTCCTTGTGCAAAACCAATCAAAGGTGTATTAGTTTTACCATCTAAAATTAATTGTTCTTTAACTAAAATACAGTTGGACATGGTTAACATCCCTTGATATCTTTCAATCCAAGGAGTGATTACATAAACTTTACTTGCACATTCACTAGCAATTAAACAAATTTGAGACAGTAATGTATTGTCACCAATGCGTAACAAAGCCTTATCTTTCCCCATCCGAGAACTTTCTCCTCCAGCTAGGATAATTGCCGTAATCTCGTCCTTAATTACTTCTGTCATAATCATTTAACCTCTAATAATAAGGATCATGAATCATCAATCTTCCCCTCCGATGCAGACAGCAAGACACTTACAACTCTGGATTTATTTGTTACCTGTGATTGGCATTATTCCTGCTCTTAAAACTTTATACTTTACCCCGAATGACCAGATAACCACACAAGATCAAAAAAAAGCTAGTCGCCTCGCCATTTCTTTAGCTTTAATCTGGTTAAGTTCTTATACACTACTATCTTTGGGCGCAGCTAATAATGTAGGTATCATCTCTTTTCGCTTACTTTATACCAATGCTTTGATAACTACAGGGTATTTTGTTTGCTGTACATACTTAATGTTGCGCTTGAGTAATAAAAATCTACCTTAACAATTTTAATGACTTATTTGATTGAAGTAAGTATTAAAAAAGTAGCAAAACAATTGCCAGTTGTGTAAACTATCCTTACTCTATAGGAAAAATGAAGATCACAACTTATTTACCAAGCAACAGTTACCATATATAGAATTTTTAATAAAACTTTAAAGTTAATAATATCTTAATGGTAATTTCCACTCAACGTATTTTACTAACCAATAACTGTTAATATTGATCGAATTATATTTGTGTATATATATATCATTTCAATTTACTATTTTTATCTTTTTGTAATTAGTGTGAGGATATCCCATGTCCATTAAAAAAGCTTATCAACCAACCCCTTCTGGTGGACAACCACTCACTAGAGTAGATTTAATTAATTCTCACCCTAATAATCAGCAAAAAAAATTGAATAAAAGTAGAGCCATTTTAGTTGGATTTGGTTTAGCTGGTGTTTCTCTAGTATCAGCAGCAGTCGGAGCGTTTTTAGCAGTAGCTTTATCCACCGCCTCTCCACTACAACAAATACAATTAACTAACGAAGAGCAAAAGATTTTTAGCCAGGAAGAAACCGTAACCGATAAAAATCTTAACTTGCCCGTCTTGTCTCGTCCAGTAAATATCTTAGTATTGGGAATCAAAGTTATAAGCTCGGATCTAGATGAACGAGGAATTGAGTATGATAAACAAGATGTGGGATATCTACATTTAGTCAACTCGTTTGATGGTCTAAGCGATAGTATGTTGCTACTAAGATTTGACCCTCAACAAGAAAAGTTGTTTGTACTTTCCATTCCCAGAGACACACGTGTAGATTTAGAAGGGCATGGAATTGGGAAAATTAACCATGCTAATCAATATGGTGGCCCTGCTTTAGCAGCAGCAACTGCAAGCGATTTACTCGGAGGAATTAATATAGATCGCTATGTGCGAGTCAATGTACAAGGGGTAGAAAAACTTATCGATGCTTTAGGTGGTGTGACTGTTAATGTGCCTAAAGATATGAAATATAACGACTTTAGCCAACATCTATATATTGATTTAAAAAAAGGTGTGCAGCATTTAGATGGTGATAAAGCAATGCAATTTTTACGCTATCGTTACGATGAATACGGTGATATTTCTCGTGTACAACGGCAGCAAATGTTGATGCGCTCGGCGGTAGAGCAAACTTTAAAACCAGCAACTATAGTCAAAATTCCGAAAATACTTTCAGTCATTCAGTCTCATTTAGATACTAATTTAACTGTTAGAGAGTTAATGGCATTGTCTAATTTTGCTTCTAAAACAAAAAGGGCAAACGTACAAATGATGATGTTGCCAGGAGACTTTAATGATGGGAGTGAATCGGTTAGTTATTGGTTGCCAAATGAAGAAGCAATCGATCGCTTGATGACTAAACATTTTAATCTGCCAGTTAATGCCAATAATAATTATGCTTCAGTCGCCCATGATGCCCAACTTCTTAACCCTAACCTAAAAATTTCCGTCCAGGATACTATAGGTAATCAAGAAGCATTACAATCTGCATTAGATACCTTAAGGACGGCAGGTTATAATCGAGTATCCGCTAGTAAAAATTGGCAAGATCCTTTAGTAACCACAAAAATAATTGCTCAGTCTGGAGACGATGAGGCAGCAGCAGAGGTGCGATCTATTTTGGGTGTGGGAGAAATTGTTGTAGAAAGTACTGGCGTACTACAATCCGATATAACAGTTGAAGTTGGTCGTGATTGGGTAAGACGCAGAAGACGACTTTCTCAAGCAGATTTAGCACCTGGATTAGAAAATAACTTTGATAATTAATTGAAGTAACAAAACTCAAGATTTAATTTCTATTTCGTTGAGATCACAAACGCTATATTAGCTGGTGAAGATCTACAATTAATAAGATAAATAATGAGCGAGCAGCATATACACTCGCAGAGTAATCCCTCTGGTTATCGACGTTTTCCCAACCAAAGATGGCAAATTGCTACATCTGAGCCACAAACAGCTTTAGAGTTGAGTATGGGGACAGGGTTATTACCTTTGGTTACACAAGTAATCATCAATCGAGATATCATGACTGTTGATGCAGCCCAAATGTATATCGATCCTGAATCGCAACAGTTACCCTCACCTCTATCTGAGTTTAGCGATTTAGCAATTAGCGTAGAATTAATCAAGGAAGCGATCGCGTCAAAGGAACAAATTGCCATCTGTGGGGATTACGATGCTGATGGCATGACCAGTACCGCCTTATTATTAAGAACCTTAAAACATTTAGGCGCAGAAGTAGATTATGCCATTCCTAGTCGCATGAAGGATGGTTATGGTATCAATAAACGGATAGTAGAAGAATTTGCAGCTAATGGAGTGGGTTTAATTCTCACGGTAGATAATGGCATTTCTGCCTATGAACCGATCGCTCGAGCAGTAGAATTGGGTTTGAGTGTGATTATTACCGATCATCATGATTTGCCAGAGAAATTACCGCCTGCCGACGCAATTTTAAATCCTAAATTATTACCAGATAGCTCTGTATATAAAGGTTTAGCAGGGGTTGGAGTAGCTTATATTTTGGCGATCGCCACCGCTCAAAGTTTAGGGAAGCTCAAAGGTTTAACTAATCCAATTTTAGAATTATTTACTTTAGGTACAATAGCGGATTTAGCTCCTTTAATTGGGGTTAATCGTCGTTGGCTGAAGCGAGGGTTAAGAGCTTTACCTAATTCCCAATTGTCGGGTATTCAAGCCTTAATGCAAGTTGCAGGAGTTGATGAGGCACAAAAGCAATTAAAACCCGATGATATTGGTTTTCGCTTAGGGCCTAGAATTAACGCCGTAGGACGTATTGGCGACCCGCAGATGGTAATTGAGCTATTAACTACTGATGAACCTGGATTAGCTCTTGAGCGGGCAATGCAATGTGAACAAATAAATTATAAACGTCGTCAGCTATGTGAGCAGATAGAAAAAGAAGCGATCGCCCTGGTGGAATCTACACCAATTCTTTGGCAACAAGAACGAGTTTTGGTATTAGTTGCAGCAGGCTGGCATCATGGGGTAATTGGGATTGTA
Organism: Chondrocystis sp. NIES-4102; assembly: GCA_002368355.1. NCBI lineage: Bacteria > Bacillati > Cyanobacteriota > Cyanophyceae > Chroococcales > Chroococcaceae > Chondrocystis > Chondrocystis sp. NIES-4102. The sequence goes on along the minus strand of AP018281.1, from coordinate 3,727,337 downwards.
GCATCTCGTTTAGTAGAACGTTATGGAGTCCCTGTGTTTATTGGTACTTATGAAGATGAAGATGAGCAATCTAACAGCAATTTAATGATTCGAGGATCAGCAAGAAGTATTGATGAATTTAATGTTTTTGATGCTCTCAATTATTGCAGTGATTTATTAGGAAAATTTGGGGGACATCGGGCAGCAGGGGGTTTTAGTTTAGCTGCTAATAATTTAGAACAGTTTAAACAAAGATTGAGTAAGTTTGCTTATCAGTGCCTAGAGTTAGAACATCTCAAGCCTTTAGTTAAAATAGACGCTCAAGCAAATTTAGAACAAATCAATTTAGAACTTTATAAACAGTTAGAAAGCCTACAACCGTGGGGTATTGGTAATAATCCTCCCGTATTTTGGACTGGATGCGTCAAAATAATCGAGCAAAAAGCGATCGGTCAAAATCGTAACCATTTAAAGTTAACTATACAAGCAGCTAATTCTGACTTTCAAATCAAAGCTATTGCTTGGCGTTGGGGTGAATATTTTCCTCTGCCAGAATATCTTGATATTGCTTATCAACTAAAAGAAAATAATTGGCAAGGACAGACAAATATTGAATTAGAATTGGTGGGAGTTAGATTGCCTCAAGTTGTGCCAAATACTTCTATGGCTACCCTCAACCCTGCCATTAGTTCCCAAAACATCCAAAAAGTAGTCTTTACCCATAGTGGTAGAATTTATGTATGCAGCAAATCTCGCCAAGAACTAAGAATTAGAAACGATCGCGGTGATGTTTTAGCCATTAAACAAGGTGAGCGTTATGGTTTAATTGGTAAAACTCGTAGTCAGGCTAAATCAGTAAATGTGACTCAACCACCCTATTTTCAATTGATTAAAACTGCTCTTCAAGCCATTGATCAACGGGATATAGATGTTTAATTATCTATTTTTTATTAATTTAAAAGCCTGTTGTTTAACTTTGCTTTGGTCAAATTGTTCTAATAATTCCTCACAGCTATAAACTCCTTCAAAGGCTTCAAAACTAGCTTCACGCAAAGCATAATTAAAACTTTCTTCTATTAAATATTGTAATTCTTCATTGTTTAAATAATAACCTCCTGCTCTTCGCTTATTAACAAATTGAATTCTATCTAAGCTATTTAAGATTGATTTTTCCCAAGATCGGGTACTTCTTTTTTCCGCCTCTTGCTTGATTAAGTGAATGAGCAAAATTATGATATAGCTGGAAATTTTGTTTAGCTTATCATCTTTACTCATTTCTTCTAGTTCATCAATAATTAATAACGCCTTGGCGTATTCTTGGTTAACAATACAATTTCTGAGTTCTAATATTTCTTCCATACTAATTGCCGTTAACCTGTTACTTTTTCCTAGTTATCTAAACTATCAGCAGCGTTATAAACATCGATTCCAGGGTTACTTTTAATTTTAACAGTAGAATTAGTCGAATTAATACTACTACTAGTTGTTCCATTCTCCATACGATGGCGTACTGTTCGAGTTTGACGAACTTCACCATTACCACCGACATTTCCCTGTACTCCTGTAGTAATACTTGCATTACCACGACAAGCACCATTATTTTGAAAGTCCACATTACTAGAGCGATCGCTCTTTTCTTTACTACCGCTAATATTATATTGGACAGAAATATCTGCTTGAACACATTGGGCAAATACTGGATAAGTTAAGCTTTCTATGCCGATATAACTAATTGACAACCAGCCAATAATCCAACTCGTTAATTTCATTTTATTCTTCCTCAAAAATAATTAAAGGTTAGTTGCAACTATTACTAGTAACCGTACTTTGAATTATGCTGCTATTAGAGCGAGTTGTATGACTAGTTGTTTGATGAGAAGTATAACGACAGTTGGAATCGACAATAGTTCTATTGCGCCTAGGTAAATGCCGATAACGATAAGTAGAACGACTAGGTAGTTGAATAGTAGTATTGGTATTTACATAAATACTACTATCCTTACGAGTCAAAGCTTCAACACGGGGAGTTTTAACGCTAATTCCATTGGCAAAAACAGCCTGATCCGCAGTAATTATAGCCACGGGAAAGATCATACTGACTGCCATTAATCCCATTAACTTATTTGGTTTCATAGTGAACTTGTTGATAATAAAAATAGCTAGGGGAAAAGAGAAAGAAGCTACCTAATAGATTTAATAGCCTCTTTCCCAATTCAATTAATGGCGACTATGACGACTAGGACGAGTGTGATTACTGTTAGACTGCTGTGCATCTTGAACACAGGTATTATACTCACCTAATTGATCGCAAGATTGATCGCTGCGCTGCACGATACCAGTATTATTGCTGCGATGAGGACGAGATTCTGTAAACTGTCGATTGCTTTGACTAGAACTTTGTACCGAAACGTTATCATTACCCGTAATCACCGATTTTTGAACAGACTCTTGAATCACAGCATCATCCGCTTTAACAGGAGAAGTAGCTAAACCCAAAGTAGCGATCGCAGCTAAAGCAAAAATTATCTGTTTACCGTTGAAAGAAAATGTTTGTTTGTTCATATTCTGAAAATAGTCTCTGAAAAATCAACCTTGTACAGACACACTAGACGTATCGCTTAAATTTAGTGTTCCATTTTGTCGAAATTTCTCGGTATTTTTACTTTTCAACTAATATGCAAAAAAGAATAAAAAATTGGTGAATTTAATTATTAGTAATCTGATATATAGCAATGATAGACAATTAAGGGACATTATTTTAGCTTTGGGCTATTAGCTATTAGCTTTTAGTTTTATTTACTACCTATTACCCCCTACCTACTACCTACTACCTACTACCTATTACCTATTACCTACTACCTACTACCTACTACCTACTACCTACTACCTACTACCTACTACCTACTACCTCCTACCTACTCCCCCCTCCCCACACTCCTAATCATGCACGGCTATACAATACTTAATATTCACTATACCCTCAAGATTACTAATAAATTGACTATATAACCATTGAGAAAAAATCAGCCAGACGAATTGGGGGGGAAGGAATTCTGATACCATTTGCCTTAGTACATGAAGATAAATCGGTAAGTAAAAATGGGTTTAAGAATAGTCGAAAATTATGATGCAAGCTTTACTTTAGATACAGAAGCCAGAAAGACATTATTTAGCTTATTAAGTAATCAAAGTTTTATCAATCAAATTAGTACTAATTTACACGAAGGAGCGATCGCTTTTACAGAACTATTATTTCAACCTGTTCCTTATAGTCAACAAACTCCTAAAGGAATGCCTAGAGAGTTCGAGAAGTATTTCCATAATGATCAATACATTATTATTAATGTACCGCCTAACTTTATGTTTCAGGCAAAGATTTTTAAACCCAGCCGTTTGTGTGCTATTTATCGTAGACTTTAGTTTTCAAGCTGGTAAATATATTATATGTCTACTGAAAATTCCCCCCAGTCTCTAACAAGTTTGTCATATCTGCCCTATTTAGATGAGGAAGGATGTATCCTAACAGATCTACAAGGGAAAATTGGGGTATATGCAATCTTCAACCAAGAAAAGGAAATGCAGTATGTCGGTTATTCTCGCGACGTTTATCTAAGTCTTAAACAACATCTAGTGCGTCAGCCTCAAAACTGCTACTGGTTTAAAGTGCAAACTATCACTCGTCCTAGTCGGCAAATTCTAGAAGAGATCGCCAATAGTTGGATCGAAGAAAATGGCACAACTCCTATAGGTAATCAAGCCAACTCAGTTTGGACTGAACCTATAGATACTAATTCAGCTATGACAGAGGAAGAAAAGGCACAATATCAACAAAGTGACGAATTAGGTCAAATTAAAATAAGGAAAAAAGTAGCAAGAAGGATAGAAGCAGAAATCCAAAAACAATTGAGCGATCGCTCGGTGGGTATGGAAATTCGTTTTAATCCTAAACTAAAAGAAAAAGGTCTACTAGACTTGAAGTAAGTTAATTAAATTATTTAGCGATTAAAATATTAAACAACTATTTCAAAACAACCACTTGTTTACTAAATTGTTTGATTAACAATACTCTGAATATTTAAAGTATGAAAGCTGGATTGCTCAATAACCGCTATCGCATTATTCAAACTCTCGGTAGAGGAGGCTTTGGGGAAACATATTTAACAGAAGATACCCATATGCCATCAGGGCGAAAATGCGTTCTCAAGCAGTTAAAACCGATTGTTAAACAACCAAAAACTCCTTTATGGATGAAGGAAAGATTTCAGCGAGAAGCAGCAATTTTAGAAGAATTGGGGGAAGGTCATGAGCAAATTCCGCGACTTTATGCCTATTTTTCAGAGGAAGACAAGTTTTATCTAGTTCAAGAATGGATCGAAGGCTTAACTTTAGCGCAATATTGGGAAAAAGAAGGCAATTTATACCCAGATGAAGTTAGGCAAATTCTGATTCAATTATTAAATGTTTTAAATTATGTCCATGCACGACGTATTATTCATCGCGACATTAAACCAGAAAATATAATTCTACGTCAGGGAGATCATTTACCTTTTCTGATTGATTTTGGTGCGGTAAAAGAGGCAATGGCGACCGAAATGAATCAAGGTTCGAGCCTTAGTATGTACTCCGCATCTATTGGTACACCTGGATATATGTCATCAGAACAAGCAGCAGGTCGTCCTATTTATTCTAGTGATTTATATAGCTTAGGACTTACCGCGATTTTCTTACTTACAGGTAAATCTCCTAATGAGTTAGAAACAGATCCCAGTAATGGTGAAATAGTTTGGCAACAAGAATCAGATTTAAATATTGATCAGGATTTAGTAGCAGTAATAAATAAGGCAATTCGTTTTCATCCACGCGATCGCTTTAGTACTGCCCAAGAAATGCTGGCTGCTCTTAATACTGAAGTAAATAATAGTCCAGTCAACTTAACAGGTGCAACTTTAAATGTCGCTCCCAATAATAATTCTTTGGGTAATCAAAATATCTTAGCGGGTAGAAGTAATACAGTAGCTTTGGAATCTCCCAGCCCCAGAAAACCCCAAAAACGCAGTACATTAGCTAATTTAGGTTTATTTTTACTAATTGCTTTAGGAGTAGGTGCTGGCACTTTTGCTGCTGGTTTCGCAATCATTTCTAACTCATTGCGATCGCCCGAAGTAGCGAATCAACAGGCAGAAGTTGAATCTTCATCTACCCAACCAGATCTCTTTCCTACTCAGCCCACAGACGAAGTTGATCAACAACAAGCAGAAGCAGAAGTTGAAAAGCTAAATCAAGATAGTTGGGAAAATAAATTAGCTAAAAATAAAAACAAGCGTAAAAATAAAGACCAAGATCAAAAAGCTGATGTAGAGGAAGTTACTAATAGTACCCAAGCAACTACAGAACAAGCAAACTCAGAAGTTACAGATGAAAATTTAGCAACAAATGATGAGCAAGCTACTAAAACCACAGATGATCAACCAGTTGCAGAAATTGATATCCCGATTTTGACCACAGGTACATCTGAAAGCCAGTTAGTTAGTACCCTCGGTCAACCTACCTCTGAACGTAAGGGGTGGCGACCTAATAGTCGTGTTTTGGTTTATTATAATGTTGTGCCTAATCAGGTTAATCTTACCTATCAATCAGACGATACAGGCAAAATACGTCAAGCAGATATAGCCCTAGATCAGTCGGTAAGTTTAGGCGCAATGCAGCAAACTATGAGTAAAATGCTTGGAGGCGATACTCCTGCTGAAATTAAAGATAAACTCCGTAGTGTTTATAATCGTCAGACTGATTTTAGTTTCTTTAAAGTCAATAATCTAGAAGGTAAGGTGCAGCGAGATACCAAGGATCGTATTAATATTTCTGTTTGGGAATCAGGATATCAGTAGATTGCGTTGGTAATTAAAACTATGACGTACTAAGTGTATTTGTTCTTAGTTATTAGCTATCAGCTTTTAGCTTTTTCAATGATATATGATGATGTTAAAAACCCAATAAATTACTGATTACTAGAATTATCAAAATTAGTTGATCATCCACAACAGATAAACAACGGGCTACTAAAGCTGTAAAACTGTAGCTTATATACTACAGTAGCTTATGGAAGCGCAAGAAAAAACCATCCTTACCTATGTTCAAGCAGATGGCAGCGCACCTTTTAATAATTGGCTCTCAGCCCTCAAAGATAGAAAAGCCCGTGCCATAATTCGGACGAGGATTAACCGCATTCGCTTAGGTAACTTAGGTGATTGTAAGTCTGTGGGAGAGGGGGTTAGTGAACTGAAAATCAAATTTGGTGCTGGCTTGCGAGTATATTTTGGTTAAGAAAAAGACACCATCATCATTTTGCTATCTGGTGGTGATAAAAGTAGTCAGAATAAAGACATTAAACAAGCAAAGAAATACTGGCAAGATTATCAGAGGCGTGGCAATGAGTAGAACTAGAAGTTACCAAGACGATTTACTAAAAGCTTTAACCGACCCAGTTGAAGCCAGAGAATATCTTAATGCAGCTTTAGAAGACGAAAACCCAGAAGTTTTTTTGTTGGCATTGCGAGACGTAGTGGAAGCTAACAGCACCATGAGCGAATTAGCCAAAGCCACTAACCGCAATAGCGATTTATATAAAACCCTGTCTGCTCAAGGTAATCCTCAATTAAATAGCGTTCGGAGCATTTTAAATCAGATCGGGTTTAAATTAGCCGTAGAAGTAAATCAGTCAGCAGTTTAATTGATAATAGTGTTAATTTGCTTTTTAAACATTGATAAATCTACGTTTCCGCCAGATTAATCTTGAAATCGCATAAATGAACTTAATATTTACTATTAAGTTAAGCATTTCATACAAGTATTTAATACAAACAAGCAATTACGTTTTATTACTTGAAATTTCTTTTAATTTCCCTCAAGCAAGCAAGTAAGCCATCTGTATGAATCCAGCCGACATATCCCCCAAAAATTAGCTCACCATAGTTATCAGTAACAAACACGTGAAGTACATTAACGGGATTTCTCCAGGTTCTAACACTGATTCCACTTTTACTAGTAATAAAAAGTTCTGAACGAGGAAAATCTCTATGATGAGCATCTGTCATTCCTGGTACTTGCTTGAGCAACTGAATAATATCTTTTGATTCGTCTATCGTATGTTCTTGAGAAATATAATATTTTTCAGGTTCAATCGTAATAACATTGTTGATATATTGTTCTTCTTCCACAGTTTGTTGAGACAACATTTGATTTTGAACCTCACTTAGGAAGGAAATTATAGTATCCTGCTGAGGATTCATTAACAAAGCCATAAAATTAAATAGTTGCTTTTTACTAAGATTATCTCTTTCGTCAATACGAGTTAAAGTACGGGTGAAATAATCTTGAGCCACGGGAACTAAACGTTTGTCAAGTTGTTTTAAAACATAATTAGTAAGAGCGATCGCTTTATGGAATTCTACTAAAACTTTTAGAGAAGGATTGATATCTATATCTTCCCTCAGTGCCATTAGTTCGTGATATAAACTCAGTGCTAAATACACTAAGTCTTTTTCCATCTCCGACTCAGCTAGTTTAAGATTGAGATGGTTAATCTGCTTTTTACTTCTATCACAAAGTTCGTAATAACGCTGCTGTAGTTTATCTCGACTATTAATTAACTCAGCATTAACTTTTTTATAGCGTTCTACAGCCTGTTTATCCTGTTCGTTAGCTGCTTGAGTGGTTAATACACCGATGACTGCACCAGCAGCACCGCAGGCTGCCATAATTAAAGGTAGCATATAATACAACTCCTATATATTTATATTTATTCATTAATTGGTGGTAAAAGATTTTGCTCAGAAGCTTTGGGGAATTGAGATTGAGTTGATGCGTTTTGAAGAGACTGATAAATTTGCCGAGATTGGACATATCGCACTAAAGCACCTTGTACCCCAGACTCCCGAGAACGATCAACAATAGTTGCTGTTAATTGCTGTTGTGCATCTGAAAGCGAGATAGTTTTCTGATGTTCCTCAATCAATTCAGCTTCCACTTGGGCGAGGTACTGTAATTCTTGCTCAGTCATCGACTCGTAATAAGCTCGAACTTGTTGCTTATGATCACCCAGAATTTTAAAAAACTCGTAAATTAAACCAGCACCACCAGCCACCCATAAAGCAGGGGAAATTGTAGCTAAGGCTATCGCAACAGGCGGACAAGCTGTAGCAATAGTAGTAACGGTAAAAGCGGTTGCAGCACCAACACCACCCCCAATTACTGTTTCTTTCCCTGTTTGCATAATTGCATCTTCAGCAGAAATTTCGCCTCGAACTACACGCAGTCCATTCCTAAGTATGGAAAAAGGAGCAGTTGTAACCGCGCCGATCATTGCGCCTTTGGGTGCTGCACGTACACCAGTTTGAATCGCTCCAGTTAAATTATCAAATTGTGCTGTAATATTGAGATTTCTTTGCTCTTGATGAGTCATATTGCGATCGCGTAGCGTACCCTAAGGGTAATCGCCACGCGCACGATTTATTGATTTGTTTTCCCATTTGATATTATCTGGTTGGCTTGATCCGCCACGATTATAAGATGTTATGTGACTAGCATCTTTATCTGATAGATATTTTTTGGCATTTTTTGCAGCAGTTTCACCATTGATCCCCGCCCTTTGTGAGGGTGGAATTTTCTCCAACATTTGTTGTGCTTCTATTTGGGTTCTACTCGCACCTTGGCGTATACCACCTCTTTTTAAATGATTGATTTTTTCTGGGGCGAATTTAGCTATATCCTCTAATTGGGCATGATGTATCTTACAATTATGAGCAGCATTTATTGCAGAATTACGTTCTGAATTTTTTGACATTTATTTTATATAATTATTTTTTCTAGTTAACCCTATAAATATATTTAAGGGTGTGACTTAAGTTTTAGTAAAATTTAGTTAATTAATTATTGGCAATTTTATAGTTGATGTCCCAGACTTTGTAAGAGCTTTTCAATTCTTTCCACTCTTTGTTCTAAGGTAAGTTCGATATTTTCTATTACAGGTAAATCTTTTATTGTATTAATAAAATCGTTCCAACTTTTGCCATAATTTTTATCACCATATATTTTTTTATATTCCTCTTTAGCTGTTTTTAAATTACCGTATTTTTCAATTAAATATTTTTTGTCTATATTTTGAGCAATAACTTTGTGTTCAACCCCATTTAATACTTTTTGTTGATTGGCTAATCCTTCAGCAGCGATCAATGCGGTATTTTTAAATGCTTGATCATATACTTCTGTGCTTTGTTTTAATTGATTTCTAATTTGCTTAAGTTTATTTAAAGTCATAATTATTTTATCTATCTAACAAACTACGGTTAATTGATGCTTGGTCAGTAAACATATAGGAATTTTCAAGATAGTCTAATTTTCTTTCACTGGTTGACCCTAACTCTTCTTCAAATAGTAATCTTTCTGCATATTCAATTAATAAATCTGCATCAACTCTTTTACCCTGAGAAATTTTACTTTTAACTTCTTGACATATATTTTGATAGGCTTCCAGTTTACTAATCACCTCATCTAAATTACTAAGGGAAATATCTCTATCTTTTTTAGCTATTTTAGCCTCTTGTAAAGATTTTAGTAATTCTTCTCTTTTAATAGATAATTCTTGTAATGCCTGATCTCTTTGCTGACAAACTATTTTATTAGCAAAAAGCAATTCTTTAACTTTCCGATTGTCTGGATTATCCTTGAGTGGTAAATTATTAAAGGCTTGATCCCTCTCTTTTATCGCTTGATCTCTTTCCTTAATAATTGTTGCATTTTGCCCCCGTAAAGCTACATTTTCTAATTTAATTTTTTTAAGCTCATCTTTATATAAAATTTCTTTCCTTGCCAAACTTTTAGCTTCTTTTGTTACAGCTTTCAGTTCAACAATAATATTTGCTATTCTATCTAACATTATTTCAATAATAATATAATCATATTATATAGTTTTATCTTTTAATGTATCTTGTACGTACTGATTGAAATCACAAATAGATTATTTATATTTACCTAATTTATAGAATAAAAAAAATTATCCCAAATATATTGTGAAAAATTCAAATTAAAGATGAGGACATAAGAGTAAATACAGAGGATAATCACAACTTCTGCAAAAGGTCTAATGCTCAAGGGGCTGCGTTTGAGTATGATAGATTTAAAATTATCAACATTATCTATCAGAATGAAGGAACGGTCTGATTCTTCCCCAAATCTTAATTCAGAAAATACTGTAGAACTTGAAAACGGTAAAGCAGAGGTAAACGTAGAACTAGAAGAGCAATCCTTATCCCTTGTAAAATCAGAATCAGTAGAAGCCCAAAGAGTAAGGCGAACAACAATTAATAACAAAAATACTAATCCTCGCATTAGCTTTTCCCAATCCCAGTTAATCATCATCTCTATAATATTTATGGGTTTGGGGTTGTGGTTTCAGCTTTCCTGGCTAGGGTTAACTAGTGCGATCGCAGCCTTATTATTATCTTTAGGTGTAGTTTTCAATTCCCTTAAAGATTGGATTAGTAAATTTCTCACAATTCAAGAAAGAAGATCAATATTAGCTTTTATCGGATTTACGTGCGCGATCGCAGGTTTATTTAAATATTTAGGAGTATATCAAAATATCGGTAACTGGCTAAATCAGTTTAAATATGATGAATTTGGTTCTTGGGCTGAGTGGATTGGCGCAGTAGGTCAGATTTCCATCGCTATTTTGGCTGTATATGTGGCTTGGGCGCAATATGTAATATCGAAAGATCTAACCATTCAACAAAATCGCATCACTCAACAACAAACCATAGATACTTATTTTCAAGGGATTTCCGATCTTACTTTAAATGATGAGGGATTACTCGAAGACTGGCCGCAAGAAAGAGCGATCGCTGAAGGTAGAACAGCTTCGATTATGTCTAGTATCGATGAAAATGGTAAGGCTAAAGTTATTCGTTTTTTATCGCAATCTCGTTTTTTGACCCCTCTCAAGCGAGATAATCGTTTAGGCAGGGCTATCCTTGATGGTAGTGGCGGATACTCAGAAGATCGTGTTCAAGGTATTAGGGTAGTTGATTTAGGAGTAATGCTTGCAGGGGCATATTTAGTAGGACAAGATTTACGTTGGGCAGATTTAAGCGATGCTAATATGGTGCGGGCTAATTTAAGTCATTGTGACCTAATTAAAGCTAATTTGGCTAGAACTGTTTTATATGAAGCGAATTTAGCAGGGGCAGATCTCAAAGGTACTCGTTTGTTTTATGGTTCGGTGGAAACGGCTAGTCCTCGTAGTATCAACGCCCAACCTGATTATGAAACTGGCAAACATACAGGTACTGTTGTGGAAAAGGCTAATCTTTCGGGTATCAAACGACTAAGCGATGAGCAACGTTATTATTTATGTGCTTGGTGTGGGGAAAAGTCGCGTGCAACTGTACCAGGAGGCTGTGAGGGTATCCCCAATAAATTAAACAGATAATTAGACTTAGATTATAATTTCTGCAAGGTGTATTGAATACGAGCGCGAATAGCAGGTTCTGATTCTCTATCTATTAATTGTTGTAATTTAACTGCAATATCTGACAATAGTTGAGGCTGATTAGTTGCCAAAGTTTGCGCCAAAGACTCTAAGCCAACCACCGCAGCATAGCGTACTACCCATTCTCCATCTTCTGTAGCTTGTAAAAGGGTGTTTAATACCTGCTGTTGAGTGGCAATAACTTCATTTTCTGGTAGTTTTGACCAGATAATATTCCCCAAACCCTTAGTAGCTGCCCGTCGCACACTTTGAGAAAAATCTTCAATTGCAGCCTTGATTAATAAATTTAAAGTACAAGGATCTCCTATACCTGCAAAAACTCTCGTTGCCCAAGCTCTGGCACCATAGTTATAATCGTCTAAATTGGCTAATAGATAAGGTACAACAGGTTCACCAATCTTAATTAAACCATCAACCGCAGCAACCGCAGCCCCAGGGTTATTAAAACCCAACACCTCAACCAAAGTTGGTATAGCAGCTTGATTGTTGGTTTCGGCTAATCTTTCTACAGTTTCTAAGAGTAAATCCGCAGAATCAGCTTTATTTACCGCCTCGATTAATTGTTGAACCTCAGACATAACTAATTAATTATAAAAATATGAATTTAATTTTACTACTCAAGCTCTAAATTAAGAATATAAGAACCTAGTTGTAACTTTTCCGACCAAATTTCATATTCAATTCGCAGATTTTTTAATAAGGGTGCGTTTTCTACCTTAAGATAGCGAGTAAAGTTACGTAATCTAATTGATTGACCCACTTGATCGTCAGTAGCATTGAGAGAGTAGCGACTGATCCCATACACGCCTCTTTCCCAAAAATGTCGATAGCTTAATCTACTATTACTCTGCATCGTCATAATAACCCGATAGGGGGAAATATCTAACCAAAATAGCCCTTTCTCAGGTTCATCAGTTTCTTTACCTGGATATAAAGACTGGGGTAGATTCTGCTGATTAAGTAGCAGGTGGAATCTTTCTTCATCTTTTTGATACAGTGATGCCGTTGCTTCAATGACATTCCAAATCGGTAGATCTGTTGAAATAAACGATAAATAAACTGTTTGATAACGATTAACTAGCATGAGGGGCAAATAATCTGGTCAAAGTTCGATTGTTTAAATTTATTACTAGGATATCCTTTAAATCTAGTGAATCGGTAAACTTCAAATTTTTTTTGCCAAATTACTTGCCAATTATTAAAGCATTCGCTATTATTATTTAGGGCTATCAAAGCAATCCTCAGTAGCTCAGTGGCAGAGCGGTCGACTGTTAATCGATTGGTCGTAGGTTCAAATCCTACCTGGGGAGTTTTAAAATTATTGTGGAAAAGAAGTATTAAGCTATTTCTATTAGGGTGATTCAAGTAATTAGCGATCACCAAGTGTAGCCCTTCGGGCTATTCGCTCGAATATTCTAAGCAGAAAAATAAAGCGATCGCCCTGGGTTGTTTAATCTTTAGCACAGCGAAAGCCAGCTAGAATTTGTCTGACTCCTGGATGATACCAATTACGAAAACTAGTTCTTAAAGCTGCCCTATTAGTTGCCCAACTACCACCTTTTAAAACTCGATGTTGATTATCGAAATAAATTTCGGAATACTCAGGATAAGGATAATTGCTAAATCCTGAATAACCCGCAAACCAAGAGGCTGTCCATTCCCAAACATTACCTAACAAATCCTGACATCCATACTGACTACGTTGGGGATATGTATCTACAGGAGTTGTATGTCCGATATTGCGCTCGCAATTACCTACTTCTGATATTCCTAAAGCAGCTTTTTCCCATTCTGCTTCTGTCGGTAGTCTTTTATCGGCAAATCGTGCATAAGCTTCCGCCTCGTAATAACTTACCCCACATACAGGATGATCTACCCAATCAATATTATCTATCCAATATAAAGGTTGGGCTACGGGATATTGTTGTAACCATTGCCACCCCTCTTCTGACCAATACTGACGTTTTTGATAACCTCCAGCTTTCATAAATTGCCAATATTGTCCACAGGTTACAGGATAGCGATCTATTTTATAGGTATCCAAATAAACTTGGTGAGCAGGACGTTCATTATCTTGGGCTGCGATCGCATTATTCCCCATAGTAAATTCTCCTGCGGGGATTTCTAACATTTCTCTATATCTATCGCTTTTTTCCCCCATTTGGAATGGGCTATTATTAACTATTAAATTAGGATACTTTTGCTGTTGATGCAGTTGCCAAATGAAACTAATGGTTTCTAAATGTTGACTCTCATGTTGTACTAACCATCGCCAAAGACGTTCTTGTTTATCTACGGGTGCAATTGCTAAATAAGCTAAAGTTTTGCTTCTAACAGTCTCTAGATAGTTGTCAATTGTGGCAATACTGGGTAGGTTTTGACGTTCTGATTTTGGTAGCCCATTAGCAGCAAACAAACGCTGATATTCTGGAAAACTTAAGGGTAATTTGGCTAAGTATTCTAAAATCCAATAGGCTTCTGTAAAAGCAATATGACCGAAATGCCAACCAATGGGACTAAATTCTGGGTGGGCTTGATCCCTAAAGCACGATTCTTGAACCTCGGCTAGTAAGTCTAAAGTATGCTGACGGATCTGCTGGAGTTCTATTTTAATGGATTCTCTAGAAGATGTGATTGAGGTTAATTTCAAGATTTTCTCCCACACTAATAATACTGGCTTCAGGGCAACTAATCCATTCACCTTCAAACATGGGTTCAGATGCGATAATTACTGCCTGAGAATATAATGGATGATCTTTTATATAGTATAGTGTGGGACTAGTTTGACGGTTGGAATAACGACAAGCAACTAATTCTTTACCATTACTTAAAACTATATTGGCAGAAAAACTAACATTATCTGGTTGGGCTAATTTGATTAAATGATGAATGGTATTGTTTAAGGCTTGTTGTAAACTGAGATTGTGGTTTGCTTCTAATTCATTGACGATTAAAGCAAATATATGTTCAGAATCTGTTGTACCTTCGATCCGTTGATAAGCTATATTATCTAAACTCTTGCGGATAGGTCTACAGAGAGTTTTGCGAAAATTATCTATATACCCGTTATGGATAAATAATAGATTTTGATGGGTAAAAGGCTGGCAATTGATTAGATCAACGGAAAGATTAGAAGTAGCACTACGCACATAGCCTACAATACATTCTGATTTGATGTAGCGACCTAAGTGAGGTAAGTTAGCATCATTCCAAATAGGTAAGACATTTTTGTAGGCATAGGGTGGCTGTTGCTGATCGTACCACCCGATACCAAAACCATCAGCATTTAAAAGTCCTGCTGTCATTTCTAGGGGTTTATATCCTTGAACCAATAGGGAATGTTCTGGTTTTGTCAGGATGTGATCTAGTTGAATTTCAGAACCAAGATAGCCCAATAATCGACACATTAAGTTTTTTGTAATTAATTTTTAGTCTTTTCTATTCAAGCATGACCTAGTTATTTTTAGGTACATCGCCAACAATTTCTACTCTTGCTTGAGTTTGGGGGAATGGCTGAATTTACCAGAAAGTATAAAATGCTAAAAATAATGAGGGATAGATTTGATAGCTATACCCTCATTTAGGGGTCAAATTTATTTAGGAAGTAATAACTAAACATTGCTTACATTACTTATACTGCAATATATTTAATGTTTAAATTTTATTTCCATTAGTATTTTAAGAGGGTTGTAAATAATTTCTAATTTACATAGGATAAATCTTATCATATTTGAGTGATAAAAAATTAGGTAATTTTTAAAATTTAAAGTAATTTAGGATATTAATTGGTCAATTTATTACCCTATGATTTGTCTTACATTAAATTATTTTACACAGATTATTGTTAAGTTTATTTACGATTATGCTATTATTTGAGCTTAACAGTTAATTTAGCGCGTTCAAGAAGGGTAAATATTTGATTACACGATTTTTTAAGTAGTTACTTTGCTAAAGTTATTAATAATAGATGAATTTGACTGATTTTCTAGACAATTATGATTTAAGTTTTGCTAAATATGGAGCATATTTTTGATAGATATTCGTGCCAGGGATTTCTTGCTCAAATTCTGAAGGAAAATGATATTCTTCTGGGCTAAATTGCTGACGTATCGTAGTAATTATACCGTAGGGCTGCTCCCACCTTTGTAGAAGTTTTACTAATGCTTGAAATTCTTGATAAGACCCGCCATGTCTATTATTTAAACCAATAAATTGTAATATCTTGGCGTAAGTAATTTGAGACTGAATACCTGGAATAATTCCTAATACAGGCGCAATTTTATCAAATAGATCATAATATTCTAGGATATAAGTAAGCAGACGTTTGGCAGATAATAAATCTTGTCCTTGTAAACCTTCTATGACATCGGCAATTTGTTTAATTATGGCAAAATCTCGCAGGTCATATTGTTTAAATAATGCCAACAATTTTAAACCTAATTCGTATTGACTAAGGGTCTCAATTTCTTGAGCATAGGCATTAATAGCTTCTTTCCCTTCAACTGTATTGATTATAGGTAATATTTCCGTCTGCTTGTTTTTTATTTTTTGGATAAACTCTTCCTTATTTACATCTGCTACTAAATTATCAGCTATATATTGATAGAATTCTTGTTGTTTTCGGCTGCGATAACGTAATTCGGTAGATTCTAATTTTAAAAAGCTTTTTTGAGCAATAATTGCTGCTTTTAATAATTCTGCTTGATAATTTAATTCTGCATAACCTTCTGTACCTTTCGCTATATCTATTTTAATTTGTAGGAGTAGAATAAATTCTTCATTGGCAAATTTGGTATCATTAATTTTTTCTATCTGGCTGGCTAATGTATTAATTTCTTTTAGAGCATTATTATGTAAATTTAAAGATCTCTCAGGTATAGGTAGCTTGTTTGATTTTTCTTTGGTAATTTTTTTAAGTAATGGAGTTGCCACAGCTAAAAATAAAATAGTTAGTGGGAAACCTATCATTAATAGTTTAGATGTTTTAAATCTTTTTTTTGGTAGGGGTGCGGGGGAATTATCAGACTGAGAATTATTTAGTTTTTGATCTTTTAAGGGTAACTTTTCTGGCAATTTTTCAATTTTTTCTTGTCTGTTTTGCAAGGCATCAATCATTTCATCTTCAGAATTAGCTACATTATTTTCTGTAGGGGTTACAGTGGTATTTTGGGCTAACTCAAGGGAATTATTAATACTCCTTTTGTTACTAACATCAATAGTTTCGGCATAAACAGTATTAAGAGGATTTAAACCGAAGATAGAAAAAACTGTTATGGTAGTAAAATCTGACAATATGCTCATATTTGATCACCTAAAAACTATAATCTGCAACTATAGTTCCCAGATATGATTGATTATAAGTCAGTGGTCTATTTTAGAAATTATTTTAGTTTGCTGTAATAAATTTAGTTATGCCTTGATAAGCACCAATATTATTATTGTGTACCTAGCTTTTCCTGGGGTGGTAGTTAGGAATTAGGTAGTAGGTAGTCAAATAAGGATAAGATAAAACAAATAGGGAGTGTGGGGAGGTTTTAATAGTAGAATAACTCGCCTGTTATTGTAGATAAATATATTGAAGCCTTGCACCTTTGTTAGCTTCGCATGATACAAGGGTAGATCTTATTAAGAATAAGCACAGAAATCTAGTAGCGATCGCACTTAATTATTATAATTATTTTCTCAGGTATATAAAATCAATAATATCTAACTTCAACTTACTAATCGAGCAGCAGTTTAACCCAATATTATACATTTAAATCCTAATAATAACCTGCTATCTTGTTTTTTTAAAAAGTAATTAGTAGTTAACAGCTATAACTACTAAAACCCACAATTAAAATAATAAAGATTAAACTCTAACTGCTTCTAAAATGCGTGAATAATAAAAGCTGACACTAGTCATACCAGTACGTTTAATCTCAAAACCATTATCTTTTAAAATTGCCACAATTTTTGCTTCTTTATGTTGATAAGCCCTAGTAGTCTTAGAAGGCCCTGGGAAAAACTCACCAATTTTTTTTAAAACAGATAATAAACAAGTTTTAGGAGCAAAACTTAAAATTAAACGAGATTCCGCTAAAGAAGCCAAATGACTAATCATTTTTGCAGCATCTTCTGTAGGATAATGAATCAAAACATCCAAACAAATAACTGTATGATATTTACCAGTTAAAGATTCCAAATCTGCTACAGTAAAATTAATCTTGTTAGTATTATCCAACAATAATTGGGCTTTTTCCTTCGCCTCTCCTACCATTTTTTCAGAAATATCACTAGCATCAACAGTTGCACCAGCCTTAGCCAAGGGAATACTTAAACTACCAACGCCACAACCAGCATCACAAATAGAAATATCTCCCAAATTACCATCCGCTTCCAACCAACTTACGACTGTATCAATAGTTTGTTGATGTCCTTGACGAATTTTCTTTTGTACTTTGTTTACGTCTTCGGTTTCGCCATAAATTCTGCGCCAGCGATCAAATCCTGTTTGATTAAAATAATCCTTAACGATCGCTTTATCATTGACTTGATCTTTAGTTTTATTAACTGTGGTCATAAATTAAATATCTAATTAAATTTCGATAGCTATCTCGACTCCGTATTGTACAACCCAATAGGGATTAATTCCTATCATAAAAAGCAATTACCAATTAATACCTGTAGCTTTGTAAACTTGTTTTAACCTAAAAATAGCTCAAATTAAAACTATCAAAGCAAATAGAGCAAAATTATAGATAAAAAATTAGAGAAAATCTAAAACGTACTATAAAAGCTCAGAGGGTTCTACTAAACTTACAGATAGAGTTCGCGCTGACATTAGAAAAACTTATGGACAACCTTCAACTTTGGCAACGTTACCAGGACTGGCTTTATTACAATCAAGATTTAGAATTTTATTTAGATATTAGCCGAATTAGCTTTGATGATGCCTTGATAAAAGAGCTTGAACCTAAATTCCAGAAGGCATTTCAAGATCTCAAAGACTTAGAAGGAGGAGCGATCGCAAACCCAGATGAAAACCGTATGGTAGGTCATTATTGGTTACGAGATCCAGATCTTGCCCCAACTGCTGAACTTAGAGAGGATATAATTGATACTAATAACAGTGTGCTTGACTTTCAACGTAAAGTACACAGTGGCGAAATTCATCCCCCCAGTGGTGGCAAATTTACTGATATTCTCTCAATTGGTATTGGTGGATCTGCTTTAGGGCCACAATTTGTAGCACAAGCCTTAGCACCAAGTGATGCACCCTTAAAAATTCATTTTATAGATAATACCGATCCTGCTGGGATTGATCGGGTGATGGCTAAAATTGGCGATCGCTTGAATACCACCTTAGTTTCTGTAATTTCTAAATCTGGTGGCACTCCTGAAACTCGTAACGGGATGCTGGAAGTTCAAAAGGTTTATAAGGATCATAATCTTAATTTTGCTGCCCATGCTTTTGCTATTACAGGTAAAAGTAGTAAACTTGAAGCGATCGCAGAAAGGGAAGGTTGGTTAGCTATTTTTCCTATGCGTGACTGGGTAGGAGGACGTACATCGGAATTATCCCCCGTCGGGTTAGTAGCTGCTGCTTTACAAGGAATTGATATTAAGGCTATGTTGGCAGGGGCAAAAAAAATGGATGCCCTCACTCGTCAAGCGGATCTTAAAAATAATCCTGCTGCTTTAATGGCAATGGCTTGGTATGCAACTGGACATGGTAGAGGCGAAAAGGATATGGTAATTTTGCCCTATAAAGATAGTCTGTTGCTTTTTAGTCGCTATTTGCAACAGTTAATTATGGAATCTTTGGGTAAGGAAAAAGATCTAGATGGCAATGTCGTAAATCAAGGCATTGCAGTTTACGGTAATAAAGGATCAACGGATCAACACGCCTATGTTCAACAATTGCGAGAAGGGGTAAATAATTTCTTCTTAACTTTTATTGAAGTATTAGAAGATCGCACTGGGGAATATGTTGAAATTGAACCTGGTGTTACTTCTGGTGATTATCTCAAAGGATTCTTATGTGGCACTCGTACCGCCCTGGAAGACAAACAACGAGATTCTATCACCATTACTATTCCCAAAGTTAACGAGCGTATTGTCGGGGCTTTAATTGCTCTTTATGAAAGGACTGTTAGTATCTATGCCTCTTTGGTTAATATTAATGCCTATCATCAACCTGGAGTTGAAGCAGGTAAAAAAGCTGCTGCTGCGGTTTTAGATCTGCAAAAAAGAGTCGTAGAAGCTTTAAAGCACACAAAATCACCTCTATCTTTAGTAGAGTTAGCCGAAAAAGCTAAGGCTAGTGAAGAGATCGAAACCGTTTATAAAATTCTGCGTCATCTTCATGCAAATGAACGAGGAGTAGTAATTGCAGGTGATTTTGGTCAACCTCAGAGTATTAAAGCTTCCTGGCAAAATTAAATTGACTACTGTTTGAAGCTATTAGCTATTAGCCCTTAGCTTTTAGCTTTAAATTTCACGCTTATCTCATTACTCTGTCAACAACATGATTGATACAATTGCTAAATTGCCGAAATGGCTTACAAGAGGTTTGGTTATACCTTTGCTTGTCTTGAATGGCTGGTTATTAATCTTAGTATTTGAATATTTTCAATCTTTAATTACTATATTTGTCACTGCCACTCTGCTATCGTTTATTTTGGATTACCCTGTACGCTTTCTCGAAAAACGTCAAGTCAAAAGAGCGATCGCGATTTTAATTGTTTTACTAATAGGTATCCTATTGTTAAGTATCATCGGTGTAACCATTATTCCGATTTTACTTGAGCAGTTAAATGGTTTATTGGAACGTTTACCTACTTGGGTAGCATCAGGTAGCGAACAAGCTAAAGTCTTAGAAGTTTGGGCAGATGAGCGCAATATTCCCATCAGTATTAGTAGTCTGGTTGTTGATTCCTTAAGTCGTGTTTATTATCAACTACAACAAATTAGTGGACAGATTTTAGGTAGTTTCTTCTCTGTAGTTGGCAGTATTCTAGATTTACTTTTAACTATAGTACTAACGTTCTATTTACTACTACATGGGGGGGAACTGTGGGAAGATTTATTTCAAATTATTCCCAATGATCTCGGCGATCAAATTCGTGAGTCATTAAAACAAACTTTTAATAACTATTTTATCGGTCAATTAACCGTAGCCTCAGTTATGGGAGTAATGATGACGATCGCTTTTGTGATTATTAGAGTGCCTTTTGGCTTCCTGTTTGGCTTGGGAATAGGTATTATGGCACTTTTCCCTTTCGGGGCTGCCCTTAGTATTGGTGTGGTTAGTTTCCTCATAGCCTTAAAAAGTATTTGGTTAGGGCTAAAAGTTTTAGCAGTTGCTTTTGTGGTAGATCAAGTGGTTGAAAGTGTCATTGCACCTAGGCTTCTAGGTGGGTTTACAGGTTTAAATCCTGTCTTAATTTTATTATCTTTACTAATTGGTGCAAAATTAGGGGGATTTTTAGGTTTGATTTTAGCTGTACCAGTGGCTAGTTTTATTAAAAATATTTTGATCCTCCTCAAATCTCAACCACAACCTAGTGAAACACTGATTAATGTATAACTAGGTATCAATTTACTGCTTTTCCCCATTCCATAGATCACTATTTCAGGGAACATAATTACTAATAACCTCAGTTTTAAACAAGCATAGTGATTATGTTTCTCCTGCAACTTTAGCCACCCCAAAAGCCAGTCTATTAAAATAAACTTCAACTCACCTTTAAGCACATGATCGCTATTTATCCAGGTAGTTTTGATCCGATCACGTTAGGTCATATCGATATAATTGAAAGAGGTGCAAAACTTTTCGATAAAGTTATTGTTGCTGTTCTCTCTAACCCAAGTAAACAACCTTTATTTACTGTAGATAAAAGAATTGCCCAAATTAGCAAATGTGTTAATCATCTAAATAATGTTGAAGTTGATAGTTTTGTTGGTTTAACTGTTGAGTATGCAAAATTGCATCAGGCAGGAGTATTATTAAGGGGTTTGAGAGTCTTATCTGATTTTGAAAAAGAGTTACAAATGGCGCATACTAACAAAACTCTCAATCAAGAAATTGAAACTGTGTTTTTGGCGACTACAAAAGAGTATGGTTTTTTAAGTAGTAGTATCGTCAAGGAAATAGCTCAATTTGGAGGGGCAATTGATCATCTAGTTTCCGAAAGTATTGCCGAAGATATCTATCAAAAGTATCAAACTTCCAGCTAATTTTAATTGCAATGTGCTAAAAGGTGGGTGATTTTGATGCGGATGATATGTAATCTTAGTAGGCAATTATTAAAAGTTTAAGTTAACAATAAACTCAAAGAATTAAATTTAATAATGTTGCAGGCAGATTATAGTCAAAACAATCCTATTGATGATCACCAATCACAAGCACCCGAAGATGTAGACAATCAATCTCAAACAACTTTTAATCTTCAACTTGAATTAGATAATTTAGAAGAATTAATTTTAGCTGGAACGAATGTTCCTTTGACTGAATTGAAGCTAGTAGATGCAGGTTTACTCTTGGAACAATTAAACGAAATTAAAGCCAGTTTACCAGTTGAGTTAGCTACGGCTAATGAAATAGTTAATCGTCGTCAAGATATTATTAATGAAGCCCAAGGGTATGCTTATTTAATTATTGAGTCGGCGGAAAAGAAAGCAATTGAAATTGTACAAGAATCAAGTATTGTACGTCAAGCAGAATTAGACGGGGCAAAGATTAGGCTGAGGACGGAACAAGAATGTGAAAACCTTAAACAGGTAACTAAAAATGAGATTGAACAATGGCGAAAAGAAGCGATCGCTGAGTGCCAAATAATTCAAAAGGAAGCTGATAATTATGCTGATAATGTGTTAGCTGATTTAGAGGAAAAAATTATACAAATGTTGACAATTATTAGAAATGGTCGTCAGCAATTAAAGTGATCTTAATTCTCTATTTATCTCAGTTTGATTGATAGTCTTGGCAAAAGATAAACTATCAAATTCTTGAGTGTAATCAAGGGAAAAGCTAAATATATAATCAATTCTTCTTGCTGTTGTATTTTTAGGTAGTTTATTATTTATAGTGGCAGAAAGATACATTAGGATATCTGGTGAAAGCTCAATTATCTTAACCTTTACTTCGACCATTATAAATATTAAACCTACGCCCAGGAAGAAAAAATTAAATTATAGCCGTTTTCAGTTGAATAGACTGCATATTCAATTAATTAGCTATTAGCTTTTTTTGAATCTACTCATTTGCCAACCGCAGTAATTCTTTTCCCTTAAACCTCTTTGATCTTTAACCTGCAATTATTTTTACTAGCAATCTCTGATTAATAATTAATATCAATTCTCAAGCATTAGATCCCAAGATAAAAACATTTATTAAGTTAATCAAAGCGGTGCATAACCAATAGTTAAATCAGTCCTAAATCTCTAATTATCTTCGCGTCCTTAGTATAATAGGTTTAAAGCACTTTTTCAGCATCCAAAACCGTCCAAATTGTCGAGAGCAAATCATCTAATCCTAAACGAGTCACTGCGGAAATCTTAAATACTTGTACCTTAGTAATTTCTTGTAATTGCGCAGTTATTAAAGCCAACATTTCCTCATCAACCGCATCTATTTTATTTAAAGCAATAATTTGAGGACGATCTGGTAATCCTTGTCCGTAAGCTTCTAACTCTTGTTGAATAGTTTTATAGTCACCAATAGGATCATCGCCAGTAGCATCAATTAAATGAAGTAGTATACGGGTACGCTCAATATGACGCAAGAAGTCATGACCCAAACCTACCCCAAAAGAAGCACCAGCAATTAACCCAGGAATATCTGCAAAAACTGTACCATCTCCTGTTGGCTTGCGAACAACCCCCAAATTAGGTACAAGGGTAGTAAAAGGATAGTCGGCAATTTTAGGTTTAGCTGAAGATAAAGAAGAAATTAAGGTGGATTTTCCTGCATTAGGTAAGCCAATAATACCCACTTCGGCAAGTAATTTTAATTCCAAACGTAAGTGTTTAATTTCCCCTTCTAAACCAGGTAGAGCATATTCAGGAGCGCGATTACTATTACTGAGAAAATGCTTATTACCAAGACCACCCTTACCACCTTTAGCAACACATAAAGTTTCGCCGTTGATGGTTAAATCACCAATAATCTCATTGGTATCCATATCCACAATCAAAGTCCCACAAGGAACTTCAATCAAGCGATCGCTGCCCTTTGCCCCCGTGCAGTTGTTGGGGCCACCTTTATGTCCATCTTCTGCTTTAAAAATGCGAGCATAGCGGAAGTCTAGTAAGGTTTGTAGGCGATCGGAGGCGACTAAGATCACCGATCCTCCCCACCCGCCATTACCCCCCGCAGGACCTCCCGCAGGGACGTATTTTTCTCGACGAAAAGCCACTATGCCATCGCCACCTTTGCCTGCTACTACTTCTATTTCGGCTAAATCGATAAATTGCATTTAAGGTAAATTACTGAACATATTTAGTTACATCTTCGCCACATTCATCGGCTAGATAAGATAATGAGCGAAAACGCAGGGTTGTAAACTGTTCATATAGGGGATTTAGCTTACAAAGAGGTGGAATATGAGCAATTTTGCGTCCAAATAAATTTATATCACGTTCAAAAGGACATTGAGATGGAATAACTTTACAAACAAAGCGAGCTAAACGTGGATCTTTTATTTCCATTTCATCCAGCCATTCTTTAACAGGATGCAGCACGTCCACACTTGTTTGATGCTTTTGAGATGGAGGAGTTAAGGGAGAAGCAACTGGTGTAGATGATTCTGCTACTTCTTGGCGATATAAAGTGTTTTCTAAAGATTTAAGGGCTTCTACCTCAATTTTGAGCGCGCCACTAAATTGATGCAACAGTTCATATTCAGGAGGAGAATAAATTCCGTCAGCCACTGCTACCAAGACAGCAGTCCGTAGAAAATTTTCACCCGTATGTGGATCGTCACCTAAGCTTTGGGCTAATTCTTCTGGGGTAATTGCTTCTAAATTATCAAGACTATTAAGATCAGCTAGATCTGTAGTTAGTTGAGCAATTAAGTCTTGTTCTTCGGGATCGTAATGTCCATCTGCAAGGGCAATGGTATATAAACCTCTGAGCCAGGCTACTACTTGGCGATCGCTATAGGCAGATTTAGTTACACTAGTCATTATTTGAAAGTTAAAGGCTAAAAGTTAGGTGGTAAATTACCACAGATACAATACAATGAAAATTTGATATCTCTTAACATCATAGCTAAAACTGAAATACAAAACTTATTTAAGAGATCAAGAAATAGATAAAAATAGTATTGAAAACGACATTATTATTCAACAAATCCAACTACAGGTTAAAGAAAAAAGCGGTCGTTTAGACCGTTGGCTATCAGAACAATTAATTGATCTTTCTCGATCTCGCATTCAAAAGCTAATTGAAGATGGTAACGTCAAGTTGAATGGTCAGCTTTGCCACAATAAAAAGATTAAAGTAAGTCCTGGTGATCAGCTTGAGATAACTATTCCCGAACCCGAAAAACTCGATTTAATCCCTGAAAATATTCCTTTAGATATTCTCTATGAAGATGAACATCTAATTATTATTAATAAGCCTAAAGGTATGGTAGTTCATCCCGCCCCAGGACACTATACAGGTACATTAGTTCATGCTTTGCTCTATCATTGTCCGACTTTAGCAGGAATTGGAGGCGTAGAAAGACCTGGTATTGTCCACCGTTTAGATAAAGATACAACTGGGGCTATTGTTGTTGCCAAAAGCGATCTCGCTCATCAGCATTTGCAAGCACAAATTAAGGCTAAAACAGCCAGACGGGAGTATTGGGGAGTTGTGTATGGTTCTTTTTCCACTGATACAGGCAAAATAGATTTACCAATTGGTCGTCATAAGAGCGATCGCCAAAAGATGGCAGTAATACCGATATCCCAAGGTGGACGTGAGGCGGTTACTTACTGGCAAACTATAGAAAGAATTGGCAATTATACTTTGATGCAGTTTCTTTTAGAGACGGGGCGCACTCATCAAATTAGAGTTCATTGTAGTCATTCTGGACATCCTATACTTGGTGATGCTGTCTATGGTTCAAATCGTTCTTTAAAAGTTAATTTAGTAGGTCAAGCTCTTCATGCTCGACAATTATCACTCTTACATCCTGTTTCAGGGGAATTAATTGAAGCGATCGCGCCCTTACCTGCAGAATTTACTAAACTTCTCCAAGTCTTACGCAATAGAAATTGATAGTTATCTCTATGGCTTTTTACTGTTAAATGTTTTTTAGCAATACGCTTTTAGCAATGATGCAACCCTATCCCGTGATAGATAGCTTTTAGCTATTAGCCTCTGATATATTACCTGACTCTTTACTCTTTACTCCTGACTCCTGACTCCTGACTCCTGACTCCTGTCTCCTACCCACTACCTACTACCTACTACCTACTACCTATCTCCCCCTTCCTACCAAAAAGAGGGATGTCATAAATTAACAACATAATTTTCTCAAACTATTCTGCTAATTTACAACTCCCTCTGGAGGTATTATGACTAATTGACTGGCTTAACTAAATTATCTAGATTGACGATTAGGAACTTTCGACAAATAATCTAAATTAGATACAGAGTTGTTGCTAGGAGTATTAGATCTGCTAGGTAAACTACGTGCCATGTCTAAATATAAAGAAGGACTACCTGCTTTGGGTTTTGCTTCTTGGGGAGTGTAACGACGTACTTCTGTTTGCCAAATAATTTGAGGGAAGCCCAAAATACCACGATAGTACTCATCGTAACGAGGAGAAGTGATATTGAATGGACGCTCACCCTGATCACGACTAGCCAATACCCGACGACGTTGGTAAGGTACTGTGTCATAACCAAAGTTTTCCATATATTCGTCACTGTCTAACAGTGCGTCTATAAATCCTTCGATACCTTTGGTAGCTACTTTGATAGACCAAGCAATTTTTTCTCTTTCGTTATAAACATCACGTCCTAATGCTCTTTGAACGCATTGTTCGACGAAGCGATAATTGCTATTTTTTTCGTAGAAGCTATTTCTATAAGTTTTCGATAGTAAAAGTCCTCGAATAAAATCACGTACGGTAATTTGACCATTACGTAATTGAGATTCTAAAAATCTTTCGCGATCGGCACGAAAAGCATAGAAAAAGATCTGACGATATGCTGCTTCAATTAAATCTCCCATCTCACTCGGAGAGAGTAAATTCTCTGCTGAGTAGATTTTGGGTTGATCGTCTCCCCCAATATCGTATCCTTCGACACGCACATTTTGGGAGCTAGGTTTATACCTCAATAATGGAATAGACAAATTCTAACCTCCGTCTATCGTAAAATATATTAAAATTCTTAGTCCCAATCATACGGTAGATGGGGGCTGTGAGTGAATAACAGTAACAAAATATTACAGAGTTATTAATTATTTGTTTCTAACTTAACGATTGAGACATCTAATCTGGAATTTAGAACTATCTAAATTACCACCCAGAGATAGCAAAGGCTTTGGTATGCTCATCGCTCACCCCATTAGATTTGTCTTCTGTATCGGATTTGTCTTCAACGCGAGATTCGGTACAGAATGTAGCCGTATTAAATCCACCAAATCTTTTTACAGTGCTGCTGCGTAAACGTAAATTAGGATTAACAAACCAGAAGCGTTCGATGATACTCATAGTCTCGTATTCAGTAATTAAGACTAGTCCATCTTCTGCATCCATTTGATATTCCCCTGCTACTGGAACAATTTCTGCATACCCTCTTTCGCGTAATAATTTGCCTTTTCTAGGATCGTCTTGATCAGGAATTAAAGCAAACACAGTTGTTCCTTTATGCTCTTCGTTTTCTTTATCCCATGCCATTGCGCCATCCCAACTTACATACGCACCACCGATCGCGCTTTTGGGATCTACATCGTGCATTTGGCAAATATCAACTATTTTTTGATCATCGGCATCGAGAAAATCGACATTAATATCTGATCCACCACTTTCTGCTCTTCTAAAGGGCAAGTGATGAGTTGTGCGCTGCGATCGCCACCTTCCAGCACTATGTTGAAAGAATGTCTTGGCATCTTTGATTGGATTCATGTTACTCATAATTTTTGTGAATAAATTTATTATTACTCAATTAACTTGCACTTCGTGATGCTTAGTTCTAGTCGATTTTAAAATTTTTTCCGCATCAAAATACACCAAAAATGCTGTTCAACTATAAGTATTTTATAACTTTTTGTTGCTTTAATTAATTAATACTTGACATCCTAGACATTTTATAGTCCACAATGCTAAATTTATAACAAATTAAGACGTGACCATATAAGAAACTGTTGTTTTAGCTATGGTTACGTCTTTTGGATTAAAGGAGAAAAGCCAATGGATTTATCAGGGCAATTGAGCTTGGAACAACAATTTAAATTAAAAGTACTTCAAGAGCAGGTGCAAAGTCTTAGTAAAGAACAAGCTCAAGAGTATTTATTAGAAATGTTCCGTCAGATGATGGTTAAAGATAATTTGGTAAAAAATCTGCTTAGAGATGCTTAGATTTATTTAGTTGATAAATTTTCTATTGATACGCGCGCTATTTGGATTTGGGAGGATGATTTCAGGAGTAAAAAAATCTTAAGTCTTAGATAGTGCGATAATAAAACTTAAATATAACAATAATGTACAAAGCTAAATTTAAAACTTGGGATAAAATAAATTGGGAAAATCCAACTGTCTTATATAGTCACTAATTAGGGCTAGAAATCGGTAGTTATAATAATTACTCAAAGCTCAAGCTGACATTTTCATAAAAGAGTTGAAATTAAGGATAATTGTCAAATCCTAGATTAAACTGATTGTCTTTAAAAGTAACAAATTGTAAAGCTTTGTCAGCAAAATTAATGGCGGTTTGTGATTTTTGCTCACAATAATGTTGATTATTAAGGAATACTTTATTTATAGCTTGTAAGCTCAGTTGGGAGAAACATTACCTTCTACAATAGGAAAAGTAGTAAGTAAATGTACTAGGTAATAACCAATGGAAGCTGAGAGACTTAGTCATGAAGCATTATTGTCAATGCGAGAACTAGAGATTGTCGAATTAGTAGTATCTGGCTTGAGTAACCATAAAATTGCTCAAAAATTAGAAATTAGTAAAAGGACTGTTGATAACCACATCAGCAACATATTTAAGAAAACTGGTACAGCTAATCGTGTAGAGTTAGTACGGTGGTCTTTACAGTGGGGAAAAGCCTGTATAGATAATGTTAATTGCTGTTCTTTACCAGAGGGCAGTCAAAGTCTAGACTGTAATGAAATGGTATCTTAAGCAAAAGATAATTAAATTAAGTTTCACGACTTTAATAACTATAGGGATGAGTGGGTGTGAAAATTCAGGTTATATTACTCCTCCAACTCAATTCATAAACGCTACACTCAATTCTTCCGCAGGTGAAGGAGATTCGCATTTTTCCCACGATGGTCGTTATTTAATCTATGCCAGCGATCGCAATGCTCAACGAAGTATATTTCTTTATGACTTACAGAGTCGTCGTTTGATTAGTCTGCCTGGATTAAATCAAATAGGTAGTATGCAGTCTCAACCTGACATAAGTGCTGATGGACGCTACATTGTTTATATGTCTGAACAATTGGGCAAAACTGATATTTTTTTGTATGATCGCTCAACCAGCAAAAGCCAGAATTTAACTAAAAACTTTCTAGGCGAAGTTCGTAACCCTAGTATCAGTGGCAATGGGCGTTTTGTCTCTTTTGAAGGTAATCGTTTTGGACAGTGGGATATTGAAATTTATGATCGAGGAGTAGGAATTGATTTTTCTCTACCCTCTAATGCCCCTGTAAGTCCAAAAGTTGAGGAGTAAATAGTTAGTAATTAATAATTTATTATTGATTATCGCCCTTTGATAGCTTGTTGACCTTGCTCAGAAAAAGCATACCCTAAAAAAGCTTCAACCTCAAGACTTGCAGGTTGTTGGTAAGCGTAATATATTTTTGGGGCAAAATCTTCTTGATCTCGATTACTATAAGCACTATCTACAGGTATCACGGTTAATCCTAGTCTGTGATCTTCGGTGTTTAAAGGGCGATCGATAGCTGCTAAATCAATTTTACCTGAACGTAATAGATTTATTCCTACTTCGTTACTAGCAACATTAGTATTAACAACTGTTCCTGGAAATTGCTTTTGAAAACTTCTTCTTAAAGCTTTATTGACTTCCAAAGTTTTTAGAGAACTGTTAATATTAATCAAAGTCCCTTGAGGAACAATACCTGGAGCAGGAAAAGCTGAGAAAGTAGTATTTTGAAAAGCATAATCGTTTGTTGGCTTGCCCTCAGTTTGTGAACTTGCTTCTCGATACATGGCTATCTCATCATTTTCAACAGTTTGATTATCAGTGTTGCTCATTTCATTCAACAACATTAAAGCAAATCCTAGAACTATTCCTGTCGAGATTAAAGCTAAAATTCCAGGTAATAAATCATTCTTTTTTAACATCGAATTTTTAAGATTGTATTCTTAAATTACTTACCAAAATATTAGTAGTTCGCCCTAATAATTTTCATAACATTTTCAACCTACTTTGGTTGTAAATAATGAACATTTTCAAGAAAACTACTATAGCTATTGTTTAATAAGGATTTTAACTTACAAAATCTAATAGATTAAGCTGCCTTTGCATTAATTTAAGAAGCAGCTACTTTAATTAAATAATTTATTTAATCGATTTTTGTTGAACACTAGTACCTGAGCATCGATTAGATAATTAGGACTAATTGCGACAATACTTAGATTAAATAGTCATATGTTAATAAATCTTGATTTTTAAATTACTAAGTGGGTCGAATAAATAGCAACTAAATATAACAAGAAAGAATTGAAAGACGGATAACGTAGAGAAATTATAATTATTGAGACAGGGTTTTAATTATACAATTTCCAATTTACGCATAATTACTTCTATGTTACATATTAAGCAAGAGCAGCAATAATGATAAATACCATTTGAGCAACTGCTTAAACAGAAGATTACAAAAAATGCTAGAAGACATATTATTGTATTGTAAACTATGATAATCATGGAAAATCCTGTACAATCGGTGTTTTGACGTTAGTGAGTCACCAGCCAACTGGTAAATTTCAGTAAATCTAGAGTAAATAAAGTAATGCCATCGCCAAATAACCCGCGTCGGACTAAAATTGTCGCCACAGTAGGTCCTGCAACACTTAAGCCTGATGTTTTGCGCCAGTTAATTAAAGCAGGAGCAACCACTTTAAGAATTAACTTTTCTCACGGAACACAACAAGATCATCAAAAAGCGATACGATTAATTCGGCAGACAGCTTTTGAATTAGATCAACCAGTAGGCATTCTTCAGGATTTGCAGGGTCCTAAAATTCGACTAGGTACATTTGCTTGCGGGAAAATCAACCTCAAAAAAAATGACCCTTACATTCTTACTAGTCGCCTGGTTGAATGTAATCAAGAAATAGGCTATATCAGCTATGACAAATTAGCTCAAGAAGTACCAGCAAATGCGGTTATTTTGCTAG
Organism: Chondrocystis sp. NIES-4102; assembly: GCA_002368355.1. Classification (NCBI taxonomy): domain Bacteria; kingdom Bacillati; phylum Cyanobacteriota; class Cyanophyceae; order Chroococcales; family Chroococcaceae; genus Chondrocystis; species Chondrocystis sp. NIES-4102. Next base: position 3,696,237 of record AP018281.1, on the reverse strand, counting down.
ATGATGGCAAAGTAGAGATGAGGGTAGAAAGAATAGATATAGCTAATCAAGATTTACATTGCCGAGTAGTTGTAGGGGGAGATCTCTCTAGCAATAAGGGAGTAAATTTTCCTGGAGTATGTTTATCGGTTAAGGCTTTAACTTTAAAGGATCGTGACGATCTAATGTTTGGCTTAGATCAGGGGGTTGATTGGATTGCTTTAAGTTTTGTACGTAATCCTCAAGATATTTTAGAAATAAAAGATTTAATAGCTAGTGCTGGAAAATCAATTCCGATCATTGCCAAAATCGAAAAACACGAAGCCATAGAACAAATGGATGCTATTTTGTCTTTGTGTGATGGGGTAATGGTAGCTAGGGGAGATTTAGGTGTTGAATTACCTGCAGAAGATGTACCAATTCTTCAAAAACGTTTAATTGCCACAGCTAATAGATTGGGTATACCGATTATCACTGCGACCCAAATGCTAGATAGTATGGTAAATAATCCTCGCCCTACTCGTGCTGAAGTATCCGATGTTGCCAACGCAATTTTAGATGGTACGGATGCAGTTATGCTCTCGAATGAGACGGCGGTAGGAAAATATCCAGTAGAAGCTGTAGAGACTATGGCGACTATTGCCTGTCGTATTGAACAGGAGCAACAAACAAATAATCTTAAAAGAACTAAACGCTCAATTACTCATGCTATCTCAGCAGCAGTTGGTCAAATTGCTTCCCAATTAGATGCAGCAGCAATTATGACTCTAACTAAGACGGGTGCAACGGCTCGCAATGTTTCTAAGTTTAGACCCAAAACACCTATTTTAGCGATTACTCCCCATGTCCACGTTTCCCGTAGATTGCAATTAGTTTGGGGGGTAAAACCGTTATTAGTATTAGATTTATCTTCAGCAACTCAAACTTTCCAAGCAGCAATAAATGTTGCTCAAGAAAAGAATTGGTTATCTGCGGGGGATTTAGTTGTGATGACAGCAGGAACTCTTCAAGGGGTAGCAGGTTCTACAGACTTAATAAAAGTTGAATTGGTTAAAGCCGTGTTAGGTGAAGGTTCAGGAATTGGACAAGGAGCAATTAGTGGTAGAGCTAGGGTAGCTCAAACTGCTAGAGAGCTTCATGATTTTAATCCAGGAGAAATATTAGTCACTTCTGCAACTAATGCCCAATTTGTTGATATTATTCGCCAAGCTGCTGGAATTATTACTGAAGAAGATAATTTGACCAGTCATGCTGCGGTTATCGGCTTACGCTTAGGTATTCCAGTGATTGTAGGATTTAAAAATGCCACAGAAATTATTCGTGAAGGAGCAATTTTAACAGTGGATGCCAAAAGAGGTATTGTTTATTCTGGAACTGTGAGTATGCAGTAGTAGCCAATTTATTACATAGTGTGGTATTCCAAGGCAAAGCGAATCAATTCGCTGCGCTTACTCTTATCAGTTTTACGTAGTAAACTACTGACATATTTTTCAATAGTACGGGGGGATAAATGGAGCTTTTGACCAATTTCGATATTAGAGCAGCCATCCATCAATAATTTTAGAACTTCTTTTTCTCTGGATGTTAACTCTAATTTAGCTATTGGCTGTTGATTTAATTTTGATTCTGCTGGGGGAAGAATATCTGGAGAATCATCATTTTTATTACTCTGAGAAAATAGTAGTTCAGAATGAACAACTTGCGATCGCTCTAATAAATTGCGAATTACTGCTCCTAATTCTTCCATTTCAAATGGTTTAGGTAAATAAATATCACATCCTACCTGATAACCTCGAATACGCTCGTTTGTCTTTTTACACTCACTCAAGAGTATTACTGGCAACAATCTATATTGAGGTAGTTGACGGATATTTTTTAATAATTCATAACCATCTTTTTCTGGCATCTTTATATCAGAAATTAGTAGATGGGGATGATATTTATCTAACATCGCCAATGCCTCCTTGCCATTTGCTGCTGCAATGACTGAATATCCTAAAAGTTCTAAATAATCACTAACGGCTAAACGAATTCCCACGTCATCTTCAGCAATCAAAATTAATAAAGGCATCAGCTTTAGCGTGCTATCTACGCCTATCTACTTTTATTATATGTATATTAATATTTTCTTTACATTTAGTGAATGTTATGAGCATATATCCTCTTGAAGATGAATTATATTACTAAAAAACTAACTAGTTGTATTATGTTTTTGGGGATAAGGAAATAGGGGGTAACCTTAATATTTTAGAGAGAACAAATGAGTTGAGATAGGCTGTACATAATAAAATGTTCCAGATATATCTATTATGTTTTTAGATTAAAAAAAAAGTCCAAATAATCTAAATTCTCTGTAATTTATAGGTACTTAATCCTACTAAGATTATTAACCCAAATTCAGGTCAAAGATAAATTTATATTCATTCTGTTGACTTACTATTAGCTTTTTTAGCTGTAGTTGTTTTCCGTTTAGTAGTTTTAGTTTTCTTACTAGTTGCAGTTGTTTTTCTGGTAGTTTTCTTTTTAGTTGCTGCCTTGGATGCTAACAATTCTAAAGCTTGAGCTAAAGTAACTGTTTCTACTTCCTGTTCTTGAGGTAAACCAGCGTTCACCTTGCCATGTTGTACATAGTTACCATAGGGGCCCTTATAAATATTAATCGGTTCTTGATCGCCAGGATGTAGTCCCAACTCTCGTAAAGGTACTTTTTTACTAGCACCGCGTGAGCGTTTTGGTTCTGCTAATAATTCTAAAGCCCTATCCAAAGTCACAGTCAATACATCATCTTCTTTCTTAAGAGAACGATAGTCTCGCTGCAATTTAGTATCTTCTGGCCCTTTAAACTCATGAACAACATATGGACCAAAACGACCCAAAGCAGCCTTAATTTTGCCTTCTGTGGCAGGATGACATCCCAATAGACGAGGAAGAGATAATAAGCCTACTGCCATATCTAAACTAACATCTTCTATCCCCAGATTTTCCTTGTTATCTTTTTTAGGAATAGAACTCATTTTCGGCTTAGGATTATCCTCAGTTTTATCTCCTAGTTGTACATAGGGGCCATATTTACCCACTTTAAAGTAAATAGGTTCACCCGTTTCTGGATGAATACCAACCTTTTCGGGTCCATCCTGCTTTTGGCGAATTAAGGCTGCAATTTGATCAGGATTAAGATCTGCTGGGGTAAGCTCATCGGGAATAGAAATTTTAATTGCTTCTGTTTCCCCTTGATCTGTTGGCATTTCAATGTATGGGCCATATTTACCAATACGGACAGTAGCATCGAGGTTTTCTAGATAGATAGTTTTAGCCAAAGCAGGTTCGATCTCTTCACTTTTGACATCTATTTGTGTTTTTAAACCTGTTTCGCCTTGATAGAACTGTTTAAGATAAGGAATCCAATCTGCACCCCCTCTAGCTATTTCGTCTAGGGTTTGCTCCATTTTAGAAGTAAATTCGGTATCTACTAAATCAGGAAAATGCTCCTCTAAAAGTGCTGTAACAGCAAAGGCGGTAAAAGTAGGAATTAAAGCTTTACCTCGCATTTGCACATAACCACGGTCAATAATGGTGCTAATTACCGTGGCATAAGTACTAGGGCGACCAATTCCCTCTTTTTCCAAAGTTTTAACTAAAGATGCTTCCGTATAGCGGGCTGGGGGTTGGGTTTCATGTCCTACTACCTCCAATTTTTTGCACTTTGGCTTATCCCCTACCTTGAGAGGTGGTAACAAGATTTCTTGATCTTCTATGGCTGCATCGGGATTATCCGAACCTTCTACATAAGCACGGAAATAACCAGGAAATTCAATACGTTTACCATTAGCGCGAAAAACAGCATTTTCAACCTTAACATCGACGGCAATTTGGGTAAGATCGGCATCTGCCATCTGACAAGCAACGGTGCGTTTCCAAATTAAATCATAAAGCTTAAACTCCTGGTCTTTAAGTCCTGTTTCTTGGGGAGTGCGAAATGTTTCCCCAGCAGGACGAATAGCTTCGTGTGCTTCCTGTGCGCCTTTACTTTTAGTACTGTATTGACGGGCTTTAGGACTAAGATATTCTTTGCCATACATTTGTTCTACACAACTACGAGCAGCAGCGATCGCCTGTTGGGATAAATGTACTGAATCCGTCCGCATATAGGTAATAAAACCCTTTTCATAGAGTTTTTGGGCAACACTCATGGTTTCCCTGGCAGATATGCCCAATTTGCGATTAGATTCCTGCTGTAAGGTGGAAGTAGTAAAAGGTGGAGAGGGACGACGTTTAGTTGCTTTTTCTTCTCGATTGGCTACTGTCCAAGTTTTATTAAGTATTCTAGTTTTTAAGGCGTTGGCTTCTGTTTCATTTAGCAATACAACATCCCTACCTGCTGTAATTTTGCCTGTATCGGGGTCAAAATCGCTACCAGTTGCCAATTTTTTACCATCTAGGGTAATTAATCTTGCTTCAAAAGGATTCTTATCCTGTTCTAAATAGGCTAGTAAATCCCAATATCCTCCAGATTGAAAAGCCCGACGTTCTCTTTCTCTGGCGACAGTTAAACGCACTGCTACCGACTGCACTCTACCTGCCGATAAACCCCAAGAAATCTTTTTCCAAAGCAGAGGAGAAACGGTATACCCAACTAATCTATCTAAAATGCGTCGTGTTTCCTGGGCGTGAACTAAATCTTGATCTACTTCACGACAGTCTTTTAAAGCCTTTTGAATTGCTTCTTTAGTAATCTCGTGGAAAACCATGCGTTTTACAGGAACTTTGGGCTTGAGAATCTCCAATAAATGCCAGCTAATACTTTCCCCTTCACGATCTTCGTCGGTTGCCAGAATCAACTCATCTGCCGTCTGGAGTGCTGTTTTTAATTCTTTAACTACTTTCTTCTTTTTCTCAGGGACAACGTAAATTGGCTGAAAGTCATCTTCAACATTGATTCCCAAAGTAGCCCATTGCTTATCTTTATAGGCGGGAGGAATCTCTTTAGCCGAAGGAGGTAAATCGCGGACATGACCCATCGATGCCTGAACCTGATAACCAGAAGGCAAGTAGTTGCGAATAGTACGAGCTTTAGTAGGAGATTCGACAATGACTAATGTTGACATAGAGGTGGAGTTAACGAAGTAAAATAGCAGATATCGATTTTAAAAATTAAAGGTTTATTGACCAACGGTCAGACCAGCGCGAAGTTGCGTTGCGGGGGTTTCCCCCGTTGAGCAAACTTTGTAAGAAGGCTTCGTCGTACAAAGGCGGAGTAATCTCTGACCAATCTATAGTTATAATCCCTCAAACGACAAATATTCTGTTTTCTGTTTCCGATTGATTCTTATTTGATTCTTAGTTTTACCATAACCAAGATTAGCCTAGAATTTCTGTTCCCTTGGTTAAAAAGTAAAAACATAATAAGCTTAAAAAGAAGGTCAATAGGGGGTTACAATCCTTTGTAAAGCTTTTTTAGTAATTGTCCAATTGTATTTATATCTGACAATACCCAAAACTCTATGGATTTTTCTAGTAGTGTAGCCTCTCAGCTTTATGCGGGGACAATTTTGCCAGAAGGCATTGTTATTGTCACCATCATGATTGTTTTAGTAGGTGATTTAATTTTTGGGCGTAGCTCTTCTCGTTGGCTGCCCTATGCTGCGATCGCTGGTTTATTAGTTTCTCTGTTAGCTCTGGTATCTCAGTGGAACAACTCTCATGCGATCTCTTTTCTTGGTTCATTTAATGGCGATAATCTTAGCATTGTTTTTCGGGGCATAGTAACTCTTTCTGCTGCCGTGACAATCCTGATGTCTATTCGTTATATTCAACAGTCTGGCACATCTTTAGCGGAATTTATCGCTATTTTGCTTACTGCTACTTTGGGAGGGATGTTTCTCTCTGGGGCAAATGAATTAACGATGATTTTCATCTCTTTGGAGATGCTCAGTATCTCTTCTTACCTATTGACGGGATATATGAAGCGCGATCCTCGTTCTAATGAAGCAGCTTTGAAATATTTGCTCATTGGGGCAGCAAGTTCCGCAATTTTTCTTTACGGAATGTCTTTACTGTACGGTTTATCAGGAGGCGAAACAAATCTTAATAGTATTGCAGCCAGAGTTACAGCAATTAATGGTGTGCAATCTTTAGGTTTGGCAATTTCTTTGGTATTTATTATTGCTGGTATTGCTTTTAAGATTTCGGCTGTACCTTTCCACCAATGGACTCCTGATGTTTATGAGGGTTCTCCCACCCCTGTAGTTGCTTTTCTATCTGTAGGTTCTAAAGCTGCTGGTTTTGCCTTAGCAATTCGTTTACTAGTTACTGCTTTTGGCTCTTTAACCGAACAGTGGCACTTTATTTTTACTGCTTTAGCAATTTTAAGTATGGTGTTGGGTAATGTTGTAGCCCTAGCACAAACAAGTATTAAGCGTATGCTTGCTTATTCTTCTATTGCTCAAGCTGGATTTGTGATGATTGGGTTGATTGCTGGAACAGATAATGGTTATTCCAGTATGATCTTTTACCTGTTTGTTTATTTGTTTATGAACCTTGGGGCGTTTAGTTGTATTATTCTCTTCTCCCTCCGTACAGGTACAGATCAAATTAGCGAATATGCTGGTTTGTATCAAAAAGACCCCTTGCTTACCCTTTGCTTAAGTATTTGCTTGCTTTCTTTGGGTGGTATTCCACCAATGGCTGGGTTCTTTGGGAAGATTTATCTTTTCTGGGCAGGTTGGCAAGCTGGTTTATATGGTTTAGTACTGTTAGGTTTAGTTACTAGCGTTATATCTATCTATTACTACATTCGTGTTGTTAAGATGATGGTAGTAAAAGAACCCCAGGAAATGTCGGAAGCAGTGAAAAACTATCCAGCTATTAATTGGAAATTACCAGGTATGCGTCCTTTACAAGTAGGTTTGGTAGTTTCGGCAATTATTACCTCCTTAGCTGGTATTTTATCTAACCCTCTGTTTACTTTAAGTAATAATTCGGTTCAAACTACGCCTATATTGCAATCGACTTTAATCACTCAAGAAATTCCTCAAAATACTGTTCAGCTTTCAGCCGTTGAGGATTTATTTGAAATTAAAGAATAATCTGAGTTGATTGTTATTAAACTCGCATAATATACAAAATTATTTGTCTGCTTCGGCAGGCTATTTTTTTGCAATATTGCTTTGAATATGTAAAACAAGCATAATATATAAGACCCAGACTTCAACATAAAACCTTGAGTGAAAATACCCCACAAGTTAGCATTATTATGGGCAGTGATTCTGATTTGCCCACTATGGAAGGCGCGATCGCTGTTTGTGTAGAATTTAACGTACCCTACGAAGTATCCATAATTTCTGCTCATCGTACCCCAGAGAGAATGGTAGATTATGCACGACTTGCCCACACTAGAGGGGTTAAAGTGATTATTGCAGGAGCAGGAGGCGCAGCCCATTTACCAGGGATGGTGGCTTCCCTTACTCCTCTGCCTGTTATTGGAGTTCCAGTAACAACAAAACAACTACAAGGAGTTGATTCGTTATATTCCATAGTACAAATGCCGAGGGGTATTCCTGTTGCTACTGTAGCTATCGGCAATGCCCAAAATGCAGGGTTACTAGCAATTCAGATTTTAGCCATTAGCGATGCACAATTACAAAGCCAGGTAGAAGAATATCGCCAGCAATTATCACAAATGGTGCTTGACAAACAACAGCGACTTGATAAATTGGGATATCAGGCATATTTAACCGATAGCTAAAAGTTATTGGAATTATTAAATTTTTTCTCTATATCTGGATATAAAATGTTTTAATAATTTTTAATAAACAGTGGCTTAGGCTAATTAAATAAATTTTAAATGAGAAATAACTGTTAAAAAGTTTACAATTCTTTACCAGAGCTTGAAATTAGTGTAAACTAAGCCAGGAAAGCTATATATCAATAAAAGAAGAGGAGCAAACGAAAAGATGCAGTCGGCTCAGACACTGCAAACAGTACCAAGAGAGTATTTAAAAGCTCCTGGTGGGTTTAATCCCAATGTGTTGATGGTGATAACAGCAATTATGTTGCTAACTATATCCACCACTGGTTACTTTTTAGGCATATTTCCCGCTTGGTGCTGTTTTATCGCCAATGTTTTGGCATTACACCTGTCAGGAACAGTAATTCACGACGCTTCTCATAATAGCGCGCATAGTAATCGTATAGTGAATGCTATTTTAGGACATTGCAGTGCTTTAATGCTGGGGTTTGCTTTTCCTGTATTCACACGGGTACATTTACAACACCACGCCCATGTTAACGATCCACAAAATGATCCAGATCACTTTGTATCGACGGGAGGGCCGTTATGGTTAATTGCAGCCCGTTTTTTCTATCATGAATTCTTTTTCTTCCAAAGGCGTTTGTGGCGTAAATACGAGCTTTTGGAGTGGTTTTTAAGTAGATTAGTGTTAATAACTATAGTACTTTTAGGAATTCATTACGACTTTATCGGTTATGTGATGAATTTTTGGTTTGTACCTGCTTTAGTAGTAGGAATAGCCCTAGGTTTATTTTTTGACTATTTACCGCATCGTCCTTTTAAAGAGCGCGATCGCTGGAAGAATGCTAGAGTTTATCCTAGTCCTATTTTAAACATACTAATTTTAGGTCAGAACTATCATCTAGTACATCATCTTTGGCCATCAATTCCCTGGTATAAATATCAGCCAGCCTATTATGCCACCAAGTCATTACTGGATGCTAAAGGTTGTGAGCAGTCTTTAGGTCTTGGTGATGGTAAAAATTTCTTGAGTTTTTTATACGATATATTTTTAGGCATTCGTTTTAATAAACACTAAACTTTTGCAGGCTTATTAATTAGTTTTCAGTTTCTTATGTTTTGCTATTTAAACAGTTGAATCTGGAAAAATTAATAGAATAAAAAAAGATAAATAAAATCAAGATTTTTATACCAGAAAAGTTTAATATTAACTGCTAAACTCAATTTTCTCACTTAGCCCTAAATTAGGTGCAATTTAAATATCAGCCTTATCAATATCGTTTTAAACAACCCTTACATACAAGTCATGGTGTTTGGGAGATACGCCACGGTATTATTATTACCTTAATGGATCAAACGGGTAAAATAGCTGAGGGAGAAATCGCTCCTTTGCCTTGGTTTGGTTCAGAAACTGTAGCCCAAGCATTAGAATTTTGTCAACAGTTGGGGGAAATAGTGAATATAGATATTATTAAAACTATTCCTCCAGAATTTCCTGCTTGTCGGTTTGCTTTTGAGTCGGCTTTATTGGATTTAACAGCAACCGTCACACAGGTAAAAACTAATAATTTAAATAATTTAAAATATTCTGCTTTATTACCCGCAGGAGAAAAAGCTTTAACAGCTTGCGGGTTGATTAGTAAAACTCAAAACATTAATACTTTTAAATGGAAAATTGGAGTTTATTCTCTAGATACAGAAATTGAAATTTTAAAGAGATTAATAGATAGCTTACCGAGCAATAGCCAATTAAGATTAGATGCTAATGGTGGGTTAAATATCTCCCAAGCACAGCAGCTTTTAGCAGTGACAGATAAGTTAACAGGAATTGAATTTATCGAACAACCCCTACCCCCTGAACATCTAGGACTAATTAAACAACTTACTCAAGAATATTCCACACCTATAGCTTTAGATGAATCTGTAGCTAATTACCAACAGTTACAGACAATATATGATCAAGGTTGGTCGGGGATATTTGTGATAAAAGCAGCAATTATGGGCTTTCCTAGTCAATTAAAAGAATTTTGCCAATCTAGAGAGCTTGATTGTGTTTTTTCCTCGGTTTTTGAAACAAATATAGGTCGCAATGCGGTATTGAAATTAGCACGAGAATTAAATCATCCGCGCGCAGTAGGGTTCGGACTTTTGTAGTCTGAGATATAAAACTTAGGTGCGTCTGGGACATGGTTACACTTTTTAATTTAAATATTGAAGGTTAGGGGAATTGATGAGGCAAAGACGTTTATCCTCGTATGGGGACAAAGACGCTAAGAGATTTTAAATATACCAGTCGAAGTAAAGGTTAGGGGAATTGATATTAAGCTTTACGCCAAGAAATTCTAGATATGTCCTAATTGACCATGATTGTTTTTATAAAAGCGTTGCTTAATGTGATCAGGTTGTATTAATTATTTGTAGTTTAATTTAAACTTTAGCGATACGAAGACATCCGAAAATCTTAAAATTTTGTATGTTATTACTTGGGTTAAAGAAATCACTTACGAGAAAAATCCCTAAGCAGATGCTATGTTAGCCAAATCAGCAACAATCTAAAAAGAGAGTATAATGAGGCATTTTGCATAGGTAGATATACGATCCATGACACTGATTGATTGGCTAATTGTTTTAGTCTACTTTATACTCACGATTGTTTTAGGACTACTTCTTTCAGGCAAAGCATCTGAAAATATAGAAGAATTTTTTGTTTCAGGGCGATCGCTGCCTTGGTGGTTAGCAGGGACTAGTATGGCAGCCACAACCTTTTCTATTGATACGCCTCTTTATATTTGTGGCATTGTTGGGAGTCGAGGCATTGCTGGTAATTGGGAGTGGTGGAGTTTTGGTATTTCCCATGTAATTATGGTCTATGTTTTTGCCCGTCTGTGGCGACGATCTGAAATTGTGACCGATGCCGAACTTACGGAGATACGTTACGGGGGCAAAATGGCAGCGATCTTAAGGGCAACTAAGGCTTTTTTGTTTGCTGTACCTATTAACTGTATTGGTATTGGTTACGCTATGTTGGCAATGGTTAAAGTGGTCGATGCCTTGCAGCTTTGGCAGAGTTTAGGGTTTAATCCTGGGGAAAATCTCAAGATCTGGAGTGTGATCGGCGTAAGTATTGTTGTTTTAGTATATTCGGGCTTTTCTGGACTCTGGGGAGTAGTAGCCACGGATTTCTTTCAATTTATTCTTGCCTTACTCGGAGCGATCGCTGTTGCTATTGTAACTGTTAATCATGTTGGCGGAATTCATCAATTAGTGCCTCAAGTTGCGCAAATTCAAGATTTAGACGTACTCTCATTTTTCCCTTGGGAATTTGACAATGGACGCTTTAGTTGGAGTAAGGCTGCAGGAATTACAGCTAGTACCTTTTCTGCTTATTTATTTCTTCAGTGGTGGTCTTTTCGTCGTAGTGATGGGGGAGGAGAATTTATTCAACGGCTGATCGCAGCTAAAGATGAAGCGGAAGCGGTCAAGTCTTCTTGGCTATTTAATATTCTTAATTATATTATCCGTACTTGGCCCTGGATTTTAGTTGCTTTAGTAGCAATGATTATTTATCCAGATCTCGAAGATAAGGAACTTGGTTATCCTAAATTGATGTTGGAGTTTCTACCACCTGTGATGTTGGGTTTAGTAGTTACCTCCCTGCTAGCTGCTTTTATGAGTACTGTTTCCACCTCAATTAACTGGGGGGCATCCTATTTAACCAATGATATCTATCGACGCTTTTTAAAACCTAATGCTAGTCAAGCAGAACTAGTAGCAGTTGGTCGCCTAACTTCAGTTTTAGTTACAGTGATAGGCGCGATCGCTGCTTTAAATTCCAAAGACATTACTACTGTATTTCGCTTAGTAATTGCTATAGGCACAGGCCCAGGTTTAGTACTAATTTTACGTTGGTTTTGGTGGCGAATTAATGCAGCAGCAGAATTGGCATCGATGATCGCTGGCTTTGTAATTGGCTTAATTACCAGTCTTTACCCTGGCTTTAATTCTATTTTTGCCGATTTTGGTAATCGACTATTATTTATTTCCCTTACCACTGCGATAATTTGGATTACAGTAATGTATCTAACACCCCCCGAAACCGATGCTACTCTGGATGAATTTTATCGACGGGTGCAACCAGGGGGAGGCGGATGGAAACGCCAGCAAGCCCGAACAGGTATTGATCCAGCCCAAAATTTAACTCAGGATATTTTAAAGGTTATTGCTGCTGTATTGTTATTATTCGGTTCGATGTTGGCGATCGGTGGCTTTTTACTATTACAATCCCTTACAGGTTGGATAGCTTTAATTGTTGCCGTCATCGGCGGTTTTTGGTTGCGTCAGTTGAGTAAACAAAGGTCTCTATCTATGTCAAGACCTGGTTTAGAGTAAATAAATAACTGATTACTTAATTAAGTCGTTGATCATTGAGATATCCAACTTAGATACATTGCTTAAAACAACTTCTGCCCCTGCTTCCATTAGCTTTTGAGCATAATCACCTATTCTAACTGGGGAAGTTTGCACATGAGGGGGGAGAATGCCAATTCCCAGCCAATTACGTTGTGGTTGGATTACTCTTGCTTTAACAACGGTATACATATCAGCTACCGTATCTCCTAAATAAAATACAGGTAAATTTGCCTGATTATTTTCGATTTGGTTGACGGTAGCCAACATTCCAGTGGGATCTGGCTTACTAGGTGCATCCTCCATTGCCACTAAAACGGGATTATCAAGCTTAAGTCGCTGTTTTAGGACATATTCTGCCGAACCTCTAGTAGCACCGCTAAAAAAGCCCCAGCCGATGGAATTGTTATCTAACAGTTTAAAATAATTAGGAGATACTAATAGGGGTTCACCCGCAATATATCCATCAAAAAGTTCAGGATGTTGACCCCGATAACGTAACTGAAAAAACTTGACAATGCGGTCATATTCCAAAGCTACCGTTTCACGAGGTTGATCAATAGACTCAAAATAACGATAAATTAATTCCTCAGATGCTTCCCAATCATTATTCCAAATTCCTTCAGATTTAAGGTGATCTAAGTCTTCCATAGTTGGTCGCCAAGCACCATCAGTAAATTCTTCTACCGTATCAGCGATCGCTCTTCTATAGGAATTGCCAACATCTCTAATTACCCCGTCTATATCAAAAATAATAATTGCTTTTAATTGCTCTTTATTCATGTTCCCTTTCTTGTATAATTAGGATTGGTTAATTATGTTAAATATTCTTTAAAACGATTATTGGAGGCTTAATTGGAGTCAGATTCAAGATTTATTTTAAAAGTTCTGTGGTTAGATAAAAATGTCGCGATCGCAGTAGATCAAGTAGTAGGAAAAGGTACTAGCCCCCTAACAGCTTATTATTTTTGGCCCCGTAATGATGCGTGGCAGCAATTAAAAGACGAATTAGAAGCTAAACATTGGATTGAAGAAGCAGAAAGCATTAATATCCTCAACCAAGCTACAGAGGTAATTAACTTTTGGACTGAAAAAGGTAAAGTTACACCTATGAGCCAGGCACAAACTAAGTTCCCCCACATTGTTTTCACAGGGACTAACTAATTTTAATAGCTATCAGCTAGAAGCTTAGATTTTCAAGATCAACAAACAGCTTGAATTAAAGAAAACAGAATTACAGATTGGATTTGAGCTTCAGAATTAAAATTTGTCTTTGATTTGATAAATTTAACTAAACTAGGGCAGAAAACATTGAATCCTGCCCTTTTTTAATTAGTCGGTTGCGGAGTTTTTACTGTGGGGTATTAAACGTCTGCTATACCATACCCCCAGCAGCCTGTAAACGCGCTCTCGCTTTTTTAAGAGAACTTTCTGCTTGAATTTTCTTTTGGCGATCTTCAGTATTTTCTACTTGTTGCCATAGAGATTGAGCTTGTTCGTATTCAGTACGCGCGCTATCTTGATTGATGTTATCGCCTAATTCTGCACCGTTTACTAAAATTTTGAGATCATTGTTTTCAACTTCAGCAAATCCTCCCATAACGGCCATCGCTTTCCATTGCTGACCCGCACGAACACGCAATACACCAACTTCTAAAGCAGTCAGTAAAGGAGCGTGACCAGAAAGAATTCCCAATTGTCCAGTTGTACTAGGTAAAATAATTTCTTCTGCTTGCTCATCCCAGACAGTTTTATCTGGAGTAATTACTTTTACAGTTAACGCCATTTGTTTAAATATTAGTTATTAATCGTTATTTCAAGCGCATGAGATGGACAGTTACCAACGAACAATTAACATCAACTGCTAATTGATCACTGATAACTGCTCACCGACTAAGCAGCAGCTTTAAGTTTTTCAGCTTTTGCTTTTGCTTCTTCGATGTCGCCTACTAAATAAAATGCTTGCTCTGGTAGGTCATCTAATTCACCATTAAGAATTGATTTAAATCCTTTAATAGTTTGATCCAAAGTCACATACTTACCAGGTGAACCTGTAAATACTTCAGCTACAAAGAAAGGCTGAGATAAAAAGCGTTCAATTTTACGAGCGCGGTCTACTGTTAATCTGTCTTCTTCTGAAAGCTCATCTAAACCAAGAATTGCAATAATATCTTGTAATTCTTTATAACGTTGGAGAGTAGACTGGACTGCACGAGCAGTATTATAGTGATCTTCCCCTACAATACTAGGTTGTAGCATAGTACTAGTGGAATCTAGTGGATCTACCGCAGGATAAATACCTTTAGAAGCCAAACCACGAGAAAGTACTGTTGTTCCGTCTAAGTGAGCAAAAGTAGTTGCAGGCGCAGGGTCAGTTAAGTCATCCGCAGGTACATATACCGCTTGGATAGAAGTAATAGAACCTTCTTTTGTTGAAGTAATACGCTCTTGTAAATCACCCACATCAGTACCAAGAGTAGGTTGATATCCTACCGCAGAAGGCATACGACCTAAGAGTGCAGATACTTCCGAACCAGCTTGAACGAAACGGAAAATATTATCAATAAATAATAATACGTCTTGTTTATTAACGTCGCGGAAATATTCTGCCATAGTTAATGCAGATAAACCAACGCGCATTCTAGCTCCTGGTGGTTCGTTCATTTGACCATAAACTAGAGCGATTTTAGATTCTTCTGGGTTATCAGCATTGATTACTTTAGATTCGATCATCTCGTTATAAAGGTCATTACCTTCACGAGTGCGCTCACCTACACCACCGAATACTGATACACCACCGTGTTGAATGGCGATGTTGTTGATTAATTCCATCATAATTACGGTCTTACCAACACCAGCACCGCCGAATAGACCAATCTTTCCTCCCTGACGATAGGGGGTTAGCAAGTCTACTACCTTAATACCAGTTTCAAATACTTTTGGTGCAGTTTCTAAATCAGTAAGTTTAGGAGCGGGTCTATGAATAGGAAAAGTATCTTCTGTATTTACAGGACCTTTTTCGTCTACAGGTTCGCCTAAAACGTTAAAAATTCTACCTAAAGTTGCTTTGCCGACAGGAACACTAATAGGTGATCCGATGTCCACAATATCCATACCTCTGACTAGTCCATCAGTACCACTCATGGCAACAGCACGAACCTGGTTATCACCAAGTAGTTGTTGCACTTCGCAGGTGACGGAAACGTCTTGTCCGGCGGGGTTTTTACCTTCTACTTTTAAAGCATTATAAATACGAGGCATTTTACCGCTAGGAAACTCGGCATCGAGTACGGGGCCGATAATTTGAGTTATTTTACCAATGTTTGTTTTATCTGTGGTGGCTACCATTTTTTAATAATCTACTTGGTGGTTAGCTGTTTTATATGGCAGGTAAAATCTTAATTAAGTGTAAAATTTTGCCACTTTCAAGATTATCATTTAATCGATTCATCTGAAAACTTTCCTTTAGTAGCAGTTTTACTCGGTTGAATTTTGGTTGAGTAAGAGCAGAAAATAAGTTATAGCTTTAGGTGTTTGTGCTAATTTGTGCTACAAATTTTGATTTTCAAACCTGTTCGATTATCTGCTTGACTTGAATTGATCCAGTTGCGATCGCTTGTTGAATTAAACTCAGACTTAAATTTTACTGCTGATTATGATTCAATATATTGCTTATAGATAATTAAGTTATCTTAAAATACGCTTACCGTGGGTAAAGGATTTTTATACAATAGCTTGTCATAATCAGAGTTCCTGCCCTAATTATGTGATTTTTTACGGGAGTACTAATGGTCAAATTGCCATAGGATTACTCGACATTTTACTTAAACCTTATCTAATATAAGACACTTGCGATCACGGTTTTTTCAAAGCATAAGAATATCTATCAATATCATTTATCTATTTTTGAGGCTATGCAACAAATATTTAGTATTTTGGCTTTGCTTCCTAGTTATTTAGTTATTTCGGCTTTATTATTCGTCATTTTTCCAACCATAATGGCTATTTTATTGCGTTATACTCTTTATCGGCATTTACATCACTTGAGAGATCAAGCCCACAAGCTAATAGGAGGATTTGACCTAGAATCGATCCCTAAAATGATTAGTAAACTAGAACGTAGATTTATTGATAGCCATAATAATCGAGAAATAAATACAGCATCTGTAATTGAAGGTGTATATAGTCAAGAAAAGTTTTACTTCTTTGGTAAGTATTTGGGGTGTGACTTTATTGATGATTTATGCAATATTATACCTAATTTATTACTTGCTTTTGGCTTATTAGGTACTTTTTTAGGTATTACTTTAAACTTAGCTGGTCTGAGTCAAACTATTACACAAATTGATGTCAATAATGTTAAAAACTTAGTTGAAGAATTGAACAAACCTTTGCAAGGAATGGGGGTTGCTTTTACGGCAAGCTTACTAGCGATCGCTTGTAGTGCTTTATTAACTGTATTTAATTTAAGCTGGAATACAAATATTGTGAAATCTAGTTTACTAAGTGCAGTTGAAGACTATATTGATAATATTTATTTGCCTAAGATACAACCTATAAATTTAATAGATGAAGAAACTAATCAGCTTAGTCAAAACTTTGAGGAAATGCTTGAGCAATTAGGTAAGACTATCGAAATGTCAATGACAAAAGCTTTTGCCAGAATCGAAATAGTTGCTAGTAATGATTAAAAAACGATATGTCCGCAACCGTAAAGGTAGAGAAGTTTTAAATATCTGGCCATCTTTCACGGATTTAATGGCTAATGCGTTTATGATTATTAGCTTGTTTTTGCTATTAGCATTATTCAAATCCTCGCTTGTCAAAGACAGTGCTGAGGCAACCGAAAAAAATCAAAGTCAAGCAGAAAAACAGGTTAGTTTGCTTCAATCACAAATAAAACACTTAAAGTCCGCTCCTCCAATTGTAGTAATACAGGACTCAGGCGAATATCAATTTGAGTCTGGTAGTGCAGGCTTATCCAAAGAATTAAAAGATTATATTACCAATAATTTAGTTAATAAAATTGAACGTATTAGTCAACAAAAAAATCTCTATGTTGTAGAAATAATTGGACATACCGATGGTCAAGTTAACTTCGGTGGACTCAGTAATTTAGACGAACAACTAGAAGAAGTAGCTAAAGGAAAAAAACATATTGATAGTTTAAAACCTGGATCGAATGCTGACTTAGGATTAATGCGAGCTTTAGAAGTAGTCAAACAATTACAAAAAGTTCAACAACAGACAGCACAACTTAAAGGTGTTCAATTCCGTGCTTATTCTGCGGCTCAATTACAACTCCCATCGGGAGAATTTGCAGAAGCAAATCGTCAACCAGATGCAAACAGAAGAAGAATCGAGATTCGTTTTTCACCCCTGGGTAAAGCTGAAACAATTAAATAGAAACATAAGTGCTACTATAGTACAAAAAGAAGCCTCTTGTAATCATTGATCTGCTCTTCCAAGATCTGCCTTTCTCGAAATAAATATTCAAGAGTAATTTTAAACCTTAAAAATATATAAAATTTTTGACTGATGCTTAGTAAAGTTAGTGAAATTATTTAAGCTAAAAGAAAGATCATTCATCACTCTTCATCTTCTTTGATATGATTTCGGTCATTTATTCACCAGAATTTCTAGAACATAACACAGGATATGGACATCCTGAAAAAGCTAAACGCTTAAGCGCGATCGCCACTGCTCTAAAACAGGTAGAGTGGCAAAATCAAATTGAGTGGCAATTACCGACTCCTGTTGCTCAAACACAAGTATTAACTTATCTACAAAAGATTCATACCCTAGATCATATTCAACGTATCCAACAAGTTGCAGCTAGTGGTGGTGGATATCTCGATGGTGATACACCTATTTCGGAGCGTAGTTACGATGTAGCGTTATTAGCCGTTAGTGCTTGGCTAGATGGGGTAGATCAGGTATTAAATAATCAACGTCCTACTTTTATCTTAGCTCGTCCTCCAGGACATCATGCTACTAGGGATAGAGCTATGGGATTTTGTTTATTTTCTAATGCTGCTGCTGCTGCTTTCTATGCTTTAACCAAGCCTGGTGTGCAACGAGTTGCTATCTTAGATTGGGATGTTCATCACGGTAACGGTACAGAAGAGATTGTTAGAGATAATCCTAAAATTGCCTATTGTTCTCTTCATCAGCATCCTTGTTATCCTGGTAGTGGTAGTAATAAACAGGAACATGGACAATATCAAAATATTTTAAATCTTCCTATGGCAATAGGTAGTAAGATTGCTGATTATCAAATAGTTTTTGAACAAGAAGTTATGCCTTTTTTGTCTAATTGGCAGCCAGATCTTGTAATTGTCAGTGCAGGTTATGATGCTAATCGCAATGATCCATTAGCAGAAATTGCCTTAGAACCTACAGATTATAATTTATTAACTAAATATATTTTACAAATTACTAAATGTCCTCTATTTGGTTTAGAGGGAGGTTATCATTTAGAAACTTTAGCTCAATCTGTTATTGCCACTTTGAGTAGTTGTCTGTAATAGTTGTTAAATGTTTATTACTATTTTTAGCTAGCAGACTACTGAGTATATATTCCCAAATAATATGTTACAAACAGTAAGTTTATATTCTTATCTTATTCTGTCATGCTTCTATCTACAATGGCATAACTCTTATTAATATGAACATTACTACTTCTGAGTCTTCTTTATATCAGTTAACTCAAGATTTGGAGCAACCTTTATTATCTATAGCTGTTGGCGCAGATAGTTTAAAATCTTATGTTAATTCTGTTGTGGATTTGGTAGTAGAAAAACAGCTAAGAGCAACAGTATGGCTAAAATTACCTCAAACTAAAAGTTGGTTTCATCAAGTACAAAAGCTACAACGACAGGGCAATCTTGAGGGGATTTATATAGCTAATAATCAGAAGCATCCTATTGCTTTTACAGGTTTAGAAGAAAATATTACAACTCCTATTTGTACTTTTAAGTTAGCTAAACATCCTTTGTTGCAACGGGAGTCTTTTATCATAGTTTTAGCCCCAGAATTTTGCAGCTTAATTTTAGCTCAATGGCAACAAGGTAAAATACATATAGATTCTTCAGGAAAAAGGTTGCAGCATCCATATTTAGAAATGGTTTCTAGCTTCGATCCTCAAATAGTTAAGATGATTCTCTCAGGAATCAAGCAAAAAATTGTAATTGCTGATAAGAATTTAAATGATAACTTTGATGAGCAGCATATCATAGCCGAACCGCAACTATTAAATGAGTTACTCCTCAAGCAAGTAAAACATAGTGAACAATTACAAAAAGCTTGGGATTCTCTGGCAAGGAATAATAATTACTTAGAAAAAAACTCCACAGTATTTAATTTTCAAACAGATTTTATCGGTAATTTAATTCAGGAACTGCGACCACCTATAACTTATTTAAAAACAGCTTTAAGTCTTTTAGAATCAAAACAAATTAAGGGAGAACAACGCCAAAAATATTTACAAATGGTAAGCGATCAATGCGATCGCCAAAATTCCTTAATCAATGGTTTATTAGAATTATTGCAGCTTGATACTCCTATTCAGGCAGAATCTTTAAATTTAAATGAGATTGTCCCAGGTATTGTTAGTACTTATCAGCCCTTAGCAAAAGAAAGGGAAATTCAATTAGGGTATACAATTGCTGCTAATTTACCTCTTATTTCTTGTCCTCTTCCTTGGTTTCGTCAAATTATAATTAACCTGCTTAATAATAGTCTGCAATTTACTCCTGCTAAAGGTAGAGTATTTGTGCAAGCAACAAGCAAAAATGATCATGAATATGTAGAAATTACAGTTTCTGATACAGGTATAGGTATAGCAGCAACTGAAATTAACAAGATTTTTGACGGTTTTTATCGCACTAAGCCAATTACTACGGAAAAGCTTACAGGTGTTGGCTTGGGCTTAACTATCGTCAAACAGCTAATTCAGCGTTGTGGGGGTTCAATTAGCGTTACTAGTAAAGTGGACAAAGGAACAACCTTTAAAATATTGATGCCAGCTATTCCAGTCGAATTAGTACCATAGTTTATTTCTAAGCTCAAAGCTTAAATTGCCTTTAAATAGCAGTCCAAGATTAGTATAGGACAATTACGGGTAGATTATCCACTATGCGTGGTAGGTATTAGTTAGGAGTTAGTAATTATCGCTCGATCATTTAAGAATTAAAAGCTAAACAATGTCCCTTGATTGTCTACTATTTCTATAGCTGCAACAAAAATTTTTTAGCCTAACATCTGAATATCTGTTCATATGTTGTACAATAAAGATAATTAAATAAAGGAGAAAACTAATGACTACCACTAATTTAGTAAAATGCGCTTGCGATCGCTGTTCTTGTGAAATATCTTTAGAAGATGCGATCAAAAAAGGAGACCAATATTATTGCTGTCAAGCCTGTGCAAATGGTCATGTAGAAGCAAACGAAAAAGGCTGTAAGATGTCTGGGTGTGGATGTGGTTAAAATAAATTGCAAACAATCTATTAATCGGACAACTTGATAATATAAGTATTATGTCAGCAGCTAACTCTATTGATATTCCTGCTTGTAAGCCCAATCATCCTGTTGACATCAAAGATTTAAATTGTCTCCGCCATAAGGCTATTGATCTCAATAAAGCGCAACAAATGGCGGAATTTTTCCGTTTGTTAGGGGATGCAAATCGGTTACGAATTTTATCTTTACTAGCTCAAAAAGATCTTTGTGTATGTGATTTGGCAACGATTTTAGAAATGAGTGAGTCGGCGGTTTCTCATCAACTACGGACATTGCGATCGCTGCGTTTAGTAAGCTATGAAAAACGTGGTAGAAAAGTTCACTATCGTCTGTTAGACCATCATGTGTTAGAACTTTATCAATCAGTGGCAGAACACTTAGATGAAGTGGATTAAGTAAGTGAAACTACTGATCTAAAATATTTAATCTGCTGAGGTTATTTTAATTTGTTGCGGATTAACTTTTAAAATTAGGCTTGAGCCATAGTTAAGATTGAGTATTTTAGGTGCAAGTACTTCTAAAACAGATTTATCTTGAAAATGCCCGATTTTAGTCTCTGGGTGAGGATAATATACCCACCCTTGATAACTGCTGTCTTGATAAACAACTTGGCAAGGTGAAAAAGAAAAAGTTTCTTCAGCATAATCAGGATGCCACTTTACCCCCTCAAAAGTATATTGCGGATTAATAATCTTAAAATTGTAAGGGGCAATAGAAATATTTAATGTTCCCTGAAAAAATTCACGTAGATCTAGTCCCAAATCAAGGAAGAAAGGTAGCTGCATGGCAATTGTTCCTTGAGAATAAGGACTATTTTTAGCAAATCCAGATGCTACTTGATGCCCAGATTTTACTATCCCGATCAGGGAAACTAAATTAGATAGGGTCATGATCACTGAAGCTACTTATGAGTTATTTAGTACATAACTACTGTCCAAATTCGATTCTCGCCTGATCAATAATTTCAATGGTAACTTCTTCCAACTCCGCAGCCCGTGCGATCGATTCAATTTTCTGGCGCGCTTGAGGACGAGCAAAAAAAGGAATCATTTTAAATTTAGCGATCGCTTGGGGTGTCCAATGTAAGTCATCAGTTAAATTAAGATTTTTCATGATTAACTGCCGATATTTGATCAATTACTTTATATTGTAAATTCAGATATCTTCTCAAGTTTAGGCAACTTAGGCAAAATTAATCATTAGCTAGTTTCTAATTTGGATCTTAAAACTAACCCACTTGAGGAACTCTTTCTATTTGAGCGTAACCACTAAATAGTAACATTTGTCCTTCTGTTTGTAGGCGATTAAGACGTAGTTTTACCCCATCTAAGTTAAATCGGTCAAGGTCTACCATTTCGTTAAGAATTTCCCCTAAAGCGACAGTAAGTTGTTGGGAAGTAGCTTGTAATTCTGGGTCTATATCTGAAGGTTCAAACTCAATATTCTCAAAATTGACCCGCCGACGTTTGCCAATACTCAAAATACAATTAAAGCTTACAGGTACAGTTGTACCCTGCCAAACCGCCAAAGCAGAAAGCCTAACCTTATTGTCTGGCATTAATTGTACAGCGACATCAGTAAAAGAGACTGGTTGACCTCCAGATATTTTAGTTAGAACCTCAACATCTAAATCTTCTAGGCGTTTTCTAACTAAATCAGCTTCAAAAGACTTATTAATATCCGCCTCTGATAACTTTACTTGAGCGATCGCTTGAGTTGGTTGTTTTAAAGCAATTTTTCCTTGAACTGCCGATCCAAAATCTATAGAAACAGCATCAGTTTCAAAGGACATTTCGGCTGTACGAAATTGTCGGCGTATTACTAGCCCACAACCACTCATTTTAAAACTGTCAATTGTTCCTTGTAATAGCTTGCTAGAAGGGTTACACTGTACCGCTACTTCCACCGATTCGCTACTACTAAATAAGTGACGGATTGTGTTGCTTGCGACAGTATTTATGAGTTTTTCACCCCAATCTCCGCCTTTATTATTACCAAAACCGACAAATCCACCAAACATATAGCTATAGATTGAGTTACTCTTATCTTGTAACAAATTATTAAGAAGTCAGCAATTAAGATTGTACATCATTGTGGGTGTTAACCCAGTCGATGATCAAATTATTAACCTGTTCAGGTACTTCATCGTGTGGGCAATGACCAGCTTGTAAATAATGTTCTGTTAATTGTGGGTAATATTGACGAAATTTACTACCTCGCTCCTGACAATTCATCCAAGGGTCTTTTTCTCCCCATAGTAGCAGCAAAGGTGATTGTATTTGACTTAATAGTACATCCACTTTTTCTCCCTGAGGAGTTTTAAACACAGCACTAAACACTTCTACAGCACCGCGATCGCATGAAGGGCGATAAATGTCCTCAACGAGTTGATCTGTGACTGCACTTTGGTCAAAATACACCTTTTTAAGGGTTTTGCGAATTACTGATTTTTGGCGCACATACTGAAACAAGAGGAAACTTGCCCAGGGTTGCAATAGTACAGATCTTAGTAATTTATTTACTAGATTAGGTTGATTATTTTGAGCCGAATTTACTGTAGTTTCAGTAAAAGGGCCAGCAGAATTAAGTAAAATTACACCCGCACTAGATTGAGGATAGGCTGCTGCAACACAAAGACAAGCATAGCCTCCCAAGGAATTACCTGCTAATATGGTCGGTTGTTTAATTACCTCAGTAATAAAGTCATGTAGCTGCTCGCGCCAAACATTACCACTATATTCCTGATTAGGTTTTGCCGATCGCCCAAAGCCGAGTAAATCGATCGCCCAAACTTGAAATTGTGATTGTAATTGAGCAATATTTTTGCGCCAATGATCAGTTGATGCCCCAAACCCATGTACTAAAAGTAAAGGTGGTTTTCGAGCTTGAGCGAATCCTGCACAGACATAATAGATGGAATGCCCGCGCCACTGCCAGTACGTACCTGGGACAGACTGTATAATTGGTATAGTTGTTAACGGCATTGGTTACATTGAAACTAGATGTTAATTTATGTTAACGTGTTTTATTGTAAGTCAGCTTTAATAACAACTATTTAAACAGTAAATTAATTGCACCAACCAAGGATTAGTTATTTTTATTATTAGCTTTAGCAAAATTTATGGTGCATGATTAGCGCAGACAGTCTATTGATAGTTATGTTATTGTTGAGTAAAAAATTTAAATTATTTATTTTAATTTAGTTGATAAATTTGATTAATTAATAAAATTATTAATAAGGAAAAAATAAGGAGGAAAAGTTGTGTCCGTAGGAACTTCTGTAATTAGTAAAAGTTCAACTTCAACTGTATCTAAACACGCCCCCCGTTATAAGGTATTGCTCCATAACGATGATTTCAATAGTATGGAGTATGTAGTACAAGTGTTAATGCAAACCATTAGTGGTATGACTCAACCCCAAGCGGTCAATATTATGATGGAAACCCATAATAATGGTGTTGGTTTAGTAATTACTTGTGCTTTAGAACACGCTGAATTTTATTCTGAAACTCTTGGTAATCATGGTCTAACTAGCACAATAGAACCAGATGAATAACTGATTAATTAGATAATATTAGGCTTAAGTTTATTGTTATTAACTAATTAAGTGTCAACTATTACACAGTTACCAAAAATAGCTCAATTATCAGCACCAGTGAGATTATTAATTTTCATTGGTGTTTTATTTATTGTCTGGTTACCTTTGGCAATTCCCATTTATTTGCTGTTGCAAGAAGATGCTAATTTAGCCAGCATTATTACTATGGGATTACTATTTGTCCAGTTATTATGGATGTGGAAACTATGGGGCAAATATATTTATCGCGATCGCCATATTTTTACTCGTTATGGTTTAGTTACAAGTAAAAAAAACGCTCAGGAATTTCTTAAAGGTTTGGCAATTGGTTTTTGGTTTTGTTTAGGCTTATTTATAATTGAAGCTGGCGCAGGATGGCTAGCGGTTACGCCCCCTACAGTTAGCCTCTTTAAAATCGTGGCTGAAGGTTTAATAAGTGCTTTAGGTATTGGCTTGGCTGAAGAGTTGCTATTTCGGGGTTGGCTACTAGACGAATTGCAGCGAGATTATAGTCGAAAAACTTGTCTTGGGGTGGGTGCTGTTATCTTTGCTTTGGCTCATTTCCTTAAACCGCTTACAGAAATAATTCGTACCGCAGTTACTTTTCCAGCATTAATATTATTAGGGATAACTTTAATTATTGCTAAAAATCAACATGGCGATCGCTTGGGTATTTGTATTGGTATTCATGCAGGTTTAGTTTGGGGTTACTATATCGTCAATGTTGGCAAATTGATTAACTACACTCAACAAGTTCCTGTCTGGGTAACAGGTATCGATGGTAATCCCATCGCAGGGGTAATGGGATTATTATTTTTAACTGGATTAATGTATCTTGTTAAATCACTTCGCCTTAACTATTAAAAAATTCCTAAATAATAGATATGACGAAGCAGCTTACAAACGGTAGGTCAATCTATCGACCACCAACCACTACATTTTTAATCCGAATGTGAGGGCCACCAACGCTTACAGGTAAAGGCATTTGACCTCCTTTGCCACATCCTCCATTAGTATATAAAGTATCGCTACTAATTGCCTCAATATCCTGTAAAGTTTGAAAGACATTACCAGAAAGAGTAACATCACTAACAGGTTCAGCAATTTTACCATCGCGGATCATATATCCTTCTGCTGCTGCAAAAGTAAACATTTCACCGTTGGTTTGTCCTCCCAACATTCTGACGGCATAAACCCCTTCTTCTATTCCCTCAAACATCTTCTCTAAGGGTGTATCACCAGGTTCAATTGCTGTATTAGTCATGCGAACAATGGGCGGATAACTAGCGCGAATTGCTCTTGCATTACCTGTAGGAGTCTCCTGCATTTTCCCTGCTGTTTCTAGGGAGTGAAGACGCTGAGTTAAAACACCATTCTTAATTAAATATTTACGTTGTCCTGGTACACCTTCATCATCATATTTCATCGACCCTGGCAGATTTTCTAGAGTAGCATCATCCACTACGTTTAGTTGCTCAATCCCCATCGGCTTACCTAAAGTCAACAATTCCTGCATTTTAGGATTTTCATAGACAAAATCAGCCTCAGAAAGATGTCCAAAAGCCTCATGAATAAACACACCAGCTAAATAAGGGTCGAGAACCACGGTATATTGCCCACCTTTAACAGATTTCGCGTCCAATTGCCTAACTGCGCGCTCTGCTGCCCCTTTAACTTGCTCTTCGATGCCAACTAAGACATCAAAATCATTACGGGAATGAACAGATTCAAATCCCTGACGTACAATACCGTTTTCTCCTTTGGCGATCGCAGCAAAACGCCCATTAACATCTAATCTTTCTTGGACAATACAGCTACCTGTAGAATTGACAAAAATCTTAGTAGCAAAGCGATCGCTAATACTAGCGGAAGTGGTTTGAATGCGAGGATCGTAATCTAATAGTAATTGATTATATTTTTCTAAAAGTTGGCGTTTATCCTGCAAGGAAACAGTACGAGGATCGCGTTTTATAAGCTCAGGCACATAGTCTTCGATCGCCTCAACAGTTGCTAGCTGTGTTTCTTCTTTCCCGACTAATTTTGCTTGAGAAATTGCGTCTTCAATTCTAGCGTCAAGCTCATCTAAACCATTAAAAGTAACAAAACTCCAGCCACCCTGATGACAAGCTCGAATTCCGCCAGCTAAAGCAAAACTACGATCTACAGAGTCTAACTGTTTACCCCGAAAAGCAAGTGCTGTAGATTCACTTTGTTCTACTCTAATTTCTAAATAGTCTACTTGATCTCGATAACTAGCGATCGCCGAGCGCACCCTTTCTGTAATCGGGTTTTTGATTTCTTCTGTAGTTGTTGATATTACTGCTGTCATTTTATGTCTTTAATATTTAGGTGAATTATTGTTTATTTCTTACTTAGCCTTGAGGTTTTTAAGTCGCCTACAAAATCTGTAATTTATCAGATCAGCTATGGTCTAAGATTATCTTTAAGCTAATTACTCGTTAGGCTTATAATTTTGATTTTCGCCTCTATTTATATTTTAGAGAATAGTAGCTAGCAATTACCCCAACTCCAAGTAATAACTGATTACCTTTATATAGCAGTAAAGAATTAGGTAATAGGTAGGAGGTAGCCCTAAAGGATAAGCTACGCAAATAGGTAGTAGGTAGATCCTAGGGGCTACTAAGGATTGAGTAACGAGTAACGAGTCAGGAGAAGCTAAAAACTAAAAGCGGTGCTGTGCTAACGGTACGGTTTCCATGCCTTGAGCGAATCAATCAAGGATACCGCTTCGCATATGCACTCCTGAGCTAAAAGCCAAAATCATTCCACGCCCACTTTTATCAATAACTAATATTTGAAAATTACTATAGCCAGATAAAGTTGCAAGTTTAGGCAAAATTTACGAATTCGTATATCTGAGCGATTTTAGCTGTGAGTTTTATACTGGTTAATTCAAACTCAATATTATCCAATTCATAAAACTGTAATAACCATAATCCATTATCCGTACGGCGAAAGCATTCGATTCGAGCTTTTCTAGTATTAATTAATACATACTCTTGTAAACTGGGCAAAGATTGATAGTTAGCAAATTTATCCCCACGATCAAATGCTTCGGTAGAATCAGATAATACTTCAACAATCAAACAAGGAAACTGTTTATAAGTACTATTTTCTCTATCTTCAGGTTCACAAGTTACGATCACATCAGGATAATAAAAACAATTTTTTGCCTCAATTTTCACCTTCATGTCTGAAATATAGACTCGACACCCTGAATCTCTTAAGTGTGACAGTAATAAAGCAAAAATATTACCCGCAATAGTTACATGAGTATCCGTTGCACCAGCCATAGCATATACATCACCAGCGATATACTCGTGTTTAATATCGCTCGTTGCTTCCATTTCTATATATTCTTCAGGTGTTAAATAGGAATTTTGTGCAGAGGCAACCATAATCTTACCTAGATCGTTCTTACTAAATTGTAATTCCATCTAATTAAAAGATTTTAATACTGATTGCCAATCAAATTCATTCTAATTAGCACAAGCTGCACATCCTTGATTAGATTCCTTAAAATCATCCTTCTGCACAGTACGGACATAGTATATTGCTTTACATCCTTCTGACCATGCCATAACTAGAGTATCAAAGATATCTTTAGCTCTAACCGCTCGCTCAGGCTCTTGTGGGAAATATACCCCTTGATTAAGATTAAAAAGCAATTCCATCGAAATACCTGTATCAATCCACTGTTGCATAGTAGCCACTGCTTTTACTACAACTTTCTGATCAAGACTTTTATTTTCGCGGTAAAACCAGAAACAATCTTGAATAAAAGGTGGAGCGATAGGCACAGTTCCCTTAGCCCATTTATCATAGAAAAACTTACTATATACGGGCAAAATACTAGCGGTACAACCTTGAACTAAAGAAGAAGAAGTATTAGGAGCGATCGCAGTTATATGGGAGTTACGAATACCATGGGTTTGGACATCTTGAGATAATTTTACCCAACGATCTGGCTCTTTGGCGATCGCCACAATTTCTGCTAAAGATTTAGAACCAAGTAATTTACCTTTACTCCATTCACTACCTGCAAAAGCAGCATAAGTCCCCCTTTCTTTAGCTAATTCCATTGATGCCCAAGTACACCAATAGGCTATTTCTTCAAATAAGTGACTAATTTTAGTTAAATCTTGATAGTTTAGATGACGTTTTGCTAACCAATCTGCCAACCCCATACAACCTACCCCAATAGTACGGTATTTATCATTATGGGTTTTGCTATCTGTAAAAGGAGGCTGGGTTAAATCGATGGTGTTATCTAAAATTCTTACTGCTAATTGAGCCATATCGGGTATTTCTGATATTTCAAGATTAGCTAAATTAAGAGATACCAGATTACAACAATGAGCTTCTATTCCAGGTTTAACATTGCTAAAGCTCTCACAGCACAAATTCACCCCAGGTATATAACCTTCGTGCTTATTAGGATTTGCCCGATTAATTGTGTCTTTAAAAGCCAGATAAGGCATTCCTGTTTCTACCTGAGCGCGCATAATATGCTTAAACAGTTCACGGGCATCTATTTGTTTATAGAGTAAAATCTTCTTACCTAATTCCGCTTCAATTTCACGGTAGGCAATTTCAAATTTTTCGCCCCAAAGTTCAGCCAAATCAATACCTAATGCTTGCTTAACCTCATAAGGATCTAATAGCGTCCATTGCTGTTTCGCTACCACCCGACGCATAAATTCATCGACAATAACCAATTGAGGAAAAACATCATAAGCCTTACGACGGCGATCGCCATTTTCCGCTTGCATTTCCAAAAATTCAGGCACATCCAAATGCCAAACATCCAAGCCAACGGTAACAGCACCAGCCCTACGCCCGCCTTGATTTACTGCGATCGCTGTATCATTGAGTAATTTAATCCAAGGAATTACCCCACCTGAAGCGTTTTGCTTACCCATCACCCAACTACCAGTAGCACGAATACGACTGACGTTTACCCCAACACCACCACCATTTTTAGAAATCCTAGCTGCATTAGTAATTTCTTCAAAAATACTCTCTAAATTATCGTCCATAGCGATAATAAAACAACTACTCAAAGATCCATTAGGTACTCTGAGATTAGCTAATATTGGTGTGGCTAGAGAAATTTTTCTTTTCGCTATCGCTTCGTAAAATTGACGTGCAATAGTTAATCTGTTTTCTGGTTTTTCTACCAATGCCAATAATAAAGCACAGGTTAAATAAGCTTCCTGTGGTAATTCATTAGTCAATAAATACCGCTTGGTTAATAAAACCGCCCCTGCATAATCATAATCCTTATCCCATTCAGGGTTTATCCAACTACCAGCTATTGCTAATTCCTCTGTAGAATATTGAAGAATCTGGCGAGCGTAACGTTTAGCTTCTAATTGTAATTGTACTGTTGCAGGATAATTTCCATATCCAAATCCTCGACTTACTTGAGTATCTTGCCACAAATTCCAAACGTGGAGTCTACCTGCTACATATCTCCATTCGGGTTCATCAGGACTACACATTCCCAATGCACAGTCAATTAAATTATCTTGAATTTCCCTAGTAGTTACACCATTACGTAATCTAGTTGTTAAACCAGCTTCTATAGTAATTGGGTTGATGTTTTGCCCCAGACAAGCCCATTCAACTACTGCGCGAATTTTTGTAATATTTAAAGGGGTAGATGAGCCGTCTCTCCTAATTACCTGAATACTTGAAGCAGTCTCTGTTGGTATCAAAGATAACCTATTGCTTACATTACCTGAGTTAAGCTTTGTTATCTCTAAATTATGGCCAGTTGGTAAAATTTCTTGTTCAGAGTTTAAGGTGCTTCGAGAATCGTTGGTTAACGGTAAAGTTGGCTGCATATATTACGTGAGACTGAAACAATTTTTACTAGTCTGGTTTTCTACTATAGCTTAAGTTTTACTATATATAGCGTCTTATAGATAAATTTTCCTATATCCCACTCTATATATAGTTTTAATTTAAGCCTAAATGCTCATTAGTCCTGACTTGAATGTATTTATGAGCAATTGAGCATATAACAATTTAATTGCCAATCAATTTATTAACCTCCATATTCCCTCAGCACCCGAAATAAATTCTCTCAGATCATTTAGGATTGCTATATAATCTTTAGAATATTTATGGCATCTATTCAAAAATAATAGAATTACAGAGTGAATAATAAACCCAATGAAAATCAACCTAATGAGATTTATTTAAACCATCCTACTTTCGGACTTCTCTACAGAATATGTCTACTCAAGGATAATCAAGAATTATTTACTACCCTCTACGCTCAACGCTTATTTTTTACTGTTACAACTAACATTAATTCCCTATCATTTGATCCTATAAGTCGTACAGAAGCTCGCCTGTTAATCGAAGCTTTGTTAAGGAGACTATTACTAGACCGTGAAATGGAAAAACATCGACAACTACAAGCAGTATATCAACGTACTTTTCTTTAATATTATTTATCTTAGATTTTTATCAACTTAATGACAGGCTCTATCTCAGATAAAATTATTCACATTCAGCAACAAATACCTGCAAATGTCAAATTAATTGCTATCAGTAAACAAGTTCCTATAGAAGCAATGCGAGAAGCATATCAAGTTGGAATCAGAGATTTTGGTGAAAACCGTTTACAAGAAGCTGTAATTAAACA
Organism: Chondrocystis sp. NIES-4102; assembly: GCA_002368355.1. Lineage (NCBI taxonomy): Bacteria > Bacillati > Cyanobacteriota > Cyanophyceae > Chroococcales > Chroococcaceae > Chondrocystis > Chondrocystis sp. NIES-4102. Next base: position 3,665,323 of record AP018281.1, on the reverse strand, counting down.
GGAACAATTAATAGATTTAACTGATATCAATTGGCATTTTATCGGACATATTCAAAAAAATAAAGCAAAAAAAATTATTGAACATTTTGATTGGATTCATTCTGTTGATAGTTTACCCATTGCACAACGATTAAATAAACTAGCACAAGAGTTAAATCGTACACCTAAGATTTTTCTTCAGGTAAAACCTTTAATAGATCCAAATAAATATGGATGGCAACCTCAAGATTTATTAACAGATTTAACTTCTTTAAGCCAATGTCAACATTTAAATATTCAGGGATTGATGACAATTTTGCCTTTTGGTTTATCTGATAAAGAAACTTTCCAAGCATTTGAGACAATTGGGCAACTCGCCGTTACAATCAAACAAAAGAACTATCCTAATTTAACCATGCAGGAACTATCTATGGGAATGTCTGATGATTATTTACAAGCAATTAAGGCTGGGACAACCATGATTCGTTTAGGTAGAACAATTTTTGGTCAACGACAAACTAATTAATTGAAATCAAAGCCTAAAAATTTGCTTTTCTTCTTATTGCCTTAAATTTACCAAAATCCTCGCTTCCCAGTCGGCATAGTAGTCATCCAATTCGTCTTAACCTCTTCTAATTGTTCTTGAGTCAAATTACTATTACTTAAATTTGCGCCACAAAGATTAGCACCTTTCAATTTGGTATCTTTAAAATTAGTCTCACTCAAATTTGCTCCTCTTAGATCCGCACCTTCTAGATTAGAACTATTAAAAAAAGCTTTGGTAAAGTTAGCGTTCCTTAACATTGCCTGACGCAGATCACATTGAGCGAAATTTGACCTAGTTAAGTCAGCACCTTGCAAATTAATTTTGATCAACTTAGAGTCGTAAAATTTAGCCTCTGATAACTCAGCTTTTTGTAAATCCTGCATACTCATATCTTTCAACCCAAAATCCTTTCTGCCAGAATTATAAAAATTGATTACCTCTTGAGCAGACAATTTTATAGGTTTTGTTGGAGTTTTCGGCTTTTTCTCCTCTGAAGCTTGGTTATTCCTATTCCTTTGATTACTGGGGGCATAACTATTGCGAGGATAGCGAGAAGCCGTACGGCTACTAACACTTGGAGGTGTTCTATTATCGCTACGAGAACTAAAAGGTGAATTTCTAGGAGCAGCACCCATATTACTACGGCTAGAAACAGTATTATTAGGAGGAGTATTACTATTATTATCCATACCAGGATAGCCCATCAGCATACTTTCCGATAAACTCTCCACGTGAGGCTCTATCTCCAATGCTTGCAATGCTTCCTGAGCAGTTTTATAGCGATTTTTAATAGCTATTTCCAGCATTTTAGTCAAAATTTCTGCAAAACTCTTACTAATTGTGACATTCTTAAACCAGTCAATATCACCTGTAATCGGATCACAATCCATATTTTTTGGTGCTTTCCCCGTCATTAAATACATACAGGTAACACCTAAAGCATAAACATCACTAGAATATACAGGGCGCATCGCCAACTGTTCAGGAGGGGCAAAACCAGGAGTGCCAACAGCAAATGCTGTGAGGGCTGTTTGCTCAGATCCTGCTGCTCCCCCAGTATCTACCTGATTTTTCACTACACCAAAGTCAATTAAAACCAATTTATTATCTATTTCGCGACGAATAATGTTGGCAGGTTTGATGTCTCGGTGAATAACTTTTTGCGCATGAATATCTCTGAGGATTATTAAAATTTCCTTGAGTACTTGGCGGGCTTTCTCTTCATTCAAAACGCCATTTTTCTTAATTTCCTGCTGCAAGTTATCCCCTTTGACAAATTCCTGAATTAGATAAAATTGCTGGCGATCTTCAAAATAGTCTAATAGTCTAGGTATCTGAGGATGATTACCTACTCTACCGAGAGTTCTTGCTTCTCTTTCAAATAATTCTCTCGCCATCGACAGAAAATTAGGATTATCTGTATTAGGTCTTAATTGTTTAATAACACACAAAGGATTACCAGGAAGTCCTAAATCGGCAGCTAAAAAAGTCTGCCCAAAACCGCCTTTGCCGAGTCCCTTGATTAAGTGATAACGACCATGTAATAGTAGTTTAGACCCACAAGCTTGACATACTTTAGCTTTGGGATTATTAACAGGCTTGGGACAGGATGGATTTAGGCAATAGCTCATTCAAAATACCTATAAGGCTTTGTCTGATAAAGATGTTTATGAGAAAGTGTATTCCTCAAAAGCTGCTATTTAAGCTAATAATAATTTTGTTAGCAGCTATTACTCCACCAGCATATCCTAAATTTTTCAAAATCAGTTGTGAGACACTATTTTACTGACTTTTAGTGGACACTTTTTGTGCTGACTATTGACTATAAGGTTTTTTTATCTGTTTTAATCAATACTTGATCCGTATTAACCTCAACCATATAATTATTAAAAATTAATACAAACGACTAACAGCATAATCAGTTAAATCATGCAAAGCATCTTTGGAGTCTGAAGGCTTAAGACAAGTTATACATTGCGCAGCTTGATGGGCAAGATTTTTAGCAAGTTGACGTGCTTGTTCAATTCCATCAGTACTTCTAATCAATTCTAAAGCCTTATCTAGGTCTTCAGGGTCAGAAAATTTTCTTTCTATCAATACTTCTAAGTGTGGTTCTTGTTTTATGGCATAAAATACAGGGGAAGTTAACTTACCACTAGCTAAATCTAATCCTGCTGGTTTACCTAATACTTCAGCAGAACCAGTAAAATCGAGAATGTCATCTACAATTTGAAAAGCCAGACCTAAATTACGACCATAACTATATAGATTTTCTACTACACTACTATCAGCATCGCTCAAGATAGCAGCAGCTTTAGCACTATTTGCCATTAACGAAGCAGTTTTATAGTAGGTCTTATCTAAATAAGAATCAATAGAAGCGTCGATGTCAAAACGATTAATACTTTGAATTATTTCCCCTTCCGCGAAATCCCTAATAACCTCCGATAGCAGTTTAACTACTTGTAGATTATCGAGATTAGCTAGATACCAAGATGATTGAGCAAAAAGAAAATCCCCTGCTAATACAGCTATTTTGTCACCAAACAAACTATTAACTGTTTCCACGTTACGGCGTAAATCTGCTTCGTCTACTACATCATCATGTACCAAACTTGCCGTATGAATCATTTCTGTGATTTCTGCTAAACGGCGATGACGAGGGGTTAATTCATGATTAGGCATGGTTGCCCGCGAGACCAACAGAACAATCGCTGGTCTAATACGTTTACCTCCAGCCTCAAATAAGTGTTCGGCAGCAGCTCCTAAAATTGGATGACGCGCACTAATCAGTTGTTTGAGATTATCTGTCAAAATTTGCAGATCATTTTCAACGGGTGCTAATAAAGAGGTAGTAGAAGATGTCATTGTTAAGCCAATTCTGGCAATTACTTTATTTAAGAAACTTTACATATTATTGTACTTATTTTAAGGGAAGCGAAGCTAATAGCCAACAATAAACTGCCTAAGTACTTATGAAAATTGTGGCAAATTGATTGATAATCATAGCTTTATCAGTATTTAAAGAAATTATGTTATTCTAGATAATAAGATTTTGGAAAAAATTAACGGTATCTAAGACAGTAGTTGGGGATAGGTAAAATAAGCTTAAAGTACTAGTAGCAATTACCTGATATTTATGGCAGGGACAATGCTACTTAATTATGTTTTTAAGCTAAGTTCTATAGCTGATATAGAAATTGACCCAAATTTGTTCGTCTTAGGGTTTTTAGTAAACTTTAATGTCACACCCATACAGTGACTTGCAGTTTGCTAATTTCCTTAATTTTAGAAAATATAGCTTGATATATTGGGAATTTGTCTTCTTAATATATTCATAAAAAAATAAATACAAGATATTACTGGTTTTGCTGTCTATTTAAGCATCTTAGTTGATTGTAATAACTAGACAATATAAAAACTAGTTTATGGCGTGAGGAGTTAGGTTCGGAACATAATACCAAAATTACTAAGCTTCATGTTTAGAAATTAATGCTGCCGATTCAGAATCTGCTGCCTCTGGCGTATTTCCAATTTAGGAAATATCTCCAAAAAACTACAGTAGATTTTGTAGTAGCATGGCGTACTAATTTGTATCTGATATCCCAATTAATAAAATTAAATTAATCTCCCTTGAGACTAGCCGATGAATCCCGTTAATCTACCCGTTTTTATTTTATTTCTGGCTGCTATTTATCTTTTGTGTATTTATGGTTTGTTAAAAATAGCCGAAATGCAAAAACCAGGAAGCACGATAGTAAGTAACACTTCTAAACAGAGAAGGAACAAAATCCAAACTCCGTAAAATATTGCTCGATTAAAATAACGTAATAATTTTTTAATCAACTGGGTTGAGGGCCATCATTTCTGCTGATGATGGTTCTTTCATAGGAACTTGTATTACATGGGGATAATACCCAAGCCATTGTTGGGATAAGCTCGCAAATTGTTGAGGAGAACCGCTAACATAAAAACTAGTAGGTACAGAAAACCCGTTATTACGTAATCCTAATAAAGATAATTCTTTGGCTGCTGCTACCACAATATGTTCAGCAGGATCAATGATTTTTACAGAACTAGGCAAAAGAGAGCGAATAGTTTTATCTAGGTGTCTATAATGAGTACAACCATAGACAAGAGTATCAATATTTTTTTTAATAAGTGGTTGTAAATATTCTTGAGCTACTTGTTGAGTATATTCGGTATATAAGAGATTTTGTTCTATTAGGTGAACAAATTTAGGACAAGGAACTTCCCACACTTGAGTTCGTGGGTTGATTTCTCTTATTGCTTGGCGATAAGCGTGACTTTTAGCAGTAGCTTGAGTGGAAATTACACCGATACGTTGACCATCTTTGACTGCAGCTTTAGCTCCTGAAAGAATTACCCCTAAGATAGGAATATCATATTCTTGCCTAACTATTTCTAATGCTAGGGCAGAACTAGTATTACAAGCCATGATAATCATTTTGACTTTTTGGGTACACATCCAATCTAGGATTTCACGCACAAATTGAAGAATTTCTGGCTGCGATCGCGTTCCATAGGGTAAACGAGCAGAATCAGCAAAATAGAGTAATGATTCGGTGGGCATTTGGCGATACATTTCCCTTAATACTGTTAATCCGCCTACACCGCTATCAAACAAGCCAATACGCCAATTTGAATGTTTCATCTTTAATTTTAAATTTAGATCTTGAGATAATTACATTTTGGTCTTCTCATAACCAATCCTGAGATTAGTAAATTAAGTACAGTATAAATACTTAAAAATTAGAGATTATTTTGTTTAATATACTCGATTACGCCTCTGGCGATCGCTTCTGCCATTTGACGACGATGAGCGGGATCTTTAAGTCGTGAAGCATCATCAGTCCCAGTAACAAATCCTACTTCGACCAACACGGCGGGCATGGTTGAATGTCTGAGTACAAAAAATCTGGCTCGGCGAATACCCCTATCTTGAATGTTGACTCCATTTAAAATACTCCAGTGAATAATTTCTGCTAAACGACGACCACTTTGATAGTAGTAAGTCTCTAAACCACTAACATCAGGTCTACTCATGCTAATAGCGTTAGCGTGAATACTGACAAATAAATCCGCATCGAGATCATTTGCCATATCAGTACGACCTTCAAGACTAATAAAGTCATCAGTATCTCTGGTCATAATTACTTCTATTCCCTGTTCTTTGAGAATTTCGGCAACATCTAGGGAAATAGGGAAAATCACATCTTTTTCCTTCAAACCGCCGATGCCAATTGCCCCAGCATCATAACCACCATGTCCTGGATCAATAATGACTCTTGGTCGGGTGTTAGGGATAGTAGCAGCAGTTACTGCAGGAATTGGTTTTAGTTTAGGTTCTTTATCAAAACCTGGGGGGAGTAGGGGAGCATCACTAGCTGGAGGAGGAGCAATACCTACTTCAATCGGTAGAGCGAGTGCTGTTTCTTCTGTATTTAACTGTCCTAGGCGATATCTCAAACGAGTTGTAACTTCTAAAACAACTGTCGTGTCTTCTTGACGTACTTTGAGTTCAGAAATAGGACTACTCACCGTTAATTCTGGGCCCTGAAAATCCTCGGCAAGCTCTGCATCATCAATAATAATCTGATAAATACCATTGCTAGATCTAGAAGTTACTGCCGATAATTGCGTCTTGGCGTGAACTAAAAGATTAGTATCATCATCTGCTAATTCAATTTTGTCGATTACACTAAGTTCGCTTTTATCTAAAGATTGTATGAGAGATTCTGAATCATTAGAAGTTGAGGTTGAATCAGTCTTAGGAATAGATATAGCAGTTGTGGTGTTAGGTAGTTCACCCTTAGGCAATAATAATAAGCCGTTAATGCGACTAAAAGTTGCTAACCAATCGGGACTATCTTCTTTCACCTCAAGACTCATCAGGGCTTGGGAATCATCAAGTTGCTCAAATTCAATAGTAGATACACCATACTGATTAATTGCTATTGACTGAGAATCCAAATCAGCAGGAAGAGTAACACCCTCAATCAAAAACTTAATGCGATCGCCATCTCTTTCTGAATCTATTTTGATTTCACGATTGCCATCAATTGCAATAAAAAAGCCATTCTTAGTAGCTCTAATGTAAGGAGAATCGATAATATTATTATTAGTTGATGCCTCTTGAGTATCAGAATCTTCTAATGCTACTGTCTCCACTCTAGGTAAAGCATCAGGAAGATCTACTTCAGGAACATCCAACTTCACCACTTCGTCATCATCATTATCAGATCCAGCAAAGCGAGCAACTTTAGGTTTTGGTAGTTCTACAGTCCACTCTTTAGCTGACTTTTCCTTAAATTCAACGTCATCGGGGTCGATAGTATAGCCTGGGGCTAATTCTACTACAATACGAGAAGTATCTGGTTCTGATTGTCCAATCCGAAAACCTGTAATAGATCCCTGATAACTTTCTTTAATAGTTTCTCTGTCTAAACTTATGCCTGGCAAATCAATTACTAAACGAGTTGGATTGCTAAGTAATTCTGCATCAGGTTGCACTCCTTCATCGGTTTCAAAAACCAATTTATTGTCTTGCTGTTCAAATTCCCAAGATACAATTTTCCCTGCCCTAGCAGGAGAAGAAAACAGAAAAACACCTAGAAAACCAAATAATAGCCAGTGGAATCTCACAATTATTGTTCCTCACAAACATTAGGTAACTGATCTTTCATATACGGCTAGCCATGACTCCCCTTTGCAATACCAATACAAACATAAATACCTTTTTAGGTCTAGTATCAAATTAAACTGCTTGAGCAGGAGTAGGACTGAGCTTAAAATATTTTCAGCCAATCCCATTAGAACTATATAATACCCATTCTTGGATTTTGATCTATCGAGACGTAAACAGAAGCTGATAGGTTTCATAAACTATTTTTTTTCGGCTAAGAGCCAAGTAACTTGTCAAATTTTTAGTGATTGGCTTGGCCTAATTATGTTTTTATTCTTCAACTTTGTCCACTGCTTGAGCGATAGTCTCTTTCTCTTTAAATACCAAGCGTAATAAAGGAGGAGCGATAAAAGTAGTTGCAATAACCATCACAATGATTGCTGCTTCTGTTGCCTCCGATAAAGCCCCACTGGCAGAACCTACACCAGCAAAGACTAAACCAACTTCCCCTCTGGGAATCATCCCCACACCAATTGCTAGTTTATTGAGATTGGGATTGCCGAAAACCGTAAACCCCGTAATTACTTTACCCAGGATAGCAACCAAAATCAAAAATGTGGCAATTATTAATCCTTCACGATTACTCGGTACGGCGGGGTTAAGTACACTTATATCAGTTTTAGCTCCAACACAGACAAAAAATATAGGTACAAAAAAGTCAGCTAAAGGGATTATCTGCGTTTCTAATTCTTTATGTTTTTCGGTTTCAGCTAAAATTAAACCTGCTGCAAAAGCTCCTAAAATTCCTTCTAAATTAATTACAGTAGCAATATAGGAGAGAGCAAAGGCAAATATCAAGCCTGTAATTAGTACTTGACCACGGGTTTTCATTTCATTTACTAACCCGACAAACAGAGGACTGATTAAGCGACCGATTAGAATTGACCCTATTAGGAAGGCAGCAGCACTAATTACGAGATAAATAATATTGCTTATTTGAATTTCACCAGTTTTAACTAAGCTTGCAACAACTGCTAAAACCACAATCCCTAAAATATCATCTAGTACCGCAGCACCTATAATAATTTGACCTTCTTCGGAACTGAGTTGTCCTAATTCTGCCAAAACTTTAGCAGTGATGCCGATACTCGTAGCAGTTAAAGCAGCCCCAGCAAAAACCGCAGGAATTGTTGGAATATGAAAAAGATAAATTAAGCCTAATGTACCTAGAACAAAAGGAACGATTACTCCAACGGTCGCAACTACAGCAGCCAAAGGCCCAACACGAATTAATTCTTTAAGGTCAGACTCTAAGCCGATTTCAAATAAGAGTATAATTACTCCCAGTTCTGATAATAAAGTAATGACCTCGCTTTGGGCAGCAAATACCGATGGTGCAGCTTCTGGAGATAATCCTGCGGTGTTTTGTAATAAAGTAATTATTAAAGAGTCTTCTGCTAAACTACCGCCCTCAGGAAAAACTAAAAGGCGAAAGGCAGAGACCCCAATTAATACCCCACCTACTAATTCTCCTAAGACTGGAGGTAAATTAATACGGGAACAAATTTCACCTCCGAGTTTACTGGCAAAATAGATTACCACGAAACTTAGTAAAACTCCTGCTAATACTAATGTACCGTCGGCTGAAGTTGATTCTGTAGAGGCAGTAGCAAAAAGAGGGGAGTAATTTCGCCAATTCCAAGTTAACGTATAAATAGTATCGGTCATATTCTCGGCTTGATAAATTTTCTCTAGTTTATTAGCTTATCGTCATCCAATTGCGATCGCGATATTCTTTTAAGGAATCATGGTATTAAAGTAGTTGATTTTGGATTTGAACAACTATTTTATACACTGTCGGTAATGCTACTAAAATGAAAATTGGCAACTTTTGCACCAGGAATAATATTACTACCGCAGCGTTGAGCTTGGCTTACAGCTACCAGATTATTCAGCATCTTAGGTAGGGATTGATTAAAGCGCAGGTTTTTAATTGGGTAACTAAGCTTGCCATCTTCTATTAAAAAAGTACCGTCTCGCGTCATCCCTGTTACTTCTAAGGTTTTGGCATTAACAAAGCGGACATACCAAGCCCGACTAACTAAGATACCTTTTTGGGTACTAGCTATCAAATCTGCGACACTTTGATCTGAACCTGCCATCACTATAGGATATAGCGACCCCGTTGCCCGAATGTTTTGCTGTTTTGCCCAGTAACGACTATAGGCAAGGGTTTGGGGAATGCCATCTTTAATAATTTCAAGGCGATCGCTACTCAATCCATCGCTAAAAAATCTTCCTGATTGTAATAATGGATGTTCCCCATTCCTTTCTATTTGTACAATAGGACTAAATAATTGTTCCCCAACTCGATTACCTATAGGCTGTCCATTCTCATCGCTACGAGACATAAAAGAACGCCCTTCATCGGCAGAACGTGCATCTAAATTCCAAATAATCCAAGGTACTAAACTTGCCATTGCATTAGGCTCAAAGATTACCGTATAGTCTCCAGGTTCAATTGCTTGTGGATGACGTGAGGCGATCGCTCTTGCTATAACTTTCTCTGTTAACTCAGTAATTGGTAGGTGATCTATACTCCAAGCCCTGCATTGATTCCAACTAGAACCATCATCTACACGGGCTGTAAAACTAAAATCTGCTTCTGTAGTGCGATCGCAGCCTCTCAACCCAGTCGAATTACCAATAGCATCCAGTGTTACTTGCGTGCTAAGTGTACCTGAACCATTAACTCCTGCTTGTTTGGCTTGGTTACATACCTGTTGGATAATTGCACCTGCTTTGAGTGGTGATAAACTAGCTGTGGCTTGATCGAAGGCTGGCAAGCGTTCAGTATAGGTTTGTGGCGTAACGAGTTCTACCCACTCAGGATCTTCAGGGGCAATACGGGCAAGATCTTCAGCACGCCGTAAAGTTTGAATAATTGCCTCGGTATCTAATTCTGTAGTTGAGGCAGAAGCACTACGCCGACCGAAATAACTAGTTACGGTTAGAGTAAAGGTTTGCTTACGAATATTTTGACTGATTTGATTTTCCGAAAAACGGCTGAGGGCGGTTTCCTTGGCACTGAGGGTAACAAAAACCTCATCAGCTTGGGAGTTGGCGATCGCCTTGTCTATTAAACTAAGAGCTTCGCTAGGGGAAATCAGAATGTTGAGAGGAGCTAAAGTCATATTATGACAATGATGATTTATTTGTATAAAATCGATAAGATTAATGTCTGTAGCTATCAGCTTTGCACTTTTTACTAATATTTAACAATGATGATTTAAGTCATAGTAGCTTTAATCAATAAGTTTCATAGGTAAAATTGGTAACGCTAAAGTGACATAGTTTAAACCTAGTAATGATAGTATTTATTTCTGGTGACTTAGGATAGAAAATCATTATGGCTGAAACTTTAATGTTTAACGCTTTGAGAGAAGCGACTGACGAAGAAATGGCGAGAGATAAAACCGTTTTCGTCTTGGGTGAAGATGTTGGGCATTATGGTGGTTCTTATAAAGTCACCAAAGACCTTTATCAAAAGTATGGTGATTTACGTTTATTAGATACCCCTATTGCCGAAAATAGCTTTTGTGGTTTAGCCGTAGGTGCAGCCCTAACTGGATTACGTCCTATTATTGAAGGGATGAATATGGGCTTTTTGCTATTGGCATTTAATCAAATTGCTAATAATGCTGGTATGCTGCGTTATACCTCTGGTGGTAATTTTACAATTCCGATGGTCATTAGGGGCCCTGGAGGAGTTGGTAGGCAGTTGGGGGCGGAACATTCCCAAAGATTAGAAGCTTATTTTCATGCAGTACCAGGATTAAAAATTGTTGCCTGTTCTACAGCTTATAACGCTAAAGGTTTACTCAAAGCAGCTATTCGGGATGAAAACCCTGTGTTGTTTTTTGAACACGTTCTACTTTACAACCTCAAGGAAGATTTGCCAGAAGATGAGTATGTCTTACCTTTGGATAAAGCAGAAATGGTACGAAAAGGTAAAGATGTAACAATTTTGACCTATTCGCGGATGCGTCATCATTGTACTCAGGCTTTAAAAGCAATTGAGAAACAAGGTTATGATCCTGAAATTATCGATTTAATCTCCCTCAAGCCTTTTGACATGGAAACCATTAGTGAGTCGGTGCGTAAAACTCACAAGGTTATTATTGTTGAAGAATGTATGAAAACTGGGGGTATTGGTGCAGAATTAGTAGCTTTAATTAACGAGCAACTATTTGATGAGCTAGATGCGCCAGTGATCCGCTTATCCTCTCAGGATATTCCTACTCCCTATAATGGTGGGTTAGAAAGACTAACTATTGTACAACCAGAACAAATTGCTGAGGCGGTAGAGAAAATCATGACCGACAGGATTTAATAGTTATAGGTTTAGGTAGTGATGTATTAAATGGTGATAGTACAGATATTAAGTATAAATTATAATATACTACACAATAATCACTACCTCCTGACTCCTGACTCCTGACTCCTGACTCCTGACTTCTAACTACTACCTAATCAATCCAATTCCCTTCTACCTTCTAACGCCCTAGCAAGGGTAACTTCGTCGGCATATTCTAAATCTCCGCCCATAGGTAAACCGAAGGCAATTCTAGTGACTTTAGTAAAAGGTTTTAATAAACCATTAATATATAGGGTGGTGGTTTCCCCTTCGACACTGGGGTTAATTGCCAAAATAATCTCTTGAATGTCGTTTTTAGTCACTCTACGGACTAAAGATTCAATATTAAGCTGTTCTGGCCCAATACCATCCATTGGCGAAATCACTCCACCCAAGGCGTGATATAAACCACCGTATTCTCTAGTTTTTTCCAAAGCAATAATATCGCGAGAATCAGCCACCACACAAACTGTAGAGCGATCGCGATTTTGATTACTGCAAATGGAACATACAGGCTCGGCGGAAAGATGAAAGCAAACTTTACAAAGCCCTACTTTTTGTTTGGCTGCAATTAAGGCTTCTGCTAAGGCTTTAACATCTTTTTCTGGGCGTTTAATTATGTGTAGTGCTAGTCTTTGGGCTGTTTTTGGCCCAACTCCTGGTAAAAGCTGTAATTGCTCGATTAAACGGGCTAAAGGAGGCGTATAAATGGCTTGCTCCTCACTATCTGTTAATGTTTAAGAGGATTTATTATATCAAATCTATCTTAATGTTAGAGACTCAATAGGATTTTTTAAATTAGGAGTTTTAACAAAAGCTATAAAATATAACACTACGTAGATTAGCTAATAAGTTTGAACAGCAGCGTCATAATCACACTCAAAATAATTAAGATAAAACTTAACAATCCCCCAAACAGCCATTTTATCCAAGTGGTATCTAATTTAATATCTTGCGCGATCGCTTATTATTTTTTACTTTTGGAGTAACATAACTATGCAGTTAATTTTATACAGTAAACCTGGTTGTCATCTCTGTGAAGGATTGCAAGAAAAACTTGCAGAGGTTAGTAATATTGATTTTGAATTGGAAGTCCGTGATATTACTACCCGTGATGATTGGTTTGCAGTTTATCAATATGAAATTCCTGTGCTTTGTCAAAAATTACCTGAAGGAGAAAAACCCTTACCCCGTCTATCTCCTCGCGCCTCAGTAGCTAAATTGGAGCAAATGTTACAGAAAAATTTAACAATTGTCGGTTAAAAAAATGTCCAAAATGTAGTATTAAATTGCTATTTCTTGGAACGGTAACAATTATGATGAAGCTGCGTGAATTATTAGCTAAAGTCAATCTTCAGCAACCTGAGCATTCCGCTCTTGATTTGGAAGTTAACCGAGTTTGTACCAATTCCCATGCTTGTAGACAAGGGGATTTATTTATTGGGATGCCTGGTACAAGAGTAGATGGGGGAGAATTTTGGCGTAGTGCAGTAGGACAAGGAGCGATCGCAGCAGTGGTAAGTAAACAGGCTGCTGATAAACAACCTCCTTCCTCGGATATCTGTATAATTCAAACGGAAGATATGATCGATACCTGTAGTGCGATCGCAGCAGCTTTTTATGACTATCCTGCTAGTAAATTAAATACTGTTGGTGTCACAGGTACTAATGGTAAAACTACCACCAGTCATTTGATTGAATATTTTTTACTCAATGCACAACGCCCCACTGCTTTATTTGGCACTCTTTATAGCCGTTGGCAAGGATACAGTCAAACCGCCACCCACACCACACCCTTTGCTGTGGAATTGCAAGCCAAACTCGCAGAAGCAGTAGAGGCGGGTAATGAATATGCAGTGATGGAAGTTAGTTCTCATGCTTTAGCCCAAGGTAGGGTTAAAGGTTGTGGTTTTGAAGTTGCAGTATTTACTAATTTGACTCAAGATCATCTTGATTATCATCGGGATATGGAGGATTATTTCCAGGCGAAAGCTTTATTATTTACTCCTGAATATCTCGAAGGGAAGGCAATTATTAATTTAGATGATCCTTATGGTAAGCGTCTAATTAAACAATTAAATAATGATCAAGTTTGGACTTATAGCGTTACTGATCAAGATGCCGATTTATACACCAGTAGTTTAGACTATCAACCCACAGGGGTTAGTGGTGTGCTGCATACCCCCGTTGGCGAAGTAAAGTTTAATTCTCCCCTAGTTGGACAATTTAACCTGGCTAATCTTCTAGCAGCAGTCGGCGCAGGCTTACATCTAGGCTTAGATTTAAATCAGATAGCAGCGAGTTTACCCCAGTTTACAGGTGTACCAGGCAGAATGGAACGGGTGCAAATTAATCCTAACCAAGATATTAGTGTAATCGTTGATTATGCCCATACCCCCGATAGTTTAGAAAATTTACTTAAAGCTGCACGTCCGTTTATTAGTGGTAGAATGATCTGTGTCTTTGGTTGTGGTGGCGATCGCGATCGCACTAAAAGACCTTTAATGGGTAAAATTGCTGCCGAACTTGCTGATATTGCAGTAGTTACTTCCGATAACCCACGTACAGAAAATCCTGAACAGATCCTTAAAGATGTAGTTGCAGGTATTCCTGATCATCTACAACCTATTGTAATTAGTGATCGAGCCACAGCGATCGCCACGGCTATTAAAGATGCCCAACCAGGCGACGGTGTATTAATTGCAGGCAAAGGGCATGAAGACTATCAGATTCTTGGTACAGAAAAAATTCACTTCGATGATCGTGAACAAGCTAGAAATGCTTTAGGCGATCGTTAATTATAACAGCCAGGAGTTCAAATACCTGGCTAATAGCGAAGCAAGCAGCTTTTTAATAATAATCTCAAGATAATGCCGTTAAAATTTGCGCTGGAGTCAACGGATTTAAACCATCGATTTCTTTAAAATGTTTGACGTTGTAAGTAGCAAAATAATCAATATTTGTTTCTATAATTAATGCAGCTAGACGAATATCAAAAATTTTAGCTGAAACAACATTTCCACTAACTGCTAATTGCATTACTTTATCCATAGTAAAATTGTTTGGATAAACAATATCAAAAATTCCGTTTCTATAAGTTTGAGCAATTAAATCTGTCGCTTGTAATGGAGTAAGAGACTTTCCTTTCATCGCCACAGAGTTAGTCAAAACCCTGTACAGTTTAATAATATTTTGTTCTGCAATGATACCTTTTACTTGGCGAGAAAAAACTGATTTAAGCAGTAATGCCGACTCTCTATGAAAAGTTGAATCTCGGTCATGAGCATAGATTAATACGTTAGTATCAAAAAATATCCTGCTCTGATTCATAAATTTTTTCTCGATTAAAATATTCGTCTTTGATTCCTAATTCAAAAGTAGGAAAAGGATAATTTTCATCTACCACTAAAGTAATAGAAATATCAACTTCATCTCCTTCTTTAAGGTTGTCAGGTATATTTTCTAACAAAATAATTTTTTTTCCTTTGATATAGCCTTTCATGAGCAAAATACTTAATAGGACTCTACATCAATTTTAATTAAATAGAAGACTAAAATAAATAATGCTGTATTTAACGAAATGGATATAGCAATTTTCAATTGAGTGAGATATACCCTAGTGATGATGGAGAAAAGCCAAGCAGCTTAATCTTATAGAAGGGGATACGCCTATGATTTCTCAAGCGTTTAAAAGCCCCGTTGGCTTCCAGTGCCTAGGGAATGCGATCTTCAACTAAGAAGCTAAAAGTTAAAACTTATATCAGTAGAGACAAAGGTTAAGGCAATTAATATTAAAATTACCCAAAGACGCGAAGGGCTTTTACAGATATTTTAATCTATCATTATTATTACTATAAAAGCGGTGCATCGCAACATTTGCCGTGAGACGGCAAAAAATGGTCTTGTTGGTCTCCGACAAAGAGCGAATCCTAAAGGATACCGCTTCGCATATGCACTCCTGAGCTAACAGCTAACAGCTAACGGCTAAAAGCTAATAGCTAATAGCTAACAGCTAAATATCCCCTTACTTCATCCATCCTAAAATAGCCACAATTTTATTACTTTTTCATATTAGAGTAAAAATACTGCAAACACCCTACACAAAGGTATTTTATTTAGTAAAAATAATTGTATAACCATCAAGTTAAATTATTTATTTTTAAAGCAATATGAACTTGAAAGTTTTAATATAAATTATTTTTAATCATTAGAATAAAATTAACTAAACAAACATCCATCTAACCCTAATACTATATATTTAAATGGAACAAAAAATTATATAAAAATTAAACTATATATCTAATTAAATAGACATTCTTTTAGCTCTGACGCGCAGCTTCTTGAAGCAGTCCAATACGAGGGAAACCACAGGGCGTATAAACATCTGAGGTCTCCTCAGATGACAGCCCCTCCCCAAGACGAAGTCTATGCCTACGGCAGCTACGCAAACGCAGCACTCGGGCGCACGGAATTTCGAGGTTGCCTCGATCGGGTCCGCCGTACCACAAGGGTATAATATCGCCCCTTCGGGAGCTTGCATCCGTGTGACCGAAGACCCTTTTTTGCCGTCTCACGGCAAATGTTGCGCTGCTTCGCTAATCCGTGCTTGATAGCTTTTAGCTTTTAGCTCTTAGCTTGGCACTGATCACTACTCCCCCCTACCTACTATCGTCACGTTCGCGCTTTGGTCGCCTCAAGAGCTTGCGCTCAGGGACGCTTTCCGCGCCTACTACCTACTACCTACTACCCACTACCTACTACCTACTACCGCCTACCTACTACCCAAACCCTTATTACCCCCTCCCTACTTCCGACGAAATTAATATATTAACTATTATGAAAAAATACTTATCTGGTTTGGCTGGTAGTCTCCTATCAGGAAACACCTTAACAAAATCTTCCGAAAAAGCCCTACAACAATTAAATAAACTTGGCATTGAATATAACGATAAAGCATTTCAAACAGCCATAAAAGAGCAAGATAATATAGTTATTGATTTGTTTTTAACTTCAGGATATGATGCTTCCTTTGTATTAAAAGATGCAATTGAGATATATACTCAACCAGCCAATCAAAACATCCATTTAATTAAAAAACTAATAGACCATAGTATTAATTTAAAAGTAAAACATCAGTGGGCATTTGATTACATCACAGCTTTAGGGGCTGCCGTTAATAGTGAAAATCTTGCAATCATCGAACTACTTTTGGATAAGGGAGTAGATCCTGATGATAATCAAGGGGAAGCTTTAAGAAATGCTTTATTTAAACAAAGAAATTTTAAAATAGCCAATTTATTAATTCAACGAGGCGCAAATATAAATATCGAATATGAAAACCAATCATTACTTTATCACTCCATAATTAAAGACTCTTTAGATAAAAGCCTCTACGGACAGGATAATCAAGAAGCTACTAACTATCTAATTAAAAAAGGCATAAATATAAACGATGGTAAAGATGGCAATTCTGATTCTTTAATCATGGCTATACAAGAAAACAATCTAGAATTGGTAGAAACCCTATTAAAATATGGCGCAAATATTAATTCTACTGTGCAAAATTCCTGTCAATTGCTGACTTCATCAGGGCAAACCAACCAACAATACAGCATCAGAGAAATAGCCCAAAATCAACCAGCAATGCTTGCTATTCTAAATCGGTATACTTGATAACAAAAACCCAGATAAACATAATTTCAACCCCCTAGATCAACAATCATGATCGATCTAGACATCTGGTAAAATCTCTTTGTCCCCATTCAAGGATAAACATCTTTGTGTTATCTTATATATCAATTATTTTAACCTTTGCGGTTATCTGCCATGTTTCAAAACTGGAGAACAAAACCACCCAAAATCAAAGAGTTAATTAAAAAATAAATCCTAATTAGCCAAACTGCGCTAGCCTTTTCCTAGGTTGCTATTTTCATTTCTAAAGTACGCACAATAACTAATTTAGGGCAAGTTGAATAATATGGCAAAAAGAACTTTTGGAGTAATTGGTTTAGCGGTGATGGGGGAGAATCTCGCCCTCAATGTGGAAAGCCGAGGTTTTCCGATCGCCGTTTATAATCGTACTGCCGAGAAAACCAGGCTATTTATGGATGAAAGGGCGCAGGGTAAAGATATTAAAGCTGCCTATTCTTTAGAGGAATTTGTTCAGACTTTAGAACGTCCTCGTAACATTTTGGTAATGGTTAAAGCAGGTAAGCCAGTTGATGCTGTAATTGATCAATTAAGACCCTTACTAGATGAAGGGGATACAATTATTGACGGTGGCAATTCCCTCTACGAAGACACAGAACGGCGTACCAGAGATTTAGAATCTACAGGATTAGGTTTTATGGGTATGGGCGTTAGTGGTGGCGAAGAAGGCGCACTAAATGGGCCCAGTTTGATGCCTGGAGGAACAAAAGCAGGTTATCAGGATCTAGAACCAATTCTTACTAAAATTGCTGCCCAAGTTGATGATGGTCCCTGTGTTACCTATATTGGGCCAGGAGGAGCAGGTCATTATGTCAAAATGGTGCATAATGGCATTGAATATGGGGATATGCAGTTAATTGCAGAAGCATACGACTTGATGAAAAATGCTTTAGATTTATCTGGAGAAGAACTACATCAAGTATTTCAACAGTGGAATGAAACCGATGAGTTAAATTCTTTCCTGATTGAAATTACCGCCGATATTTTCAAATATAAGGATACACAAACTCAGCAACCACTAGTTGACTTTATTTTAGATGCTGCGGGACAAAAAGGTACGGGGCGTTGGACAGTAGTTAGTTCTCTAGAATTAGGTGTGCCTATTCCAACTATCTATGCTGCGGTGAATGCACGGGTGATGTCTGCTTTTAAGGAAGAAAGAGTTGCAGCTTCACAACAAATTGCTGCCCCAGGTGTTAAATATGAAGGGGATAAGCAAGAGTTTATCAATCAAGTTCGGGATGCTTTATACTGTTCTAAAATGTGTTCCTATGCCCAAGGAATGGCATTATTGAGTAAAGCTAGTAATGAATTTCACTTTAAGCTGAATTTGGGAGAAATAGCCCGCATTTGGAAAGGAGGATGTATTATTCAGGCAGGTTTCTTAGGCAAAATTAAAAAAGCCTTCGATGAAAATCCTGATTTACCTAATCTGTTACTCGCCCCTGAATTTAAGCAATCAATTATAGATCGTCAGTCTGCTTGGCGTGAAGTATTAATTACCGCAAATCGCTTAGGTATTGCTGTTCCTGCATTCAGTTCTTCTCTAGACTATTTTGATAGCTACCGTCGTGCTACTCTACCTCAGAATTTGACTCAGGCTCAAAGAGATTATTTTGGGGCGCATACTTACGAACGAATTGATAGAAAAAGAGGTGAGCTTTTCCATACAGAGTGGACAAAAGTTAGCGAACAATCTTTGCAAACTAGTAGTGAAACTACAGAATAATTGAGAATATCTAAGGCTAGCTTCCAGAGTTGAAGTAAAGCTCTTAAGTATTATCTCGACTATAAAATGAGTATAGGGGGTAGGGTATGTTTGCTCCACTCCCTATATTTTTATAATTTTTACAAGATGTCACCAGAGATTATCGCCTCAAAGTCTGGTGTTTAATCTAACTATTACCCTGTAATTTAAACACATCTAATATGAAATACAAAAAAGAATGCTACGAATTTATAAGGAGTCAGGAGTCAGGAGTCAGGAGTCTGAAGTCTGAAAAATCTATTACATATTACCTATAAACCTTTCTATTCGTAGCCAACATTTAAATAATTCATATAATTTTAATTCTATATAGATGTTTAGCTGTTGTATAAAACCACGTCTTTGTTTTGTTGCAGGGGTAATAATAGCAGATGAGCGCAAAGAGGTTTCGCTCGATGTCTGTATCTATTATGGTTATTGCTATAACTTTGATAAACGACCTAACATAGCTGCGTAAAAGATTAAAAAATATTTATCCTTCACAATTAGCAACTGTCTTAAGTAATATATTTGAGAATAATTTAGTATTATTACTCTGGGCAGCAAGATTCTTTTTTGTTATCTTATCAACAAGATTTAATATCTATATTATCTTATTAAATTAGCTGGCACATTGATATTGTCAATTTAAAATGACTATTAGTTCTGATATAGATAACCGAAAAAATAAAAGCTTAATAGTTAATAATAAGTCTTTTCTTAAGGAATATGCCTTAAAGAACTATAATATCTATGGTTCGGGTATCATAGTTATCAATCTATTATTATTAAATACTGATAGTCTAAATGATTTAAACTTAACTGAACACGATCAAGAAAACGGGCAAGAGTATACAATTCAGCAACCGATCGCTTATATACCTAAAAGCAGTTTTTGGTTTAAAATGATCAGCTTAAAGATTAAGAAGAAATATAAAATAGATATCCATACGCCAGAAAATATGGATGATAAGTTTTTTATAGTATTCGTAAAAGACGCTTCAATTGAGTATTTTTCGATTTATTCTCTAAAATTAAGCATCAATTCGATTTAAGATCAACATTAATTATCGAAAATGATGAGAGATTTATAGTTAGCTTTTAGCTTTTTAAATTTTATTTATTGATATTCAAGCCTTTGTATTAACCTAATAAATACTTTTTATTCTTCCAGCTAGTCTTATAAATTGGTATTATATTGTGCTGGGGTTTAATAGCTTCACAGTTTTTAAGCAGCTTGAAATTGGTTATGATCATATTAGACATCTTACACAAACCATTATTGAATAGCTT
Source organism: Chondrocystis sp. NIES-4102 (assembly GCA_002368355.1). Lineage (NCBI taxonomy): Bacteria > Bacillati > Cyanobacteriota > Cyanophyceae > Chroococcales > Chroococcaceae > Chondrocystis > Chondrocystis sp. NIES-4102. The sequence continues at coordinate 3,644,985 of AP018281.1, read as the reverse complement.
TTAATTGGGAAAAAGTAATCAATATCAAACTTATGTAAGAAATCTATATGACCATAAAATTGGCGATTATCGCTTTTTGTTGTTTACTCTAGATTAACGCAAAGAAACCAGCTATCCTCTATAATTAAAGGTAGCCAAATCAACGCATCTATCTAAGAGATAATATCTGAACTTTGTTCAACTCTGTTATTAAAGAGAACCTGTAGAGGGCTAATTTTCTTTATTCCATTTGGTTGATTTGAGTTTCTAGTTGGTTAATTGTTGTTGGCACTGGTTGTGCATTGCTGCTAAAAGGCGAATAGGAGGCAATCATTACAATAGGTAAAGTTAGGGTAACTACTGCAACCCCTGCCCCTAGAATTCCTGCCCACCTATGACCAGGAGAGTCTTCTGCTTTTCCTGGGTACTGGCTAACTTCCATATATGAAGATGATAAACTCAACTTTATCTTGATAAACAGTTATAAAGTAGTTGCAGAATCGGGAAAATAAGAATATAGATTCCTAAAATCTACAGAAATACTTTATGATTACCTTTATTGTAACCGCAAATTTTAATTTAATTAGTATCCTCTATCACCTCGGTTATAAAATTTTAATTAAGATTTTTAGGAGCTATATTGAGTGACAACACAGGAAACTAATAAATTCGAGCATCGTTCTGTGTTAAGTCGTGAATTGATTGCACTTTTAGATGTCTGCCCTGAAGGGATGTATCTCGACGCTACAGTAGGCGGTGGTGGACATAGTCAATTGATTTTGACGAGTGAGGAAAATATTAAACTAATTGCCATAGATCGAGATCAAAGCGCGATCGCCAGTGTTAAAAATAGACTTGCTAATTACTATCCACAGCAACTAACATTTTGGTGGGGAAATTTTGCCGATTATCAACCAAATGGTATATTATTTGACGGTATTATTGCCGATCTTGGGGTAAGCTCTCCTCAGCTAGATATAGCAGAACGTGGCTTTAGTTTTCGTAACTCTGCGCCTTTGGATATGCGTATGGATCAAACTAAGGATTTAACCGCAGCTACTATTGTCAACCATTGGCAGGAGACATCTTTAGCCAACTTAATATATGAATATGGAGAGGAAAGGTTTTCTCGTCGTATCGCCCAAAAAATAGTACAGCAGCGTCCTTTTCAGACTACCACACAATTAGCAGAAGCGATCGCCTCAGTTGTCCCTGGTAAATATCGTCATGGTAGAATTCATCCTGCAACTCGCACTTTTCAGGCTTTGCGCATCGAAGTTAATCAAGAATTGGAGTCTTTAGAGAAATTTATCGCTCAAGCTCCCACTTGGTTAAAACCTGGCGGAAAAATTGGCATTATTAGTTTTCATAGCCTCGAAGATCGTATTGTTAAACATCGTTTTCGACACAATGAACTATTAAAAGTAATCACCAAGAAACCTATTATTGCTCAAACAGACGAGCAACGGGAAAATCCCCGATCGCGATCGGCTAAATTAAGATTTGCTCAAAGGCAAGATAATTAAATATATAATTTTGGCATCCTAATCATCATCGGTGACACTTTCTATACAAAGAGCATTAGCCTCTGGTTTAGATAGGGTAATAATTTTATCTTCTAACATAATTTGCACCGTCCCTTTATCTAAAGCCAAATTAAGCAAAACGAAAAGAGTACCAGGTGTTAAACCTTTGGATATTAATTTACCGATATAACCGCCATAAACTCGACTGTAACCAACTACAACCGCTACCGATCCTAAAGATAACTCGTAAATACTAATTGTTGTTTCCATTATCTTAATTCTATTGAGCAGAAGTGACGATTACTTTTTGGGCAATTGTTGCACCAATTCCAATTAATCTATTGTTATGGCTGACTACAACTGAGCCATTATTGGTTTTGCTGGTTAACTGTACTGTTACTCCTGGCTTTAAATCTAAACTGTTTAATTGATCTGTGATTTGTTTAGATGTTTGAAGTTGGGTAATGGTTAGCAAGTTACCCATAGCACTAGTATCTAAAGTTTGAGTATTTGTAAGGGAAGATAAGCTTTTTCTGGAGGGAGAAGGAGACTGATAATCACAATTACCAATAAATATAAATTCTTTATACCCTCGAAGTCCTTGTGATGGCGTAGCTTTACGATTTATAGCCTGAGTCATAGCTGTTTAATTTTATTGAGAGTTATTTTTATTTAGTTAGCTTTCAATATATAGATATATCGTGATTGGGACTTATTGACAATCTTTTTTAAATAGATTTAAGTAATTTAATATACATTGGGTTGTGGCTATTGCTAAAAAATAATTGCTGCTGCCTAACTATCTCATTACTGTGGCATGGAAGCTTACAAAGTTGTTTCGCAAAATTAAAGCAAATTGCTAGCAAAAACAGCTTAATGATTTAAATAAAGATTTTTACTTAATTTGTATTTATTTCTGCTATATTTATGCTGGGGCTACAATTGAGCAAAAAATATTAATAGTTGCAACAACAATCAGCCAACTATTAAAAGATTTATCAACAAAAATAAACAATCATTACTAATAGCTAAAGATTTTCAGATTCTGATTCAAAATATTAGGTAATAAGCGAGATATTTATCCGCCTCCTTAGATATATAAAATGGGAGTTTAAACTATGATTTTAGTTAGAATAGTCAAGAATATTATCCAATACTTAACAGAAGGATTCATAGAAATATTTAGTCCAGAGCATGATTCTTATCCGTTAATTGGAATACAACCCTACAGTGGTACGATTAATAGTAATTCCTCTAATTATTGGTAAACAAGAATTTACTATATATAGTTACATAAGAAAATACCCTGATTGTTAGCAGTTGGGGTATTATTTTTTGGGCAGCGAATAACCAACAGTCTCAGGTAAATTACTGTGGCGTATTTTAAAATTGCTTGTTACAACTGACGAAATTCAATAATTAATAATTAACAACTATTTATTAAGGTTTCGTTATAGTATTTCAGGCAAAAAGTATGAGTATTAATACCCAACAGTTAACGCTACAAGAAGTGATTGAAAGTTGGAAAGAGCGTATTATCTGTCATCCCCCCAACGGTTTAGGAATAAGTGCTTATATAATTAATGCCAATACAGGCGATCGCCTGAAATATATCGAGGCAAATTGTGATAGTTTACGACATAACGCTACTAATTATGACCGTTTGTTGACGGAAATTAAAAGTAAGCATACAGGAATTTATAAAGAAGCGATTCTAAATACAATTAAATATGAAGCTACTAGAAGAGCTTTTAAAGTGCAGCATGAATGGATACATAAAAGTTATCAAGGTTTGATTAATCAAGTAAAAACTAATAACTTTGATCAGCAGTTGCTACGGAAAATAGAATGTTTAAATAAAATGGTAGAAAGTCGCGATGGCGAATTAAAAAAACTGCAAGCAGAATGTAAAGATGGGCTGCAAGAATTACAGAAAGCTTATAATAAGTTGCAACGTCAATTAAATCAAGAACAGAAACAGCGTCAGAAATTAGGTATTAGTAATAAAAGTTTAGGTGCGTATAAAGGTCATTTTCACCGCGCGCAAAAGAAAATTGCCATATTAAAAAGTGAAAATCAAGACCTACGTAAGCAAATAAACCTATTAGAAATTCAAGCAAAAAAGCTAATTAAATAATAACGTTGCGAATTATCCAAAAATAAGCTTTTCTTAACTAGAGGCTATAAGCTATAAGCTATAGTTTAAAAATAATTAAATGAATGACTAAATCAAACACTTTAGCAGGACAAGTAATACTAATAACAGGTGCATCATCTGGTATTGGTGCTGCATTAGCTGAGGTTTTAGCTAGTAAATATAATGATTTACATTTAATACTAGTAGCGCGTAACCAAGCATTATTAGAAGAAGTAGCAGTTAAATGTCGTAACGATAGTACTGATGTTTTAATAATTCCGACAGATTTAGCCAAAAGAGAAGAAGTAGAATCTTTAGCCTCTAAAGCGATCGCTCATTACGGAAGAATTGATATATTAGTTAACAATGCAGGTTATGGACAGATGGGCCCTGTAGAATTAATTCCGCCTCAAGAAGTACAAAAACAATTAGCGGTAAACTTTCACGCCCCGTTAGTTTTAGCCCAAGCCTTCATTCCCATAATGCGATCGCAGGGTAGGGGAAAAATTATTAATATAAGTTCTTTAGGTGGTAGAATTCCATTTCCCACCGCAGGGATGTATAGCTGTTCTAAATTTGCCTTAGAAGCCCTAAGCGATGTTATGCGCATGGAATTAAAAGCATTTAATATTAAAGTATGCGTTATTGAACCAGGGCCAGTAATTACAGAGTTTTTTGCAGTTGCTAGAGAAAAAGTAGCAAGTAATATTCCCAATTATGAGCAAACCCCCTATGCACCTGTATTTAAAAATATAGAATCTATAGATTCCCAACTAAACTTATTAGGATGGAGTGCAGAAAAAACAGCTAAGAAAATTGCTAAAATTATGGCTTTGAATAATCCCAAAGCGCGCTATATTCTAGCAACAGGAGGCAATACATTAGTATTTATCATGAACAAAATCTTACCTATATGGGCAAGAGATGAGTTTTGGCGACGTTTATATGGGCTACATAAAATTAAATGGTCAGTCCCAGCCCAGAAAATATAGCCGTGGAAGATTAGGTAGGAGGTAGTAGGTAGTGGGGGTTGAGGTAGGAGGTAGTAGGTAGTAGGTAGTAGGTAGTAGGTAGTGGGGGTTAAGGTAGTAAATAAAGCTAAAAGCTAATAGCTAATAACTAAAAGCTAAAAGCTAAAAGCTAAAATTATCTAATATTGCTATAAAAAATGAATAACAAAATCTTCTTAATTTCCTGTGTTGGTTTCATTTCCCTATACCTATTAAGAGGGTTGGGGATAATTACCTTCATACCAGGAGGCATAATCAATATCTTACTGCTGAGTGCTATTATCTCAGGTATAACATGGGGTATCATCAAAACAAGAAGGTATTAAAATTCACTTTTAAGATAACTTGAACGTAATTGTAATTGGTGGTGGTGCTGCGGGTTTTTTTGGTGCGATCGCACTGGCAGAAGCAAATCCGCAACTGCAAGTAACTCTATTAGAAGTAGCCCGTCAACCCTTGGCAAAAGTCCGTGTTTCTGGCGGTGGTAGATGTAATGTTACCCATCACTGTTTTGATCCTGCGCGTTTAATAGAAAGTTATCCTAGGGGTGGCAAAGCGTTAAGGGGAGCATTTACCCGTTTTCAGGCTTTAGATACAGTAAAGTGGTATGAAAAGCGAGGAGTACGGCTTAAAACTGAAGCAGACGGCAGAATGTTCCCGATTACTGATAGTTCAGAAACAATTATTGATTGCCTAACTTTAGCAGCCAGACAAGCAGGGGTAAAGCTACTGACAGGGGTGGGTGTAAAAGAGGTAAGACAGGTTGATCAGGATAATCATAGACAGTTTCAAATACAATTAAAAAATGGTAGTCTATTCCAGTGCGATCGCTTGCTCATTGCCACAGGTAGTAATCCTTTGGGGTATCGTTGGGCAAAAAATTTAGGGCATACAATTGAGTCACCTGTCCCCTCTTTATTTACTTTTGAGATTAAAGATCCTCGTTTGCAAGGTTTGGCAGGAGTAAGTGTAAATCAGGCTTTAGTGCGTTTAGGTACAGGTAAAAATAAATTAGAGCAAACGGGGGCATTATTAATTACTCATTGGGGACTTAGTGGCCCTGCTATTCTTAAATTGTCAGCTTGGGGAGCAAGATTTTTACACGACCTTGATTATCATGCTAGTTTACAGATTAATTGGCTACCTCAATACAATCATGAAAGTTTAAGCCAAGAATTGCTAGCTAATAAAGAAACTAATCCTAAAAAGAAAATTGTTAATTATTGTCCTTTAGAATTACCCAAACGTTTATGGCAAAGTTTGATAGCCTATGTGGGTATTAACCCTGTTAAAGTCTGGTCAGAGATTAATAAGAAAGAACTAAATAAATTAGTCACAGAGATTATTCAAGGGCAATATGAAATTACAGGCAAAGGAGTATTTAAAGAGGAATTTGTTACCTGTGGTGGGATAAATCTCAAAGAAATAAATTTTAAGACTATGGAGAGTAAAAAATGTCCTGGTCTTTATTTTGCAGGGGAAATACTTGATATAGATGGGGTAACAGGGGGGTTTAATTTCCAGAGTGCTTGGACAACTGCTTGGATAGCGGGTAATGCGATCGCTCTTGATTTAAAAGCAAATTATCTGTCACCATCAATATAAATACAACTAACTATTACAGTTTAAACATCAATAACACATGGCACAAGTGGTAATTGTGGGGGCAGGACCCGTTGGGGCGACATTGGCATTAATCTTGATCCAACGCGGTATTACTGTCAAACTAATTGAAGCATCACGGGATTTTAAACGCTTGTTTCGGGGTGAAGGCTTGATGCCCTCTGGCTTAGATGCCCTAGATCAAATGAACCTGCTCAAGTTATTACCAGATCTCCCTCATCAAACCATCGATGCCTGGGAAGTATTATTATCAGGTCGTAGTTTATTTCGGGTAGAAGAACCGATTGAGGGTAAAGTACGTTGTACTACAGTATCCCAGCCCCATTTACTCACAGCCATTATCGAACAAGCCCAACAATATCCACAATTTGAATTTATTCAAGGACAACCAGTACAAGATCTGATATATTCTGGCGATCGCGTTTGTGGGGTAAAATTGGGATCTGGTCAAATAATTAATGCAGACTTAGTAATTGGTGGCGATGGTCGTAATTCGACTCTTAGAAATAAAGCAAATCTAACTTTAACTAAATTACAAAATCCGATTGATATTCTTTGGTTTAAGCTAGATTCAGGTTCACTTAAATCTGAAAACACCTTCTATTCAATTGTGCAAGGACGCGAAGCATTTGGGCTATTTCGGGCTTCCGACGGACAATTACATATTGGCTGGGGGTTACATAAAGATGACGATTACGATTGGAAAGAGGTAGACTGGGTAGCAAAATTAGCTGCAACCTCGCCCCCTTGGCTAGCAGAACATATACGCAGACATCAAGAAAGTTTAACCAAACCCCTGTTGCTATCGGTTATGGTGGGACGTTGCGATCGCTGGTTTATTCCTGGGTTGCTGTTATTAGGTGATGCAGTTCATCCCATGTCGCCAATTCGCGCCCAAGGTATTAATATGGCTTTTAGAGATGCGATCGTTGCTGCTAATTATTTAGTTCCATTATTAAATCAAACTGTAGTTGATACTGATAAAATTGATAGTGTATTGCCTCAAATTCAACAGGCGAGAGAACCAGAAATTGTTCATATTCAACAGTTGCAAGCCGAAGAGATAGCCCAAGCGGAGAAGTTACGCCACAGTGCTTTTTTGCGTTGGGGGGCTAAAACTTTTACGCCGATAATTCGCCCAGGTATCCGCGCTTCTTGGTTGAGGAGACAGAAGCAATTGCGTCAAGGGGTAACGGAGGTTCGTTTGTCTGTTTAGTTTTTGGGTTTTTTGTTTTTACTAAAGACGCAAAGTGATTGTTTTGATATTGATAGCTGAATTTATACGGAGTATTTGTGAGGGTTTATGGGGAAGTAGGGCTTAAAATCAGGTATTTTTATCTATAAGTTCTGACTAACAACTGTGTACATTCCTTATATCTGTTACTTGACTAGATATATGGTAGCTACACCCCAAAGTTTGAAAGAATTTGTTGATTATCGTTTGCAATATATTTCAGGTAGAGAACGAAGTCAAGCGCAGGTGTTTTTAGATCGGTTTTTTCAGGCTTTTGGGCATCAAGGGGCGTTACAGGCTGGTGCGGAATATGAAGTGGCTATTAAGAAAGGTAGTAGTAAGGGTAAAACAGGTTTTGCTGATTTGGTTTGGAAACCCCGTGTTTTGATTGAAATGAAGAAGCAAGGGGAAGATTTGGGTAAGCATTACCGACAGGCTTTTAATTACTGGACAAGAATCGTTCCTAATCGTCCACGCTACGCTATTCTTTGTAATTTTGATGAGTTTTGGATCTATGACTTTGATAATCAAGTTGATGAACCCGTTGATATGATTCCGCTTCAGCAATTGCCAGTTAGATCCTCGGCTTTTGGGTTTATGGAGTTGGAGGAAAAACGTTCGATCTTTGAGAATAATCAGATTGAAGTTACTAAGGAAACTGCCCGTAAAATGGGGGAATTATGCGAAATTTTGAAACAACGGGGGGAAAAAAAAGGTTTTAGCGTTTTAGCTGCTCAAAGGTTGGTTTTGCAATGTGTATTGGCGATGTTTGCTGAAGATCGGGGATTATTACCACCTGATATATTTATTAGTTGTATTCATGACTGTCTTGGTGGGAAAAGTTCCTATGATGTTTTGGGTGGGTTGTTTAGCCAGATGAATTGTCCTGGTATTACTCAGCACGGTAAGTATAAGGGAGTAGATTATTTTAATGGTGGTTTGTTTGCTACTGTTCATCCTATTGAATTAACCAAGGAAGAATTAAATTATCTTGATGCAGCAGCGCGGGAAAATTGGAAACAAGTTCGCCCTGCGATTTTTGGTAATATTTTTGAAGGGACGGCAAATACAAAAGAACGTCATGCTTACGGGATGCACTTTACTTCTGAAGCGGACATTATGAAAATTGTTAAGCCGACTATTAGTAATTTCTGGGAAGCAAAAATTGAAGCTGCGAGTAATATTTCGGAATTGAATTCTTTACAGTTGGAATTACAAAATTATAAGGTTTTAGATCCTGCTTGTGGGTCGGGAAATTTCTTATATTTAGCGTATCAAGAGTTAAAAGAAATTGAAAAATTGTTATTAGATAAAATATCTTTTCAGCGTCAATCGGATCGTCGGAGAAAGGAAGCAGGACAACAACAGATTCAAATAGGTTTAGTTACTCCTTTACAGTTTTATGGCATGGATATAAATCCTTTTGCTGTGGAATTGGCGAAGGTAACTTTAACTATTGCAAAAAAAGTCGCGATCGATAAATTAAATCTGACTGAAAAGGAATTACCCCTCGATACTTTGGATAATAATATTGTGTGTCGCGATGCTTTATTTAGTGACTGGATAAAAGCAGATGCGATTATTGGTAATCCTCCATTTTTAGGTGGGAAAAGACTAAGACAAGAATTAGGAGACGAATATACAGAAAAAGTATATAAACAATTTCCCGATGTTAAAGATTCCGTTGATTACTGTAGCTATTGGTTTCGGTTGGCACAGGATAATATTAACGCAACAGGACGAGTTGGTTTAGTTGGTACAAATTCGATTAGCCAAGGAAAAAGCCGTAAAGCAACTTTAGATTATATAACTAATCAAGGTGGACGCATTCATGAAGCAATTTCAACTCAACCTTGGTCTGGGGAAGCTAATGTTCATGTCAGTATTGCCAACTGGAGTTTTGAACAACCTAAGCAATATTTTTTGGATGATCAAGAAGTGAATTTTATTAATTCCTCACTACAACCGCATATTAATGTTTCTAGTGCAAAAACTTTACAAGCTAATCTTAATAAATGTTTTCAAGGTGTAAGCCCTGTTGGGAAGGATTTTATTGTTACAGAAGAACAAGTTAAAGAATGGATTGCTAAAGATAGTAAAAACAAAGAAGTTTTAAAGTTATTTTCAATGGGTTCTAATTTAGCTCAAAACGTTAATGGAAAACCTGATCGCTGGATAATTGATTTTAATGATATGTCTTTGGAAGATGCTAGTGATTATCAGTTGCCTTTTGAACATATTAAAACCTATGTTAAACCTGAGAGGGATAAAAACAGAAGAAAAGCAAGACAATTAAATTGGTGGAAATATGGCGAAAATGCTCCAAAAATGAGAGAAGCAATTAAACCTTTATCTTATTACTTTACTGTACCAAGAGTTTCTAAATGGGCTATTTTTATTCCTGCGCCTCTTGACTGGCTACCTGGAGATTCAAATGTTGTTGTCGCTTCAGAAGATTATTATATTTTAGGAATACTCACATCTAATATTCATCGTACGTGGATGAATGCACAAAAATCTACTTTGAAAGCAGATATCGCCTATACCCATAAAACCTGTTTTGAAACCTTTCCTTTTCCGCAAACAGTAAATAAAAAAATAGTAGAACAAATCCGTAATAAAACTATCGAACTCCACGAATATCGAACCCAACAAATGCAAAGAAAACAATGGGGAATTACACAACTATATAACGCCTACTTTCATGAACCAGCAAGCAAACTTTATCAACTACATCAACAATTAGATAAATTAGTTATGCTCTCTTATAACTTTAAAACAAGTGATGATATATTAACCAAACTATTAGAGTTAAATTTAGAATTAGCAGAGAAAGAAAAACAAGGTAAAACTATTATTGGCGCACAATCGCCCAATTAATTTTATAATATAACTAGCTCAGTTAATACTTAAGTACCTAAGCAAAATAAAATATTTTACACACTTTGTTTTCCTATTCCCTATTTCCTGTTTATACCGTGTAATTAATTCTGCCTACCTATTTGTACACATCTTGCTGATGGTTACTCACTACAGAAACATGACTTTTCTAAACTTTGGTTATCGTCCCAACCAAGGGTCTTTTACCCCTTCTTTAAAGAAGGTTGTTTTTATAGGAGGATTGAACCTCTCCTAGTGTAAGCGTACCTAATGCCTAGTGCAAGCGTGCCTATAAACAGTAGTTTGACATCTGGTTTTCATTATGCAAACCTAAGATTAGGGTTTCGTTTTGAAAACATCATGCACTTTATTTCGGCTGGCAGACTTAAACAAGCAGCTTTTCAATATCCTGATGCAACAAAACCTATTCAAGCCTTCTGCAAAATCATTCAACAAGCCCAATGGCAAAACTTATTAGAGGTACAACAAGTTTACCGAGATGCTGAAGCGGTTGGTAACTTTACTATTTTTAACATCAAAGGTAATAAATATCGTTTAATTCTCGATTTAGATTATTGCGAACAAATTGCATATTTTAAGTATTTTTTAATTCATGCTCAATACAACCGCGACAAATGGAAAAATGACCCCTACTATTAATCTACAAAAATATTTTAGATTGTTAGACGAGTTACAACTTATTCCTAAAATAATTGAAAACGAAGCTGAATATGAACAGTATTTAGCTATTAGTGAAAACTTAATTGCCAAGAAAGATGATCGTACTACCGAAGAAACAGCTTTATTTCGCTTATTAGTTAAATTAATTGAAGATTATGAAGAACAAACCTTTGCTTTAAAACAATGGCAAAATATTCCACCACATTTTATTCTTCAGCATTTATTAGAATCTAGTGGCACAAAACAATCTGATTTAGTAGGTATAGTTAGCCCATCAAAAGGTTTAATTTCATCTATAGTCAATGGCAAAAGAGCCATTAGTAAGCAACAGGCTAAAAAATTGGGAGTTTTTTTTAAAGTCTCCCCTAGCTTATTTATCTAAATTTCTTATAACTTTTTAATTAAATTCAAGTAATAATAATCAAAGTTTGATGATTTTTCGGATATGTCGAAATAACGCTAACCTGTAAGCATGACCCTAAATAAAACCACTACTTCCCAACACCCTCTATCTCGATTACTGCGCTATGGTAGAAAGTATCGCCTCACAATTTGGCAAGCTGTAATTTGCTCAATTCTCAATAAGATCTTTGATCTTGCTCCTCCTGCCATTATAGGTGCTGCGGTGGATGTGGTAGTGAAAAAAGAAGATTCAATTATCGCCCGTTTTGGAATTAGTGATATTTTTACTCAACTGCTGATTTTATCCTTAATTTCGGCATTAATTTGGGGTTTAGAATCAGTATTTGAATATGCTTATCAAAGATTGTGGCGTAATTTGGCTCAAGATGTACAGCACGATATACGTTTAGATGCCTATAGTCATGTTCAGGAATTAGAATTAGCTTATTTTGAAGAACGCAGTACAGGGGCTTTACTCGCCATTCTGAATGATGATATTAACCAGTTAGAAAGGTTTTTAGATGTTGGGGCTAATGAAATTATCCATGTAATTACTACAGCTATTATTATCGGGGGGGCGTTTTTAATTACAACTCCTGATATTGCTTGGATGACAATTTTACCCATTCCTATTATTATCTGGGGTTCAGTGGTGTTTCAAAAATGGCTAACTCCTAGATATGCAGAGGTGCGAGACAAGGTAAGTATTTTAAATTCCAGGTTAGCTAATAATCTTAGTGGCATTACCACCATCAAGAGTTTTACTACAGAAAAATATGAACTGGAGCGTTTAAGACAAGATAGCCAAGCCTATAGAGAGAGTAACCATAAAGCGATCGCTTTTTCCGCAGCCTTTATTCCTTTAATTCGTATAGTTATTTTGGCTTGTTTTACCGCTATCCTTCTCTATGGTGGGATGCAAGCTGCATCGGGAACAATAGCCGTGGGTACTTATAGTGTTTTAGTATTTCTAACTCAAAGATTATTATGGCCCCTAACTCGTTTAGGACAAACTTTTGATCTCTATCAAAGAGCAATGGCTTCTGTTTCCCGTGTGATGAATTTATTAGATACTCCAATTGCTATTCATTCTGGCAATATAGCTTTAGCAACCAGTGCTATCAAAGGAGAAATAAGCCTAGAAAATATTAGTTTTGCCTATAGCCAAAGACAACCAATAATCAAAAACCTCTCACTACATATCCCCGCAGGTAAAACAATTGCCATTGTCGGTGCTACAGGTTCGGGTAAAAGTACTTTAGTTAAATTATTGTTGCGTCTATATGAAGTTGAGTCGGGAAAGATTACTTTAGATGATCGCAATATTAAAGATATCGTACTGTGGGATTTACGCCGTGGTATTGGTTTAGTTAGCCAAGATGTATTTCTTTTTCATGGTACAGTGCGAGATAACATTAGCTATGGATCTCCCGATGCCAGTCTTAGCCAAGTAATGGCAGCAGCCAAAATCGCCGAAGCCGAGCAATTTATCCAAGAATTACCAGATGGTTACGATACCATAGTGGGCGAGAGAGGACAAAAACTATCTGGAGGACAAAAACAAAGAATAGCGATCGCTAGAGCCGTTTTAAAAGATCCACCAATTTTAATTTTAGACGAGGCTACTTCCGCAGTTGATAATGAAACTGAAGCAGCAATAGCTCGTTCTTTGGAAAAAATTACCCAAAATCGTACCACTATTGCGATCGCTCACCGTCTTTCTACTATTAGACATTCTGATTGTATTTATGTCATGGATTACGGTCAATTGGTTGAACAGGGAACTCACGAAGATTTACTTGCTTTAAATGGCATATATGCTAATCTCTGGCGTGTTCAAACTGGTTATAGACAAGGGAAACAATTGATTTCTTAATGGGTAGGAGTCAGGAGACAGGAGTCAGGAGTCAGGATATAGGTAGTAGGTAGTAGGGCAAAAATATCCCCACATTATCTAGAAGTAACAAGTCAGGAGACAGGAGACAGGAGACAGGTAGTAGGTAGTAGGGGTTGAGTAACAAGTAATCCCACAAGGGGATAATGTAGGTAACAAGTAATAAGTCAGTAATTATTAATGGTCATTTATCAATTAAAAGCTATCAAGCACTGGTTAGCGAAGCATCAAAGCTAAAAAGTCATCAAAAAAAATCCGCTATTTAAACAACCATAATGATTGTGGTAAAAACTATAAAAATTACAGGTTTACCAAAAATAAGCGGATATATATGTAAATTAATTTAGAAGCTAAATCTATCTTCTTCTACCACGAGAACTACCAAAACTGCGACTTCTGCTGCGAGAACTACTACCAAAACTGCTAGGTCGTCTAAGCTGAGTACTGCTATTTCTATCAGAAGAACGTAGGGTACTAGAACCTACTCCAGAACCAGTTGCACGATTACTATTGTTATATGCAGGACGACGTAATCTAGTATTAGTAGTAGTATTACTGTTACGGATACTGCCAGTACTTCTTAATACAGTTCTATTTCTAACAGCGACTGGAGGGGCGTTATAACGTTGTTGGTAACGATTTACCGCTTGAGAATAACTACTACCATAACCACCGTAACCAGTCATAATTGTGCCAGGCTGATAGACAGGAGGAACATAATATTGAGGGCGGAATAATAAACTACCGATCGCTTGTCCTGCTAAAGCCCCAGCAAAAGGTGTCCAAAAGTTAGATTCTCTTCTAACTACAACGGTTTGTTGTTGACCTGTTTGAGGATTGGTTTGAGTTTCTGTGACATTGTGAACATATTCAATTTTAAAATCTTCAGTTAAATACATCACAGGTTGACCATTACTTACTTGAAGATAGGTTTTCTCTCCTGAAGCAGCTTGTTCATCAATTCGAGCCATTTGTAATTGTGATGTCCGCAATACAGGGGGGCTACCTGGAGGAGTATTAAGTAACATCAAACTATATTCACCACTACTATCATCGTAGGTGGCTTGTTGCACTGGATATTTTCCATCACTGATAGATGTTGGTGCAGCAGGAATATTAGCATTATTACTAAAAGTTGTTTGAGGTCTTGTTGAAGTCGTTGAGGAACTTCCACAACCTACAGTAGTCCAGCACAAGGACAAGGACATGAATAAAACTATAATTTTTCGCAACATAATAGAAATTCTTACTTTGTCTGTTTTGATTGTAGAACTTTATTATCGTGCAGGTTTTACGGTAATTACTATTTTCAGTTGGTTGGCTTTACGAAGATTGATTAGAAGCAGCCAAAGCGATCGCCTGGGGTAAGATATAATGTTCTTGCAGTTGGATTCTAGCGTGCAGTGTTTCTAAGGTGTCATCGGCTAAAATTGGTACAGCAGCCTGCATGATAATTGCACCACTATCGACTTCTAAACTAACTAAATGTACTGTACAACCTGTAATTTTTACTTTAGCTGCTAGGGCTTGTTCGATAGCTCGAATACCTTTAAAACTGGGTAATAAACTGGGATGAATATTAATAATGCGATCGCTATATCCTTCTAATAAAACCTCAGTGACGATGCGCATCCAACCAGCCATTACTACCCACTCTACACCATAGGCTTGTAAGACTTTGACAATTTCTTGATCTAAACTTGTACGTTGTTTATATTGCCGATGATCAATTAAAACTGTAGGTATTTGATATTTTTCGGCACGTTCTTTTACCTTAGCATCGGGATTATTATAAATTACTACTTTAATTTCCCCTAGCAGATCACCCCTGGCGATCGCTTTAGCTATAGCTTCAAAATTTGTCCCACTCCCAGAAGCCATAATTCCTAACTGAATGGGTGTAGATTTAACTTCAGATTTAGGCAACTTGGCTATATTAGGCGATACTAAAGCTCTATTGTGATCTTGGGGGCTAGTTTGGCTATCTGCTGCGCTCATTCACTTAATTGATTTCCTATCTAATCTATGTAGATGATACTGGAAGTCGGTGTCCATAAGCTTAGTTTAGGATTAAATTTGTTGAGCAATAGGCAAAAAGTTAATTCCCTAATTACCTATTACAACCTTAATTTATTGCAAGCCGAGCCAAGATAACAACCCTTTGCCTGTAAAGTATTCAATAATTAGAATTGCACTAAAACCAATCATGGCTGCACGGGCATTTAAACGCTCTGCGTAGGAATTGAAACCGAACTTTGGCTCTTCTAACTTTGGGGTTACACTGGGTTGAATTTCTTTGCTTTTCATAGTTTTATCTTACTGTTTAGTTTTGTTCATAAATCTTTACTTTTGTATTGTACCTGATGGCTGATCGCTATTAAAGATTAGTAATCCAGGTTGCCACAGAAGAGCAGTGACTTTAATAAAATTATTAAGACGCAAAGGAACGCGATCATTGTGATGTGGGAATCTTAGCTCATTCCACTAAATACGCCTCGGCTTATTATAAACCTTTGCGCGATGCTTTCAACAAGTTGCTTTGAGGTTGCGGTAAGTATACTATTAGTCTTTATACGAAAGTTATACAAAAGGATTGTAGTAAAGAACATCGCACCGCACAATATCTTTAATGTTCCGCGTCACTAAAGTACAATTATGCACCTTTGCCGTAGCTGCAAGTAGTCCGTCGACAGTAGAAATAGGATCGGGTACATTCATTGTCCCCCATGTTTCAGCAATTTCTTGAGTAATGGGAAAAATTTGATCACTATATTCTCGAATAATTTTTTTAAGCCATGTGTCTAAATGTGAAGCAGCAAAAGCGATCGCGTCTTCTAATCAATTCAACACCACAACGGAGTTCCCCAATTACTAATACACTAAGATAAATTTCTTGTTCGTTAATAGTTGCATACCAATTTCTAACTCCTCAATTACAGCGATTTTTCTTACGTAGTTCGGAGATTACATTTGTATCGAGTAAATACTTGGTCACAGGGAAATTTCTCTAACATTGTCTCTAACACTATTAAAATCGGCATCCTCTCCCACATCAGGCATCGCCAGCAGTAACTCCTTAAGAGAATTTTCTGCGGTTTTTGGTTCAAAAACACTGGTTAAAATCGAATCTAGTTCTAATTCTAGTGATCGACCATGAATTGCTGCTCTTTGTTGTAAGCGATCGCGATTATCTTTGCTTAAATTGTCAAGATTTATACTGGTCATGGTTGGTCAGATATTGAGCATGAGTATTATTTTACTTCTTTAGTTAATGTTGGCTTAACGAGGAACAAATAATTTTAAAAACTCATACCAGTATGAAATGGTAAAAGTGTATTTGATTTTGATTTATTTGCTCAGGCAAGTAACGTTGATTAGTTTTTTCAGTTTTTTTAATTAATGAATTCAGATAAAGAATTTGAAAACTACGTAAAAAGCATATATACAATGCTATTGAATCAAAAAGACGAAGGAATTCTGGTTACAGGCGGAGCTACGACATTTTTGAGAGGATTATCTGGAGAAAACTATCAAATAGATGTTTACTACGAATTTGTTCGTGCTGGAATTAAGCATAAAGTTATTATTGAGTGCAAAAATTAGAAATCTCCCGTTAAGAGAGAAATAGTCACCTATCTAAGTACAGATAAAAATCGAAATTATCCAACCAGAGATCGCTGCTCTTAAAACAAAAAGTCGTTCGGGTAATTTTTTCTTAACTTTCTAGAGCAAAGCAATACTGATAAATGGCGATCGCGCTATGTTGGAATGTCAATTAGTAACAATAAATGATCCTAGCTGGTGGTTTTCTGATGATTTACTTCAATAACCGTATGAACATTACCTCTGGGGGTAAAGTCGCCTTTTACAGTAACTTCTAAGGGATCACAAGCAGCCACAAAATCATCTAGTATTTGATTTACCACTTCTTCATGGGGGATATAGCGATCGCGATAACTATTAATATATAATTTCAACCCTTTGAGTTCCACCACTGTTTGATCGGGAGAATAGGTTATATAGATGGTGGCAAAATCGGGATATCCAGAAAAAGGACACTTACAGGTAAATTCTGGCAATGTAATATTAATATTGTACTTGCGACCGAGACGAGGATTAGGGAAAGTAATCAATTCACCTTCAGCGATCGCTCTTTCCCCATATTTCATGGTATCGGTGGAAGTAGATTGAGGAGAAGTAGTCATTTAATTTAAATCGAATAGTAAAATCAGATAATTATTTATAGCGTACTAGATTAACTCGATAGCGTTGCTTTTTAGTAACGGAGACTTCGCCAACTTCTAATCTACCCTTACCTCGAACAGCAATCAAATCACCAGCTTTGACATTGTAACTTGCCTGAGTTATCTCTTTCCAATTTACTCGTACATCATTACTATAAATCGCACTTGCCATTTTATTACGAGATATACCAAAACCAGCAGAAGCGATCGCATCTAACCTTAAGGAAGCTTCGACGGTAGTGATTTCCTTCTTATTGGGAGGCTGAACTTTAATTTCGCTAAAATCGATCCTCTGGGTTTTAACAGCTACAGATCGCACTTGGGTAAGAGAACTAGTTAAAAAATCTACCATTTCAGGAACTACAATTACCTGCGCCCCTCTTTCTCCCAAAACAATGATATCGCCTACTTTATCTCTGACTATACCTGTTCCTAAAATCGCCCCTAAAAAATCCCGATGGGTAGCAGGATCGAAAAGAAAATTACCTGCAATATCCAAAGCAGCCAATTCTATCTCCGACTCATCTAATGATATGTCAGGACGAGCTAAACCTAATCTTTGTCTTTCTGCTTGGGGATAACCGCCCCAGGGTAAAACTTGAATTTCTGTCAAATTTCGGCAAATTGATTGTACTTCTGCTACCACAGGTGGGGAGAAAAAATTACTCGTAACTACTTCCCAATTTTTAATAGCAACTTCAGCCAAATCTATAATACGAACGATTTCGTCTTTATTTTCTACACCTTTTAATAATTCTTCTCTCGGCAGCATTTAGTTATCATTTATTTAATCCTACTCCTGATCTATTATCCCTCAAATGCAGATATCATCATCAATAGATCGTATAGCGATCGCTCTAATTATTCTTTTGAGTTTGATTATTGCTTTTTTGCTTGTCACTGGTGCTGCTTGTCGGGATAATTGTATCTTTCATGCAGGTGGTAGGGTTAGTAATTTTAGTTGGTACAATCAAACTATTGGTTATCAAGATCGAGCTTTCCTACTCACCTTTAATCGCCCTGTAGATCGCCCTAGTGTTGAGCAAAACTTAAAGATTGAACCTCCTTTACCTGGTAAAATTAGTTGGTCTGGATTAAGACTCGCCTACACTCTTAATAACCCAGTGCCTTATGGTGGTAAATATAAATTAACTCTTACCCAGGCTAGGGATAGGTTTAATAATGGGAAGGAAGCAGGAAAACCCATTGAACCTTTTGAAGCAGAATTTGCCAGTCGCGATCGCGCTTTTGTTTATATAGGTAGCCAAGGGGTAGAACAAGGGAGATTAATTTTATATGATTGGACAAGACAACAAAAAAAGATTCTCACTCCCCCAAATCTAGTTGTCTTTGAATTTACTCCTTATCCCCAAGGCGATCGTTTGTTGTTTTCCGCTTCTTCAAAAGCCCAAGGTGTTGATGGTATCCGCAATTTAGAGTTATATACAGTTACAACGGGTTTAAATACTCAAAACCCAGAAGATCTAGCAACTTCTCAACCTCAATTAATTTTAGATGCTCAAGATTACCAAAATAATAAATTTGCCCTTTCTCAAGACGGGAAAACCATTGTAGTACAAAGACTCAACCGTAAACGGCTTAATGATTTTGGGTTGTGGATAATTAAAGATAATCGTCCACCACAATTAATTACCAATGCTCAAGTGGGAGATTTCCTAATAACTCCCGATAGTCAGACTGTAGCAGTAGCCCAAGGAGAAGGCATAGCATTATTACCTTTAGAGCCTAATGCTCAACCTTTAGATTTTTTACCCAAGTTTGGACAAGTACTAAGTTTTACTCCAGATGGTACAGGAGCAGCGATGATTAATTATAATACCGATAACGCCAAATTACGTTATACGCGATCGCTTTTTTATGTCAATAATCAAGGTGTACAACGAGAATTATTAAATACTGAGGGTTCAATTCAAGATTGTCAATTTACTACTACTGGCAAAACTTTATATTGTTGGTTAACTGAACTTTCTAAGGGAGAGCAATATTTAGAAAAGCCTTATTTAGCTTCTATTGATTTAAACAGTGCTGCTATTAAAACTCTTTTGGAATTATCAACCTATCAAGATCATACTCTTAGTGTTGCCCCCGATGAACTGGGAATTTTATTTACTCAGTCTGCTAATAGTACCACTGCTAATCTTAATCAACCTTCTAATAGTAGTATTTGGCTCTTAATTCCTCCCACCCTTACAGACTCTTATCAAGTGGAAAATTTGCCTTTTATTGGTTTTCATCCTCAATGGTTACCTTGATTGTTGAGGAGTGGGGAGTTAGGTAGTAGGTAGTAGGTAATGGGGGTTTGGGAAATAGGTAGTAGGTAGTAGGTAGTAGGTAATGGGGGTTTTGGTAATAGTTAAAATTTAAAGACTACCCTAAAGGGTTAGCGGAGCATCATTGCTAAAAGCTATTAATTACAATTATCTAATATCTATCAATCATCTTTATACTTGGGACTAGCAAGGCTTTATTTGTAATTTATTTTTCCACAAAACTATAATTATGGATCTTAACGATTTTAAAACAACTGTCTCTACTTCTGTTCAAAATGCTATTGATAAAACCTGGAATAATCAAGTTGTAGACAATATTAACGGTACTATAAGCTCAAATATCAATAATTGGTTAGGACAACATCCAATGTGGGCGTGGCTATATCATCATGCTTTTATTAGTTTAATACTTAGCATAATTGCGATTATCCTAATAATTAGATTAGTCTTAACCATTTATCGAGCGATCGCTAGTACTATAGATCGAATCTGGTTATGGATTCTGCAATCTCCCTTTAAATTAGCTAAGTTTCTCTTTGGTTGGGAGGCTAAACCTAAAAATATAGTTCCCCCAGCCACCATTACTAACTACGAAATAACCAATAATCCCGAACAGTTATCGGAAATTCTCCAGCGTCTAAGCGATATTCAACAGCAACAGCAGCAAATTTTACAGGATATAGCTCTACTCAAGCAGCAACAGGTAATTATAGAATCAAAGCCTATTATGTTAAGCTCGCAAGAATTGAACCTACAATTAAAAAAAGTCTCAGAAAATGTTGATTCTATTTAACTATAGGTAATTGCGTGCGTAAGGAGATTTATTGCAGCATTGCTATAGTGTGTAGGAAAAAGTTCATCTATCTGCCATACCTTTGACATATCAAAAGACTATTGTAAAGAATATAAGTCTAAATTTAGGTAGTTAGATAAAATGATTAGTTTACTGTTAGTTAAGCAAATAGTATCGAAATTCTCTTTATCTAGTTCTGGGGCGAAAAATCAATGGCATTCAAGTATATTAACTACAGATAATGGCACTGTTGCTAAAAGTAACAATAGCTATCGACAGGCTGTAGGTATATTTTCCCATCATCGAGATGTTAAAGTAGCTCTAGAAGAGCTTAGGGAGGTAGGTTTTCCTCTCAATAAAATTAATTTAATCGCACGTAATTATCAAAAACACGATTGGAATTATGGTTTAGAAATTTGCGATCGCCCTGATTTTAATTTGTTTAAATTACCTACTTTTTTAATTCCTGTCTTGCAATCATATTTTAATAAAGGTAAATATCTGGCGATCGTTTCTGGAACACAAGCTGATATTAAAATGGCTGGTAGTATTTTGGCTCGTCGTCCTAAACACGCTAAGGTATGGCATATTTAATGGAAATCTGTATGTATGTTGGGAGATAGGTAGTAGGTAGTAGGTAGTGGGTAGCCCTAAAGGATAAGCTACGCAAATCCCACAAGGGGACAATGTAGGTAGTAGGTGAAAATATCCCCACATTATCTAGGAGTCACAAGTCAGGAGATAAGAAGCTCAAAGCTAAAAGCCAAGAAGCTAATAACTAAAAGCTAAAAAATACCCCGTAATTGCCTAGAATTGATATGGATCAGTTTCTACCAATGCTAGGCGTGAGAAATTAATTTACTTGGGCAAATTGTCGTTGTAATTGATAGTCAGGAATGCAATTATGTTCCATATAGAAACGATATTCATTACAAGCGCGATCGCATTTTTCTGGAGTCCAACCGCAATATTTTTGTAGTGTTTGGCTAATTATCGGCAGTAAATTCATCCCATAGTAACCATTCATTGCTAAAGTGGTACGACGACGGAGAATATCCACCAGAGTCTGGGCATATTCGCTTTCTACTGCATAAACTATTTGAGCCTTAATATCGGGTAATTCTGGGGTAAGAGGCTGAGACAACTCAGGTAATTGTTCGCATAGGGCTAGGACTTCTAACGCTCTAGATCCATAAATAGAAAATAAATGAGCGATCGCATTAACTGATAGGGTTGAACTATATTTAGTGATCGCCTCTTGAATACGTGGATCGTTAGGTAAAATAAAGCCAGGTAAGGGTAAGGTGTCGGTTTGACAAGCTACAGCAGAATGGTTCATCCGTTTGATTATGATATTAACCATTTCTTCCCCGACGTTACGATAGGTAGTTAATTTACCACCAATAAGAGTAAAGATGTTCTTAATACCTTCTTTTTTGTGGTCAAAAATGATATGTTTGCGGGTAATGCTACCTGGTCTTTTACCTTCGGAATATGGTAGGGGACGTACTCCAGAATAGGTAAATTTGATATCTTCCCTGGTTAAATTTGCCACAGGAATAATATTATTGGTTTCTTTTAAAAGATAATCAATCTCATCATTACTGGCTTTAATATTTTCGAGATCTTCTTTATAGGGTAAATCTGTAGTCCCAATTAAATACATTCCCAACCAAGGCACAATAAAGAAAGGACGACCATCGGATTTTGCTTCTACGTATAAGGTAGAACCTGGTGCGCCAGGAAAATCGCCAACCACAATATGACTTCCCTTAGTACTACCGTTCTTCTGCGTTTTGCCAATGGGGGTATTTTGGTTTGCCTGAGTACCTAATTTACAGACTTGATCTATCCAGGGTCCTGCGGTATTAATAATAATGCCATTTTCTCTAGCACTAATAGTAAAGTTTTCCCCTGTCAGTTTATCTTTGCAAACAACATCGGTGATCCGAGCCTCTTTTATGGGTAGATCGATCACCTCAACATAATTTAAAACCGTTGCACCTGCATTTTGAGCCGAAATAATATTTTCCAAACATAAACGCTCTGCAAGAGTTACTTGTCCGTCATAGTATTGTGAGCCACCTACTAAGTTGTCTTGATCAACAGCACGGAATAACTGTTGAAACTTAGCTTTAGGTAGCATTCTATGAATAGGTAGAGTTTTATCAAAGCTAAAAACATCATATAAGATCATGCCCGCCCAAATCTTCCAATAGGGACGAGAGCGATCGCGGTAAATGGGTATAGTAAGTTGTAGCGGTGTAACTAAATGGGGGGCGGTATGTAATAATACTTCTCTTTCTTTTAAAGCTTCACGTACTAAAGGGAATTCAAAATATTCTAGATAGCGTAAGCCACCATGAATTAGCCGAGTCGACCAACTAGAGCTACCACTGGCAAAATCATTTTTTTCTATTAAAATTGTTTTTAATCCTCTCAAAGCTGCATCTCTGGCAACACCTGCACCATTAATTCCACCACCGATAATGATTACGTCGTAGTCTGTTTGTTGGATTTGAGCAAAGTCTCGCATAAAGCAGTTTTTATAATTCAATTTTTTTCCTTAAGTTATATATAACTTAACGAATCTGATTGGTGATCGTTAAATTGCTTACGCTAGATGATTTTTTTATAGCTATAGTTACTTTACATTAGGACAACTGATTAATATTGGTCATTTGTCCCTTGGGGATTAAATAAAATTATTTTGTTGGTATAAATGTTCGCTATAAATCAAATGGTTTTTAGGCACGCTTGTACTAGGCACTAAGGTTTTAAACTAATTAAAACTACAGATCGAAAGTATGTTTTGGTAATCGGATTTTGTATAATAGGTTTTCAGACTCCTGTCTCCTGACTTAACTATTGCTGTTAAAGTAAAGCTGCTGCTCTTTCTGCTAGACTTGATCGCTCTCCCTTGGTTAAAGTTATATGACCAGCTAAAGGCTCGTATTTAAATCTTTCCACCACATAAGTTAATCCATTACTAGCAGCATCAACATAGGGATTATCTATCTGATCTGGATCACCTGTTAATATTACTTTCGTTCCTTCGCCAGCACGGGTAATAATGGTTTTTACTTCATGGGGGGTCAGGTTTTGAGCTTCGTCGATAATTAAAAACTGTTGGGGAATAGTTCTTCCTCGAATATAGGTTAGAGGTTCGATTTGTAAAATTCCCATCTCAATTAATTCTTGATGTCCCCGTCGCCAATGTCCTGGTTGTTCTTGAGTGTCTTGAGTACCTAATATTAAATCAAAGTTGTCATAGAGTGGCTGCATCCAAGGTGTCAGTTTTTCGTTGATATCTCCTGGAAGAAAACCAATATCTTTACCCATCGGTACAACTGGACGAGAGATTAGTAAACGGCTATATAGTTTTTCATCGGCAACTTTTTGTAGTCCGCAGGCGATCGCCAGTAGGGTCTTACCTGTCCCTGCTTTACCTACTAGGGTTACTAGTTTTATTGAGTCTTGTAATAGTAGATTTAAGGCAAATCTTTGTTCACGGTTACGAGGTTGTATTCTAGATACTCCTAGTTTGGGTAAGGTAATTAAAGGAACAATTTTACGGCTTTTTCCTTCCACCATTCCTAAAGCTGTGTGGGATGGATTTACTTGATCTACTAAAGTTACATCTTGATTTGGTAAGAAATCTTGATCTAGGATAATTGACCCTGTTTGAAAAAATTCTGCTATTCTCTCAGCACTTACTAGTACTTCTGTACTGCCTGTATATAAATCTGCAACATCTACTTTATCTGTTTCGTAATCTTGAGCATTTAACCCTAAAGCATCAGCTTTAATTCTGAGATTAGTATCTTTACTAATTACGATTACAGGACATTGACACTGTTGTTTACACTGCATCCCTACAGCCAAAATAGCGTTATCTGCTGAGTCACCATTTAATTCTGGGGGTAATGTTTGCAGAGTTTGGCGATCGCAAAGAGCAACTCTTAAAGTCCCACCATTATCTAATTGTACCCCCGTTACTAGATGTCCCTGTTGGCGTAAATTGTCTAAAGTACGAGATACTTCTCTAGCATTACGACCTGTCATTTCTGGCTGTTTTTTGAAACGATCTAGTTCTTCAATGACGGCTATGGGTAAGACTACTTCATTATCTTGAAAGCGAAAAAGTGCAGTGGGATCATGCAGGATAACATTAGTATCAATAACAAAAATTTTTTTCATTCAATCATGAATTTATTGATGTCTTATTATTTTCTCATTTACTTTTCTCCCTATCAAGTTTTACTTAGTTGTGGATCAATGTAAATAAAGCTAGGAAACCTGATTCATTTTATCTAAAAGGACTTTAATCATTGGCGCATCTTCACTATAAGGAGCAATTTTAAGAAAATATCTTAAGTCCATTGCTGCTTCTTGCCAGCGATTTATTTGATAGTATAATAAGCCTCTATCTCTTATTTCATCGGCATTTTCAGGAAAAAGAGCGATTATGCCACTAATAATTGCTAGGGCTTTATTTAATTCGCGACTATGTAGATAGATAAATTTTAAATTATTAAGCATCCTTGCTAAAATTTGCTTATTACTAATAGGTGCAAGGAAACTAGGTTGAAGTTCTACTGGTTGCTGATATATTTGGATTAATTTTTCTTGACAATCTTCTGGAAATAAAATCTCACCTTGGTTAAAGGGATCAACAAAGATCTGGGTATCTTCGATATCAGGACTAATTAAAAAATGTCCTGGCATACCAATACCGATCATCGGAAAATCTAGGCGTTTGGCGATCGCTAGATAGATAACTGATAAACTAATGGGTATACCTGCTTTTTGATCGATTACTTGATTGATAAAACTATTATTAGGATTATAATAATCTCCACTATTACCTTCAAATTTCAAGCAATCAAATAGATGATAATTAATTGTTTGAATAACTTTAAGTGGATAGCGTTCTACTGGTAATTGTGGTCTAATTTCGTAGGCGATCGCGTCTAAAATACCTAAATATTTATTGATATCTAAGTCTGGATATTCTGCTTGGGCATAGCAGAGAGCAGCTTTAGCTAAATCTATTTGCTCATCTGGCTGATTAATCTCTTGATAGAAACCGTGCCACAGTAGTTGATTATCCATGAGGCTGATATTTAGTTAGCGATACTTATTTAAACTATCTTAATATTTTTCGGTATAGTCTGAATAGCTTCTTGCGAGTATTGATATATTTTTGGTAATGTTTATCCAACAATTTGCAAAAATTTCTCAAAACTAAGTGAATGTTGCTTCTTTAATCACTGTTTCAATTATCCTTCTGCTTCTAGCTACTGGAGTTGCCTTATTAACCCGACAACTTCGTATTCCCTACGTAACAGGTTTAGTGTTAGCAGGTTTGCCAATTACTGATATATTATCTCGTCCCCTTGGTTTAGATCCTTCCCTTGTTTTGAATCTTTTCCTGCCTATTCTAATCTTCGATGCTGGTATTAATACGGATATTAGCCGTCTACGCAGCACGTTTAAACCAATCGCCCTCTTAGCTGTCCCTGGGGCTATATTTTCTGGTGCTATTATTGCCCTGATCTTGAAATTCGGGTTGGAACTGACCTGGATACCTGCTTTATTTGTCGGAGTAATTCTGGCAAACACTGATACAGTTTCCATGATTGCTGTTTTTAAGGAGATACCAGTACCCTCAAGACTTTCTACAATTGTGGAAGGAGAAACCCTATTTAATGATGCTGCTGCCTTAGTTGCCTTCAATCTAATTTTACAAGTATATTCGACAGGTTCACTGACAGTAGTGGAAGGAATTCAACAACTGCTATTTATCGCTTTAGGAGGCTGCCTTGTGGGGTTAATCTTCGGCTACTTGAGTATACCTATATTTTACCGTTTAGACGATCCTCTAAGCAGTCTGCTGTTGACAGTTGCGGTAGCCTTGGGAACTTTTCAGGTAGGGCAATTCATAGGCGTATCAGGTGCTGTATCTGTAGTTGTAGCTGGATTAATTTTTGGTAATTTTGGGCTTACTAGTAATATTTCCGCTTCTAGTCGTATCACCCTACTAAGTTTTTGGGAATATGCCAGTTTTACTGTCAACACATTTATTTTTCTGTTGATTGGTGTCGAAATAAACCTGCTAACGCTCTGGATGACTTTACCTGCAATTCTACTTGCAGTTTTGGCATATCAAGTCGGGCGAGTTCTTACAGTCTATCCTCTGTTAGCTATGGTGCGTTGGTTTGACCGTCCAATTCCGCTTCGCTGGCAACATTTACTTTTTTTAGGTAACATCAAAGGCTCACTCTCAATGGCTCTGGCATTAAGTTTACCTGCCACATTGCCAGGACGAGAAAGTCTCATTACTTTAGTTTTCGGCAGTGTTCTAATCTCATTAGTAGGTCAGGGATTAAGTTTACCTTGGGTAGTCAAACGCCTAAAATTATCTAAGTTTTCAGCGACCCAGCAGCAGGTTGAGGAGTTACAAGCCCAATTAATCACCGCTAAGGCAGCGCAGGATGAATTGGACAGCCTTTTAAAGTCAGGAGTGTTACCAAAAGCTGTATATGAACAGATGCGTTCAGCTTACCAAGTGCAAATTGCTGGAGCAGAAAAAACATTGCGAGAATTGTATAATCGGCGTAGAGATGAATTTGATATTAAAGGTGGCGAACACAAGAAACTTGATGCTATTCGTCGTCGATTACTGCTGGCGGAGAAAGCTGCACTTAATGAAGCCATGCGTAAGCAAATTCTTTCAGAAGAAATTGCACGTGTCAGACTGAAAAAAATTGATCAGCAGTTGCTGAAACTAGAAGATGATTGACAATTTTTCAAGTTTCCTAGTTTAAAAATCAACTTTTGTTGTTTTCCTTACTTTCAATTACTTTTCCAGGACTTACAAAAGAAATTCCTTGTTGTGATTCTGTTGCAATCATCACCGCCTCAATTATAGGATCACTAACCTTTTTAGCAGCAACCCACTCTACTATAAAATTTGCACCCACACCACCACTATTATCATTTCTATGGATAAAGAAATCTGTAGAGGCTAGTGACTGAATTTGAATAGGATTATTGAGGTACTGTTTAATTAGTTTACCATTAGAGTCATAGTAATCTACAGTAGTGATAATAATAGACTGATTTAAATCTGTATTACGAATACTTAATGTCGCTGCTAAGTTTAAAATCTTTTGTCTATCTTCATGGTAAATATAAGAATAGATCGGAACATAAATAGTTTGCCCCATTGCTATCTGAAAGTCTTTGTTAAGAATTACCTCCTTTTGAGATAGATTTACTTGATCAATATTTGACATTAATTTTGATGAACTTTCTAATGATGTGCAAGAGACAAGGAAAATAAGAGAAATGACTAAACAAAAATGCTGGTATAGTTTCATTAACTTTATTTACAATCTTTAATAAAATCAATTATTTGATGTAACGACCCAGGTTTTGTCACAATTAGCACAGTTGAATTAGGTTCAAGTATTGTACTACCATTAGGAATCGTTAAATCTTCGTGAGGATGGGGTTGATATCCAATAATTAGAGAACCTTTGGGAAAACGGAAGTCTTGAGCAATTTCAGCAACCTTACGACCAACGATACAACCATTTTTGGGGATAGAAAGTTTTAACACCTCAATCTGCGCTTGCTCAAAATGCATCATTGATTCTATTTGTGGATACTCAATTGCATTGACCATAGTAGTTACTGCTATATCTACGGTACTAATGATATGATTTGCTCCCGACAAACGCAGAGGATCAGCAAAATCAGAATGACGCATCCGAGACAGAATATGAGGAACACCGTAGTGTTTAGCGAGAGTTACCATTGCTAAGTTTAAAGCATCACTTCTTAATACAGCAGCTAAGGCATCAGCTTTACAAATTCCTGCTTCTAACAAAACTTGTGTACTGACTGCACTTCCTTCAAAAGCCATAGCTCCTACTTGTTCACGGGCATAACGGCAAGCAGTGTAGTCTGGATCAATAACTCCAACAGTGTGTCCCAATTCTACTAGTTTTTGCGCCAAACTTAGCCCTAGCAAGCCTGCACCACCAATTAGTACGTACATTGCTACTCCTGATATTTTAAGTTTTTTACCTGTGTCAGATCTATCTGAAATATTATCGTGCTTCTTTAATAGATAAACTAATTCTTTTTAGCTTTTCATTAATTTGCAAAACCTTAATTTTAACTATTTGTCCAACTTTAACAACTTCATTAGGATCATTGACAAAGCGATCGCCTAAGTGAGAAATATGTACTAAACCGTCTTGATGTACACCAATATCTACAAAAGCACCAAAGTTAACTACATTAGTCACTACTCCCTCTAAGATCATTCCTGGGGTTAAATCACTAATTTCGGCAACTCCTTCTTTAAAAGTAGCGTATTGAAATTGTTCTCTTGGATCACGTCCTGGTTTTTCTAATTCTTTGATAGCATCTTGTAGGGTTGGTAAACCAATTTCTTTAGTCACAAATTGTTTAAGATCCAACTTTTTTAAACTATCTCCTACTTGCGTAATTTGCTTGAGGGAAACGTTAAGACTTTTGGCTATTTGTTCAATTACGGCATAACTTTCAGGATGCACTGCTGTATTATCCAAAGGATTATTACCATCACGAATTCTTAAAAACCCTGCTGCTTGTTCAAAAGTTTTCTTACCTAACTTAGCTACTTTTAATAGTTCTTTTCTATTTTTAAAAGCTCCTTGTTCGTTGCGGTAACTTACAATATTATTGGCAATTGTGGGGGATATTCCTGATACAAAAGTCAGTAATTCTTTTGATGCGGTATTTAAATCTACCCCAACATAATTAACACAACTTTCAACACTCGCTTCCAATTTTTCCTTTAATAATTTTTGGTTAACATCATGCTGATATTGCCCTACCCCAATAGATTTAGGATCTATTTTTACCAATTCTGCCAAAGGATCTTGTAACCTTCTACCAATACTAATTGCTCCTCGCACGGTAATATCTAAATCAGGAAATTCCGCACGCGCCACTTCACTAGCAGAATAAACCGACGCTCCAGATTCATTAACAATTACTTTAATCGGTTTAACTTCCAATTGTTGTAAAACTTCGCTAATAAACTGATCTGTTTCCCTAGAAGCCGTGCCATTACCGATCGCAATTAATTCGATCTGATATTTATTGATAAAATTGCTAATAATTATGCTTGCTTGTTGTCTTTGGTTTTCTCCTGAATGGGGATAGATTGCCTGATAGGCTAAATACTTCCCTGTATCCGACAACACCACCACTTTACACCCTGTACGAAATCCAGGATCGATACCCAAGGTTGGTTTCATTCCCGCAGGCGAGGCGAGTAATAGGTTACGTAGATTAGCTTCAAAAGTTTGAATAGATTCTAAATCAGCATAATCCTTGCGATCGCTTCTAACTTCCCTAATTATAGATGGTTTAATCAGACGGTTATAGGCATCCTTAAGCATTGAATGGTAAAATTCTTTTAATGTGGCTACCCTTGTCTTAATTTCTTGCTTCTCTAGATAAGCTAAGATTGCCGATTCATCGATAGTTATATCAACATTTAAAATACCTTCACTTTCGCCACGATAGAGAGCTAATATATGGTGAGGCGGAATCTTACTTACACTATAACTATAGTTGCGATACATTTCATATTTAGTACTACCTTCGGGGTAATCATCTTTAATTTGGGAGACAAATACACCCTCTTTGACAAAATATTCCCGTAAATAAGCTCGAATTTCGGCTTTATCTGCCACTTGCTCGGCTAAGATATCTGCTGCTCCTGCAATGGCAGTTTCTATGTTATCTACCTGCTTTTGGGCATCAACATATTTACTGGCTTCGGCGATTAGATCTATCTGAGATATTTTTGCTTGATTATGGGCTGCAATCCAAACTGCTAGTGGCTCTAAACCCTTTTCTTTCGCAACAGTAGCTCTAGTACGTCGTTTGGGTTTATAAGGTAAATATAAATCTTCCAGTTCGGTTTTATTAAGACAATTAATTATTTTAGCTTGTAATTCCTCGCTTAACTTACCTTGGGCTGCAATTTCCGATAGTATTTTCTCTTGACGTTTACTAAGTTCATCAAGATAATTGTAGCGATCAAAAATATTCCTTAACTGTACTTCATCGAGTGAACCAGTTTGTTCTTTACGATAACGAGCAATAAAAGGGACTGTCCCCCCGTCCAACCAAAGATCTAAAGCGTTATTAACCTGTGATGATGATAAGGAGAATTCTTTAGTAATTAATTGTCGAATATCAATCATAGACAAATCCTAGAGATTTTAATAATCTCCTACTTTCTAACACGTTTATATCTGTTTATGATTCTTCCTTTTGTTTAATTGCGTATTCCTTAAATCTTTCTAAATCAGCTTGCACAGTAGATTCAACTACATCCCCAATTAGCTTGTCCATTAATTGACCAATAATACCAGGTACTGCATAAGCAAAGCTCATTTTAACAATGCTACTACCTCGACGATCATAAAAGCGAATCGCCCCTTTATTGGGTAGACCATCTACCGATTGCCATTCTATTATTTGATATGGCACAATCTGAACAATACGCGATAGCCAAGTAAAATTGAAGCCACCACTAGCCAATTTCCAGCGCGATAACTCTGGATTATCTTCTAAAATTGTGACAGAATCAATCCATTTCATCCAACGAGGCATCTGCTGTAGATCAGACCAAAGACCCCATACTAATTCGATTGGTACAGGGACTTCTACTTGGACGGTATGTTCTAGCCAGTCTGTCATTACTTTAAAATTATGGTTGGGATATTTTATTAGGTAGATGGTCTGATTACTTATAATTTAATCTACACCATTACGGGTTTTAACTGTTGGGCATTTTCCAAAATAGCTTTAGCTGCTTGTTTACCCGATAATGTCGCCCCTTCCATACTATCGATATAGTCCTGTTGGGTATAGCTACCTGCTAAAAAGAAATTAGATACTGGTGTTTGCTGAGGTGGACGATAAGGATCCATACCAGGTGCTTCACGATAGAGAGATTCGGCTAGTTTAACCACACTATACCAGGTCATGTTTAAGTCCCTAGCAGAAGGGAATAATTGACGTACTTGTTCTAAAACATGATGGGCGATAACTTCGTTTTTCTCCTTAATAAAAGGATCACCTGGGGTTAAAACTAGTTGCAGTAATGAACCTTCTCCCTGTTTATAATAATCTCCAGGACTAGCCAAAGCTAAATCTGCAAAACAGGAAAAATCGGCATCAGGAGTATATAAAAGGTTATCAATTCCCGCAGCTTTTTCTAACTGTTGACGTTGCTCGGCATCATGTAGCTCTGTTACCCAACCGTCGAAACGTAATTGTACAGTCGCCACAGGTACAGCATCTAATTTATAAATATTGTCAAACTCTGACCATTTACGCCACTGGGAGGGGATAATTTTTTTTATTCCAGGCACATCACAGGCGCAGACATAGGCATCGGCGGTAATAGTTGTCTCGCTTTCGCCATCTGCTACTACTATCCCTGTAACTTTTGTTTTGTTACCCGACTCATCAAATAAAATCTCTCTAACTCGACGACGGGTATGAATTTTTGCACCGCGCGCCTCTAGGTATTCTACTATGGGTTTATGTAAGTATTCGCTAGGAGAACCTTCTAACATACGCAACACAGAAGCTTCGGTTTTCGTTGCAAAAAACTGGAAAATAGTTAACATACAACGGGCGGAAATATTTTCTGTATCGATAAAACCTAAAGCGTAAGCAATAGGATCCCACATTTTGCGTAAACTACCATTATTGCCACCGTGACTGCGAAACCAATCGGCAAAACTCACCTTATCTAAATCGCGGATAGTTTTCATCGCCCCTTCAGGATCGATTAGGGCGCGCACTATTGGACTTGTACCCAAAGCTAAGGAATTGGCTGCTTTATCTACTGTGGAAAGTTGTGATGTAGTAAAAAAAGCTTTTAACCCATTAAATGGCGCACCTGTTAGGAAGCGAAAATCAAGTTCACCAACTCTGGCATCTTTATTGATAAAAGTATGAGTATGTTCTTTTAAACGAAGATTATCTATTGCTCCTATTTTTTCCATCAGAGCAAATAAGTTATAGTAGCAGCCAAAAAATACGTGTAACCCCATTTCCACATGGTTACCGTCTTTATCTACCCAACTACCAACTTTTCCCCCTACAAAAGGACGAGATTCAAATATTTCAACTTGGGCACCAGCATCAACTAAATCAATAGCTGTTGCCATGCCAGCTAATCCTGCACCAACGATTGCTACACGCATTACAATTTTATAATTAATTTCTAATTCCCGAAAAGCAGTTTGCTTTACATATTTTAATATAAATCACTGCCCTTCTAACTTTTCTTCGCCAAATGTTTTAAGTTTATTGAAAAATGAAGATACATCTGGTAAGGGAATAAATTGATGAATCGTTTTGTCTTCGCAATTCCAATTAGACCAATTATTTTTAGTATTTTTACGAGCAATTCCCCAATTAGAAATTAAGGATTTATTTGCTCCTTTAACGGCTTCGGTTTCCCAAAAGCGATCGCTCTGCTTCTTGGTTATTTTATTCTCTACTCGATCACTAGTTGTAATAATATCTATCGATTCTGTCTCTAACTGCTCAAATGCTAATTCAGATAATTCTGTTTCCCAACTGTAATCTATTGTATTATTTAAATGTTTTGGTAATTTACGACAAATAAGCCGTTCAAACTCATAGGTGAAGTGGGTATTGGGACTTCCTAGGCGCAACCAGACATTTAGGATGTGTTCGATGGAAATAGCTTTATAACGTCCTAAATATAATGCCTCAATGGTTGCCAAAAGAATCCAATTAGGATCATAAATATCTAACCAACATTGTAAAAGTACAAGGGCATCTTCTTCTCCTAAATCGAAACCATAACTATTAATTAGAGAGTGAGCTTGAGCCAAAGATAAATCTTGAATTAGTTCAGTCATCGACCGTAATAATAATTTATATAATAAGACCTTGTAACAGATTGCAACGTTATCAAAAGCTATCAGCCTTGCCAACTAGTGACGCTTTAATTAAGGGATTTAACCCCCGTATTTTACCCATTCATGCTTTATTTTAACGATTAACTATGAATCTCTACTTAAATAGATTTCACTAGATGATTAACGGCAATCCTATTTTGCCCAAAAAAGGCATTTAAATTAATATTAGTGAAAACTTATTCGATTATTTAGCCAAGTCTAGAAGCTAGTTATGTTTTAGCTCTTTTGGCTTAAACTCTAACACGAAGAAATAGTAATACACAGTATTTTTATATTATTTTTTGAATGTTTTAATATAAAAAATTGCTGCTTATTCTCAATTAAATGAAGTTAAATTGTTAAATAAAATACATAAGTAAAAATAGTTTAAATCCAGTCCTCATCACCTTCATCTAAGTCTTTGGCTGGGGATGAACTTGTTATATACTGGTCATTTTCAAATTCTTCACCTAATGGGGCATCAGTAAAGTCGTCCTCTAACTGTTGGTTAGGATAGTTATCAAGCGATCGCAAGGAATTTTCTGGTAATAAATCTACTGGTTTTTTCCCATCAATTTCTAAGATAACTAAATCATTAATATAGACTAAAAAGATATTACCTACCACATCACAAACTGTCGCCAAATAGGATACTTCAGGTTTATCTTGGGTAAACAAATCATTGAGAAAGCGTGAAGGATTAACTTTACTTCCCTCACCAACAACCCCAAGTAAAATATATTGATTACCTGTTCTTTTGTGTTTAACAATTGTAGTCATCAAAATCTCTCAAAAAGTAAGAATATAAAGCAAATATTTTAACCTCTGTGGATGCTAAGGGATAAATAATTAATTGATGCAACTTTTATAATAAAAGAGAATACCTAGGTATTAATTCTTAATTAAACCGAGCCATGACTACGGGGATCACTATTGCGATCATCAGTTATAGTAACTTGAGTTTCAACTTGAGAAACTTGACCTTTTAGATTAGCGTAGGGAAGGGGTTGATTAGCAATTAAAGCATCCAAATCAGCTTGGAGAATAGTTTTAGGTTGCTCGCCAATGGCTTCGGCGATCGCACTACCTTGATCATTAATAAATACAAAATGGGGAATACCATCAACGCGATATTGCAACATTTCAGGTAGCCACTTAGTATTATCAACATTAAGCATGACAAAATTAACGCGATCGCTATAGGTTTTTTTTATTTGTGCGAGATCTGCTGCCATTGCCTGACAACTAGTACACCAATCAGCATAAAATTCTGTTAAGGTTGGCTTTTGGTTATTGAGTGCCACATCTAGGGGAATAGAGTTTTTTGCCTGAGATTCTAAAGAAGAAGAACTATCAGTTTGCAAACCCAAAAACAAAGCAATACTTAAAACTATAGCTGCGATCGCAATAACTAGATTTCTGACTAAATTGTTAGCATTAGATTCTAGTGGTGTCTGGCTCATGGTTAAACTTAAACTTTAATAAATTAAGATTAGATAACTCGTGATTCTTATTCTATCTATAATCGATAATGTTCTATGAAAAAACGGGTAACGATTACTTTTCCTAAAACCGCCATCCAACTTCCCCTTACCTATCGTCTGGCTAAAGATTTTAATGTGGCTGCAAATATTATTCGCGCCCAAGTTGCACCTAATCAGATGGGTAAATTGGTAGTGGAGTTACAGGGAGACATTGATCAAATTGATGCAGCAATTGAATGGATGAGAATGCGCGATATCAGCGTTTTTTCGGCTGCGGGGGAAATCATTATTGATCAAGATAAATGTGTAGACTGTGGGTTATGTACAGGAGTATGCCCTAGTGAGGCTTTAATTCTCAATCCTCAAACCTGGAGATTAGATTTTAGACGATCGCGTTGTATTGTGTGTGAACAATGTGTTCCTACTTGTCCTGTGGCTGCCATTTCCACTAATTTATAGAATTAATTTGCCAATTCCTGTTGATTTAAAACAATATTTTGAGTCATGGTTGCCAAATCACTCAGTTCTAATTCTAATTTATTGGCACGTTTTTGATAATCTAGGGAGCGAGCGATCGCACTTCTGGCTAGATCTTCACGTTGATTAATTAAAGCTTGTTTGGCTACTTGTTTCCAGGCGGTAGCTTCCGATAAGGCTGTTTGATATTCTGGTTGGATTTGTTCCCAAACTGATTTAATATCGCTTAGTGCTTCTGATAGGAGTAGTTCACTAGTGTTAATATGTTTGCCCTTAAGTGCCTGTTTAATCGGTTCATAAAGTTTTGAAGTATCAAGAGTACTAACAATAGGTAAGAAATTACGAACTTGTTTACTATCACTAATACCTGTTTTACACCAACTGGTAAAATGCTCACAATTATTAAATAGTAAATTATATTGTTTTTCTCCTAAACGGTTTTTGGCTCTTTCCACCACTACATCAGGAATAAACCCAAAACCCTCGCCATATTCGGCTACATATATTGGGTTACCAAGACTAAAAATATCTAAGGAAGTTCTTTCTATGGTTTCGCTAGGTTTACGATAATGAATTACTGTTCCATCACCACAATCAATCCCATAGTGTTTATATAGTCCATCTAACTGTAATAAATTGCGATATACATAAATACAATCACCTTTTGCCATAATATTTATTTAGTTTGAGGGGGAGTGGCTGGCTGTTGCGCTTGTTGCTGTTTAATTAATTGCAAAATCCCGGCATATTCTGGTTGATTGGGGTAATAAGCTACGAGTTTTTCAATTACAGGGATGGCGAGTTCCATCTTACCTGTCTGTAGATAAATCTGAGCTAGCCCTTGAAGCGCAGTAGCATTTTTAGGTTCACGTTCTAATACTTTTTCATAACCCCTAATCTGCATCTGAATTTGCTCCTCGGCATTTTCCCCATTCTCTGTAGATTCCGAAACGTTAGAATTAGCATTATTTTTACTAAATAAACCGCTCAAACCGATCGCTGCTGTGGAGACGGTAAAACCTAAACCCAAAATTAAAGTAACTACCCTCAACCAAGTTTTAGTTTTTTGCTCTTTTTTCATACTTATTACCTATTACTGTTTATAAAATCGATTGATGAAAAGCTAGTATACCGCTTGTAAATCCTAAGCAACCAAAGATAATTAAAATTATGGAACACAACCAACGTTGGCAACCTAGTAATTGTAAATCTAACTTAAACAGCAAAGCAGCAGCAGTCAAGACAAGAAAACGAGCAAAAAAATCTATTCGCTGAACAATTATGGCGAAAGCAAAAGCACCGATAAAAATTGATAAGAATGCTGTGGTATCGGATTTGATCCAACCATTAACACTAAAAGTAAATAAAGAGATAGGAGAGGTAAAAACAATTACAAAGAAGGAAATGAGAAATAGAGCAGTAATGTAGGAAACTATTATACGTATATCTTCTCCTAGTTGTAAAAGCAAAGATCCTTGCTCAGATAATCTATGAATCCAGGCAGCATACATCCATCCTTCCGCAGCATAAGTTAGGACAAATAAGACAAAGGAAACATAAAAAGTCTTTTTTACCGAAGCTTGTATAGCCATTGGCAGTAATATAGGTAACTAATAATTAATCTAAAGTGTAGATAAGATAATTCTACTGCGATCGCGCCATAGCAGAAAAACCCTAATCACTTTAAACTAACTGCTCAGTTACCTAATTTGATCTTAATAAACAGTGAGTTGAGTTTAACTAATTAACTAACTCATGCTTTGGATTATATAATCGAAGTAAAGACTAGCTTCTTGAGCATCTTCTTTACTTAAAAGGTCAATCGCTGCATTTTTCAAACAACGAATTGCGTCTACCATTCCAGGTACAGGTACTTCTAGAGAATTATACATTTCTCTAACTCCAATTAGCCCAGAACTTTCAATTGGGCCTTTGTCGCCTGCCATTACACCATAGGTAACTAAGCGTAAATACCAACCAAAATCACGTAGACACTGATTGTATTCTTTTTGTCCGTAAGCATTACCACCTAAAGCACGATATTCTGGATGCTGTTTAAAAAGAGCTTTGCCAGCTTGATCGACAATTTTCTTTTCATTACTTGCTAAAGTTTCAGCAATCCTTACTCGTCTTTCGCCAGTGGTTAAAAAGTTTTTAATACCTTCTAGTTCACCGCTACTGGGGTAGCGTAGTTCGTCATCTGCTTTTAAAATGACTTGGCTAACTATGCTCATAATATCTGAATAGATTTAATTAACTTTAATAACTTTAGTATCTCAATAAAGAGAAATCACTGGCAATATCTTGCCATTCCTCTGTAGACAAAGATTCCTCTACTATATCAATCTTAAAAGTTCTAATTGCTGCTTGAGTTAAATTTTGTATTATTTCTTGTCGAGAGATATTTCTGGCTGGGTTAATACTACTTAACAACTTCTCTTCTAAATTTACGCCAAATACCTGACGGTAAAGATTACTATCGGTATCTAAGATCATTGAACCATGTTGCAAGATAGTTTTACCACGACGTAATTGCGCACTCCCGATAACTTTACATCCCCTGGCTGTAACTAAATCTGAACCTGTTGCAGTGGCAAAACAATTATCATCTTGAATATATTCCTTGGTGGCTGTACCATAATTTAAATCCACTCCAAGCGATCGCCAACCTACTACTAAAAATTGACATATTTGTTTATATACTTCTAAACGTTTACCAGCAGATGCAGACATAACCACCATATAAGTTAAATCTTCCTGGTGTAATACTGCTCTACCTCCCGTAGGACGACGTATAATATCTAAGGGTTTTCCTTCCCAAGTTAAATTCTGCCAAGCTTGAGGATAATCTCGTTGATGATAACCTAAAGAAATAGTTGCCCTCCCCCAAGTATAGAAGCGAATAGTTGGGGGGTGTCTATTGATGCGATGTTGTTCTAGAATATAGCGATCAATCGCCATCTGGGTCGCTCCAGATGCTTCTAAGGGTGGAATTATACGCCAAGTTACACTCATTTCCTTTACTTTAAAATTATATTTTAAGTAAATATACTATGAAGCTTTTATAAACTGTCTCAACAGTACAATTGCAACTTAAGTATCTCAGGTAAAATAAATCATGCAGTAAAGCTGTAGTGTACTTTATTATATATCTTAGTCGTGGCTCACAATATCTCAAACAATATTATGAAAATTAAATCCTTAGCTGGAATACTTGCTGGATTAGGTGTTGTTATTGGCAGCGCGATCGCACTCCCAGCATCAGCCCAAACAAAAAATAGTAATACTTATTACTGCGCTCAATTAAACGGTAGTTGGAATACCTTTGTCAATACCCCAAGAGGTAGAATTAGCCTCATTAATTGGGCAAATGAATTCTCGGATAAATGGACTCCTTCAGCTAGATGCTCAGCGGTTTCACAAAGATTTCAAAAATTTCTAGATCAAGGTAATTTAAAATTTATTCGTACTGGCAATATTAATCAACTCCCTGTACTATGTGTTGCTAATGCTCGCGGTGGTAGTTGTCCTGAAGAAAACGTACTAATTACCCTCAAGCCAGGAACAGATCCTGAAGAAGTATTAGTAAAATTGGTAGACTTCCGTCGTAGTGTCAGTGGACAAACTCTAACCCTCAGTGCCGATGATCCTGGTTTTTATGCTGATGGTGAGTTTTATGTAGATATGGAAAAATTTCTCGACACTGTACCCGTAAATAATTAACAATTTATAGATAAGATGATGCTTATCAGGATTGGTTAATGAAATGGCTACGTAGAAGCTCACATAATCGATACTTTAAGTGGGTTAATTTCCGTAGCCCATATTTATTTAATTCAACATCTCAGGCAACAAAATTTCTGATCTCTATAATTAGCACTGGGGTTTTTTTGTCTGGGGATGCTGCAAAATTTCAACTAAAAAGTCTTGCTGTTGATTCTACTAATAATTTATCAAGTCAAATTAGTAATATAGCAATCAATATTAGTGTTAAAGTTTTAGATCAGGATTTTTTAGGATCTGGGTTAATTATTAAGCATCAAGGCGATCGCTATATAGTCGTTACTAATCAGCACGTTTTACGAGCAGGAGAAGCTCCCTATCAAGTTCAAACTAGCGATGGCAAAATACATTCAGCTAAAGTATTACCTAATAAGTTAAAGAAGAAAGATAACTATGATTTAGCCCTATTAGAGTTTCAAGCAAATAATACTTATTCAACAGCTAAAATAGGTAAGTCTGCTTATTTGGAAGTGGGAGAACGAATATTTGCTGCTGGTTTTCCCTATAATCAAGTTGAAAACAATAATACTGTAGGCTTTGAATCATCTCAGCCTTATAACACCCCAAAATTTGCTTTAAAACCAGGTCGAATTAGCATTGTTCTAAATAAAGCTTTAGAGCAAGGATATCAAATTGCCTATACCAACGATGTACGTAAGGGTATGAGTGGTGGTGCATTACTTAATATTCAAGGAGAAGTAATAGGCATTAACGGTAAACACGCCTATCCATTATGGGAATCTCCAGAATTTTATCAAGATGGATCACAACCCTGCCCTGCTTTACAGGATTTAATTACTCGCTCTAGTTTAGCTATTCCTATTGAAAAAAGTATTGAACTCAACCTGCAGTTGGAAGTTCTCCAACCAATATTAGAATTAAAAAGCGATCATAAATCAAATTTGTTGTTAGAAGATCAAAATTTAGTTTTGAAAATGCAAACTGAAGCTACAGAAATAAATCAAAGCTGTAAAAATTTTGAACAAAAATAAATTAATTAGTTTATAACTTAATGATAAATTAAAAAAAGAAGCATCAATTTATTTATCTTGATATAGATAACCATCAATATTTGATGAAAAAGCTATTCTATTACCAAGGTTGTATATCTTGTTAGTGATGAAGGATTATACATAATTGGGTATTTTAGTATGATGCGGTAAAATAAAAGCTTGAAAGATGTGTAAATCTATTTTGGTGGTGGAAGATAATGATGATCTATTGTTGTTATTTAGATTAGTTTTAGAATCTGCGGGATACCAGGTTGCGACAGTAAATAATGGGCAAGATGCTTTAAATGTTTTGGGCAAATTACGTCCTAAGCTAATTTTGATGGATGTAATGATGCCTAAAATTAGTGGTCTGGAAGTGGCTCGTAGAATAAAAGAGCAACTAAGATTTCATTCTTTGCCTATTTTACTAGTTTCTGGTATTGACCAAATACAAGAAGAACAACTGGTTGATAGTAGGGCAGATGGAATTTTATATAAACCTTTTGATCTTGATGATTTAACTAGTAGAGTAAAAAGTTTAATTAGTAAAAGCTATACAAACTCAGATTCTGATTGCTATATACCTCAAAATCAACCCATCCATAGCTACAACGCACCAAAATTGAAATCACGAACTTTTAAGTAGGGTTTTCGCTATATAAAATACATTTAAATCTGTTAAAAATCAATTTACAATAATTAATATTATGACTGCCTGTCGGCAATCTCAAGATTATTCTAATTTATTGATGCTTTTCTCACCTACTCTGTAGCTGAGGATCAAATACTATACCCACTGTTTGACAAAGCAAAAAGTAAATTTCTACTTACTCAACTGTTAATCTTTTAGTGATGAGCGATAATTCTGAAATAAATACTTATCCAACTGCTGGGCAATTAGAACGAACTTTGGCACAAAACATCAAAGCTTTGTACCGTGAATGGTTTGGTTCTCAACCGAGTCAAGTTGACTGCCATCTATTAGGGAATAAAATAGTTATTTTGGTTAAGGATGTAATTACTCCAATTGAGCAACTTTTGTTGACAACAGAATCCTTCGATCTTTTGGTGCAAATTCGCGAGGTTATTGACC
This sequence comes from Chondrocystis sp. NIES-4102, assembly GCA_002368355.1. NCBI lineage: Bacteria > Bacillati > Cyanobacteriota > Cyanophyceae > Chroococcales > Chroococcaceae > Chondrocystis > Chondrocystis sp. NIES-4102. The sequence goes on along the minus strand of AP018281.1, from coordinate 3,603,440 downwards.
AAGTGATTAGACCAAAACTACAACAGTTAGTTGAAGAGATATCGCAGGTAGAAGTTATTAAGTGCCTATATAATACTGCCTTAGAATATAGTTATGTTGGAGCTATTTTACTGTTAGCTAATCCCCCAACTATTCGTCCTACTTCTAAGTTGGGACAGAATAAAGACTAATTTGAAGCCTAATAGTATTATATCAAAAAAATCGAGTCAAGTATTTATTATTACTATGAATATAGAGTCAACCCTGCCTACTATAGGGCAGTTGGAGCGTACTGTTGCTCAAAGTGTGCAAAAACTGCTGCGTCAACAATTGGGTATTAAACCTACAAGGGTATTTTGTAAAATACTACGTGAGCAAATTACAATTATTGCTGAGAATACAGTTAGTAATGTGGAAAAAATATTAATTGAAAATGATCAATTAGTATTAGCAAATCAGATGAGGAATCAAGCTTGTCAGACTATTAAGCCTCAAATCAAGGAATTAATAACCAGTGTTGTAGGTGTTCCTACTCAAGATTTATTATGTGATACAGTTTTGGAAACTGGATATCTGGGCATTGTGGTCATCCTGGCTCAAACTCCAGAAGTACGAATGAGAAAGTAATTGAATGAGCAATTAACAATCCTTTGTGAATTTATATTCATGATTTAGATTGTATTTGCTCCGATTACTGAGACTGAAGGATATGATATATGATATTTTTTAAAAGCCTTTTTAGCTCTAGTAATTAGATCAGTTTTATAGATAAATTCATCCCTAGCATCAAGAGGATAGGATTTAAGCTTAAACGTGCTACCCCAAGGCTTTTCTTCCATAATTACTACTATCGGTAATTTGAGGGCGGTATATTTACTAGTTTGGGCTACCCGATAAAGAATTTTTTTAACCAAGTCAATATCAATATTGTGACCCAGATAAAACTCTGTGATCACCTGAGCTTCTAACGCTCCAGCATTGGCATTGGAGACTCCTTCTGTCCAGATTTTATTATGAGGAATAGTAATTGTATTATCATCTGGGGTTTGAATTTTAATAGCTCGTAAACCATAACTAATAACTTCCCCATAATAATCACCAATTTTAATGCGGTCGCCTACAGCATAGGGAGATTCAAAGAGAGCTACAATACCCGCAATAATTGAGCTTGCATAATCTTTAAAAGCGAATCCTAAAGCCACAGCTACTGTACCAGTTACTGCTAATATATTTTCCCTAGATAGATTAAGAAATAAATTCATTAAAATTACTACTGTGGTAGTTAAGACCAACATCCTTAAAAAAGGTAAAAACTGTTTAACTCCCAATCGCCATTGTTTAGCAATTCTTTCTGATAGCCAAATAACTAACTTATCTAATATTTTTAAAATTAAATAAGTAACCACTAAAATTAATATCGCTTCGGCTACTTTTCCTGTTGTTATTTTAGAGATAATTTCTTTAGTTTCGTTTGCTGCCTCTTCTGCCGTCTCCTCAGCAGATTGGGCTAACCAATAAAATTGAGTATTCATTACTTACTGAGTGTTGATCAGAAAATTGTTTCTTGCTAGCTCTTGCTGTAGCTTAGGATAGTGGATGGGGTTAACTTTTAATATTTTTTGCTGCTGATCTATAATTCCTTTGCTACGTAATTTTTGTACTATAGGATGTACCTCTAACACTGGATCTCCTAAACTTTCAGCCAATGTTTTCATAGTATGTTCACCATGCAACAATAGGGAATATAAGAGATATTGTTCTTTTAAATTTAAATCTGGTAGATCTGGTAACTCAGGTTTGTCCGCAATTATATACCCTGATTCACATTCTAAATTACTATCTTGCTCTTCTATTTTTTGATAATTAATTGATTGGATAAACCCCTGTACTGCTACCGTACTAATTCCCTGAGAAATCTCGTTTAATTGCTTAAAATATTTAGTACGGTTATCTTGATCGCTACTGCTCAATTCTTGATCAATATTAGAATTGTTAAAGCTAATATTAAACTCTTTAATAATTGGGGAAAACCAAGCATCTAATTCTTCAGGATCAATAGCAGGCAATGTTAATACTTCCCCACAATAGCCAGCAATGTTAGAGACAGATTTAAGATATTCCCAGCCTACTTGACCTGATCCAATAATCCAAAAACGATTATTATTTTCCTCATTTAACAAAGATTCTAAATATTCAATACCCGCAAAACCTGATAAGGATCGTAAAAAACACCAACCAAGATCAGGAATAACAATTACTTCTATGGTCTGAGAATCTGAATTCTGGGGATGTGATGACAGATGTTGACGTAATTGCGAATCAATATTTTCAACTATTGGTCTAGCTGTCAAAGGCAAAATGTTAACTATAACCTGCTTTTCCTCAGCCCATGCCGTTAAGGTTTGAGCTAGGATGCTAGATACAGCAGTCACAGGACTACTTAAAATAACTACAGAATTACTGATACTATTAGGATTTTTTCGCCAGATATCGAAAGTGTTTTCTAATGTCGCTTGAATTGATTGTATGTTGGCAGGATGATTAGGTAAATTCGCGATCGCGTCAAGTAGCTGTTGTGATAGTTGATTTGGTAACTCTGGTTGCCATCTTTTACTTACAGGTAATTGCGATGATTCTTTAGTATCCCAAGGTAAAGACAAACCATATTTTGATAACCAGTTTTCTAGTTGCTTAAATATCCTGGTTTTGCTGATTATTGCCATGATCACGGTTGCTATTTTTTACAAGTTGATGCAAAGCCTTACTAATACTTCCAGACTGAGGATTATCTCCTTGTCTTGCTGGCCATCCTTCTCTTTGGCGAGTTCGATCTCCGTCTACTTCTTCTGTCTGATCGTGGAACAATATCTGTTGGGTAGGATAAGGTAAATCAATCCCCGCAGCTACTAGTTTTTTGGTTAATTCTGCCAATACTCGATCTTGAGCATCTAATAGATCAGCACGACGAGGGGGATTAATCCACCAACGGGCGCGTATATTAATACTACTTGCAGCTAAATCTACTACTAAAGCTTCTGGAGGCGGATCTAAGATAGCATCTGGATAATTCCTTAAAACATTCAAAATAATTTGTTTTGCCCGATCAATATCATCACTATACCCAATCCCAATATCGTATTCTAAACGACGTTTTTCAAAAGCAGTATTGACTATTACTGAATTTGTAAATAATTCTGCATTAGGAATTACAATTTTTCGACCGTCGTAAGTCTTGATAATGGTGGCGCGAGTTTGAATATTTTCTACCGTCCCCTCATAATCTTTGAAAATAATCTGATCACCAATTACAAATGGCTCGGTAATTAGAATTAAGATACCTGATAGGAAGTTTTGCAAAATATCGCGAAAAGCAAAACCAATTGCTACCCCACTAACTCCTAATAACTGTATTAAATCCCCAGGTTTAAACGAGGGAATAATAATTGCTAAGGCTACAAACGCACCAACTAAAATGATTAAGCTTTGAGATAGTCTAGCCAGGACTAAACCTACGTTGCGAGATTTTTTACGTCTGGTTACTTTTTTGATGATTTGGCGGGAAAACCGCGCTATATACCAGAAAATAATAAAAGCAATCAGTCCTAATAGTAATTGTGGTAGCAGTTCCAAAAACCCTTGGATCATTAAGGATAGTTGCTCTGTTACGGTTGTGATTGGCGTGAAGGCATCCATTATAAATATTTATTTTTGACTTAATTTGCTGGCTATCCTAGGAATGTCTCTCTAGGGATTGTTTAATAGAAGTGGAATTTTAAATTACTTAATTATGGCGGGTGTAAAGTTATTTAAAGTTATGCTAAATCTTATAAAGCATAGTTCCCACATATAGTACAGTCAAGAACAGATTTTGGCAAATGTAAGCTGCTATTTTCGTGGGTTATAAAGTAGTTTGGTTATACTTTAAGAGGTCAGCTATCATGGCTTATCTTACTTTAAAATAATTAGTAATTAGTTCAAACTAACTTTACCAAATAATAGTAAATTGGGCTTTTAAACTTTTTTTTATGACAGTTTGAGAAGAAGCAATTTACTTGGTAGGGGAAATGGGGTTAGGTTGTGAAGTTATAGTAACTTTGACAATTAATATATAAATACTAACTACAACTAAGACAAACAACGAGCCTTTTTGTTTTAGAAAATGGTTTTTTAAAAAATTTTTAGCTATCTGAGATGAAATTACTTGAGCATGGTTGCTTCATCAAATCTTAAAGCTATATATATTTGATCTTCAATATTCTTATTACTAGCTATTAATTTCAAGACTCTGTACAAGGGCAAATCATCTATCATCAGCTTGATCAACCTGGATTAGGGTTAAGATGTTGAGTATTTCTATAGCATTTTTCCCCAAGTATGAGCAATCGAAGGTGTTTATAAAAGTCAAAAATAAAACTAAAGATGGATTAAAATTAGCAGCAAATATTAGATAAATAAAGAGAGTCAAATACTTTTCTCAATTATTGAGAATCAAACTATTTAGCTTACAAAAGCTAGTCATCAATTTCAATTACAACACACAAAGAACACAGAAAGATGAGCAATATTCAAAACAAAAGTGCTTATGGCTTATTCTACAGTCGCGATGAAGCTGAGTCTACCATTCGCGAATTAAAAGAAGCTGGCTACAATATGGATCAAGTATCCGTTATCGCTAAAAATGCCGATCAAGTTGCTGGATACGATACAACAGCAGGGGTTGGCAATAAAGCAGATGAGGGTGCTACAACAGGAGCAGTTACAGGCGGTACATTAGGCGGATTGACTGGATTACTAGTTGGTTTGGGTACTTTAGCGATTCCTGGCATAGGTCCAATTTTATTAGCTGGTGCGGGAGCAACCGCCCTCGCCACTACCTTAGCTGGTGCTGGTATCGGTGCGGTAGCAGGTGGTTTAGTAGGTGCATTAGCAGGTTTGGGTATTCCTGAAGAAAGAGCAAAAATTTATAGCGATCGCGTAAAAAGTGGTAGTTATTTAGTTATGGTTAGTGGCACAGCTAGCGAAGTTGACCACGCTGCAAGTATTATGAAGCGTCATGGTGTAGAAGAATTGGACATCTACGATGCACCTGCATCAGCTACTACTACTGCTACAAGAGCAACAAATACAGTTGTAGATACTCCCACTACTAGAAGAGCGATCGATACTCCTGTCACAACAACAACTACTACTACGTCTACGAATACAGTTAACCCCAATGTAAAAGTAGATACAGACGTTGAAAATATTAAACTTTACGAAGAACGTTTAGTTGTAGATAAAGAACGAGCTAAAGTTGGTGAAGTTGGTGTTAGTAAAAGAGTTGAAACCGATACAGCAGAAGTAGCTGTTCCAATTCAAAAAGAACGTATTGTTATCGAACGGAAAAATGTTAGCAACCAAAGCGTAGTAGATCCTAATACAGTTGCTTTTGGTGAAGGTGAGGTTGTTCGTATGGAAGCTTACGAAGAATCAGCAAACATTCAAAAACAAGCATTCCTGCGTGAAGAGGTGAGCATCCGTAAAGAAGTTGAACAAGAAACTGTTCAAACAAGCGAAACTATCCGTCGTGAGGAATTAGATATCGACAGTGATGGCGATGTGATTCAGCAGTAAAATAGTACGCTCAAATAAATAAAGTTGGATTTGGAAATTTTAAAAGCAAATTTACCTTTAATTTTACGGTTATGTATTAAATAGTAAAAGAAGTGGAAATTGCCATTTTAGTTTCCAAAATTCCAGCCTTATTTTTATTGACCAATTAGAAGTAAGTTACTGTTGGCAAAATAAATAATTATTCTCAATTAATTTAGGTAAAAACTAATGAAAAAATTAACATTATTCTTATTAGGTAGTACATTACTTTTTAGTACAGTTGCTTGTGATGTGTCTAGAACTAGTTCTGATGCTCCAACTTCAACAGACGATACTGCAAAAGTGGAAGATGCCACAGAAGTTAAAACAACTAAGGAAGATGGAGTTAGTGAAGTTCGCAGAAAGCAATTAAACTCGGATATTCGTGCTAGAGAAGAGCGTAATAATGTAGCTGGCGATGACCAAGAAAAACTAGATTCCGATCTCGAAAGCCAAGTTAGATCAAAATTAGAAGCTAATATTCCTCGTTCTAAGTTAACTATAGAATCGGAAGAAGGAACAGTTAAAGTACTTGGTACAGTTCCTAGCCAGGATGAATATAACAAGATTATGCCTCTTGCTAAGGAAATTAAAGGGGTTAAAGATGTGAATGTAGAAGTTGAAATTGTACCTGCTACTGAATCGTAATTTTAGCCTGACAAATTAATTAAATAACACAGATGGGGGATAGTAATTATTATCTATTCCCCTATTTTTTATTAAGAGAGAAAATGTTTATCTCTACATCCTAACCTGGGGAGAGTAATTATTTTTAATAGTATTATCGCTATTTAATTACTATAATATCTATCCAAAAGAACGACCTATCTGTAAACTCTTTTTATCAAGATTAATTGAAATAGATTTTTGCTCTACTCATCGTACATAAAAATATTTATAAACACTTCTGCCAAACCCTATATTACTTAAGCTAGATGCCTGACGAAAATTATTTGCTGTTTAATAATGTATCTTTATTAAAGAAAATATACATATATCGATAGTTTAGCTAATGTTGGCAAATCAATTGAAAACCGCAGCCTTATTGGGCTTATTAAGCGGAATATTAGTATTAGGTGGCTATTGGGCAACAGGTAACGAACAGGGTGCATTAATTGGTTTAATTTTTGCTGCAATTAGTAGTTTTGGGTCTTGGTTTTATTCAGATCAAGCTGCATTAGCAGCCTATAGAGCGCAACCTATAGCTCGTGAACAAGCACCCGAATTATATGATCTGGTAGCGGATTTAGCCACAAAAGCCAATATACCTATGCCCAAATTGTGCTTAGTACCTACAAAAACTCCTAATGCCTTTGCAACGGGTCGCAATCCTGATAATGCAGCAGTTGCAGTAACTCAAGGAATTGTGGACATTTTAGATAAAGAAGAATTAGCAGGAGTAATCGCTCATGAATTAACCCATATCAAAAACCGCGACACCTTAACCCAAGCAGTAGCTGGTACATTGGGAGGTGCAGTAACATTTTTAGGTAGAATATTAACGTTTGGTGCATTATATGGCCCTGTAAACCGTGATAACCGCCAAGGAGGTAATCCTATCGGGGTGATGGTTTTAGTGATACTTGCACCTATTTCTGCTTCCTTAATTCAAATGGCGATTTCTCGTACTCGTGAATTTTCTGCCGATCGCGGTGCTGCCGAAATTACTGGAAATCCTTTAGCGTTGGCAAGTGCGTTAGAAAAGCTGGAAACCATTGGTAAGCAAATACCCATGAATGGTAATCCTGCTTTTGAACCTGTATTAATTATTAATCCTTTTTCTGGTGCTGGGTTGCAATCTCTATTTCGTACTCATCCGTTGACAGAAGAAAGAGTCAAACAGTTACAGGAACTTGCCAAACAACAAGGAAACAATACCAATCTTGCTTATAATCAATAATGATGAAATATAATCTAACTAAGCTTTTTGCCCTTGCCTTCTTATTAGTAGCAATGTTTATCACCCCTGTAAATTTTGCTGTGGCAGGTACAGTTAAATCAGACCCTGCCCAGACCGCTAAACAAGCTGCTAAAGAAGTGGTTAAGGATACAGGGGTAAAAGACCAATTTGGTCAGTCAGAAAAAGGGAAGGAATTTATAGAAAAAGCTCAGGAAAAGGCGAGTGAAAATCTTGATAAATTAGCTAAAAAAGCTGAATCTAAACCAGAGTTGCCCAATTCTCAAGAACTTTTTCTAAAAAATATTTCTGATCAATAATAAATACAATTCCCCTAGTTCTATGTATTTGAGCAATTAAAAAAATAAGGACGTTATCATCACGTCCTTAAATCCTGTTTAAATTTAACCTAATTTATTTAATGCTTACGCAACCATTTAGCAGCTACTGCACCTAAAGCTGCACCTACTAAAGGATTACTTAGAAATTTAATCAAGGCTGGTTGATCTGCCATTACGTCTTGAAATATATCAGGATGAGAATGATAAGCAAAATTAGCTAACTTGCTCACATCATCTGCACTCATACGATTAGCATTATGAGTAGACAAACCCAATTGTTTCTCTAAATCTTTCTCGCTCAAACCTCTGCCTTTTAAATGTTTAAAAAACTCTCTCGCTACATCATCTCTTTCATTAGGCTTAATTTGTGCGATCGCTTTTTGTAGTTCAGGTTCCATCTGTTGTGGAGAAACATTATCATGATGGAAGGTTTTACGGAATAAACCTTGTCTTTCTTCTTTACTACTACGTTGGGCAAAATCATCAAAGTTATCATATTCCTCTGCACCAGTAGATGTTCCATCCAAAGACTCAACATTACCGCCTGCTAAGTCATTCATTATTTGCTGCTTATATTTGTCACTGCTAGACATTAGATCATTCCTCCTAAATAATTAATCGCAAATTTAAAACTTATAAATTTAACTAGCTTGATATTCAACCTGGTTTGACTGCACATCATATTTAGCAGTTAAGATCTTTTTCTTATCTGGTGCATACATCAAAACGCTTATATCTTGATCTGGGAAATTCTTATGAAAACCAGTTGCTAATGCTTTGGCTAAATTTTTTACTTCTGTAGGTTTAACTTGTTCAGAAATGACTACACCTAACTTATTGTTGTCACGTACATAAGCATCATTAATCATCCCTTGGCTAGTACTAACTACCCAATCTCCAAACTTTTGTCCTGCAACACTATCACCTCTTTCCAATTGGCTATAAGCCTGATTTTGAGTAGTGGTGGGGCTAGGGAGTGTAGCAGTACTACTAGATGCACAAGCTGTAGTGCTAAAAACTATGATTCCCAGTAGCATAGCTACTAAAGATCTACGAATCTTATTTATATTGATTCCCATGAGTTATACCTCTTTTTTCTATGTAACGTTATGGGCAAGATTTAATTAGGAAAATATAACAGTTTAATCTCAATGAAATTTTGGATTATCAGTAATTGTATCTATACTGATTAGCTGTTTTTTGCAGACTATCTAAACAAAGAAGGAGTAGAAAATACTCCTCCTCTATTACTGCTAATTTAGTAATACTTCTTATTTAATTATTTATTAGTCGATCGCTTTTTTAACTGCATCTTTACCATCTTCAACTGCATGGCGAGCAGATGCTTCAGCTTGCTTAGCTTTTCCTGCTGCTTTATCGCCTTCGTCGCCAGTGACATTACCTAAAGCTTCTTGAGCTTTACCTTCGACGTTTTTAGCAGCAGCTTTAATTTTATCTTCAGCACTCATGTTTTTATTCTCCAACTATTTGGTAATTGTTGTTACTGAATAATTTAATAGAAATGTGCTTAATAATTCATCTATCAAAAGCAAGAAAAGTTTGAAGCTAGCAATTATTAAAATCTCTTACTTTGGGTCGACAACTTTATAGCAAAAATACCTGTTAAAAGAAAAGAAAAGAAATATATGTACTATATCTAACGATGTATAGTTAAATAGATGATTTTTTAAACTTTATAAAATCATTTTGTTAACACATCTTAGCAAAATCTAAGTTACTTTTTTTGTATAGTATTTCAATTAACTTATTGTCAACAGAGAATAGAGGCAGATTAGCAACCTTTGAATATTTCTTAATATAAATAATATTCCCTCAATAACAATTGTATTAATAAGCTAAATAAATCTCGGTTAAATAATACGCTTATACCATCATCAATCAAGTTTTACCTTAGCATAAAAAAATAAGTTAACTTAAGTGAAGAATTAGCAAGAGAAGAGATAGCAATTTATGCTAACCTGCTTTTTACTGTTATATTTTGCCTCGCATGAATGACAAGACGATCGCGAATGAAAATGGAGTCTCAGAAGCAGAAATTGTTGCTGCATTGGAAATTCCCCCAGATTTTAACTTCAATCTCCCCGATCCTGAAGACGAAGAGATCCAGGAAAGAGATTTTCAAAATCAATTAGATACCATCTGGCAAATATGCGATCGCTTTGATCTTCAGACAGATATCTGGCGAGGGCGGGTGTTGCGCTCAATTCGAGATCGCGAAAAGAAAGGCGGTGAGGGTAGAGGGGCTGGATTTCTTAATTGGTTAAAAGATCGAGAAATTACTAAATCCCAAGCTTATGCTTTAATTCAATTGGCAAATAGTGCAGATACTCTGGTAACGGAGGGAAAACTAGATCCAGATAATATCAATAACTTTAGTAAACGGGCATTTGTAGAAACCGCTAAAGCAGCCCCAGAAATACAACAACTCATTAGTGAAGCTGCCCAAAAAGGCGATCGCATTACTCGTCGTGAAGTTAAACAACTTGCGGATGAATGGACAGCAATGAGTTCAGAATTACTACCAGAGGAAGTTAAGGAAAAAGCAGTACAAGGATCTTTACCAGCCCGTCATCTTGCGCCTTTGGTAAGAGAAATGGAGAAATTACCAGATTCCCATTTAGTGGAAATAAAAAAAGAAATTGCGGAAAGTCCTGATATTGATACAGTAAAACTCATGACGACGGAGGCAAAAAACCTAGCAAAATATCTCGATGCTGCTGCTCAAGTTCAAACTTTACGGGATAAGGCTGTAGATATGGAATTAGCCTTAGAAGAAGCATTAAGACTAGATTGTATTAATACGGCAGCAGATTTAGTAAAACAAGCTACAACTTTAGAGCAAACAGTAGGTAAACTATATACTACCTGGAAACGGATGGGCAATGTTGCCGATCGCCTGTATGTAGAAACAGGAGCATCTAATCCCCACTTGCGATCGCTTTTAACTTGTTTAGAATCTTTAACCAACGATACTATCGAAGTACCTTTAGACGAAGAAGGGGAAAGAATTGTACGCTTAAAAGTCATAACCGCAGATCTTGAACCTCTTGATTAACATTAAAGCAAGTAATCACTCATGGCATTAACACTTTATCTGCTCAGACATGGCGAGACAGTTTATAGTCGCAGTGGTGGTTTCTGTGGTGATCTCGACCCCCAATTGACCCCCGAAGGTCTAGCAATGGCAAAAGCCTTTACTGATGCTTATAAACAGCTATCTTGGCAAGCAATCTATGTTAGTCCGATGCAAAGAACGATCGCCACTGCTCAAGGCTTATGTCAAAGTGCGGGGCTAGAAATGCAGATCCGCGAAGGATTAAAAGAAATCCGTTATGGCGAGTGGGAGGGAAAAACCTCTGAATATGTGCAACAAAACTATGCTGTAGATTACCAAAATTGGTTAACCGAACCAGCCTGGAATGCACCGACAGGGGGAGAAACAACAGTACAGATTGCTAGTCGTGCTGCGATGGTAATTGCTGAAATTGAAGCTAAATATCGAGATGGTAATGTTTTAGTTGTTTCCCATAAAGCTACAATTCGCATTATCCTATGTAGTCTTTTAGGAATAGATTTAGGTAGGTATCGGGATCGCCTGGATGTGCCTGTAGTCTCCCTAAGTGTGGTGGAGTTTGGTAAATATGGGCCGATGTTAAAAAAATTGGGCGATCGCTCTTATTTGCCTGAATCTTTGCGTTTATTACCTGGAACATAAACCCACCCCAGACCTGATTTAGAAACCAGGTTACAATCTAATTTAGCTGTTGATAACTAGTATTAGGATTTTCCTCTACAGAGTTATTTAATTGATGATAATGATAGCTTCCACCCAAAATAGCTGCAATTAAGGTTAATACTGCTATCAAACTCGAATAATCAAACAATTTAAGCTTTCCACCCAATTTACAACCTCTAAGAGCCATTAAAGCCTCACTTGCTGAAGAATAGCGTTGCCTAAAATCAGGACACACCATCTTATCTAACAATTGAGCTAAATTTTCATCCACTTGAATTAAATTACGCCATTGAACTGTATCAGTATCTTGTTTTCTGGGAAGATCTTCAGGTTTAACCCCTGTTAAAGCATAAATAGCAATCATACCCACAGCATAAATATCACTAGCAAGTTGAGGTTTAATACTCTTTTGTTCGGGTGGCATATAACCCTTAGTACCAATAGGTACAGTCAAAGAAGTTTTGCCCTCAGCATTTGCCATCTGATTATAAATTTTTTTAATAGAGCCAAAATCCACCAAAATTAAACTACCATCGGATTTGCGCCGAATAATATTAGAAGGCTTAATATCTTGATGGATAACCCGTTCATTATGGACAACTTCAAGAATTGCTAAAATTTCCCGCAATAAAGCCACTACCTGAGATTCCGTCCACCGTTTATTTGATCCTAATTCCTGCCCCAGATCTTCACCCTCAATATAAGAATGAACTAAATAAAATTGCTCTCCTTGTTGAAAATGACCCAGAAGATCACTAATACGATCCGATCTACCTAAAATCTTGAGAACTTTAACTTCTCTGGCAAATAAATATTTAGCTTTACGTAAACTCAAGGGGTCTTTTGCCAATGGCTCAAACTGCTTAATAACGCAAAGAGAATCTTTAGTAGCCTGAATATCCTGCGCCAAATAAGTTTTACCGCATCTACCTGATCCTAATAAACTCTGAATACGATAACGTTTATTGAGGGTTGTTCCTATCATCATACTTCTCTACTATCCAAGTGTTCAGCCCAAACCAATACGTCCAGCCAAGCCTGCACTTAGAGGAATCAAAGTTGCCAACATCAAAAATAATGCCAGTAAACCCCAAGCTGCCCTACTATCGTCAGGTTCGGTTAATTCATTTTGTACAGGACGCTCTAAATCCCTTTGAAGAAATAAAATCAACACTGCCCAATAAAGAGGAATAGGGTTATTAGGGTTAAACAAAGCAATTATGCCCAAAATAATTAAAGTGGCTACAGTGCTACGTCTTGCTGTCTTACGTCCATAAATTGCATGAACGATTCTACCACCGTCCAACTTACCCGCAGGCATTAGATTTAAGGCGGTAATAACTAAACCTAGCCATCCTACTATAACCAAAGGATGAATATCAACTACCGCTTTCTCCAAAGCCGAACCTAAAATAACTTTAGCCAAAGTTCCCACTAAAATTGATGCTCGAAAGAATTCTGTTGGCAATTGATACATACTGCCAGGATGAGATAGGGTTAAACCAGTAACCAAAAGTATGAAGGACATAACCCCAGCAGTAGCAATTCCACCAAAGGAAATATCAAATAATGCTGTACGGTTAGGTAGTAATGATTCAAAACGAGTAATTGCACCAAAAGAACCAATTTGCCAGCTAGGTAAAAAGAAAGGAACACTTAGACGAATTTGATAGCGTTGGGCAAGGAGGCGATGACCAATTTCATGGGCGAGTAAAATAATCCACAAACCTAGACTTAGGGGAATAGCTTCACGGTAACGCCCAAAGTCACTAAATAAATCAAACCCTTGTAATAAACAGGCTGCTTCTAAGGTAGTGAGAATTGTAGCCAAAAATAATACCAGGGCAAGATTTTTTTGCGCCAAAGTAGTTGTTTCAGGGTCGTTAGTTTTAGGTAAGATGACAACTACGGGTTTAGCTTCGGGGCTTTCTACTAAAAATAGGCGATACTTATCCTGAAAAATAGACTCTAATTTTTGATTCATTTTAGAGTAAGTAAGATCCGCATCACCACGTAGATTTCCTTTAAAAATTGCGCCATCTTGATAGGGGATAGTTTCTGTGGCAAAAAAGGTATCAATACCAAATATCCCTTTTATTTCTGCTAAATCTGCTTGAGGAATTGGGGAAAGTTCTGGGGATGTAGGATTATCCAATTTAGCATTAATAGCTGATTCTTGAGATTGTTCAGTTTCCCTAATGATTCTAGCTGCTGCTTTTTGCTGGAGTAGAGATTCTTGTCCTGCTGCTCTAAGTTGTTTCCCTAACCAGATATAAACGCCGATGGAAGCAACTAACAAAAATAAAATGCCGACTAAATTAAGATATAACCCAAAAGCAAATAAACCAAAGAATAAGATCCAAGGACTCATTAAGACAATGGATTGTAACCAAGCTAGTATGCCGAGTTTTCCATAGGGCTTTGCTCTTTTGTATCCCCACGTCAGTATTAAGACAACAGCAGCAAGAAGTATAAAAGTGGCAAGCGATTGGGATTCGTTTAGCATTATATATATTAGGTGTTTTTATTAGGGTAGACCAAAACTGATCTATAAAAGTAGTGGTTGCTATGGTGATTTTTAGTATTTACAACTCAAGTTGTTATTATTGTATCTACTTTGTCAAACAAGCAAATTTAAATGATTAAGAGTGTTTGCTGGTTTTCTACTCTCCACGCTTTTACTTAGCTTTGAGCTTTCTAGCTTTTCACTGACTCTCTACCTACTACCTACTACCTACTACCTATCGAAACTGGTTAATGATTAATCCAATTGGCATCAGCAACTAAACATATTCCGCCAACTTTTTTAAGTAAGGGTGTAATCTCTTCTACTAAAAAATTCAATTGTTTTTCGTTAGTACATACCGTCAAAATATAAGTATTGCTGAAGGCTCTACCAAGATTACTATCTGTAAGACCCCGATCGCCCTTTCCTGTAGTATGCTCAATTACAGTGTAACCTGATACCTGGGTTCTATCGAGGAGATCTAAGACTTGATTAACTTCGATACTACTAATGATAATTTCTACTTTGTGGACAGGCTGCATAATTTAAATAAATAAGTGCTTAATTATTTCCAAATAAAGAGGAATACCAACAATAATGTTGAAGGGGAAAGTAAGAGCTAATGCCATAGAAACATATAAACTCGGATTTGCTTCTGGGACTGTCATTCTCATAGCTGCGGGGACAGCAATATAGGAAGCACTGGCGCATAAAACCGCGAATAGTAAGGCATTACCTTCTTCAAAATTTAAAACCTTGGCGATCGCAATTCCAATTAAAGCGTTAACTACAGGAATTATTACTGAAAAACCAATTAAAAATGAGCCAGTTTTCTTTAAATCTCTGATTCTTTTAGCAGCAACTAAACCCATATCTAAGAGGAAAAAAGTTAATGCTCCATAGAATATTCCTTGGGTAAATGGTTCTAATTTGTGCCACCCTTCTTCACCTGTCAAAATACCAATTATTAGACTACCAACTAAAAGAAAAACTGAAGCATTTAAAAAGGCTTCCTGTAAAACTTGACCCCAATTGAAATCTTCTTTTTTTGTTGTAACTGAAGGATTAACTATATATTCTTTGCTGCTACGGGTAAATGATTTTTCAAGTTCAACCACCGAAGAAGCATATTTATATTTGTTGCTAGGTAAACCTGCAATTGTACTTAATTCTCCCTGGGTTTGGGCAAATATTTTTACTAAAACAATGCCGACAATAATGGCTGGCGACTCCATTAAGGCTAAAGCTGCTACCATGTGTCCACCATAGGTAATATGCAGTTTTTCTAGAAAAGAACTAGCGGTGATAAATGTCACTGCACTAATTGAACCATAAGTAGCTGCGATCGCTGCTGCATTGTATTGATCTAATTTAGTTCTTAAAATAAAAAAGGTGTAGATAGGAACTAAAGCAGCCATAACAATTGCAGCCAATAAAGTTATTCCAATCTTAAGATTAATCCCACTTTCTGCAAGTTCATGACCTCCCTTAAAACCAATGGCAATTAATAGATAAAGAGAAAAAAGTTTAGGTAGAGGTGTGGGTATTTCTAGATCTGATTTGGTAAAAACAGCAATCATTCCCAGGAAAAAGAATAAGACGGGAGGATTTAATAAGTTAAACAGAATTAGACTACCATCCATATATTTATCTTTAAGTTAATTTAAGTTCCTTAAGTCTTCTAAAAGATAACAGGATAAATCTAAGAAAGTAGTAAGAAAATAATAAGAAAATTCTTAGATTAGCTGGAATGACGACTGATAAATAGTTTGCACAAATAAGAGGTTATTAATATTATCAATCTGGCAAAGTTTGCCCCCAAAAACCAAAAACTTATGTTTAGATTAAAAATAATTCCTAACTTAAGGAGCAAAACAATGACTAAGAAAATCAAGTTAAGTATACGTAGAATCTTTAAATATCTTATCGAAGCTGTTTTAGAAGTATTTAGTCCTAATCATGATGATTATCCTGTAATTGGAGTTCAACCTTTTAGTGGTGAAATTCGCCCTGAAAATTATCTCAATGGATAAAATCAATAATTGAGTAATTAAGTCACAGATTACTCCGCCGTGAAACGACGAAGCCTGCTGTGACCGTTGGTCAAACGTTATTCTTTAGCTTTAGTGATTGGTCAAATAATTGAGCTTCTAATTTGAGGCTCATTTTTTATCAGATATCTAAGTCAAGCAAAATAAATTTATTGTTCACTTAAATAGACATCTGCCTTGAAAATGAGCTATCTACTTACATCACTCCTGCCTCAAACAATATTATTTTATCCTCCAACATGAATACCAGGTCGTTGTTCGGGATTACTTTCGGCTCTTCGTAGCACCTCACGAGTTACAACCGCCGTGTCTCCTTCACCAAATAACAGAAACCGCAATAAATATTGAATTGGATTACCTTCAACCCAACCAAAATAAGCGTGGGGTAATTTTCCTGTGATATTTCTAATTTGTAGTAAAATAGCTGCGATCGCATTGGGAACTGCTACACCCTGAGCGCGTAGAATACGATGATTACCTATCTGCACACCTCGAATGGTTACTGTATCTACAAATTCTGAAGCATCTATGATTTCTATTTCTAAAAATAAAGTTGGATCTGAGGCAGGAATATGGTTATCTTCCCTGACTTCTTTTTCTTTCCAATAATATTCTGCTTCATCTCCCACATTCTTACGGTTAGCAATTATTCTAATGGTGTGTTGGCTTTCTTGCAGGATAAAAAGCTCTGCCATTTGATCCATCTCTACTCTATCTACTCGTAATTCTGTTGAACGCAAAACCCTAGAAACTAAGGAAGTGATAATAATCGCACCTATGAAAAAGGCAGCTATTTTTACCCCATCAGGTCTTTCAATGATATTAGTAATCGTAGTATAAACAAAAACTAAAGTAATCAGGCTGAAAATAGCAATTCCACGCCAAGAACGAGAATGATTTCTATTACGCCCTTGAGTAAAGGACAAAGTAACAGCAAAAGCAGCAGAACTCATCAAAACTAAAACCCCTGTGGCATAAGCTCCCCCCTGAGCATCAACGTTAGCATTAAAAATGATTGTCACCACAAAAGCAATTACTGTATATACCAAAACTAAAGGTCTTCTACTCCTTGACCAATCGGGTGCCATCCCATAACGGGGCAAATAACGAGGCACAATGTTTAATAATCCTGCCATTGCCGAAGCCCCAGCAAACCAAAGAATCGAAATGGTACTTAAATCATAAATCGTGCCGAACGTATTACCTAAATAGTGATGACTTAAATAAGCTAAAGCTCTACCATTAGCTGCACCTCCTGGTTGAAATTCTTCGGGTGGAATTAGTAAAGTTGTAATCAAACTACTAAATAGTAAGAAAAAACTCATGGTTACTGCTGCTACTGTCAGTAAATTATAGGTATTACGAATTCTTCCTTGAGGATTTGCCTCGATATCATGTCTGCTTCCCCTCACCAAGGGCATTACTGCCACACCTGTCTCAAAACCAGATAATCCTAATGCTAATTTAGGAAATAATAAAGCAGCAATGGCAACCATTGTCAGGGGATTACCATGAGCTTGAATTAAATTATTCTGCCAATTAGTAATAACTGATGGATGTTGTAAAATTTCATGGATGCCAGCACTAATAACAACTAAATTTAAACTCAAATAAGCAAAAACCAAAACTACAGCAATGCCAATTGCTTCTCCAAACCCTTTGAGAAAAACTGCACCAAGTAAAGTAATTAAAATTAGAGTCAGACTAAGAGCTTGTCCATCTAATAAATGGCTAATTAAAGGATTTTCAATAATATGTGCTGTGGCATCGGCAGCAGACAGGGTGATGGTAATAATAAAATCAGTTGCTACAAAACCTAATAAAAATAAAACTAATAATTTACCTTGCCACCAGGAAAGAAGATTTTCTAGCATGGCAATTGAACCTTCTCCATGGGGACTAAGGGTTGCCACCCGTCGATAAATAGGCAATGCACCGAACAAGGTAAGCATAATTAAAATTAAAGTGGCGATCGGGGATAATGCTCCTGCTGCTAAGGCTGCAATTCCAGGTTGATAACCGAGTGTGGAAAAATAATCAACTCCAGTTAAACACATTACCTGCCACCAGGGATGAGTCGGATGCTGACCCTTTTTACCTTGGTTTTCTTCTTTTAGTAACCAGGTAAGGAATTGCAAACGACTTTTTTTGGATAACATAACTATAACTATCAATTCTAATTATCAATATTGATTTTATTATTGGATATTTGCTAGTAATTAATTGTTAAGCTTGACGAAGTAGTCGAAAAATATAATGCAGGTTAGAGTTTTGCCACATAGCCACCATCAAATTGACATTACACGGATAAAAAGTTGATTTAAAGCTAACAGCAAAGGTATAGTAAGCGAACTATTAAACTTGCAGTAAATAAATTATTTATCTCTTTAACTCTGCAACAGTTGAAACCACAGCTTAAGAAAAAAATTTTTGGCAATTTGCAGGTTTATTGCTGAGGCAGGGTACATTGCATTTTATTTTATGCTAGTTTAATAACACATTCGTGTGTCAATTAATTATTAATTGAATTAGCTATGATTTTATTAGTTTTCGACGAGGAAATATTGTGTGTTTTAATCCTAATTTAAACTTTAAAACAACATAATTTTTATAATGGTTTGCTCGGCAAGAATAAATAGCTAATTAAGATACTAGGTTGAGGTTAAAAATATTCTGGTATGTATCAAAAGTCTGCAATCATTAGAAAACTATCTTTAAGCTCAAGCTAATTATTTATGGAAATAGTTACTATTAACCGTGATAGCTATGGAGTTTTGGGTAAAAATATTAATCAGAGGTATCCAGTCATTACTGGGGTTTTCTTCTTGCAATAATTTTATTTATAAATTGCAAAATAAACAATTATTTCAAACAGGGAAAACTAACTTTAAAAGTAGTTAACTGATTAATCTGACTATCAACTGAGATTTGACCACTATGACAACGAGCAATTAAAGCTGCGATCGCCAATCCTAAACCATTGCCTGTGATATTTTTATTACGATCTGCTTCTAAACGATAAAAGCGATCAAATAAATAAGGTAAATTCTCTGCTGCAATACCTTTGCCACTATTACTAATAACAATAGAAAGATTTTGTCCTTCACACTTAGCAACTAACCGCACTTTACCACCATTATCTGTATATTTTATAGCGTTATCTAAAAGATTTAAAAATAAACTAGTTAATAAATCCCCATCCCCTAAAATATATAAATCAGGTGCAATCTCACTCTTAAAATCTAGCTGTTTATCTTGAGCTAAAGGTTCAATTTGTTCTGCTAAAATTTCCAATAAATTACTAAAATCTACCCGCCAAAAATTTCCTTGTCCTTGTAATTGTTCTTGTTCTAAACGAGTTAAAAATAATAACCCATTCGTCATCCTAATTAAACGATCTACTTGAACATCTAAATCTTGTAAAGTTGTTTGATATTCTCTTGGAGTCCGAAGACGACTTAAAGCTACCCCAATTCTTCCTTTGATTACAGTTAAAGGCGTACGTAATTCATGGGAGGCATCAGCAATAAAGCGTCTTTCGTGTTCAAAAGCTGACTCAATTCGATCTAACATTCGATCTAAAGTTATTGCTAAACGCCCCACTTCATCACTTGCTCCCTGATAATTGATTCTATAACTTAAATCGTCAGGATTAATAGCGGAGGCTGTGCGAATAATACTATTGATAGGACTTAAGGCTCGATCTGCCCACAATAAACCCCCTAAAGCAGCAAATAAGAGAATTAAGGGGACAGCAAACAATATTATGGTCAAAAGATGCTCTAAGGCTTTATTAATTGGTTGTAGTGATTGTGCTACTTGTAACCATAGCTGTATATCCCGCTCAAACTTAAATCTGGCTTCAATAATCTGGGAATTGACTCTTTTTAGAGGAATACTATAAACTCGCCACCTCACCCCCTCTAAAGTCAGATTTTGATAACCTCTTTTTTCCGACACAAAAGACTTAATTAATTGATAATTACCAAAACCATCAACAGTATTATGATTTAAGTCAATGATTTTAACTATTAACCCTGCATTAGCTAGCTGCTGTTGACTTGCCTCAAATTGTTGGCGATGATTAAAACTAAGGTGATCCTTTTCAATCACTAAATTACTTAATACTTCTGAAGCTGTTATTTCTAAAGTCGTATCTAACTGAATCAAGAGATTGTATTTTAATTGTAGATACAAGTAACTACTAAAAATAATTAGGGTGCAGCCCAATAGAAAAACATACCAGGCGGTTAAACGAAATCTTAAAGTTCTCTTGAGTTGCCAAAATAGTCTCAAGCTGTTTACCTCAGATCTTAAAGCTTAAAAATTATGATGAAGTTTTCAAACAATAACCGACACCTCTAATTGTATGAATCAAGGGTTGAGAGTGGTCACGATCAATCTTACGGCGTAAATACCCAATATAGACATCTACTGTATTAGAGTTATTAAAAAAATCAAAATTCCATACTTTCTCGCCAATTTGAGTTCGAGTTAAGACGCGATCGCGATTTCGCATCAGATATTCTAATAAACTATACTCCAAAGGACTTAAAGTTATTAAGTTTCCTCCTCTATAAACTTCCCTTTTAACCGTATCCATTACTAAATCGCCAATTTGTAAGCTGGTGTCAAATTGTAGAGGCGGACGACGCTGTAATGCACGTAAACGGGCGAGTAATTCTGAAAAAGCAAAGGGTTTAACTAAATAATCATCTGCCCCCAAATCCAAACCTTT
The DNA here is from genome assembly GCA_002368355.1 of Chondrocystis sp. NIES-4102. Lineage (NCBI taxonomy): Bacteria > Bacillati > Cyanobacteriota > Cyanophyceae > Chroococcales > Chroococcaceae > Chondrocystis > Chondrocystis sp. NIES-4102. The sequence goes on along the minus strand of AP018281.1, from coordinate 3,582,540 downwards.
TACCCGATCTTCAACTGTATCTCTGGCAGTTAATAGTAATACAGGTGTTAATATGTTTGCTGCTCGAATATTAGCCAGTAATTGCAAACCGCTAATTTTGGGCAACATAATATCGAGAATAATAAGATCATACTCATAGGTATCTAGATATTTTTGACCTTCCTGACCATCTTCAGCATTGTCTATAATGTAGCTTGCCTCTTTAAGTCCTTGAGTGATAAATTGAGCGATTCCTTGCTCGTCTTCTATCAATAAAATTCTCATAAACTACGCCTATTATCCCTAGATTTGATCATTTTAAGCTTTTCATTTGCCACTTTGTTAACTAACTGAGTTTTAAAACATTATTAATTTCAGCTAGCTAGTTGTTTAGTTCATAGGCACGCTTGTACTAGTCAGTAGGTAGTAGTCACGCTTGTACGCTTGTACTAGGCTAGAGTTTAAAGACAGAGGGATGAAAATATCCTAGAGAAAAATCATCTTTTATCAATCTTGCTTGTGCGGATTCCTGATGCGTCTTAGATCATGAATAATTTCCGATATTGATGTATGATGGTATATTTGGAGATATTTTGTAATTGTAATTTAGAGGAGAAATAATTATATGTCTCGCTATAGAGGCCCGCGCTTGCGGATCGTTCGCCGTTTAGGTGATTTACCAGGTCTATCTAGAAAAAGCCCTCGTAAAGCTTATCCACCAGGACAACATGGACAAAACCGTCGTAAACGTTCTGAATACGGTATTCGTCTAGAAGAAAAACAAAAGCTACGCTTTAACTACGGAGTTACTGAGCAACAACTAATTCGTTATGTTCGTAAAGCTCGTAGAGTAGCAGGTTCTACAGGACAAACACTACTAGAACTGCTAGAAATGCGTTTAGATAATACCATCTTCCGTATGGGTATGGCTGGTACTATTCCTGCTGCACGTCAGTTAGTTGGTCACGGACATATATTAGTTAATGATCGCGTGGTAAATATTGCTAGCTATCAATGTCGTCCTGGAGATGTAATCAAAGTAAGAGATCGCGATCGCTCTCGTAAGTTGGTAGAAACTAACATGGAATACCCAGGTTTAGCTAATCTACCTAGCCATTTAGAATTTGATAAAAATACTTTTACAGGCAAAGTAAACGGCGTAATTGAGCGCGAATGGGTAGCTCTTCAAGTTAATGAACTACTAGTTGTTGAGTATTATTCTCGTATGGCTTAATCAACGTTGGGTATGCCAAGGCTTTATTGATATATTTTTAAGTCATAGCTCCAGGCTGCAAGCTAGACTTGATTAAAATAGTACCATCACCTTCTTCATCCTGGCGTATCCTCTTTTGTTATACCGATTTCATCCTCCAATTTGGGACATGGTACGGGTATACTTTCCTTTGTCTGTACCAGAATCCCGCTCTTTAAAATTAATTTCAGATTTAATTGCTAATAACTGACTAACTTGAGACTGTAATGTAATCAAATCTACACCATTACGCAGGGCAGTTTTAAGATTAATTTGACCAGTTTCGTTAAGTAAACAAGGGCGTAACCAACCATCTGCTGAAAGTCGCACCCGATTACAGCGATCGCAAAAGCATTCGGACATTTGAGAGATAAATCCTAAAGTACCTTTGGCATTAGGAATTTTAAAGACATCCGCAGGGCCGTTTCCTTTTATATTAGATTCAATTAAGCCCCATTTTTGCCTAATTAAATCACGTAACTGTTGGGAATCGATCCAAGCTTTATCTTGAAATAGCTGTGCATTACCAATGGGCATAAATTCTATAAAACGAATATGCCAGTTGCGCTCAATACTTAAAGCTGCTAAGTCTAAAACCTCTGTGTCATTTACCCCAGGGATAACCACTACATTTAGCTTTAAAGGGTCAAATCCTACATCATAGGCGGTTAATATACCCGACCAGGTTTGCTCCCAGCGACTTTTACCATGATTGCCGATAATTAAATCAAATGTTTCAGGGTTTAAGGAATCTAGACTAATATTAATTCTTTTTAAACCTGCATCGTAGAGTGGCTGTGCTAAATCAGCTAATAAAAACCCGTTAGTAGTTATGGCAATATCTTCAATTTTACCTAATGTTGCTAATTCCCTGACCAAATCTACAACCCCAGGGCGTAATAAAGGCTCGCCCCCAGTTAGGCGCAACTTAGTAAAACCCAGAGGTATAAAAACATTCTGCACCAGTGAAACAATTTCGGCATTTGTTAATAGTTCCTGATTTAGCAGATAATCTAGTTTGCTAGATTCTGGCATACAGTATTGACAACGAAAATTACATTTATCAATTAAACTGATGCGTAAATAGTCGATGTTTGGCATTAAGGGAAATAATATTTAATTTAATTGTGTTAGAAGTTTGCAAGTATTGAGTTTTTATTAGGCGTTTACTAAAAATAATGCTTGTTAGCTTAAAAAAAATCTAACACAATACCTTGATGATTTGGCTGCTTAATACTTTTGTTACTTAGACTATCTGCTAGGGAAATTGAATGCTAATTGTACTATATTATGTCAACAGATCTTACTCAAAAGGTAAATAGCACCATTAATATACAAACTTGATATTTATAACTATCTCGTTAAACTGCCAAGATTTTCTAGTTGAGTTATTACTATAGTTAATTAAATTGATTTTGTATTAAACATTAATTAGCTAATACACACAAACATAATAGCCTGGCTTGAATCTAATACAAATTATACGAGTGGGGGTAAAGAGACTTGAACTCTTACGACCTTTTACGGTCAACGGATTTTAAATCCGTAGCGTCTACCGATTCCGCCATACCCCCTGGTATGGGTATTGCTGAAAACATTTTTTCAACAAAGACTAATATATCATACAGTATGGACATCTGGAGTGCAATTTTTTTTTTTTAGTATAGAAAAGTCGAAAAATAACGATTTAAGCTCGTTTGATCACTGCTACTAATCAACAGAGGGAAGGGTTGAGGAAGGATTTAGGAGCAATTCACGCCCTCAATCAATCGCCTGTGCCGTTGCTAAATTAGAAATGGAGATTCTCATCAGGCATAATCGCGCCTGTTAATATAGCCTTATTAAGATCTGTTTCTTCAATATCCACCCCCTGCAAATTAGCTCCACTCAAGTTAGTCCCTTTGAGATTTGCACCCCTGAGATTTGCACCCCTGAGATTTGCGCCTGTTAGATTTGCGCCCCTGAGATTTGCGCCACGTAACTTAGCTCCTTCTAGATTCGCTTGTGTCATATCTGTATAACTCAGATTTGCCCAGCGTAAATCACAGTTAACTAATTTAGCTTCTAGTAAATTACTAGCTAAAAAATAACCATGACTAAGATGAGTAGATACCGCATTGACTCGATATAAATTTGCTTGATAAAAACTAGCTGATTGTGCTTCTGCCTCAAAAAAGTTTGCCCCTGATAAATCTGCTTGATTAAAAATCGCTTTAGCTAAATTAGTTTCGCTAAAATTAGCACGATTAAGTTTAGCCTGTATAAAATTTGCCTGGGGTAATTGCGCCTGTCTTAGGGAAGTGCCAATGAGGTTAGCTTGGGTAAAATTAGCGTATTGTGCTTTAACCACTCTTAAATCAGAGCCAATTAAATTAGCTCCTGTTAAATCAGCTTCAGTTAAACAAGCAGATTGTAAATTCACTCCTGTTAAATTGGCTTGATGGAGACAAACATCACTCAGTTGAGCAAACTGTAAATTAGCTCCTGTTAGATTTGCCCCTCTAATATTGGCATTAGTTAAATTTGCTCCTGTTAAATCTGCCTTAACTAAATAAACTTCTGTTAAATCAACCCCTCGCAGATCAGCATTTATTAAATCTATATTGAATTGATTATGATGGTTTAACCAATTTAACCAATTAGTTGCTCCTTGTTTTAATTTATTAAGATATTCAAGATTTGCCACTTAATTACTCGCAATAGCGCGATCGCATTATTATTATTTTTTATTATCTCGGTTAAGTTACCAAATTTTAACTATATATCTACTCATTTTTTTTCAAGCTTAGAGTTTCTCTGCCACGAACATTTGCCAGAGCTTCTAAGGCTGCTGCTGATCCTGCAATAATATCTCTTTCTTCTCCCCCTAGATATAATCTGCCAAAGCTTCCTACTGCGGTTACCTGAAGAATGTTAATTAAAGCTGCTTTTTCCGCTTCGTTAGCTGCTAAGGCTGCATAGGCTGCTGGTTGTACTTCTAAGACATATAATGTTTGTCCTTCAAGTAGTAATTGTCCTCTGCGGTTACGATTAATTAATTGTGCTTGATAAGCATCGATATTACGAATAATTTGACTAGAAACTACTTGAGGCTTCAAACTATCTTGTTGGCTGACTCCCAACGCTTCTAGGATAGCCTTGCCCGCAGCTTTGACCTCTCCCTGCCTATTTGAATGAATCTCTAATAATCCATAAAGTCTTTCAACAAACTGTACTCCTGGACGAACTACGGCGGATTTAAGAGCGACATCTGTAATACGATTTATTTCTATCCCAGGGGATATTTCAATCCATAAAGAAGCATCTCCTGGTAAGGGTAGAAAACCTAATGCCACAGTGCCTATATAAGCTGCGTGTTGGGATTGCAATCTATCTAAATATACATAACTACGAAGTTCTACGCCCAAAATCTGAGTCCTCTTGTTGCCTAAAAATTAAATATCAATATATATTTTGTAGCCATTCTCCAGCTAACCAGTTTGTGTTGGCAATTGTAAAGAGTCAAATTAATTTCTAAGATATTTTCTTGAGTTTGTTTACAAAAACCGAGGGAAATTATTTTTAGATAAACGCAATTAAAGATCGCCTTAAAAATTAAGATTGGCGATTATCACAGTAAGATAGTATTCACACTTGAGAATATTTTTAGATATTTGAGTAATTTTAATTCCCAATTTCCTAAACAGAGTGTTTATATAGTTATGTGTATATAAAATCTCTTGTTGCTATTTTAAAGTTTGAATATTTTTATGGCTGTCCCTAGTATGAGTCCCTTTTTATTTATAAGCGATCTAGACAATACCTTAGTAGGAGATGATCAAGCCTTAGCACAACTCAATGAGGAATTGGCTAATCATCGGCAAAAATATAATAGTAAAATTGTTTACGCTACAGGGCGATCGCTTTATCTTTATAGTTTACTCGCTGAAGCTAAATCTTTATTACCTCCAAATGCTTTAATTACTTCTGTGGGAACAGAGATGTATTTTGAGCAAAATTTAGAAGAATATGATGAGGAATGGGCAAAAATTCTAGCAAAAGGTTGGGATAGAGCGGAAATAGTTGAGATAGCTAATCAATTTACAGCTTTACAATGTCAACCTAAATCGGAACAAAATCCTTTTAAAATTAGCTACTATTTGGCGCAAGCGGTTGCCGAAACAACGATCAGCGAACTGAAATCTGCCTTGAGTGCTAGAGGCTATAATCTTAAATTAATCTACAGTGCTGGTCAAGATTTAGATCTTTTGCCAGAAAATGGCGACAAAGGGTTAGCTGTTCAATTCTTGCGTCAACGGTGGGGTGTTTCACCAGATCAAACTATAGTATGTGGTGACTCTGGCAATGATACGTCGATGTTTGAGGGACAAGAAAAAGGTTTAATTGTGGGTAATGCCAAGCCAGAATTGTTGGAGTGGTATGCTAAAAATAAAAAAGACAATATTTATTTAGCCCAGTCTGCTTGTGCAGGTGGCATTTTAGAAGGGTTAAGGCATTTTAATTTTTTGTAATCTACCCCTTCCTATGTGTCGGTGCTAATTTACGTCCTTGCGTCTATTATGACTTAATAAATCGCTCAAACCTTCTCCCAATAATGATAAACCCGTGACCATAATAGTCATTGCTAACCCTGGAAAAGTAGCTGACCACCAAATTCCTGTAGGTAAAGCATCGAGAGCTAAACGCAGGTCATGACCCCATTCTGGTATTTCAGGAGGTAGTCCTAACCCAAGAAAACCTAAGCCACCAAGAATAAGAATAGCATCGGCAGCATTGAGAGTAAATAAGACTGGGACACTTTGAATTACATTAAAAAATAAATAGCGGGATAAAATTCTGCTGGTGGATGCACCCATAGCTTGGGCTGCTTCAATAAACAATTCGGTTTTGACACTTGTGGTATGGTTGCGAACTAAACGATAGTATTGAGGAATGTAGGCAATACTTAAGGCTAAGGCTGCGTTTTTTACTCCTTGACCAACTACAAAGGCTAAGGTGATGGATAATAGAAGCCCAGGTAAAGTGTAGATGGTATCCATGATGAAAAGTAAAATCTTGTCGATTCTACCCCCTAAATAACCACTAATTAAACCCAGGGGAACACCTAGGAGTAAACTAATTGTAGTGGCGAGAAAAACAACTTGAAATGCTGCGCGTGTGCCAAATAAGGTTCGAGAAAAGACATCATATCCTTGGCGAGTTGTCCCAAACCAGTAATCTACACCTGGTACTTGATCTATTGGGTTGGCTAAGGCTTCATTGGGGTTTTGTAACCAGCCGATACTTTGCAAGGTTGGCGCAAAAAGAGCGATCGCCAGATAGATTAGGGTGATGGTTAGTCCTATGATGGTTAGGGTTTGGGATAAGCTGGGACGAAATTGAAGCGGTGATCTAACTTTTATTTTAGTAGTGGTCATAACTTGATTATCCCTTAGCTGGCGTAAGTCTGCTGCGCATTATAGCTAATTCACCTCGGTTTTGGTTGCTGATTTTGGTACAGGATCATAACCTCCAGGATGAAAAGGATGACAGCGTAATATTCTCTTTAGCGCAAGATAGCTACCCTTAATAGTCCCGTGTAGGGTAATGGCTTCTAGGGCGTATTGTGAACAGGTGGGTTGAAAGCGACAGCTTGGAGGAAACAAGGGGGAAATAAGGCGACGATAACCTAAAATCAGCCATAATAATATTTTTTTCAATTATTGTTGCTCCTGGATTTAAAATTAGCTTGCTTATATATTAGATTATCTTTTTGAGCCTACATGGCAAATTTAGACTTTTGGGCTAAAACTAGTGGTACTTGGATTAATGTTTTTACCGTTTTAATTGGTACAAGTTTTGGTTTGTTACTGCAAGGTCGTCTTTCTTCTAAAATACAAACTATTATTACTCAGGGAGTCGGTTTGCTTACTATTTGGATTGGTATTAGTATGGCAAATAGCCTTAGTAAGGTTGAAGCAGCAGGGATTGATGGGGCTATTTTTGGGTTACTGGCAATAGTATTAGGTGGTGTGGTTGGTGAATTGTTAGCAATTGAAGAAAAGCTTACGTCAGTGGGTGATTGGTTGAAGCAAAAGTTTCGAGGTCAAGGATTATTTACTGAAGGATTTGTTGCTAGTAGTTTGTTGTTTTGTGTCGGCCCAATGACTCTGATAGGTAGTTTTAATAATGGCTTAAATGGTGATGATACTTTATTAACTATTAAGGCTACAATGGATGGCGTAATTTCTATCGCTCTTGCTAATATTTACGGCGTTGGTGTTGGTTTTTCCACTTTAATTATTTTGTTTTATCAGGGAGGTTTATCTTTAGTTGTGGGTTTGATAGCTAATTCTGTTCCTCAATCTGATCACAATCCTTATGTTTTAATTGTTACTGGTATTGGCGGATTAATTATTATGGGTATCGGTTGTAATTTGTTGGAAGTTGTTAAAATTCGGGTCGGTTCTTTTTTGCCGGCGATCGCTTTTGCTCCTTTGATCTATTTTTTGTTTTCTAGTTGGTGATTATTATTAGATATTTCTTGGTTTTTTTCTAGTAATTGCTCTATTGTTTGATTGATCAACTCGAAAGGTTTATTTTTTGTTTCAATTGTTAAGAATTTTAGGATTTCATTCAGATCTTTTAAGATTGTTTCTGCTTCCAGTTTATCTATGCCTTTTAGTTGATGAATGTATTCGTTTCTTTGTTGACAATAGCGCTCAAATTTATTGAGTAAATTAATTATTTTGCTATTATTTTTGCAGCAGTATTGAATAATAACTGTCATTACTGTACGATTATAATTATTATTGATCAGCAGCTTTTGACCGTTAGCTAATCTGTAGTTATTGAGATATTTTTGTAAATCACCTTGAGCGTAGCTTTGAATGGCAGCAGTTAATTTATTCTTCAAGTTGTCATTCATTGCTAAATTAATATCTTGCCTGGGTAATAAATGTTGCTTTAGTAGATAGAATAAAACACTTTCTTGAAAAACAAATATTTTTACTAGTAATTCTGAATAATCCTCATTTTTAGCTTTAATTTCTGCTTGAAAGTAAATTTCTTTAAGAATTTCTCCGTGTTGTCTATCCCTTAGATTTTTACTTTGTTGCCAAAAATATTCGTCTAGTAAATGCTCATGTTTTTTGATTATATTAAAACTAGATTCAAAAGCAGAATTTAAACGTAGGGAAGCAGATTTTAATAAATCAATGATCAGATTATCATTACTATCGGAATTATCTATTAAATTGCTAGCGTTAAGAGTAGTTAACGCACCATTATAATTATAAACAGCTAATTGTTTTTTGATAGTTTGAAGATCAATAGTTTTCTTTAAAACACTAATATCCGATTCAAATACTTGTTGTTGATGATCTAATTTTCTCTCAGGATCTCTAACCTGCCAAAGATGGGTATTAAAAGCTAATCCCGATGCTTGAATAATACTCCAGGAACTTTTCATTGCAGGAGTACCTGAAGAAGAATTAAATTCCAAACGATCGCCTGGTAATAATTCCTCTTGGGCGCGTGCGATCGCTTTTCTGGCTTCTTGGACTGCTAATAATAAATTGATGGGATCTTGGGATAGTTGCTCATCTACTGCAATTATTTCTATCTTTTCTGGAGGGATAGTTAATAATAATAACAACCATTCTTTAGTTAATTTAGCAGCTTCTTTTGTTCCAAAAGTATATAGAAGAAAGATCTTTTTTATGTCATGCTTTTGCTCTAATAAATGACGGATTAAAGTTACAATTGACCCTTCTTGACCATTTCTATCTGAACCTGGATCTTGATTACCAACAAAAGATAAAAAAATGCTGGACATAGATAATTTAATTGAAAGGAAATATTTGATAATATTGCTCAGATTTCTGTTTTAATTTTTCCAAATACTGCGATCGCGGTGCAACTGTCGCTCCAAATATAGTAACTACTTGATAATCATCTAAATCAGCTATCCAAACAGGGGAAGGTTTAACGGTTTTATTAGTTTGTCCACATAGATTTCCGTCATAATTTCCACCTATTTTTAAGTCGTCGCTATGTAAAACAGCTAAAGCATGGGATTTATCATATTGTTCTTTCCCCGAACAAACTATAATCTTGCAATGTTTATCTACAGCATCAAACCAACTATCAGTACTTGGCTGTTTAAAAGCTAGAGGAGTTTTAATTTTTTGTTCGATATTACTATTAGGAATTAACTTGTCTAAAGCAGTATAAAAAGCTTTAAGTCTCTTGCTAAATAACCCTTGAAAATCCTTAGCAGATTCTGGTAGATACCATAAAGATTTAGGATTATCTAAGTCAGCATCAATAAACATACTAGAACCACGAAACCAGGGAGCAAACTCTCTATTTTGACGACTATAACAGGGTCTTCTTGCACCTTGTCCAACACCACCAAGATTAAACATCATCCAAGTTAAATTTTTCAATAATGCTGCAATTGTTAGGCGTTTCTCTTCATCTTCAGGGGAAACAACACCATAAGATAGGGTTAAAATACCTTTCTGTTCACCGCATTTATGCTGCTTTTTTTTTGCTTCTTCTCGAATTACTTTGCCGTTAATAATATTTACTTTAATCCAACCGCATTTCTGGGGATTAATGCCACCAAAAATTAGACTTTCCCAATTAATTACTTCTGCTGCTGGTAAAACCCCAAAAGCAAAAGCCCGAAACCAATAACGCAACATAGATTTAAAAGCGATCGCCCGCACTTCGGGGACGCTAGAAGTATTAGCTTGTAACTCTCCATTTCTATTTAATTTGAAACTACCATCTGAATTTTTTTTAAAGGGTTGTTGAGGATTTATAAGTTTTTGATGTCCATGAATTAACTGTCCTTCTAAAGCAAATTTAACTTTGAAAAATATATCACTAGATTTACTTTTATCTGGTGTAATAATTCTTCCATAACCACTATTAATTTGAGAACCAATACCAGCTTCTAAACCTAAAATCAACCATTGCTTGACCTTATCTAAAACCTCTTGATCCTGACAATTACTAACTAAACGTAAACCAACCAAAAATTCAGAATTATATAAAGACAGAAAAACATTAGGGTTAGATTGATATTGAAGTTGCGAACCTTCCCATTTCCATATATTATTTGCCATATCCATACTCAACCCACCAGAATCAGAAGGTAAAGGATAAGCATCTAGAAAAACCACCTTCCCAGCGCAATCTTCCCCATTCTTGATATCAATTGAACCAAAATAAGGGGCTACTTGCTTTTCTGCCTCTTGCCATTTAACGTTTTTGCTAGCAACTATTTCTCTAATAGCTTGACTTCTTGCCACACCGCGAAGGGTACTAGAAGGAATATAGGGCATTCCCAAAGCATCAAAAGCAGGTAATAATATATTTTCGGGCCCACGATGTCCACCAACACGAATACGCCAAGGACATTTAACTTTAAAACTATTATCCTCCCCTGCAATCAATTTAGTACGTTGATTTAATTGCTTAAGGCGATCGCTATATTTGGCATTCTCCTGTGCTATTTGTAATATCTGTATCTTGGTTACGTCTTTATATTCTTTTTCAGGTTCGCGCAGATGACGCAAGTATTCAATAAAACTAGCTGCATTACTTGGTTTAAGTTCCTTATCGCCTTTTAACCAAGGTGAAGGAGGAGTAATGTTTCTGCCGTTATTGTTATTACTATTATTATTATTTCCCCTGGGTTGATTAGATCTATATGACATTAGTAAAAAAAACTATAAATTAATAAGTAAGGATAAATTCAGTGTTGCTGATTTAAACTGTGAAACTTAAAAGTAATCTGCTGAGGCGTTAAATTCTTATTCGCCTTTAATATCACTGTAAATAGCATTTGCCCAGAAACTAAATTCTTGTGCCAAGCTTACGCCCAAACCAGTTAAACCCAGGTAGTCATCCGCTTTCATATCTTTGAGGGAATCTAAATTGTTGCTAAAACTTTTATCCTGATAGAGAATTTGCAGACATTCAAAATATTTCTTAACCACATCTTTTTTCCCATCTTGGCTTAATGCTTGTTCTTCTGCTTTTAAGCGCATCATGCCCCAAGTGGCGAGGTAAGTATATAATTCTACTGCTTGGCTTTTTTGTTCTTTTAAACGAGAATTATTATTGCTATGTCGCGTGCGTAACTCTTGTAAGGCTTCGTATACAGGAGTAGAGAGGGTGCGGGGGTCGAAGGTTTGCATATATCTTAAATATAATAATAATTGCTATGTGTGAGCGTTTTTATACCCATTGCTGTACAAAACCTCTGCCTAGGCTTTCTTGTCCGCCAATTTGCAAGATTTTTTGTTTATTTAGTAATTCAGTAAATTCTTGATCCATTTCAGATGCCCTAGCATTGGCAGCCGAGGTAATTCCCCAAGTGAAATACATTAGAGTGTCGGGGGGAATAGCTTCTTCATAACGCAAACCACCATCAACACTTTTCTTTTCGTCGAGTTTAATTTTTACCTGTCGCCATAAACTCATTTGTATTAAGGTAGCGCAATGTTTATCGGGAAGTACGATCGCTCTTTCTATTGTTTGAGTTTGGGGTGTTTGAGGGATGAATTCTTGCCAATTGTGCCATTGTTTTAATTCTTCTTTTTTGAGAATGGCATCTTTAAGATAAACACCCGAATTACCATTTAGACAATTACAGCTATATTCTACGGGAATTTGGGCTAATTTACCCGTATATCTCCCCCAGCGTCTCAATAGCATCGGACAGCTTACCCAAACTACTCCATGACTTAAGGAAGGTACGGGCAGCCATAATAATGCACCATCCCCAATCCAAATATTACCCTGTTCTAACTGGCTAGTATTTTCTAATTCTGTACCAAATAGTTTATATTTTTGCTGTTGATCTTCTACATTCGCCCTAAGTCTGCCACGAATACTACTAGAAGGAATATAAGGAAAATTAGTATGAGATTCACGGGCAATTCCGACTAAATTACCTTCTTGGGTAGTCCCCCCTGTATGTAAAGGAGAAAGTAAATAAAGATAGCTGTAATTAATAAGCATAACGATTTTTCTATTTATCTAATAACAAATCCACAATAATTCTGAATAACCAAGCAACCGCCTGTTTCGATCTTGCTTTGATGCTTTATCTGAGTCTTGATAAAGGGTATCTGGTTGATTTAAGTAATAAACACTACCAGCAGGGGCTGCAAATACTTGAGGTGCAGGAATACTTTTTGATAAGGGTTTTTTTTGTCCATCGTTATTGTTGCTGTCTCTAATTCGTCCGCTTATTGCTATTGGTTGGGCGGTTGCTACACTTACTAAATTGCCCTCTGTTTGATTGGAATTGGTTGTGTGGGCTAATTTCCACTCCCAAGGATAGGATTTACATACTGACTGTTGATTTTGATGTATGCGTTCAAAAACTCCAGGGGTAATGAGATATGCCATCACTTTCTCTTGTTTTTGTTGGGCTTGTTTAAAATTGTCATTAGATATTTGTTGTAGTTTTTGCCATTGTTTCCCCAATTCTGGGCATTCTTCTATTAATACTCGATGTCCTTCTCCTCCCAGTTTCATAGAGGTGGGGGTATTGGCTATTTTTTGCTCGATACCTATAGCTAAACTCCAGCCTGAATGCAGACGTACAGCATTTTCTACAAAGTAACCATCAGCATCTTTTACCTGACGAGTATTTAAATTTAAACTATTATGGGATCTAGTTTCTATTGACCAAGGTTGCGGTTTTTCTCCAGTTTGACACAACCAATCTTCTAGTTTTAATGTTTGTTTGGTTAATATTTTATTAATTACGGAATATGGTAAATAATTTCTTATATGTTGTTTAGTTTTATTCTCCTTTTTCTTCTCCGTTTGTATTAAAGGTGCAGGAGATAAACGATCCCAAATCATTTGCTTATAGGGTGATTTTTCTGGCAACCAAGTTAGAGGATGGAGCAGGGAATTATTAACATAATTAAGAGGACGAGGGAAAAAAAGTTCTTGCTGATAACTTAAAAAAGTTCCTTTTAAATTAATGTTTGTGGTACTTCCTAATAAGCCTCGAATTGCTCCTGCGATCGCGTGTCCATTGGGAGGAAAAATACTTGCAGCCCAGGCTCTCTCTCCTGGTGTAAATGGTTTCGCATCACGGAATAGTAGTATGTCTAATGGGGTGAGGGTGTACCAGTACATAGGAGGTAGTAGGTAGTAGGTAGTGGGGGTTGAGAAACTAAAAGCTAAATAAGTTTAATATATGCAATGAAGATACATAACTAATGTTGCGTTACTAAATTACTCACAGAAATTGCTCTATTTCTAATGGTAAATGCTGCGAGTTTTAACCAGTTTCTTATTTCCTCATCACTCTTTTGATGGTTATAATTATGTTTAATTAAATCCTTGATTAATTTACTAAGTTTGAAAGCAAAGATTTCACGGTCTTCTATATTATTACTAAAAACATTTCTTCGCTCGCAAAATCCTTTTGTCCATTGTTCAATTGCTGTTGGTGGTGCAGGATGTTGTAACCAAATTTCAACAGCTTGTTCAAAAATTGCGCTATCTAATTGATCATGTTGTTGTGCAAATTCTACCAACTCTCGCCAAGCATCGAAGACATTGAATTTAGCCGTGGCTTGTAAAATGTTACCGTTACCATAAACGGCCCGAACTTGAACTGCATCTTTATAAATAATTCCTATATCATCAAGATAATAATGTTCCTTAGCTTCTGCCTCTGCCTGCCAAAGATTTTCTAAAGCGATCGCTAGCGGGACGGAATGATGGGCAATAACGACACCAAAACTAATAGTTGCCGAAGATCCCAAGGTAAATAAAGGACGATCTGGTAAGCATAAACCATCTGTGGCAGAATTTTTATTTAAATGTTTGTCTCCCAGTCGCCAATAATCTCCCTGACTAATAAACTCCTGTTTTGGATCATCTTGTCCCCTAAAACACTGGCGAATATCCCACAACCATTGATCCCATTCCCAAAGATTACTGTAGGCTAAAATATCGTCACCACCGCAATAAATTAATCTCCCTGCGTAGCGAGATTCTGTTAAATAGGGTACTAATTGATTGGCAAAATCTAGTAGGGAACGACTCAAAGCACTATGGGTAGCAGGGCCCATTCTTTTGTTTACCTGAAGAAATTGGGTGACTGGTGTTTTAATTGTGTCGGGAGAGTTATTTATTTTATTAATTAATTCCTGGGGTATATAGTTTTGATAGGATTTTAATTTACTTCCCTTCAACCATTTACCCATATCATCCCCATCACCAGCAGCAATGACATACCAGTCGGTAGGATTTCGACCAGCAGGGAAATATTTAGTTATAGTATTTTTAAGTTCTTCTAGTTGTTTTTGCTTGGCTGCGACAGTTTGATCAATACCTGCATCTTCGATTAACCAACCATAATTTAATAGTCGAGGATTGGGTAATTGTGGATAATTATAATTAATCCAAGGAATACCCCAAGCAGTTCGGGCTACTGCTTCTGTCCAATTATACTGTTGAGTAATTTCGGCGCAACTTCTTTGGTAAAGTTCAATGGCTTGTTTATCTCCCTGGCTTTGGGCTTGTTTTAACCAACCTGCAACCCCCGAACTAAGATCGGGATAAGTTAGGGAAAAATCTTTAATCTGGTTATTATTTCCTGCTAGAATCTCTGGCAATATTCTGTGTAAAACTCTTTTAACTACTTCGGTGGCGTTTAATTGTTCAACACCATCAAATAAACCAATATGACGCTTATTTTGCCAAAACTGTTTGGTTTCTCCTTCTTTTACCCAGTCTAAATTATAGTTATGCACTACCGCCCCAATACCAGAAATAGTGGAACGAGTTGTAAAAGCGGTGGGTATTTTCCAGTTACGGGCGTTTTTAACTGCCCTGAGATTATTCCGCAGGCGATCAAATATATTACCCCACCAAGAACCAACATTAAGATTGGGTTGTTTGGAATAGCTTTGAGAATTTGATCCTATTTCCGTCTCCATGTCTGCAATCCCAAAAATTGCTTTGAGAAACTCCGCTTCGTGTTGATGAAACAGGGTAGGTGATTTTTCAGGATTTTCGGGATCTTCTTCTAAACCAGTAAAATCGTTTTGTTGGCGACACCAAGCTTGATATTTCTGCTGATTTTCTCTTTCTTTGGTTTTATCTTTGCTTTTGCCATAGGAATGATGTAAATCTGTTTCTATGTTACCTATAGGTAAAGCTGTCCAATATGTTTGCCATTGTGCATTTAACCATCCATCCCAAGTGTGGGGGTTGATATTCTCCCAAGCTGGATTTATTTTTATGAGATTTTCTAAGGATTTATTGCCTAATTTTTCCCACTCTTGTTTTAAAATCTGTTTGGCATATTGAGTTGCTGCATATATAGGATTATCTTTTATTTCTTCTCCCTGTTTGCCATTATCTGGAAGAATCATCACAATATTATTAGGGAAACCCGCCGTGAGTAATTGCTGTGGGGTTGGCTTTTCGATCCATTGACTAAACTGGGGATAATCATCTAACAACCAGTGATCGATTAAAGGCTGTTGATATAAACAAGGATATAAAAAGATGTCTGCACCGTATCTATGGGCTAATTTATAACAAATTTTGGCGGATAGATAATGTAGTAAAAAAGAACCAGCCCAAAAGTCACGCATCTTGCGACTAGATTTAACTAATTCTTGTACGGGAGAGAAGGTAAATATTACTAAATGGGGACGAGAACGGGTGAAACTTTGATTTTTACTGGGATAATCTTCTCTTTGCTGATAATATCCTGCCAAACCGCCAGCTAAGGCTGAGGTAATACTAGTATGACTCCATAAGGAAGCATCGGGAAAACGGGTTTCAGCAGGTAGCAGATATATTTCTGACATATCTTTGGCTAATATATCGGGATAGCAACGCCATAACCACCAATGTACTAAACGTGGATCTTCTTCTTCTTTAATTAGGTTTAATACTGCTAATTCCTGTGCTTCTAAAAAGTCTTTACGTTTGGGTTGTTGCAACCTCTCATGCCACTGAGATATTTTTATAGATTGAGCTTTACCTGATAATAAATGGTGAATTTGCAACCCATGATCACGATAACTGATGGCACTGTAGGTGGGATCTAGTCTACCTATTGTACTCCTGTCACTAGCAGAAGCAATTAAATCCGATAACCCAATATGTTTTAACCAAGTACCATTAAGAGATTCACTTGCGATCGCATCTAAGGATTCATACTTACATTTCTCCTTGGGAGATTTCCAGCCACTCATAGATTTTAGAATGTGCCATTGCCCTTCTCTACCGAAATCTTGTGAGTGTGATAAACCTTTATAACCAGGATCATGCAGCAAGCCCCAGCTTTTCGCCTGCCAATAAAGTCTTGTCATAGACTTGCATTTAGTAATATATCAAATTTCTTTTTTAACTTTAGCTGAGTGATTTTAAACAGTCGAGCAAGTAATAATACTGAGGATAAAAAAATTAAAATTATCCAAAGTCCCCTATCATAAGCTTTTGCTCATCACAATTACCATTCAAATCAATATTTTCTTATTCTTGACCTTCTTTATAAAACTTAATAAATTATCAATTAGTAACGCCCAAATCATTAAAATCTTTGTTTTATCTAATTGTCTACGATATCCCTTGCGATAAACGGCGCAAAAAAATTGCCGACTTGTTATTAGGTTATGGAGAGAGAGTTCAGTATAGTGTGTTTGAATGTGTCTTAAATACACAACAATATCAACAACTTAGCGATCGCTTAAAAAAAAGAATTAATTTAGATGAGGATAACATTAGAATTTATACAATAAGTCGTCACACATTGCAGCAAGTCAAAACTTGGGGTGTAGGAAAAGAACTTACTAAATCACCTGGTTCAATAATTATCTAAGGGCGATCGTATTTTTGAGTAATTTATTTTTATTAGTTGATATTTTTGCCGACGCTTAACTAAAATCCCTATAACTATTATTGTCTCATTATCAGCCTCGATTCTTTGCCAAATATGGCTTTGTGTCATTTTTATTTTATTTTTAACCGCCTATCCTACTCTATCTTTTCTCAGCCTCGCAAACCCTTGCTAGACATTGCACTATATCTGGGTTTTAATGGAGAATCTCTATATTCTTTATAGAAACTAATTGAATGGAAACATCGACCAATAGCGGAATTGGTCATCATTCATTCCTTCAACTCTATATTCTTTATAGAAACTAATTGAATGGAAACCAGACATTATTTATACGATGTCAAGCCTATTCAGGGAATAGACTCTATATTCTTTATAGAAACTAATTGAATGGAAACTTTGCAAAAGTTCAGAGGGTAACTGGGCTATAATAGCTACTCTCTATATTCTTTATAGAAACTAATTGAATGGAAACCTGATGGAAATATGTTCGACACTGCAAAAGCTATAACAAAAACTCTATATTCTTTATAGAAACTAATTGAATGCAAACACAAATGTATTATAGCTATTAATTTTAATTTGTTTTACCTCTATATTCTTTATAGAAACTAATTGAATGGAAACAAGTACTTCCTGGTTTTACTAGGTTAAAAGTATAGATTTCTCTATATTCTTTATAGAAACTAATTGAATGGAAACTTTATATAGCTGTTTTGTATTTCTTGACGAGTTAAACTCTATATTCTTTATAGAAACTAATTGAATGGAAACAAATATAATCCTAAAGCAAAGGTCAATAAAGGTACTAAACTCTATATTCTTTATAGAAACTAATTGAATGGAAACTCTTTAAAAGAAATTTTAATGGAAGTAGAATCTAATTACGACTCTATATTCTTTATAGAAACTAATTGAATGGAAACATTGTAATATAATAGCGTTGGTTCTTTGTCAGAACTAACTCTATATTCTTTATAGAAACTAATTGAATGGAAACTAATCGCCGTGTTGGATTTAAAAACGAATGGATTCTCTCTATATTCTTTATAGAAACTAATTGAATGGAAACTTGGTGGAATTGTTGACGGGCTTGGGCAAAGCTTTTTGTTAACTCTATATTCTTTATAGAAACTAATTGAATGGAAACTTTAACCCAGATCTTAATACCCTATTCCTCGAATCAGCCTCTATATTCTTTATAGAAACTAATTGAATGGAAACAAAACGAGTTGAATAAAAAATCTATTGATTCCGCACAACAACTCTATATTCTTTATAGAAACTAATTGAATGGAAACAACAAAGAAGCGTTGTCAATTTCCACTTGCGTAGTATTATTGCAACTCTATATTCTTTATAGAAACTAATTGAATGGAAACTTGATCATCATTTGATGGGTATACTACTAGCATCTTAATTACTCTATATTCTTTATAGAAACTAATTGAATGGAAACCTGGGGGATACTTAGTATCTTCCAAGCTTTACTCAGGGCACTCTATATTCTTTATAGAAACTAATTGAATGGAAACATTAATTTATTAATTGGTAAATTCACAATTCTCTCTCTATATTCTTTAGAGAAACTAATTGAATGGAAACTTAAAATTAGCGAAGGTTTTTCTTCAAAGTAAAAATATTCTCTATATTCTTTAGAGAAACTAATTGAATGGAAACACTTCCAGTGTAGATACAGGAACTACAAAAATATCAACTCTATATTCTTTATAGAAACTAATTGAATGGAAACGTATAGGTAAGTAGCTCCAAATTTTGTAGTATAAACTCTATATTCTTTATAGAAACTAATTGAATGGAAACAAATTATCTAAATGAGCTTGTTGATCGACAATGAAGTTGTTCTCTATATTCTTTATAGAAACTAATTGAATGGAAACTCTTTAACATGATTGATTAACCCTTCCATCTTCTCAACTCTATATTCTTTATAGAAACTAATTGAATGGAAACTTCCCGTTGTGCCAGTCAATCCATATGGAAAAATTCTTGTCTCTATATTCTTTATAGAAACTAATTGAATGGAAACTTTACTTTAGTCATTTTTTTTCTCTCTGCTGATTTTATCTCTATATTCTTTATAGAAACTAATTGAATGGAAACTGTTTGATCAATTTCACTCCTCCAGATTTTGGTAAAGGCATAAACTCTATATTCTTTATAGAAACTAATTGAATGGAAACTTATCAAAGATGGTATTGCTTTCGGACGTAAATTTGTCTCTATATTCTTTATAGAAACTAATTGAATGGAAACTTGGAAAGAAAATATTTTATCTGCACCATCTTTTGATCTCTATATTCTTTATAGAAACTAATTGAATGGAAACTAAAACGATGGCGAGTATCACCAAACATACTAGTGTACTCTATATTCTTTATAGAAACTAATTGAATGGAAACATCGAGAATACTTATATAAAGCGCAATAGCATCATTCCACTCTATATTCTTTAGAGAAACTAATTGAATGGAAACGCATTATTCTTTCTTTCGGCGCGAAGAGCATTGGATTTAATTGACTCTATATTCTTTAGAGAAACTAATTGAATGGAAACAGGCTTCTGTTTCTGGAATACCGTTTTTTAGCATTTGTCTAACTCTATATTCTTTAGAGAAACTAATTGAATGGAAACAACAATGGCTAGATATGATGAATCACAAAGGGTTTACACTCTATATTTTTTAGAGAAACTAATTGAATGGAAACTTCTGAAAAAAGATGAAATCCAGATATTTCATGTAAGGGTCTATATTTTTTAGAGAAACTAATTGAATGGCAATGGAACTTTAATTAATAATTAACAACTATTTAATTTCTAAAGAAAGTAACAGAATGAAAATTAAACTATGTGTTCGGCAGATAATTCTGTTTAATTTAAGCGAAAAACTAATTAAAAAAAAGAAAAGCGATCGCTAAATTATTTTCAAGAGCGATCGCCTAATTGTGTTATAATAATTAAAATGGCAAAACCATGCCCGCTATCGAGATGATTAGATGATTATCGAATTAGATAAGGTTGGTATAGTTGGCAGGGTTGATAAACAAACTGTTTAAATAATTTGACTTGCTGTGTCAATAAATCCCATCGTGGTTGATTTCCTCCATCGGTTTTAATTTCTGTTTCCATGCGTTGTATAAATGCTTGTAGGTATTTCCTTCTTCCCAAGTCATTGAGATAGCAACCGCCATTATGATAAATAAAATCGTTTACGGAGTTAATTATCCGTCGATTAATTAGATATAAAACTAGAGAATCAACTATAGGGGCGCGAAATTCTTCAATTAAATCAGAAGCCAAGGCTGCATGACGATAATTACCTTGATGCAAACAAGCTTGATAGGGATCTAGTTGCTGCACTTCAATCAAAGCTAAAAGATGATTCCATAATATCTGATATCCGAAGCTTAACATGGCATTGACAGGGTTTGCTGGAGGACGACGGCTACGACCAATAAAGATAAAATCTGAATTTGTAATAGTTTCCCCATAGGCAGAAAAATAACAAGCTGCACCTGCACCCTCTAAACCCATTAATTGATCTATATCTTTAACCTGTTTAATTTTAGTAATCAAATGATTTAAATCCAGCAAGCTTTGAGATAATACTGGTGTTTGTTGTTTGCGTTGTTGTCTTTGTAATAAAACGCGACTGTTTTTTAGTTTTGCTAGAATAATTTCTCTAGCTACGGTTAATTTTTCTCCATGAGCTAATTGCTGTTGATAGCGCGAAAGTTGACGGTATCCTCTTTCTAGGGGTAAAACTCGACCGTAACAGTAACCCATGCGTGAAAGATAGACAATGGGGATATTTTGCCAAATACAAGCTCTAATTGCCTGAGTAGTAATTTGAGACTTACCAAAAATTAAAATTTGTTCAAGTAATGGGATCTTGATACTATTTACAATGTCTTGGCGATAACGAACAATAAGAGTTTCCTTATCTAAGGATATATGGCAACCTTGTTGAGATACATAGAGACTTTTCATGATTTATGTCTCTCTATAGCGGATAATTTTGGCTTTTGCAGTTTTAATTCTCTTGTGCTTTGAAAGGGAGTAAATTTATTTTTTCTAGCGTCAGCAAAAGTTAACCAATTAACAATCATATCGGCAAATGTGCCAACAAAAAAGCTAGCGACAGTTACTAAGAAGGTATTACTAATTACAGTTGCCAGTCCTAAAGGGGCAATTAATAATAAAATTAAAGTGATCGCACCATTTATAATAGCAGTTGCTAAGTTTCTTACGCTCGCGCCACGGGTTGATAAATACATTTATTTATAGATTAGAAAGATTTTATTTGGTTGTTAAACTCTAATTTATCTAAAACAAACGGATAGTTATATAAATTAAAAATATCTCCAAACTTACAAATCAAGCTTGAGAAACTACAATAAAAAAGTGGTATAAGTTAACAGTGCGATCGCCTGTATAATATTTTCTTTTTCTTGACCGCGGAATGCGGTCATCCGCAAGCCCTAAAGTTCAAATCCAGGGAACGGATGACATTAATATTACCCTGTAATTTAACTATTATTGCTTTTCTTGGTTATCCTAAAACTAATGAATCAATCAGCAAAAATAAACCGTTATACTAATGCCCAAGCTTTGGAAAGATTGTTATTATTAATTGCAACTTTGATAAAATATTCAGGTGTAGGGTGTCCTGATGAGTTGGAAAAATATGATACTCAACATCATAATGCTTTAAAATTGGTACAATTGAAATTGCAAGCATTAGCCTTATCTTTAGGTATTAATTTGCCCGAAAAATATCCAGCAATACCGACTTTAAGAAAAGATTTAGAAATATTAAGGGATTATCAGATTTTAGACCGTAGAATGTATCGCTGGGGTTATTATCTTGGTACAGGAGTGATGGATAAACGTGAACTTCAAGCAGCATTTAATGCTTTGGAGTCTCAAGCAATTTATCAAGGACATCCTGAATTTAGAAAAACTTACTATACTTTAAAAAAGCGATTATTAAACTTTGAATTTGAAGAACAACAGAACTTTTTTTATCCTGTAAGACAACATCTTAATCGTACAATTGACTATACCGATCCGCAAGAAATGATGGCGCAAGGTAACTATCGTCATACTCTATTTCATCAAATCGAATTATTAGAAACAGCTATTATCAAAGGTCAAGCAATTGAACTTTCTCGTGCTGTAGATCTTTATCAAGAAAATAAAATAGGTCTAATTACAGTTTATCCTTTACAATTAATATACTACGATATTGCCTGGTATTTAATTTACGAAAACTGCCGAAACAATACATTAGCCGTTGGTAGAATTAATCGTTTCCAAGACTACCTTAAAATAATCAATGCTTATCCATCTAAAACTATAACCCAACAGCAAATAAGTTTAAATAATGCCCATCAACTATTACAAAATGGCTGGGGTTTAAAATTAGGTAAAGGGGAAGAACAACAACTAGAATTAGCAGGTAAACTCGATTTAATTGTCGTAAAAGTTCGCTTTTTTCCTCCAGTAAGTGCTTTTATTGCCGAAGGAGAATTAAGACATCCTCAACAAATAATCAAAAAGAGTCCAGAATATCTAGATTATACAATTAATTTACCACCGCGATCGCGGAAATGAATTAGGATTTTGGCTTAATAGATATTTAAATAATGCTATTGTGCTATCACCACCCCAATTAAGAGAAAAACATCGTCAAGCAGCTATATCCTTAGCCCAAAGATATCAAAATTTAGAAAGCAATTAAAACTATAAATAAATTAGGCACATCTATATAGGTAATGTTATCCTGCGGGGCGTAAATAACCAATAAAATTACCGCTAATTTCTACATCCCAAACTAAATCTAGTTTCCACTCCTGTACTAGGATTTGTACCAGTTGCTCGTTTGCACATTAAAAATACCTGATAGCGATCTAGAATAGCGTTAGAAAAATCAGCACCATTAATATTTGCCCCTTCAAAGTTTGTACTAGTAGCTACCGCGTCTTGAAAGATAGCATTAGTCAGATCAGAATTTTCAAAAGACACCCTGTCCATCAAAGAGCTTGTAAAGTTAGCATCTTTAAGATTAGTGTTAATAAAAATACCTTTAGTCAAAATCGAATTACTAACATTAGACCCTTCAAAACTCGCGCCTCTAGCATCTGCTGCTGCAAAAACTCCCCCCACCAAATTCTGATGAGAAAAATCCTTACCTCTAATTTCGCTATAGGTATAATTAACCGCATTCTCTTGGGCTAATACAGGAGTAGCACTAAACAAAACCCAAATAATAGCGATCGCAATAATTAATACTATGCCGAGTAAACGTTGTTTGAGGTGAGATAAAAGCATAAATCAAATGTAAATATATTAATTATAAAGAAGACTATAAGGAGCAAAACAAGATAGCCAAGGTTTAAAAACTAGGAAAAGTTGGCATCCCTGTATTAATAGTAGACTGATTTGGTAAGATTAAAAGGCGATCGCCCGATCATTGATAGTTATGTGATAAACTTTGAGGATTAAAATTACCTCGATTATTTTTAACCATAGTCTTACCTGGAATATATCCTGGTAGCAAACTAACAGTAATTTTATCAGACTCCAATTCCTGTATAAAATTAATAATTAACATTATTTCTGAAGCGGAAATATTACTATCCAACTGAGATTGAAGTTCAGAAGCTGTAATTTTGATATTATTAAGATAAGCAGGGACACTTAAATGTTGTCTAATAGATTTAAAAGTATTTTCCTGTCTAAGAACTTGTTCTTTCCTATCCTGACAATTCTCAATACGCCCATTACAATCAACTAAAGTTAGTTTGCCACTTGCAGATAACTGTCGCCAAGTTTGAGTCGTAGCACGCATATAACCATCAATAACTACATCGGGTAATAATTGACTAATCATTTGAGATACTAAAGCTGTCCCCCCTTGAGAATGAGCATCAGCGATAGTCCCCCAACCAAGCCCAGGAATTTTAACCCGACTATTGGTAGGAATATTAATAGCTTCTACTGTACCTAATTGAGGATTAAATTTTAAGAGTAAAATAGTTTTAGTTCTACCAACAAAATCGCGATCAAAGGCGAGTAAATCATTAGGATCATTAGGAACTTCAATCAATAAAATATTAACTGGACGAGTCAAACTAGGCTGATTTGACCGTTGCACCTGAGTATCCGATCGAGCTTGATAAGTTTTATAATCAATAGTTTGAGCAATAACTTTTTCCACGACTGCAATTCTAGTTAAACCCACTCCCAAAGAAGCCGAAACAATAGCTGTAGAAGCAATAATTCCACCCCAAAATAAACCGCGTACAAAACTAGACCAACTAGAGTGTAACCGCCAAAACCATAGAGGCTGATAATTATCCTCTGTTGCTGTAGACTGTTGCATTTGACGGCGGGATAATATCTGAGTGTCTGTCAAACCTGCTGTGGCTGATGCTTCCAAGGGCGATCGCTCGTCATTCATATTTTATATTCTCTAAACTAATGTTAATTTAGGTGTATTCAATTTTTAATTGCACTCAAACTAAAACCATTTCTAAATTAGCGAAATGTCAGATTATCAACTAATTTTTATTACCAATTACCAATCCCCAATTATTCATAATTGTATTAGCCGACTATCTTGCCAGAATTTATAGCATTAATTACCAAGATTAATTTTCGTTCCTTGCAAAAATTTTTTATATAGTATCACCCAAGTCACAGATTACTCTGCCGTAAAACGACAAAGACGGCACGTGACCGTTGGTCAAAAATAACTAAATAAATGTGATTCAAATTTGGGGAATACAGCTTAACTCTTTATTCCAATTAACTTTCACTAAAATATCTGATAACTTACACTACTGGGAAAAAATCAATGACAACTCAATTAATTCCGATTATCTTAGCTGGTGGAAAAGGAGAACGTTTTTGGCCCGTTAGTCGCGCAAAAAGACCTAAACAATTCTTGTGTCTTGATGGTAGCGGTAAAAGTCTACTACAAGCTACAGCCGAAAGGTTATTAAACTTAGCAGGTGGTTGGCAAAATCTCTGGGTTATTACCTCGGAAATAATTGCAGACGGAGTAAAAGAACAATTACCACATTTACCCCACTCCAATATTTTAGTTGAACCTCAAGGCAGAGATACTGCACCTGCGGTGGCTTGGGCAACTTTAGAAGTCGCTAAAAAATATGGTGGTGATGTTGTAGTTGGTTTTTTCCCTGCCGATCATTGGATTGGTGATACTATAGCTTATGAAAAGACTCTTCAAGCAGCAACTCAGCAAGCAGCCTCCGAGCCTTCAATTGTTACTTTAGGTATTAAGCCTAATCAACCAGCCACAGGTTACGGATATATAGAGCAAGGAGAAGAGAAAAACCGCTTTAATGATCTACCTGTCTTCCAAGTAACTCGTTTTACCGAAAAACCAGACCAGATAACTGCTCAATCCTTTATAGATTCAGGTAAGTTTAGTTGGAATAGTGGAATGTTTATTTTCCGTGCAGAGGTGGTGTTAGATGAATTAGAAAAATATGCACCTCAAATGCTGCAACTATTGGCACAAAAAGGTAAAGATGCCTATCCGCACCTGCAAAAAGAAAGTATTGATTATGCACTGATGGAAAAAACCCAACTCGCCTGTGTCCTACCTGCTAACTTTGGTTGGGATGATTTAGGCGACTGGAATGGGGTTGAGCGTCTGTTGAAGGGAGATAAGCTTAATGTGGAATTAGGCACACATATTGGTCAAAATACTAAAAATGCGCTGATATATACAAGTGATGATGATGAGGTGATTGTCACCATCGGTTTAGAAGATGTGGTTATTGTGCGCGATGGCAAAGTTACGCTGGTGGTTAATAAAGATCATACTCAAGATATTAAAGAGATTGTAAAAGTTTTAAAAGATAAGCCGAATTTTAAACATCTACTCTAAAGATTAAAACATATTGATATATCAGCTTTGCGCGGTTGAGATGTCTATATCTATCCTGATTGTTGCTATCAGGGCTGTTGTGGTGAAATTAATCATCCAACTGTTGATAACTAATAGTTGTTAATCATGACCCTGTTAAAAATGTCTTCAAAATCATAACTAAAAACAATTTTCTACAATTACATCAAGTGAAACCTTCAATCAAAAAAGCCAGGATCATTCTCACGGCTCATTACGCCCATATGTTGGAGTATCGAGCCGAAATATTTCTTTGGGCATTATCTAATTCTCTACCAATTATCTTAATGGGTGTTTGGATTCAAGCTTCCCAAAACGGCAACTTTAACTTTAGTCCTGTAGATTTTGCGCGTTATTTCTTTAGCGTTTTTATTGTCCGTCAATTTACAACCATTTGGGTGATTTGGGAATTTGAGCGTGAAATTGTAGAAGGAAAATTATCCTTTCGTCTTTTGCAACCTCTCGATCCCGTATGGCATCATGTCGCCCGACACATCGCCGAAAAAATGACTCGTATACCTTTGATTGCCTTGTTTTGTGCCTTATTTTATTGGCTTTATCCCGATGCAGCCTGGATTCCTACAATTCCTAATCTTTTACTAAGTATTAGCGCGATCGCTCTTGCTTTTATCTTAAGATTTGCTATTCAATATACATTCTCAATGTTCGCTTTTTGGACAGAAAGAGCTAGTGCTATTGAACAATTCTGGTTCTTATTTTATATCTTCCTCTCAGGTACAATTGCTCCTTTAGAAGTTTTCCCCGACTCTGTAAGACAAGTTGTTGAATGGACTCCTTTCCCTTATATGATCCATTTTCCAGCTATCTTACTCATGGGTTTACCTGCGAATTTCGGCAAAAGTATTTTAATTATGCTGTTTTGGACAGGTGTTTTTCTAGTGGGTAATCGTTGGCTTTGGCGTAAAGGATTAAGACACTATTCAGGAATGGGAGCTTAGTTAGGTAGTGGAGGTTTGGGTAGTAGGTATGAGAAAGGAGACAGAAGTTAGGTATTAAGTAGTGGGTAGTAGGTAGGGGGTAGGGGGTAATAATTAAAAGCTAATAGCTAATAGCTAAAAACTACCCAAACTCTTCAACTGCGCCTCAAATCCAAAAAAGCAGGCGTTGCAACCTCACATCCCATCTTAGTAAAATACCAAGGTAAGTGCGAGGTGGCATAGTAAAGCAAATAGTGGACTTAGAGAGTTTACCTAGCTAGCTGATGCTGTTGATTTAGTGCTGACTGTTGGACTAGAAGTTCTAACAGTACGGCTATATAACTCTTCTTCCATAGGTACAAACTCAATTCTATTGAGCAAGGTAGTTACGAAAGCGAACAACAAAAACGGTAAAGATAAAACTAATACAATACCGACAGTTGCTAAAGCATAAATTTGCCTGGTACTACTCCACAATGCCAGTGTGGTAGCTAGACTTACAAAAATTACAATTAACCAAATAATTATCTGACCGTAAATATCACCAAATTTTAAAGTGCAAATCATTTTATATTTATGTAACTCATTATCCATTGAATGTTTATCTCCTGAATATTGTTGTGACATTATTTATTTAGTTAATTCTAATTATCGCCAAGGTTTTCTAATCAGTCGCAGATTATTAGAATATCCCCATATTTGCTTGCAGCTTGCAATATCTGTTTACAATTATCTGTAATTTAACGAGTACAAATACTTAGTTAAAACTATAAAATGATCTTAAGTAAATCTGTGAAAATTTTTGATTTTTGACAGTTCAGTTCTACCCTGTAATAGGCTGGATGAAGATAACTACGAGCAAAGGAAATTGTGATACATCATGGCAGAAACCTCGATCGTCGGAGATCGCGACTATACATTAATTATTGATAAAAGTGGCAGTATGTCAATTACCGATCGCCCTGGCGGTAAAACCCGTTGGGAATCTGCCCAAGAATCTACCTTAGCTTTGGCTCAAGAATGTGAAAAAATTGACTCAGACGGGATTACAGTGTATTTGTTTTCTATGCGTTTTCGCCGTTATGACAATGTTACAGCCGATAAGGTAAGTAAAATTTATGCTGAAAATGAACCGATGGGGCGCACTGATTTAGCCAGTGTTTTATATGATGCGATTAATAATTATTTTGAGCGTAAAGCAGCAGGACAAGCTAAGGTAAATGGAGAAACTATCTTAGTTATTACTGATGGTGAACCAGATGATTATAAAGCGGTAATGCGCGTCATTATAGATGCTTCTCGTAAAATTGAACAAGATCAAGAATTGGGTATTTGTTTAATTCAAGTGGGTAATGATCGCAAAGCTACTCAGTTTTTAAAGGCGTTGGATGATCAGTTGGAATCTGCTGGAGCGAAATTTGATATTGTTGATACGATTACCATAGATGATATGCAGGGTTTAACCTTGGCTGAAGTATTACTCAACGCCGTGACTGGATAATTATTTGATACTATGATTTAGCTTGTATGAGCGATCGCGATTCTAATTTTATTTTACGTCTACAACAGGTAAGCCTGCAAGCTTCTCTTGGGTCTGGTTTTTTACTTGAAGATATTTCTTGTAATATTAAATTGGGCGCAAAAGTTGCAATCATTGGGGCAAATGGTGCGGGTAAAACTTCTTTCCTGCGATTGTTAAACCGTTTGGTTTCTCCTACTCAAGGAACAATTTATTTTCAGCAACAACCTCAACAACAGTTAACCTCTATCCAACTGCGTCGTCAGATTGTCTTAGTTACTCAAGAAACAAAATTATTGGGTATGAAGGGTATTGAAGCTTTACGCTATCCTTTGAAGCTACAGCAGTTACCTGAGTCGGAAATTCGACAGCGAATAGATACTTGGACGGCAAAACTTCATATTCCTTCACAATGGTTAGAAAAAACTGAATTACAGTTATCTGTAGGACAAAAACAATTAATTGCGATCGCTCGTGCCTTGGTTATGCACCCTCAAGTGCTACTATTAGATGAACCTACCTCCGCTTTAGATATAGGCATGGCAACTCAGGTTCTAGCTGTACTCCAGGATTTAAACCAAAGCCAAAACCTGACGATTATTATCGTAAATCATCAATTGGATCTAATTAAAGATTTTTGCGATCGCCTTATTTATTTAAATGCAGGTAAACTAGAAGCAGATCTCCCTGCAACAACTACTCATTGGCAACATTTACAACAGAAATTATTAGAACTACAGGCTCAACAAGAAGAAGAATGGCGTTAACTATACTCGACTCGGTAAGCGCGGTAAACTAGGTACAACTGCTGTTGTTAATTTGGTTTCTGAGGTATGGGTAGTATTTTCGATTAATTCAGGATTAAAGCAATAACCTACATTACGCACTGTCTGAATAATATGTGGTTGTCGCGGATTTAATTCTATTTTTTTACGCAAAGATAATACATGGGTATCCACAGTACGGGGATTATCTATATCTTCTGGCCAGGCACGTTCTAGTAATTCTGAACGACTCAAAGGATTGCCTTGCGCTTGGGCTAAAACATATAATAAACTAAATTCTTGTGGAGTTAGTTCAATAAAATTACCTTTAAGCTGAACTCGTCGCTGCGCTAAATCGATTTTTAGATCTTTACATTCCATCGACAAAGGCACAGTGTTACTAATTCTAACTCTTCTTAATAAGGTTTCTACCCTTGCTAGAAATTCCTGCATCCCGAAAGGTTTTGTCAGATAATCATCAGCACCAGTTTTTAACCCCCTGACGATATCTTGTTCATTATTACGCGCCGAAAGTAACAAGATTAAAGATTTTTGCTGTTGATATATCCAATGGGATAATTCTAATCCATCTCCATCGGGTAAATCGGAATCAATAATCACTAATGCTGGTTGGTGTCGATAAAAAGTATCTCTCCCCTGCTGTATACTAGCAGACTGGCTAACCGTGTAACCTGCTTGCTGTAAATGCCACCCTAGTAGTGAACGTAAGTGAGGATTACTTTCAACTATTGATATATGTGCTGAGATCACTTTTGCCTCATCATAATGAATGTAGAAGGAATGCTTATGATAAGAATAAGGCTATCAGAGGCTTTGACAAGATTTTGTAGCGATGGTTACTCAGCAGCAGTACTAAATGATTTGAGAAAAATAGTAAAATGAAAAAAAGCTAAAAAACTTAATAACTGTTTAGTTGTTTTCGACATATTAAGTAATAATTATGATTCTTCAAGACCCCCAAACAATCCGACATTATCAAAAAATTACCGACGGTATGGTTAATCTCTGGCTTAGACGCTATAGTTTCGAGGAGATTAGATTATACTTAGATGGATACATCGCCTGTTTACGTAATAGTGATTTTGTTGAACAATATCAAATTCACCGTTTAGAAGAACAAGCGTTGCGCTTTTTGAGAGATCCTTCTAATTTTGAGTTATCGCAACCACTAACAGAAACTGAAACAGATTACAATTAGTTGCGCCAAATTTTAATATTGAATAGTTTGCCATATATTATTATTTGGGGTTTCATAATATTTGTTATGAATATACAGCAATAATGTTTATTCCTTCTTGGCTAATCATTGGTATTATTACCATTGTCGTTCCTTTTGTTTTTAACCGTTTAATCTCTAGTCAAGATTTTCGGTGGTTTAAACGCTTGCGTCGTCCTAGCTGGCTTACTTTTGAAGGTGCGATTCCTGCCATCTGGATCACTATTTTTATCTGTGGTGCTTGGTCAGCTTATCACGTTTGGGAAGTTAAGCCTAATACTATTTCTACCTGGCTATTAATGGGTTTTTATTTGTTGGTAGAAGTTACTATTTCTTTGTATACTTTACTGTTGTGTAAAACTCGCAGTTTAAAAGTTGGTACTATAGTCGGCGCAACTGGTTTTTTTCTGGGAATGATTTTAGCTATAGTAGTATTACCTATTTCTAATACAGCATTTTGGCTATTAGTTCCTTATTTGCTTTGGAGTCCGATAGGAACTTTCGTTACTTGGAAGATGATGCAATTAAATCCTTTGGATGCTTAAGTATTTTTGTTTTTGGCTATGGGTTGGGGATAAAGGTTTTTATCAAAGTAATTAATATCTAGTTTTTAAATAAAATCACTCTTAAGACTCGTGTTTATCTTTCTTTTACCTAGGAAACTAAATGATAAATACAAAAGAGAGATTATGGAAAGAACTTTGTTTGATAAAATCTTCCGTGACAGTGAAGGTAATATTGTGATTGCTCAACCACCAAATTTACCTATTATTCTCTGGGGTGTAGCTAGTTTACTTAAACTTGTTTTTACCAGTGGCTTAGTTAATGTTGGGTTAGATTTAATCGCTTTTGGTTCTTTATTTACTTGGGCGTGGCTAGAATTATTTCAAGGTGTTAATTATTTTCGTAGGTTTTTAGGTTTTGTAGTTTTAGTTGGCTTTGTTGGGTTAAGAATTGTTAACCACAGTCCAATATAAATCATAGTTGCTATAAAGATAATTTACCAGTCTATAGAGGAAATACCTTGTATAAGTATAAGCAATCTTCTATAGATTTTTTTGGTTCAATATTCATATATAAATATATTCAGTATAAATGCTGTGAGTAATGAATGTTAAGGTTAAATAATCAAGGAAATAGTATGTAGTTAAAATTGCTCTGTTTCTAATTTTAAATCCAATCGCCTCAATTTATTGCTAATTTATATACATTTATTATCATATCGCCGATAATAACTTTAAAATATCAACTACTTTTTTAGGTTTTCTTGATTTTAAAAAACTATACTTAGAAGAATGAGCAATTATACGGGGACAATTTTATTAATTTACAATCACAATTTTTGTTGTTAACCTGTGTTTAGATATTAACTTCTAATATTTTATTAATCTCAACCTTATCTATAAATATTATGGATAAACCTAAAATATTGATTGTAGAAGACGAATTACTAATCGCTAAAAACACAGCTAGCAGATTAGAAAGTTTTGGTTATGAAGTATCTAAAATAGTGACTTCTGGACAAGCAGCGATCGATTATATCACTTCAGTAGAACAACCAAATTTGATTTTGATGGATATAGCTATTAAGGGTGATCTTGATGGCATTGAAACTGCAACACAAATTAAATCCACCCATGATATTCCTATTATTTTCCTAACAGCTTATGCTAGTGATGATACCTTAGATAGAGCCTCACAAACTGGTTGCTATGGTTATTTAATTAAACCTTTTCGAGCCAAAGAATTACAAGCAACAATCAAGATGACTCTTAGTAAGCATCAAGAACAATCTGCAATTCAACAAGCTTTACAACATACTGTCTCTGAATATTCCACACAATACGATGATATATATAAAGATACTCTGACTAATTTACCTAACAAGCTGTTTTTAAGAGATATCTTTAATTATTGCCTATCATTTATCAATGATCATACTGGAGGAGCAGCATTAAATGGTGAATCTAGTATATCAGATGAGAGAAATAGGATCAGCTTAACATCACCCCAAATAGAATTGGTAGCTGTTTTTAATATTAGTTTAGATAGACTAAAAAAAATTAGTAACTTATTAACTAAACAACAGCAGGATAAATTAGTTTTACAGATAGTAGAACGTTTAAATAGTTGTGTTGAGAGTTTTGATTTTCAGGGGGCGACTGTATATTTAGAAGCTGATAATTATCTAATCTTAACTGCTATAGATAAACGACAAACAGCAACTAATTATGGACAGATAATACTCAATTCCTTTAAGCAAGCTTTTAATATTAATAATCAAGAAATATTTTTAGCATTAAGTATTGGTGTTGCCTTTTATCCTTCAGATAATACAGATATTGAAATACTGTTACAGCAAAGCCAGAAAGCAGTGGAATATGCCAGACAACAAGGAAGTAACCGTTGTCAATTGTTTACCTTTGCTTTTAATATCTCCAATTCTAAATCTTCTGAGAACATCACTATGGAAGCCGAGCTTCATTATGCCTTAGAAAGGAAAGAATTTGAACTATATTATCAACCTAAAGTTAATTTAAATAATAATATAATTGTTGGGGCGGAAGCTTTATTACGCTGGAATCATCCTGTTATGGGTAGAATTTCCCCTGATAAATTTATTACCATAGTAGAAGAAAGTGGGCTTATTAAACCAATAGGGGAATGGATATTACATACTGCTATTAGGCAAGTTAAAAGTTGGCAGGATAACGGTTTAAGTTCCTTATGTGTTGGTATTAATATTTCAGGTTTTCAATTTAGACAATCAGATCTATTTCATCAAATTACTCAAATTCTATTTAATACTTCCTTAGAACCTCAATGTATAGAGTTGGAACTAACTGAAAAAATATTAGTAGAAAATATAAAAACTAATATTCAAAGGCTGCAACTAATTAAAAAATTGGGAATTAAAATAGCTCTCGATGATTTTGGGACTGGGTATTCTTCTTTGGGATATTTACAGCAATTTCCCTTCGATATTCTAAAAATTGATGCTTGCTTTATCCATAATATTGATAGTAATACTGTTAATGCTGTGATTACTAAAACTATTATTGAAATGGCACATAAACTCAATTTAAAAGTAGTAGCAGAAGGAGTGGAAACTCAAGGAGAATTGAATTTTCTCAAAGAAGCAAAATGTGACGAAATACAAGGATATTTGTTTAGTCGTCCTCTAAATGCTCAAGATTTTTATAAATTGGCTATAGATAATCTAGCTGCAAAAAATAAAGTAAAGTAGATTTTGAAATGTTAAGAGAGCAAAAAGCATACAATATTTTAATTGTTGATGATCATGCTGCGGATTTGGAATTTATCTCACGGATTCTAATTAAACATCATTACAATATAAATACTGCGATAGATGGGCAAGATGCCATAGAAAAGGTGGCTAAATATAAACCAAAACTGATTTTATTAGACATTAAAATGCCTCGCTTAAATGGATTTGAAGCTTGTAGGCAACTAAAAGAAAATCCAACTACTAGAGATATTCCAATAATTTTAATTACAGCTTTAAATGATTGTGAAAACAAATTAAGGGGGTTAGAAGCAGGTGCAAATGATTATATTATTAAGCCTTTTCATGAACAAGAGTTATTAGCCAGAGTTAAGTCTCATATACAATTATTCGAGCTAAGCTCTAGACTAAAAAGAAAAAATGCGTTATTAAAAAAACAGATAGATGATAAATATGAAACTGAGTTACAGCTTTTGGAAAATAATGAGAAATTAGAAATTATTAATGCTAATCTAGTTATAGAAATAGAGAATCGTAAGTCTATTGAAAAAGAATTACAACAAGAAATAAAAGAGAGAATAGAAATAACCTACGAACTGAAAAAATCTTTAGACGAAAAAGAATTATTACTCAAAGAAATTCATCATCGAGTTAAAAATAACCTATTTATTATTTCTAGTTTATTAGAAATGCAAGGGGATTACCTCGATTCACCACAAATAAAAAAAATGGTGGAAAATAGCCAAAATCGTTTGATGTCAATGGCATTAATTCATGAACAATTATATGGCGATAAAGGGTTATCTAGAATAGATTTTGCTCAATATCTGATGGTTTTAACAGATAATTTACAAAGCTCATATTTATCTAAAGAAATAAATTTTACCATGGCGATCGCGCCAATGCTATTAAATATTGAAACGGCAACCCCTTGTGGTTTAATAATTAACGAACTAATAACCAATGCTGTCGAACACGCATTTCCCCAGCGATCGCAAGGCAATATTTTTTTAAATGCCAATAAAAATAGTCAGGGTGAAATAACTCTCATAATCAAAGATGATGGTGTAGGATTTGAAGATCCTCAAATTTTCTATCAGAGTAAATCTTTAGGGATGAATTTAATTTCTACTTTAGTCGAACAACTAGAAGGAAAATTAGAAGTTAAAAACAATCAAGGAACAGAAGTTACTATAATCTTCAAAGAATTAGAGTATCAAGAAAGAATATAAGTAGTTATTGTTTAGTTTTTAGCCATTAGCTGTTAGCTTTTAATTAACATTATCTTCAAACTACCGACTCCTTACAAGTAATAAGTAGCCCGTTACTCTCATTGTCCCCTTGTGGGATTACTCCCCTACCCAAACCTCCAGTACCTACTACCTACTATCGTCACGTTCGGGCTTTGGCGACCAAAGCAAGCGTGCGCTCAGGGACGCTTTCCGCGCCTACTACCTAACTCCTGTCTCCTGTTTCCAAACTCCATAAATACTTGCTAAAAATTATCGGCATTCAATTTAGCATTACTTATTTACTTTTCTTCAAAATTCTTAGAGATTCAATTATCAGCATGACTATCTAATCACCATACAATAAAGAATCATCTTGTTGTAATTATAGAGGAATAATTCATGGTAAGCTCCGCGAGTGAAACGCATCAACTACGCTCAATTGCAACAAATCATCTTCCAGCATTAACTAACGACTTACCTAATATCTGCGGTTGGGAATTAGAAATAAGTTCCACCGTTAATCATCAAAACCCTATATTTCTATCCCAAAGTAAAATCGATCTAAATCAGGTAAATGCAGGCTTTGCTTGCGCTCTTCATATGCACCAACCTACTATTGGCGCAGGTAGGAATGGGGAATTAATTAGCAATTTACAACATATGTTTGAACATCCCCACGATGGAGATAACCACAACGCAGAGGTATTTGCTTGGTGTTATGGCAGAATGGGTGAGTGGATACCTGAATTAGTTGCCAATGGTTGCCAACCGCGTATTATGTTGGACTATTCTGGTAATCTTCTCTGGGGTTTACAACAGATGGGACGCACAGATATTTTAGATAAATTAAAAAAGATTACTAATGATCCTCAATATCAACCTCATGTAGAGTGGTTAGGGACAATGTGGAGTCATGCAGTAGCCCCATCAACTCCTATTCCCGATCTCAAGTTACATATTCAAGCTTGGCAACATTACTTTGCAGCTATTTTTGGGTTTGAGGCTCTAGCAAGGGTTAAAGGTTTCTCTCCCCCAGAAATGCACTTGCCTAATCATCCTGATACCCTTTATGAATATATTAAAGCTTTAAAAGAATGCGGTTATCGCTGGCTGCTGGTGCAAGAACATTCTGTAGAAAGATTAGATGGTTCTGGGTTACATCATGACGACAAATATATACCCAATCGTTTGATTGCTCATAACTCCAAAGGGGAAACCATAACTATTACAGCCTTAATTAAAACCCAAGGTTCAGACACCAAGCTAGTTGCTCAAATGCAACCTTACCACGAAGCCAAAGGCAGAGGTAAACAACAAATTGGTAATATAGCCGTACCCAGTTGTGTTAGTCAAATAGCCGATGGTGAAAACGGTGGTGTAATGATGAATGAATATGCCCGTGACTTTCAACCTGTTTGGTACGAATTAAAGAATAATCAGAATATAGTGGGATTTAACGGCACAGAATATATAGAATTAATCGAAGCTGCTGGAGTCGATCCCGATAATTACCCAACCTGTCAGGCTGTGGGACAACATAAAATCTGGCAACAAGTCGAGCCAAAATCTGCCACTCCAGATTCAGTAGCTAGTGCGATCGCACTTTTACAAGCAACAGATCATCAGTTTCATATGGATGGTGCTTCTTGGACGAACGATCTTAGTTGGGTTAGGGGTTATGAGAATATCCTCGAACCTATGAATAAGTTAAGTGCGATGTTTCATCAAAAATACGATAATTTAGTTGCTCAAGATCCGAATGTGACTAAAACCAAAGAATATCAAGAAGCGTTGCTTTATCTCTTACTATTAGAAACTAGCTGTTTTCGCTATTGGGGTCAAGGTACATGGACAGATTATGCAAGGGAATTATATAGACGTGGTGAAGCACTGTTAATTTAAAGCATCAACCAAAGTATTGGGAATTACAGTATCGTCCCAATCTTTAGAGTGTTCGCCAATACGAACTATAACCAATTCCTGACTGGGAATAATATAGACTCGCTGCAAAGATGTTCCATTTAAGTAAACAGTATCTTTTGCAAGAAAAGATGGGGTGGGGTGTCCTTTTTGTTGAAATCCTGGATAAATTTCAGCTTCAAGCCAAATCTGATAACCATATTTAGGATTTATCGGGGATGGTTGAACCATTTTATCTAACCATGCAGCAGGCACAATTTGTTGATTATTTACTCGACCTCGATTTACAAACAATTGACCAACTTTACCCCAGTCATCGGGGGTAGCAAACAGACAACAAAATGTCTTCGGGTTTTGTGTGGGGCGGTTGGCATCTAATAATATAGCTGCGTCGTTGGCTTGTAAAGGTTGCCATAAACGGGTGGATAGATAATCAATATATTTTTCCCCAGTCGCTCTGGTTAACACTTCTGTTAATATCTGAGTATTGGCATTATTATAATCAAACTTTTCTCCAGGAGAGAGAACAGCAGGTAGATTAAAAGCAAGATTATCAGTTCTATGTCCATTATTTTGTAGTCCTGATTGCATCAATAATAAATCTTGGATGGTAATCTGCTGGCGTTGATCTTGCGACCATTCGGGAATGTATTTAGCCACAGGATCTAATTCTGAAGTAATATGTCCCTCTTCAATAGCAATACCAATTAATAAAGCAACGACTGTTTTAGACATAGACATGGAATTGGAAGTGGAAGTAGCAGTAAAATCTTGCCAATAACGTTCCAAGATAATCTCGCCTTTGTGTAGTACCAATAAAGCATAAGAATCATTTTTGCCAGCGTAAGTAGCAATTTGATCCAAAGTAGCCTGGGGAATAGGACTAGAAGTTGCGACAGGTAATTTAGCAGGCTTACCTTTAATTGGTGCTAAGGATTTATACCAATCAACATCTTTAACGAAACTATCAGGATAAATAATTTTCTGATAAATTTTAAATGCTATAGCCCCTAAAATTGCCAAGCTGCCAATTGTAATTGCAATATATTTTAGGATAGCTATGAGGGAAAGTTTTGATATTAATTTACTCATGTAAAAATAGCGATCGCGAATCTTGGTGGTAAATTATAGCGATACGAGATAATGTTATGACATTTTTAAACTTTTAGTTTTTAGCTTTTAGCTGTTAGCTTCTCCTGACTTTTACCTACTACCTACTACCTAACTACGATCCGATAATCACCCGAATTATCCTTAACTAATCTTCTACAACTGTAATTTTAAAAAAAATAGAGATGCTGCCATTGAAACATCTCCAAATCATCGGTTTTATTGGATATTAACTAATTAATTAGATATACCAAGACAAATAACACCAACCAAATAACATCAACAAAGTGCCAGTAAATCTCTGCTGCTTCCACACCAAAGTGACTATTACTGCTGTAATGATTTGGTTGACGCGATCGCCATAGTACAGAAAGAATTAATAACACGCCTGTCATAACGTGTAAACCGTGAAAACCAGTCAAGACATAAAAACAACTGGCAAACAAATTAGTAGTTAAACCAAATTCTGCATGAAAATATTCATAAGCTTGTCCGCCTAGAAATAGTGCCCCCATAGCTGCGGTAATGGCAAACCAAACTTGCAAACCTTTGACATCGTTATTTTTTAAGGCGGTTTGTCCTCGGTGCATCACAAAACTACTAGCTACTAGAATGGAAGTGTTAATAATTGGTATGAGTAACTCCAATTCTGGTGTACCTTCAGGAGGCCAAACGGGCATAGTTGCCCGATAAATAAGTAAGGCTGCAAAAAAGCCCAAAAACGTCATACTATCTGCAATTAAGAAGATATACACCCCAATCATGCGCAAGTCGGGATGTCCATGATGTCCTGCTGCTTCATGTTCTGAGGCAATGGCTATTTGTGATTGATTATTTACTGTTGAACTTTGCATAAATAGGTATTTGTTACTGATAATTCCTAACGTCCTTCTGCACTCACCGTCGCCAACATATCCTCTACAGTTTCATTACCGTCGATAGTTTCGGTGTCAATTCCGTAATCATAGGGACCTGCCCATAATACAGGTTGTTCCTCAAAATTTTCGATAATGGGAGGGGAGGCAGTTTGCCATTCTAAAGTTAAAGCGCGCCAAGGATTACGAGGGGCTTGTTTACCTTTTAGCCAACTCCAAATGATATTGATGAGAAAAGGGAAGGTAGATAAAGCCAGAACATATGACCCAATAGTACAAATAATATTCAAAGTTTGAAACTGAGGATCATAAAGAGCTACACGACGGTTCATTCCTTGTAAGCCCAGGGGGTGCATAGGTAAAAAGGTAATATTAAAACCGATAAAGGTCATAATAAAGTGGATTCTTCCCCAGGTTTCATTAACCATGCGTCCAGTCATTTTGGGAAACCAGTGATAAACGGCTGCAAACAAACCAAATACCGCCCCACCAAAAAGAACATAGTGGAAGTGAGCAACAATAAAATAGGTATCGTGGACATGAATATCGAATGGCACAGAAGCCAACATGATGCCACTCAAACCACCAATTAGGAAAGAAGAGAGAAAACCGAAGGCGAATAACATTGCACTATTGAGGCTAACTTTACCACCCCAAATAGTCGCACACCAACTAAATACCTTAATACCTGTAGGTACAGCGATAATCATGGTGGTTGCCATAAAGAACATCCGTAACCATCCAGGAGTACCACTAGAGAACATATGGTGCGCCCAAACAATTAGACCGAGAAAACTAATTGCCAAACTCGAATAGGCGATCGCCCGATAACCAAAGATCGGTTTACGAGCATGAACGGGAATAATCTCTGAAATTGCGCCGAAAAAGGGCAAAATCATAATATATACCGCAGGATGGGAGTAAAACCAGAACATATGCTGATAGACAATTGGATCTCCTCCCCCCGCAGGATTAAAAAATGCCGTCCCAGCAATCAAGTCAAAGGAAAGTAGAATTAAAGCTGCTGCTAATACGGGAGTACCTAAGATAATTAGGGCGGAAGTTGCTAACATTGCCCAACAAAACAAAGGCATACTGTGGATATCCATGTCAGGCATCCGCATCAACAAAATAGTAGTAACAAAGTTAATTGCTCCTAAAATCGATGATGTTCCCAAAAGTAAAACACTTAAAATCCAAATTTCTTCCCCCCATTTACTAGCGACCAAACTCAAAGGAGGGTAGGATGTCCAACCTGCTTGGGCTGCCCCTGTATCCAGGAAAAAACTAGAGAGGAAAAATATACCTCCAGGGGGAATCATCCAAAAAGCCACGCCATTGAGACGGGGAAACGCCATATCTTCCGCCCCAATCATTAGGGGAATCAAATAGTTAGCAAAACCAGCCCCCGCAGGAATAATCCAGAGAAATAACATAATTGACCCGTGCATGGTCATCAACTGATTATAAAACTCAGGCTGCACAAAATCAGGGTCGGGGGTGGCAAGTTCGGTTCGCATTACTTCTGCAAGTGCGCCACCGATTAAGTAGAAAATAAAAGCAGTGGTTAAGTATTGAATACCGATCACTTTATGATCAGTACTAAACCCAAAATAATCCTGCCATTTTCTCTGAGGGTGTTGATTATGTCCAGTATCTGCAATTGGAACATTTCTTTCGACTGTTGTACTCATTATTTATTTAATTTCAAGAACTTGATTAATAGTCCTCTATAGCTATTAATAGGTTTTGTTAGGATTTAGATAGTGGGTGTTATGTAAATCGCTCTTAGGGTATCAAAGCTTAAGGCTTTAGTTGTGCTAAAGTGTCGGCATTTACTCCTAGATCCTGGGCATAGGGAGCAAGAAATTGAGAATTACTAGTTGGATTAACCGCCACAGGAGATTGATCAGTGTTTTCGTTCATGGCAAAGGTATTGTCTCGAATCCATTGCTCGTATTCTTCTTGAGTTTGTACATAAAGCTGAGTTTTCATCCCCCCATGATATGCACCACACAATTCAGCGCAAATTACGGGATATTGCCCAACTTTATTAGGGGTAAAAACTAACTTAGTCTCTCTACCTGGAATAACATCCTGTTTGATGCGAAATTCAGGTAGCCAAAAAGCATGAATCACATCTCCCCCAGTCATAGTTAAAGCTACAGGGCGGTTGACGGGAACATGAATTTCTCCTGAGATTACGCCACTTTCAGGGTAGGTAAACACCCAGGCGTATTGAATACCATTAACTTTGATTTCTAAAGGTTCAATTCCTTGTTTAGATCCTGGAGAAACCCCCAAACCTAAAGCGATATTTTGCTTTTGAGGGTCTAAAGCTACTAATTGAGGGGCATGGTGATGAGCATGGGCTAGCTGGTTGGGACCTGGATCTCCTGCTACCATCGGATCTAATCCCCCCATACGGTTATAAATTTCAAAACTGTAAATAGCCAAAATAAAGACAATTACAGTAGGGATAGCTGTCCAAACGATTTCTAAAGGCACATTACCTTCAATTGGTGGGCCATCGGTAGTATCTCCTTGACGACGACGAAATTTGAATAGAGAGTAAACTAATACTCCTTCAACTATTAAAAATAGACCTGTAGCAATGGTCATCATGAAGTTAAATAGTTCGTCTACGTCACCAGCATCACTAGAAGCAGCTATGGGTAGTAGTCCGTGATTTTGACCATACCAAAGACTAATTAAGGTGAGAGCAACGCCGGCAATGAGAGTAATTATATTACTGGGAATGTTCACGATTTGGGATTGAGGGTAGTATTTGCTAAATAATTACTAGATAGTAGGTTTTAGTATCTAACTGTTTACAGTTTATTACTTACTTTGAAAAGTTGTTGCTGAAATTATGCTGAAGTTTTTAGCTACATATATGATTTTGTCTATATTAATTAGGTTAAAACAAATTGCCGAAATAAAGATAGCTAGATATTTAGTTTAAGGTGATCGTTATAAATTCTTTAGCTTTTATTTGGGATCATAGATAGCCAGAGTTTGAGGCTTAACTTAAAAAAAAGAATTCTGCAAAAAATTTAACTTTTTCTTTATAAAAATAAATTGAATTTCCAGTTTTTTGGGACTCAATCTGAAGAATATCTAAAAAGATAAAACTATTAAGAAAAGGTAGTTACAGTGAAATAAGAAAGAGCAAAATAATAAACAAAAATCAGGACGATAAAAGTTTGGATGTATTAAAAAGTAGTGGTGATCACCAAATCAGCGTAAAAAATACAAATAACTTAATTAATCGAGCTTGAATTTTAGATTCTGTTTTATTTCATCTTTAATTTTATTAATATCCAGCAAGTTGGCTATGACCGAATCTGTTTTTCAACCCCCAATCAATAGTGTCAAAGAAACATCTAAACCCCAGGTTTGGATTCGTCGTTTAGTATGGAAAATTGCGATCGCGACTTGGCTTTTAATGGCGGTAGGAAGTGCAACTAGGGTGATGAATGCAGGGCTAGCCTGTCCTGATTGGCCTCTATGCTATGGTCAATTGATCCCTACTAGACAAATGAATTTACAAGTATTTTTAGAATGGTTTCATCGTCTCGATGCTGCCTTGATCGGCTTAAGTGCGATCGCTCTTGCTGGCTTGAGTTGGTGGTATCGTCAAGGATTACCCCGTTGGCTACCTTGGGCAAGTACTTTGGCTCTATTTTTGATTGTTTTTCAAGGGGTCTTAGGCGGACTAACCGTTACTGAGTTACTACGTTTCGATATTGTTACAGCCCATTTGGGTACAGCTTTATTATTTTTTAGTACCTTAATTGCGATCGGCACATCCTTATTACCCTATAAAGGCACTAGAGCAGCAGGAAAACTGCGTTGGTTTGGTTTTAGTGCAGCAATTTTAGTTTATTTACAAAGTATCTTAGGCGGGTTAGTCGGCTCTCGCTGGGCATTACATCAATGTTTTGCAGGTTCTCAGTTATGCAGTGTGATGAATGCTCATATTTGGGGAGTAGTTCCCCCTACTGTGGCTACCATTTGTGTAGTTTGGTTTGCTTGGAAAACTCCAGGGTTACAAAAAAATCTACGTGTATTAGCAAATGCAGCAGCAGCTTTAATTGGGTTGCAAATATTGCTGGGTATCGCTACCTTTAAAATGCACCTTCAAGTAGAACCTTTGACTGTTACTCATCAAGCCATAGGAGCAAGTTTATTAGGAGTTTTAGTAGCTTTTACAGTCTTAGCCATCAGAGATCATCACTATCAACAGTCA
This sequence comes from Chondrocystis sp. NIES-4102, assembly GCA_002368355.1. Taxonomy (NCBI): domain Bacteria; kingdom Bacillati; phylum Cyanobacteriota; class Cyanophyceae; order Chroococcales; family Chroococcaceae; genus Chondrocystis; species Chondrocystis sp. NIES-4102. Next base: position 3,539,366 of record AP018281.1, on the reverse strand, counting down.
ATAATTTAACTAAGGTTAGATGATTTCATCAACAAGTAGTTAACCATACTACATAGAAGAGCAAATTTTAGGTAAGTCGTAGGAAGAAGAATATAATGACAGGCACTAGTATTGCACGCCAAAATCAAAACTTAGCAGAAGTAATCAAAAGCTATTACCAGTTAACCAAACCCCGTATTATCCCCTTACTATTAATCACAACCGCAGCTTCGATGTGGATTGCTTCTGAAGGCAGAGTAGATCCTTTATTGTTGCTAGTTACTTTATTGGGAGGAACATTAGCAGCAGCATCCGCACAGGTACTAAACTGCATTTATGACCAAGATATTGATTACACCATGACACGGACAAGAAAACGTCCGATCCCTGCGGGTAAAATTCAGCCTCGTCATGCCCTAATTTTTGCTGCGGTTTTAGGTGTCCTGTCTTTCTCGGTTTTAACAGTTTTTGCCAACTTATTAGCAGCTTTGCTGGCGGTTTCGGGGATTATCTTTTATATGCTCGTTTATACCCATTGGTTAAAACGTCATAGCACCCAGAATATCGTCATTGGTGGGGCAGCAGGAGCTATTCCCCCATTAGTAGGTTGGGCAGCAGTTACAGGAGATTTAAGTATGATTCCTTGGCTGTTATTTACCTTGATTTTTCTTTGGACTCCTCCCCACTTTTGGGCTTTAGCCTTAATGATTAAGGATGATTACGAAGAAGTGGGAGTACCAATGTTGCCTGTCGTCAGGGGTGAGGAAGTTACAGTTAAGCAAATTTGGATTTATACCTTATTAGTAGTTCCCTGTAGTTTATTGTTAATTTATCCTTTGGGTAATTTAGGGATAGTGTATGGAGCGATCGCATCCTATCTTGGTTATCAATTTTTAGTCAAAGCTTGGGCATTAAAACAAGATCCTACAAATAATCAACTAGCTAGGGGAATGTTTAAATACTCTATTTTTTATATGATGTTGTTGTGTGTTGGCATGATTTTAGATACCCTACCCCAAACTCATCAGTTATTAGGTATGGTGTTTAGTTGTGGCGGATAAACAAATCTAGCTTCAATACAAATGTAACAAGGAATTAGTAGGAATAGATAATTATTTGAACTGGCAATTCTATTCCTTTATTCCTCAAAAATAGTAGAGATCTTTAGCGACTCACTTCAATACCTCTAGATCTCAACTGCTGCATAAAAAACTCCTCCAAAGATGGACGGGCTAAATGAATGCTTACCAATTGAGCGGAAAGATCATTAAGATGGGTGATAAATTGATTAGGAGCTACTGTTAATTGACCATGCCAACGATTATTTTCCAGACTAAGATTAGTCATCCAAGGAGCGAGAGACTGCGAGTCACCCCCCACGACGATCGCTTGATAAACGTTACTGCTACCTAATAATTGATCCAAAGATCCCTGACAGATTAACTCACCCAAAGCCAAAAAAGCAATGCGATCGCATATTTGTTCCACATCAGACAAAATATGTGAATTAAAAAAGATGGTTTTACCTTGCTGTTTGAGAGATAAAACAATTTCTCGCATCCGATAACGTCCCATCGGATCTAATCCCGACATCGGCTCATCTAAAAAAACAATTTCAGGATCATTAATTAAAGCCTGTGCCATTCCCACTCGTTGCAGCATCCCTTTAGAATACTGCTTTAACTTCTTTTTGCGTGCTGTAGTTTGAGCCAACCCAACCAAATCAAGTAACTCTACAATACGCTGGCGTTGCTTACTTTTTGGTATTTGAAATAAACCTGCAATAAATTCCAAAAACTCCCAAGCAGTCAAAAAATCATATAAATAAGCATTTTCAGGCAAATAACCAATCTTTTGTTTAACAGCGCGATCGCCAATTGGTTTACCTAAAATTAGCGCCCTCCCAGTTGAAGGACGAGTAATACCTAATAGGGTTTTTAGCAGAGTGGTTTTACCTGCACCATTTGGTCCTAATAAACCGAATGTTTCACCTTGATGAATACTTAAAGAGCAGTTTTTTAGTGATTCTATTTTTTGATTCATCCAAAACCCAGTACGGTAAGTTTTACCTAAGTTCCAAGTTTGCACCACTGGCATAGAATCTTGAAGATCAGCAGTTGATGATAAATCAGTAGCAAAACTCATAAATAACCATCGCTTTTAAACAGATATCGTTTGCTTTTATAATTCCCTGAAACTTCTGGAATTTAACATTCGAGCTTGCATTACTCGTATTACCACTTATTAGAGGATTAATTCTTAACCGAAAAAATATATGAACTTGACGGGTACTTTACGTAATCTGATTATAATTATCTTAAATTTTAATAAAATTAAAGTTCGATATGTAAATAAATAATGAACATTTTATTTATTATTACCAGGGCTGATGCCATAGGTGGAGCGCAAGTTCATGTCAAAGACTTAGCTTTATCTCTACAGCAAGATCAGCATAAAGTATTAATACTGACGGGTCAACAAGGTGTATACAATGAAGATTTAAGACAAGCAGGCATAGAATCGATCCCATGCGAATTTTTACGTAAATCAATTAATCCTTTTTTAGATGGTAAAAGTTTACGTTATATTCTCCATGTTATTGAGTTATTTCAACCAGATTTAATTGCTGCTCATTCCAGTAAAACTGGGATCTTAGCTCGTTTGGCTAGCCGTCTTAAGAAGATTCCTTGTGTGTTTACCGCCCACGGTTGGTCATTTACTACAGGTATACCTGAACCAAATCGTACTATTTATCGTTTGCTGGAGAAAGCTACAGCAGCTTGGGCAGATAAAATTATTTGTGTTTCTGAACATGATCGCCAAATTGGTTTAAAAGCAGGAATTAATCCCGATCAACTATTGACGATCCATAATGGAATGCACGATGTCTCATCACAGCTTATGGCTGATTCTAGGGCATCTCAACCAATAAGAATAGCCATGATCGCTCGTTTTGATCAACAAAAAGATCATTCAACTTTGATTAAAGCTATGCAACATTTAGATGCAGAGTTAATTTTAGTGGGCGACGGGCCGAGTTTGGGAAAAATTCGTCAGCAGGTAGAAGATTTAGGTATTACTAATAAAGTTAAATTTTTGGGTTTTCGCAAAGATATAGCTGAAATTTTAGCAACAGTCCAAATTTTTACCTTAATTTCTAATTGGGAAGGTTTACCCTGCACCATTATTGAAGCAATGCGAGCAGGTTTGCCTGTAGTCGCTTCCGATGTTGGTGGCGTTAGCGAAATTGTTATTGAAGATCAAACAGGATATTTAATTCCTCGTGGTGATGTTCAAACCCTACAGCAAAAGCTCGCTTATTTAATTACTCATGAGCAGGTTAGATCTAGTATGGGGGTTTTGGGTCGTCAAAAATACCTTTCCCAACTAACTTTTCAACATATGTATCAGCAGACTTTAGCAGTATACCAAGGGGTTGTGCATCAAACAACTTCAAAACTATAAATTTAAACTATTAAATATAAATAACTACAATGATTTTAACTTCTAAGCCTCAAACAGCAGTGCAACAACCAATTTTGCTATCCACACCTCACATAGGTGAGCTTGAACTCGAATATGTTAAAGAAGCTTTTGTAACCAATTGGGTAGCTCCAGTTGGGCCCAATATAGATGCTTTCGAGCAAGAATTTACGCAAGTAGTAGGGTCAAAATATGCTGCTGCTTTATCTTCAGGGACGGCAGCTTTACATTTAGCTTTAAAACTAGTAGGAGTTCAAGCTGGAGACGAAGTATTCTGTTCAACTTTTACCTTTATCGCTAGTGCTAGTCCGATCACCTATTTAGGTGCAAAACCAGTATTTATAGATAGCGATCGCACTTCCTGGAATATGGACCCTAATTTACTAGCTGATGCTTTAGCTCAACGAGCCAAGATCAATAAATTACCAAAAGCCGTAATGGTAGTACATTTATATGGTCAAAGTGCTGATTTAGAACCGATCTTAGAAGTATGCGATCGCTATTCTATTCCTTTAATAGAAGATGCAGCAGAAGCTTTAGGCGCAACCTATAAAAATACTTCTCCTGGTACTTGGGGATGTGCAGGTATCTTTTCTTTTAATGGTAATAAAATTATTACTACTTCTGGCGGAGGTATGCTGATCTCTGATAATGCAGATCTTATTCAACAAGCTAAATTTTTAGCAACTCAAGCAAGAGATCCCGAACCCCATTATGAACACACTCAAATCGGCTTTAACTATCGACTCAGTAATATCTCGGCAGGAATTGGTCGCGGACAACTAGCAGTACTACAAGATCGGGTTGCTGCTCGACGTCGGAATTTTGAAATTTATCAACAGGCTTTAGGTGATCTTCCAGGAATTGGCTTTATGCCCGAAGCTGATTATGGTAAAAGTACTCGCTGGCTTAGTTGTGTTACTTTTGACCCTAATGTGGGAGTTAATCGAGAACAAGTTCGTCTACAACTTGCACAACAACAGATAGAAACTCGACCCGTTTGGAAGCCAATGCATTTACAACCTGTGTTTGCTGATTGCGAATGTATTAATAACGGAGTTGCAGAAGATTTATTTGATAAGGGTTTATGTTTACCATCAGGCTCAAATTTAACTGAGGCAGATCTACAAAGAGTAATTACTGCTATTAAAAATGTTTATTAACTGTAATAAATACTGAATTTAATAGTTTTAAATAAATAATACTTACTTAAACTATAGTGTTTTAATCAAACATTACTAATTTGATTAGTCAAATTGCCATAATTTAGCAATTGCTAAAAAGTTAACACAAACTTTACTTGAACTTACGGAAAAAAAATAAATTTTTCAAATTATTTCAGTTATTATAGTTTCAGTATATATACCTATATTTATTTCAAGTTCAAATTTCGATATTTTTTAAATTTTTCACAAATAACATTACTAAATCAAATATATACAAATAGAATATGGATTCACCAACTTCTTTAGGTGCTGCACAGTATTGGGAAATAATTAAGAGGCGTTGGCTTCCTGGATCAATCGTTTTTTTATCAGTTTTAACTTTAGGTGTTGTTGCTACTTCATTAAAAGATAATGTTTATAAAGCAGAAGCAAAATTAAAATTTAAAGGTAGCACTGTCAGTTCCTCTTTAACAGAAGCAAGTAAGGCGTTAGAAGCACTATCACCAATTGCTGAAAAAGCTAACCCCATTGACACAGAAGCAGAAGTATTACGCTCAGTTCCTATAATTAAGAAAACTATTAATGACCCTGAATTATTACTTACAAATGATCAAGGGGAAAAATTAAGTATTACTGAATTTCAAAAACAATTGAAAGTAGCTTCTTTGGCTGCAACAGATATTTTAAGTGTTTCCTATACCAGTCCCGATCCTGAGTTGGCTGCAAAAGTTGTCAATGTTTTGGTGAGAAATTATTTAGATAATAATTTGATAGCTAATAAAGCTGAAGCAGTTTCAGCCAGAGAATTTTTAGAAGAACAGTTACCAAAAACCGAAGCACAACTACGTAAAACTGAAGCGGAAATTCGTGAACTTAAAGAAAGAAATGAATTTGTTGCTCCTCAAGGTGACACTCAAGCTTTGATAGATTCAATTAAAGAACTCAATAGTGAAATAGATAAAGCTAAGTCTCAAATGGCTAATGCTAATTCTCAAGCTCAATATATTAAAGATAAATTAGGATTGACCTCAGAAGAAGCAGTAGTTTTAACTACTATTAGTCAGTCTCCTGAAATTACTGACACCCTAGCCCAATTGCAACAGGCACAATCAGAACTATCTACTGTCCAAGCGCGTTTTACAAATAATAGTCCTAATGTAATTGAATTACAAGAAAAGGTAAACTCCTTAACAAACTTGTTAGATAGACAAACAGGAGCAGTTGGTGGAGATCAAGCAAGAAATCTAGTCCAAAAGACAAAATCAGGAGAAATTCAACAACAACTTACTAGTGAATTAATTAAACTTGAAGCTGATAATCTTGGTTATCAAAAGCAGATTAATAGTCTGACTGCCCTTGAGCGTCAACGTCGCAACAAAATACAGCAAGTTCCTCAATTTGAGCAAAAACTACGACAGCTAGAAAGACAATTAAGATCCTTTGAATCTACCTACAATGTTTTGTGGGAACAATTAGAGAAAGTTAGAATTGCAGAAAGTCAAGATCCTGGCAATGTAAGGGTGATTTCTAATGCAATTGTACCTAGTGAGCCTGTATCCTCTCGTGCAGTTGGTTACTTAGCTTCTGGATCTTTAGGGTTATTAGCTGCTGCTGGAATTATGTATCTGCTAGAAATTAGCGATAAATCCATTAAGACTGTCGAAGAAGCAAAACAGCTATATGGTTATACTGGATTGGGTTCTATTCCTGGAATAGATAAATTTAAACTACCTGCTTTATCAGGGTCACAGGCGGAGCAAAATATACCTTTAGTAGTGGTTCGAGATTATCCTGCTCTGCCATTGAGCGAATCCTATCGAATGCTACAGTCGAATATCAAGTTTCTCAATTCCGATAAAAATATAAAAAGTATTGTAGTTACAAGTTCGACACCTCAAGAAGGAAAATCCACAATCTCTGCTAACTTAGCAGCATCTATGGCTCAGGTAGGGAATAAAGTTCTTTTAGTTGATGCTAATCTACACAACCCTTCTCAAGCAAGGATTTGGGACACTCAGAATCATCGGGGATTGAGTAATGTTATTTACGAACAGTTAGACCCTAGAATGGTAATTGAAGAAGTGATGCCCAATCTAGATCTATTAACTTCAGGAACATTAGGATCTTCTCCAGCGACATTGCTTGATTCACAAAGAATGAGAATGCTAATGGATTATTGGTCAGAGCGTTACGATTTTGTAATTTTTGATACCCCATCCTTAGATTTAACTGCGGATGCGCCAATTATGGGTCGTATAGCTGACGGAGTTTTATTAGTAGTAAAACCAGGGAATATAGAGCGATCGCAAGCTACCTTTACTAAAGAAGTTTTAGAGCAATCGGGCTTGAATATGTTGGGTATTGTGTTTAATGGTGTCGCTTCACAATTTGATCAACGTTCTTACCACTATCATTCCTTAGAAGGACATTTAAATAATACACAGCAAAGTAGATTACCTGGATCTGCAAATACAGAAGGACTTTGGGATACTATTTCTTCCCTTTCTAAAGAGTCAAAAAAAAATCGATTAGCTAATAACTTAAATGAAGAGCAATTACGGTCGGCTCCTTTAGATAAGTTGGAGACAATGGTCTCAAGTTTGCAACAAGATTTGACAGATTTGACTCGATTAGTAAAAGAACAAGAAGAAGAATTATTAGTTCAACGTCAAAAAGTTAAAAATCTCCAAAAGAGAGCCAATATAGCTAACGAAAATGAACTTTTCTATCTTGAAAACCAGTTAAATCAAGAACAAGAAAGAAAAAGAATGTTAGATGAAACCTTGGTAGGACAAAAACGTAATCTTGAGAAACGTCGAGAAATGCTGTATCAATACCAAGTAATTTTAGAAAGCAGAAAAAATGCTAAATCGCACATTTAGGCTTTAAGGTCAAATTTCCCCTCTGGATGCTTCTGGTTGATATTTTGTGATTGATTGCTGGAGATCTTAATTGCGATCGCCATATATCGAGATACATCTTGTTCAACCAGCAGTATTAAAGCAGTTGCTTATAACGCGGTTTGAACATCTCAACTTAAATTTATACTATCTTAAACATATATAAATCTTTATAAATCTTGATACTCTCCAATAAGAAAGACAGTATTGAGATCTGGGCAAACTTTTTGAGAACAAACTAGACGTAATTATGACCAGCCTAACCAGTCCAACAGCCAATTCTCCATCATACAATACTGAACAATGGAAACGGGGTTATGATTCTCAGCCCCAAGAATATGAATATCAAATTACTGAAATAGAAGGAAATGTTCCCCAAGAACTATCTGGTACACTATTTCGTAATGGCCCAGGTTTACTAGACATTGCAGGTTCAGCAATTCACCATCCTTTTGATGGCGATGGGATGATTAATGCTTTTTCTTTTAAAGATGGTCAGGTATTTTATCGCAACCGTTACGTCAAAACCGCAGCTTATTTAGAAGAGCAAAAAGCAGGGAAAGCTCTTTATCGCGGTGTATTCGGAACTCAAAAACCAGGTGGATGGTTTAATAATATTTTTGATTTTAAATTAAAGAATATAGCTAATACAGGAGTTATTTATTGGGGGGGTAAATTATTAGCCCTATGGGAAGCAGCAGAACCTTATCGTTTAGATCCTAAAACTCTAGAAACAATAGGTATAGACTATCTTGATGGTATTTTACAACCAGGAGATGCCTTTGCTGCTCATCCTTGGGTAGATCCTCATTGTATTTTTGATAATGGCGATCCTTGTTTGGTTAATTTTCGGGTAGATCCTGGTCTTTCTAGTAAAATTACCCTATTTGAGTTTGCGCCGACTGGAGAGTTATTGCGTCGTCATACCCATACTGTACCTGGGTTTTCATTTATCCATGATTTTGCCATTACTCCCAATTACGCTATCTTTTTTCAAAATCCTGTAAACTTTAATCCTTTACCATTCTTATTAGGGATACGTGGTGCTGGGGAATGTGTTCAGTTTCAGCCCAGTAAGGAAACCAAAATCATTGTAATTCCTCGTGATCCAAAACAGCAGGAAATTAAAACTTTTAGTGTGCAATCAGGTTTTGTTTTCCATCATGCTAATGCTTTTGAGCGGGAAAATGAAATATGTGTTGATTCTATTACCTATCAGACTTTACCCCAAGTACAGCCCGACTCTAACTATAAAGAGGTAGATTTTAATAGTCTTGATCCTGGACAACTATGGAGATTTACCATAAATTTAAACGACAATTCAGTCGCTCGCCAGATGCTGGAAAGTCGTTGTTGTGAATTTCCCACCCATAATCCCCATCAAGTTGGTCGAGATTACCGTTATTTATATATTGGTGCAGCAGATAATAATACAGGACACAATGCACCATTACAAGCAATTATGAAATTAGATTTAGCCACAGGCGATCGCCAAATTTATTCTTTTGCACCTCATGGTTATGTAAGTGAACCAATTTTTGTACCTAAACCAAATGCAACAAGCGAAGATGCTGGGTGGGTTTTAACTTTAGTTTATGACGGTAGTAAACATCGTTCTACTTTAGCAATTTTAGATGGGGAGAATTTAGGATCAGATGCGATCGCTTTACTGCATTTAAAACATCATGTTCCTTATGGTTTACATGGTAGTTGGTGTGAAGAGGTATTTATTTAAACTCAAATTATCTAGTTATTTCAATAACAAGGTAAAAAGGTCAATAAGTGGAGGGGTTTATTACTTATTCCCCTTTGCTATTTTTTACTGCCTATGGGTCTAATTTAATCATACTTAAGGATAAGAATAATCCCATAATTTACCCCAAAAATAGGGGATGAAATGAAAGTATAATGGACTTCCTAGCTTATCTCCAGGTCAGGCTAGTGAGATAGTTTAGCCAAACCACGAGAAGCCCAGCATTCTGGCGCAGCCGAATGTCTGGATGAATCGTGGGCTGGGTCTAGCTTGGCGTATTTTGATTCTCGATATAATTTTTTAATACAGATATTGTAACTCCACCACAAGAAGCTATAAAGTAAGACTCATTCCAAAATACTTTTTTCCAATAAATTTTGTTTATTTCTTCTGGAAATTCTTGTCTCAATCTCCTGCTGGTAACTGATTTAATATTGCCTATGAATTTGGGTAGTTCCATTTGTGGGTAGTACTGAAATAACAAATGTATATGATTGTCTTCTCCATTGAACTCAATCACTTTGCAATCCCATTTTTCACACAATTCAGTTATCACGTCTCTCAATCTGCTAATCATTTCGCCAGTTAAAACCTTTTTTCTATACTTGGTTGTCAAAACTAAATGAGCTTTTAAATCAGATACAGACCTGGCACTAGAAACAAAATCATTCCTCATTCTTCTTGTGCTACAATAACTGTATCCAATTATAACAACGCTGACTTTGATTTACAATTATCAGTACCGACTAAAGCCCACTACAGAACACAAGCTAGTACTCAATGACTGGCTTCGGATTTGTCAGTATTGGTATAATCGACAGCTTGGCGAGCGGTTTGACTGGTGGGAACAAAATCGTAGCTACATTGATAGATGTCTTTTGGTATGTCATTTGCCTGAACTCAAGGACAAACCTGAGTTTTACGGACAGAAAAAGCAGTTACCCGTAATCAAACAAGATTTGGTTATTGTAGGCTGGAGTGGTGAATTGCTAGATTTTAACTCTGTGCCATCTCAAACACTACAAGAGGTGTGCAAAAGAGTCAAACTAGCTTTTGAGCGGTTCATTGCTGGTGATTCAAAAGGAAAGCGTAGTGGAAAACCAAGATATAAAAACACTGCTCGTTTTAGGTCAATAGTGTTTGACTCCTTCAAACTACATTCTTGTTCTGTTGGAGGCAAATGGCTTTATTTATCATTACCTAAAATTGGCATAATCAATGTGCGCCATCATCGTCCACTGCCTAATGGTGCAGTATTAAAGCAAGCACAGATAATCAAAAAAAGTGACGGATGGTATATTAATCTACGGCTTCAAGATGATTCTGTACCTGACTTCAAATCAAATATTACTCCCAGTTGGAATAATTCCTTGGGGATGGATGCAGTACTGCATGAAGATGATTATCTGGCTACCAGCGAAGGTGTTAAATTGCCTAGCCTTAAGTCTTTTCGCTCCTCACGAGACAAGCTAGCCAAGGTATCAAAACGCAAATCTACCAAAAAGAAAGGTAGTAAATCAAGACGAAAACTAGCAAAACGGGAAGCAAAACTTCACTCCTCAATAGCTAGAGCTAGAAAAGATCACGCTTACAATACTGCCCACGCGCTACTGAAAACGGGCAAAAAAGTTTTCTTTCATGAAAAGCTCAATCTTGTTGGGTTGAGTCGAAGGAATAAAGCAAAAACTGATACTAATGGTAAATTTTTACCTAATGGGCAGTCGGCGAAATCAGGATTAAATAAGTCTTGGGCTGATGCTGCTTTTGGTCAGTTTTTCAACATACTGAAGTTCAAAGCTGAAAAAGCTGGGGCTTTGGTAATACCTGTAAATCCACAATACACCTCAATGTTGTTGCCGTACAAAGATGAGTTTGTCTTTACTGATTGCGGTATTCGGGAGTATTGGGATGAAGAATTAAACCTTTTGATTGATAGAGACGTTTCAGCCTCTATCAATGTCAAGAGAGTGGGGCTGGACTTGTTCCCCACTATAAAACGCTGTAAAGGGAATCCAGTAGTGATTGCATCTACTACTAATAGTACCTTAAAGGAAGTTCTCTCTACCCTCCGAGGTTTGGAGAAGCCAGCGTTATACTCGAAGAGTTAACGTCTGGAGAAGTCACAACTTAAACATTTAAATAGAAAAAAATGGACACCTATTTTCTTGGTCTGCTAATTATCGGGTTATTACTCTTGCTAGTAACTCTAGGCTCAGGTTGGATCAAGCGTCTTCCTCTTTCCTATTCCTTAATTTATCTAATTGTAGGTATTTTTGTCAGTTCCTATGGTCTAGGATTAGTCAAAATCAGACCAGATACACAATTTGTAGAAAGATTAACTGAATTTGTAGTAATTGTTTCTGTATTTGGTTGCGGACTAAAAATTAATCGCGCTATTAATATTCGCTCTTGGCAATCTACCATTAGACTGATTGGTTTATTGATGCCCATCTCCATCTTTTCTTTAGCTGCTGTTGCCCATTATCTATTAGATTTTGATTGGGGTGCAGCTATACTACTCGGAGCAATTCTCGCACCTACAGATCCTGTGTTGGCTTCGGAAGTGCAGCTATCTGACGTTGAAGATAAAGATGAATTACGTTTTGCTCTGACCTCTGAAGGGGGTTTAAATGATGCTTTGGCTTTTCCCTTTGTTTATTTTGGACTTTATTTATATAAAGATTCCAACTTAGATAACTGGTTTGTTAAGTGGGCTGGTATAGATATCATTTGGGCGATCGCTGCTGGTATAGTCATGGGTATTTTAGTTGCTAAAGCGATAGTCTGGATTGATCGGACGCTACAGAAACGTCGTCCTGTTGATGATTTGATGGAAGATTTTATTGCCATAAGTATTATTTTATTGACTTATTCTTTAACTGAAATAGTCAACGGTTATGGGTTTTTGGCTGTCTTTGTGGCTGGCATCGTGGTACAGCAAAGTTATTATAGTGAGCAACATAAACGTATGGCACAACTAGAATTTACTGAGCAGATTGAGAAGTTATTAGAAGTAACAGTAATTGTAGTTGTCGGGACAATGTTATTATTTGAGCCGATGCTTAAGTATGCACCCAAGTCTTTATTAATTGCAGGCTTTATCTTTTTAGTGCTTCGTCCTTTGGGAGTTTGGTTATCGATGCTGGCAAGCAATGTACCAAAGAAAACTATCGCTCTTATGGGATGGTTCGGTATTAGAGGTTTAGGTTCTATATATTATTTGACTTATGCTTTAGGTAAAGGCATAAAAGGAGAAACCGCCGAACAAATTGTATGGATTACTTTAACTGTAATAGTCTTATCAATTCTTATTCATGGAATTAGTGCTGCACCTTTAATTGGTTGGTACGAAAAAGTAAAAGATCCAGACAACAGAGTTTTATCTCAAGAGAATTTATGAGCATCTAATCTCAAATTCGATCTTGAAGTAGTTCAAGTTAGTTTTGTTAATATTGATTAGAAAACTTAATAGTTTGTACACAACATGAAACGTTCTGCTTGTTTGATTTTTAACCCTGTAGCTGGGCAAGGAGACTCAGATCAAGACTTGGCTACGATTAAAAGCATTCTTGAACCTGAATTTGATTTAGATATTCAAATAACTTCGGAAGAAGTTGATGGCGGAGAATTAGCCAAAAAAGCAGTAGCTAATAAGGCAGAAATTATTATTGCTTCTGGTGGTGATGGTACAGTTTCCGCAGTTGCAGAAGCTTTAGTCGGAACAGATATTCCTTTAGGAGCGATCGCCAGAGGTACAGCTAATGCCTTTGCCAACGCTTTGGATATTCCCGATACCATTGAGGCTGCTTGTCAAGTAATTGTCGAAGGTGCTACCAAAAAAGTTGATGCAGCTATCTGTAATGGTAAGCCCATGATTCTGCTTGCAGGTATTGGTTTTGAAGCTGATACGGTAGAAGATGCCGATCGCGAAGCTAAAAATCGTTTGGGGATGCTTGCTTATGTATTCTCAGGACTCAAGCAGTTGCAGAACTTTCAAAAGTTTAAAACCATCATTGAAACCGATGACAAAATTATTAAAGTCGATGCTAATGCTGTGACTGTAGCTAATGCTGCACCTCCTACATCTATTCTTGCTCATGGTACAGCAGGAGTCATTTATGATGATGGGTTATTAGACGTAACTATTGTAGCTCCAGAAACCCGTGCCAGCGCGATCGCTGTTTCCTACCACCTGCTGCAAACTGCTAGTAACGACGAGGCAGCAGAACGAGACGATATTGGTTATTTAAGAACTAAATCGGTCAAAATTACTACAGACCCCGTACAAAAAGTAGTAGTAGACGGGGAATTGGTGGGGACAACTCCTATTGAAGTTGAATGTGTGCCTCAAGGGTTAACAGTATTTACTCCCGCTCAACCAGAGGCTCAAGTGGATGAGAAATTAGATCACCTAGCAGGAATAGAAATTATTAGTAAAGGGTAGGGTTTTCTAGAAAAGGGGAAGTTCGGGCAGTAAACGCTACTATGGGGGGGGATAAACTACACTTTCAGCCATAATAAAACTTTAATAAGATAATAATCAAAGCAAGCAATAAATAGATAGAAGTAGTTAGAAATTAAAGTTATTGGAGATTTAAATTATGGCAATTGTGCGTTATCGCCCTTGGTCGGAAATGAATTCTTTACAGCGTCAATTTAATCAAATGTTTAATGAAGTTTTAACCCCCACTACTTTTACAGAATTTGGTAATTTTTCTAAAATTCCTGCTGCTGAACTTGTAGAAAATAAGGATTATTTAGTTCTTAAATTGGAAGTACCAGGAATGCAGGCTGAGGATCTTAATATTGAAGCGACAGCTAAAAGTATTTCGGTTTCTGGAGAGCGTAAATCTGAAGCTAATGAGGGTAGTAAAACTGTTTCTGAGTTTCGTTATGGTAGTTTCCAAAGAGTTATTCCTTTACCTGTAAGGATTCAAAATACTGAGGTTAAGGCCCAATATCACAACGGCATTCTACACCTTACTTTGCCTAAAGCTGAAGTTGAGAAAAATAAAGTTGTTAAAGTTAATTTGGTTACTGAAACAGCAGTTTAAATTTACTATACTTTAGTAAAAGTCGCAAATGGAGAGGAAATAGTGAAATTTAAGCATTAATCTCCATTTGATTAATTGACAATTTGATATTCTTGATTGATCACCAGCTATAAATTGTTGAATGCTGGTTTTTTATTTGTTAACTGATTGTTAATTAAATTTAATTACTCTACGTAATTTGATAGATAGTATCGACAATTAAAATCAGCTTTTAGATAGAAGAATTACCCGCAAAAATTAAGTATTCTTGATGTAACAACTAAATAAATAAATAATTATAAATTTAAGGAGTACATTATGGGTGGAATTATAGCTTGGTTAGTATTAGGATTAATCGCTGGAGCATTAGCAAAATTAATTTATCCAGGTAATCAAGGTGGTGGCATCGCAGCTACTATTGGTTTAGGCATCTTAGGTGCATTGGTTGGTGGATATCTCGGTAAAATGTTGCTCGGTAGTTCGGGGGCAGCAGCAGCATCAGCAGGAGCGATCAGCATTCCTAGCATTATTTTCGCTGTATTAGGCGCAATGCTCTTAATCTTTATTTGGGGCTTGGTTACTCGTCGCGCTGCGTAAATTTAATGTATCTAGTCTTAAATCATTAATTATTTTTTCAGCGTAATTTAGCTGGTTGAGGCGTTATCACTAACGTCTCTATTTTTTTGTTAAAAATCCTTTATTGGATTTCTTGGGTGTTTTTGTCTTGGTTTTTTGGACTTGGGCTACTGCTATTTCAAATAAGTTATTTAAATGTATAGGCACACTTGCCAGGGATGATAATTGTGGGGTGGGCAGTTTTTTATGTTTAGCTAATAGTTGATCTAGATCTGTTGCTAAGCTAAATTGTGAATTTTCTGTATAATCTTGTAGTAGTTTTTCTAGCTTTTGTGGATAGGTATCTTTTAAATGCTGCCAGATATAATAATTGGCTTCTGGCTGATCTAAATATTTACGAATCAATGAATTAGCATTTTCTTGACTATCTATATTCTCACTCTCTAATAAGTTAGTAAACTTTTCATAATTAGGTAAGAACATTTGACCCCAACGAGGATGGGAAAAGACGGTAACTGATTCAGCTTGTTTTATCTCTGGCGGAAGATCTACTTTAGGCATCACCATCGATGAAGTATTTTTATTATTAATAATTTTGGCTACTGCTTCTGCATCTGCACCTAAATCTGTGGCAGTTTTAGTAAATTCCTCTTCATTACCACCAGATTCCGTTATTATTTGTGAAAGAGTTTTAGAATCATCAATTCCAGCTTCAGCTAATCTCTTCTTACTCATTATTTGCTGGAGATCGCCAATCTTTTGATTTAGTTTATAACCTGGCATGGTAACTTGATCACTACCAAAATAATCTATAAATTCTTGATGATATACCGCTACAGATTCCCAGGCTTCTTCTAATAATTCTGGTGCATCAGCATAAAGAAATTCTGGAAAATTATCGCGAAACTCTCCCACTGCAACGGCTAATTTTGGTGGACTAAGTTTACCTTTAATCACGCGATCGCTAAAGAAAAACCAATCATTATTATTAATTGGAGCAATAATAGTTAAAATTATCTCTCCCTTTTGCCATCTACTAGTTTCCTTACTCTCTATTTGCCCATGACTATAAACTCGATATTCCTTAGCGGTCAACCAATTGTATAATTGATAATAATCTGAATGAATTTCTTTAATCTCAAATAAACCCATCACATTATTTTGCCACCCCTCAATTATCTGGCGATCGCTCTTGCTTAAATTATTAACTTCTGCTAAAAATATAGCCAGAGGAGTTTTTTCTGCAACTTCGCCTCCACTAATAAAACTATCAACCGTTAAATTTTGTTGCTTGATCCCATAGCTGTTTTTCTTATTATGTTCTGCTGCGTAACTTTCTAAAGCAACAGCTAATTCACCTTCAGCATCGTATATGAAATCTACTATTGCTTGCTTAAGTTCGATGGCTTTTTCAATTGTTTGAGACATATTTATTAGCTATCTGGATTTATCACTTGTGCTATTTTACTTACCTTAAACAATTTTTTTTGTCAATTAAAAAATCTTGCTAGTTAGTAATAATTAACGGTTAATTATTATACTTCCCTTTAAGATATTAAGTAGCTAGTATAAGCTAGCATTATTAATTTAAAATTGCCCTGTGCCATAAAACATTGTAGTAGCACAGACACAGAGAGAAGCACTTTAACAGGATATCAAAAATTAAAGAGTCCATTAACCTTAATATATAGTATCTAATAAATAGCTCCGTCTTTTTTAAATAAGCGATCAAGGTAAGAAATGAACATTAAACCTTATAAGCAGATAATTAACGCCAAATCTTCCCAAAACCCAATGATTTTAGTGGTAGAGGATGAAGAAGATAATTTATTATTTATTTCTCATGCACTAGTTTATTTACAATACACTTTTATTACAGCTAGCAACGGTCAAGAGGCATTAAATTTAGCCAATAAATATGACATTTCTCTAATTTTGCTTGATTTAAGATTACCTGATATTAATGGTTTTGATTTACTTAAATTGTTGAAGCACAATAATACTACTCGAAATATACCAATTATAGCTATCAGTGCCTTAATCAAAGATGAAGATCGTAAAAAAGCTCAAAACTTAGGTTGTAATGATTATCTAACTAAACCCTATTTAATTACGGAGTTGGAAGTAAAAATACGCCAATTTTTACCTAATTCTTTTATAAACTGTCGTTTTGTTAATTATAATGCTCATTCAGTTGAGGAAGTACGAGTTTGGATCTAGGGAGATAATAATCAGTTACTATACGTAGTTTAGAGATATTTAATGATTAATAATAAGATAATAATCTCTATAAGTAAGTGAGAAGATAGGTAATTTATTAATGTTTAATAGTAGAAAGAATTAAAGTTATATTAATAAAAGTTTTTAACGAGAATCACAAGCTTTAATCCTGCAATTGTACAATTTATAATTACCTTTATTTAGAATAAAAAAGTAAAGTTAAGAAGACTTGTTTTGATTTCTTATATTTAAAAATAGAGAGATTAAACCTAATTAAATCATACATACTTTTAAACATCCATAAATATAAGAGCTAAAGTCCAAGAAATTAAGTACTAATTATCTCCTATTAATTATATTTAAACTAAAGTAAATTGCCAGAATTTTAGCAAAAAATCAACAATAAATATATAAATTTGATGACAATTCAAGTGTAGTGTTCATTCTCCTGGCAGATGTTTTTCAATTAATTAACTCTGTAAAATAAAGAATAGTAGTATAGAAAAAACAATAAACTGATAATTCTCCACTCAGTAACTAGGTCATGAAATTTAAACTTGGATGTCAACTTAACTATCAAGTTTCTAACACAAGCACTTTTATATTTAATATTTGTGCTTTGCAAAACGATGAGCAACGAATTTTAGATAGTAGTCTGCAAATAAAACCTCATTTCGATTACGAAGTTTACACTCTACAAGAGCAAGAAAACAATTATTTTCGCGTAGTTGCACCCCCAGGAGAATTAAACGTTTCTTATCAAGCAACGGTTGAAATAAAAAATAGGAATATTGAAATTTGTAAAGAATTACCAGAAACTCCTCCAGCCGAATTACCATTAGATGTAATCCAATACTTATATCCATCTCGCTATTGCCAGAGCGATCGCTTTGGTAAGTTAGCTTATGATGAATTTGGTAATTGTCCTCCAGGGTATCAAAGGGTAGAAGCGATTTGCGACTGGATATATGAAAAAGTTGCTTATACTTCTGGTAGTACTAACTCTCAAACTTCCGCTTACGATACGGTGGCAGAAAGAGTAGGAGTCTGTCGCGACTTTGCCCATTTAGGAATTGCTTTTTGTCGTGCTTTAAATATTCCAGCCAGGTTTGTTTCTGCTTATGCTTGGAAACTACAACCGCCAGATTTTCACGCCTGTTTTGAAGCTTATTTAGGTAATAAGTGGTACACTTTTGATGCGACTCGCCTTGCACCTATTGAAAGTTTTGTGCGTATTGGTACAGGTAGAGATGCAGCAGATGTATCCTTTTCTACAGTCTTTGGTGCAGTTCAATTTAAGAACATGAAGGTATATATTGATAAATTAACTCAAACAGATTAATAATTTACCTCCATTGTCAACACCATTAGATATTTAATTTTCTTTTCTGCGTTGCTGAATTTGTGTATAACAGTAAATTATTTACTTTTATAATACAAAAACAAAAAACATTAAAAGCACACAAGTCAACGCTCCCATAAAGCTAATAGCTACCAACCAAAACACATTCTCATTCATACATTAAATTACCAACGCCTATTTTTTTTTACAAAAGAGCAAGTGATAATTTAGCAAGATTAAAATTGTCCGTTATTATATTAATTGACAAAATAGTAGATGAATTGCATGAAACTAATGATCAATTTGTGCAATTCATTAAACTATCAAATTATTAAGTAGCTAATGAATCAAGTAACTGATATTGTCATAAATAGTTCAAAAGAACTACTAGCTGAAGCTATCAAGGTAATTCCTGCAATAATTACAGCCTTGATTGTAATTATGCTAACTCGTTATGCAGCCGACTTTGCTAAAAAAGCTGCCGATAAGGTAGGGCGTAAAGTATTAGAAAGTAAATCCTTACAATTATTACTCAACAAAATTGCCCACAATGCTACCTGGGTGATAGGTATAATTATAGTCTGCGTAATTGTTTTTCCTGGATTAAGTTTTGGTGATATTATCGCTACTTTAGGGTTAAGTACGGTAGCTATTGGTTTTGCTTTTCAGGATATATTTAAAAATTTCCTAGCAGGGATCTTAATTTTAATTCAAAGACCATTCCATATAGATGATCAGATAATTATTGGTAATTATGAGGGAACAGTCGAAAGAATTGATATCCGCACCACACTACTACGCACCTATGATGGTGAGATGATCCTGCTACCCAATTCGGAAGTATTTACTAGCGCAGTTAGGGTAAGAACTGCTTTTAAACAGCGTCGTACTGATATAGAAGTAGGAATAAGTTATGATGCTTCACTACCTCAAGCCAGAGACATATTGTTACAAACCATAGCTCAAGTAGAGGGTGTTGTAGCTGATATACCACCAGAAATAGATATAGTCAGTTTCGATGATAGTTGTATTAATTTTGTTGTGCGCTATTGGACTAGCTCCAGACAACCTCAAGTAAGGCAAATTCAGACAAAAGCAATGATAGCAATCAAAAAAGCCTTAGATGCAGCTAATATCAGTATTGCTTATCCAGTGCGTACTGTCTATCTTTATAATCAAGAAGTAGATAATCACAATAATTATTTACCTGCTCAAACAGAGATAAATTCTCTCAAAGAAATTTAAGATGACACAACCGCTTGTTGATCAGCAATATTAATAACTTCCTCTCCTGTTTCTGTCTTCGCCAGATGTTTTTCTAAAATTTCTAAATTACGTATATTAGCTTTAAAATAAGCATCAAATATATCGCCGACAATAGGTACAGAACCCACTGTAGTTTCGATCGCTACATTTCTTACCATTTTCAAGATCTCACCTTTTTCCAAACCAAAGCGAGCAGCTTGATAAATCAAATAAGCAGAAATACCCCCTGCAATTAAATCTCCACCTCCTGGTATTAAACCCAAAATTGGATCTAAACCAATGCGAAACTTTGTACCTGGGATACCGATCGCTTTATCTAAAAGATTAGCTAATTTGCGAATTTTTTGGAGATTTTTTAGTTGCTGAACCTTGTCCATTAAAATCTAGCAGTAAATATCTAAATATATCTTCATTAAGATTAAAGCGATCGCTACTGTTGTGACTTCTGCCTTTAGGTATATTTAGCCCAATTAGTAGTTACCTTAAGCACGCTTAAAAAACCAGCGTTGTACTAACTTTTCTAATTCTATCCAAACAAACATCAACATACTAAAACCAAAGCAAATTAACAGTTCGGTTAAGCTTAGAACATTCGTATCAAAAAAGTTACGTAAAGGTGCAACATAGATTAATAATAACTGTAAAATAGTAGTTAAAGTAACCGCTCCTAAGACATAGGGATTAGAAAAAGGATTCATCTCTATGGTAAGTTTAGTATCAGATCGAACCGCTAAAGCATGACCCATTTGAGCAAGACAAAGGGTAGTAAACACCATAGTTTTCCAATTATCCGTATCACCATTTACTTTGTCATAATTGTAAGACCAAACCATTAAAAGAATGGTAATTAGAGCAAAAATAATCCCAATTCTCAGCATATATAAACCCAAACCACGAGCAAAAATACTTTCTCTAGGGCTATAGGGTGGGCGACTCATAACATTAGGTTCTGCTGGTTCGAGGGCTAAAGCCAAAGCGGGTAAGCCGTCGGTAACTAAATTCATCCAAAGAATTTGTAGAGGGGATATGGGAACACCACCCAAACCTAATAAGGGTGCAGCAGCAATAGTTAACACTTCACCGATATTACTACCCAAAATATACTTAATAAAGCGACGAATATTATCATATACCACACGACCTTCCTCGGTGGCAGCGACAATGGTAGCAAAGTTATCATCTAGCAAAATCATATCACTAGCTTCTTTACTAACATCAGTACCAGTGATACCCATAGCAATACCAATATCAGCTTGTTTGAGGGCGGGGGCATCATTAACACCATCTCCCGTCATAGCCACAAATTCACCGCGTTTTTGTAAAGCTTTGACAATGCGTAACTTATGTTCTGGGGTAACACGAGCATAAACATTAACTTGAGGGACAATTTTTTCCAATTCCTCAGTAGACATTATTTCCAATTCCCGCCCTGTCAAAACGCGATCGCTTTGGTTAGTAATATCTAATTTAGAGGCGATCGCTAAGGCAGTTAGAGGATGATCACCAGTAATCATTACAGAACGAATTCCAGCGCGTTTACAACGTTGTACAGCTTCTTGTACCTCAGTACGAGGTGGATCGATCATTCCCACTAAACCAAGCCAAACTAAGCCTTGTTCGCTAGTTTCCATTGCATCAGAGGGAGGTATTTCTGGCAAAGGTTTATAAGCAAAGCCCAAAACTCGTAACCCATTAGCAGCTAAATGATCATTAATTTCTAAAATTTCCTGTTTTTGTGAGGGAGTTATATCTTGAATTTGATCTTGAATTTCTAGGCTCACGCATCTTTCTAAAATTAATTCCGTCGATCCTTTAGTAAACATCAAATAAGGTGATTCACCCACTTGAGGATTAGTTACAATCACCGACATCCGCTTACGATCAGCATCAAAAGGAAACTCGCCCACTCTTGGCATCGACTGTTCAATTTCGGATCTTAAAATTCCCCCTTTAGCAGCCAAAACCAATAATGCCCCTTCAGTAGGATCACCCAAAATTGTCCAATCATCTCTCTTTTCAACTACATTACGGGAACGTTGCAACAGGGCATCATTACACAAAACACAGGCTTGAAATAACTCTTTAACCTCACTTTCCGTCTGAATTTCATTATTATTCTGACAATAAAATTGCCCTTGAGGATCGTAACCTTCCCCAGTCACACTAAAACGATAAGAAGGAGTGTAAACCTTTTGCACCATCATTTTATTTTGGGTTAAAGTACCTGTCTTATCTGCACAGATAGTGGTAACTGATCCTAGAGTTTCCACCGCAGGTAACTTACGAATTAAGGCTTGACGACGAATCATTTTCTGAGTACCGATAGCCAAAGTAACCGTAACTACTGCTGGCAAACCTTCTGGCACAACTGCAACCGCCATACTCAGAGATACTTCTAATAATTCCGCAAAAAATTGCCATCCTGCCTGTAATACTCCCCCAATTACCACCAGTGCCACTAATGCCATCGAACCACTAACTAGCACATTACCCAACTGAGTCATTCTTTGTTGTAGGGGGGTAGGCTCAGTTTCCACACCTTGAATCATAGCAGCAATACGCCCAATTTCAGTGTCCATTGCGGTTTTGGTAACAATTGCTTTTGCCCTACCTTGAACTACTTCTGTTCCCTTATAAACCAAATTAACGCGATCGCCCAAAGAAGTATCTTCTGCTAAAACCAAATTAGCATCTTTATTGACCGCCGTAGCTTCCCCAGTCAGGGTAGATTCTGCAATTTGCAGGTTTTGTACTTCTAATAAGCGTCCATCAGCAGCTATTTGTACCCCTGCTTCTAAAAACATAATATCCCCTGGAATTAATTCCTTGGCATCCACTTCTTCCGTTGCTCCATCGCGCATCACCCTAACCTGGGGAGAAGATAAACGTTTGAGGGCTGCTAAAGCTTTTTCTGCTCGACTTTCCTGAAGATAGCCCAAAATACCATTAAGAATAACGATGGCAAATATAGCGATCGCATCTTTGGGAAATTTATTTAACTGTAAATCTAAAACAGCAGAAACAATAGCCACAGCAATCAGCATCACCAACATAATATTAGTAAACTGATCCCATAAAATACTTAAGGGACTACGCCCAGCACTTTCTTTTAGTTCGTTTGCGCCAAAATAAACCTTTCTTTGACAAACTTGATCATTAGTTAAACCATTTTGAGGATCACAAAGCAATTGTTCTACCGTATTTTGAGGAGTTAGAGCGTGCCAGGGTTCATTAGTTGAAGGTATGTTGTTGGCATTAGCGGTAGTAGGAAAATTATTATTCATAGTTTTGTAGCTACTTAAATATATTGGGAAGTAAATCAGGAGCTTGCCATAGGGCATACCCAATAAAAGAGAAAAATACGGTGTTAGCTATAGTAAGTAAATATCCTAGGCACATTATTAGTCCATCTGCTTCTACTGTAGCTACTGCTAAAAGTAAAATAGCTATGGCTGGCAAAGGGTTAGTAAAAGGAATGGGTAACATTAATAAAATCGATAACCAAGCAATGCAAAAACCATTACCTCTCCAGGTATAGGAATTTCTGGCTAACTGTCGCCAACGAGAGTGCATAATTTTTTCCAGCCAAACAAGTAGCCGACGCACGTTTTTGAGTAATCGTTGACTTAAGGTGCGAGGAAATTTAAATTGTGCTATCCGACGAGGTAGCCAAGGGTGTTTACGCCCCAATGCCATTTGTAACCCCAAAATTAAACACCCTAAACCAAGGGGAGTAGATAAACCAGGGGGCATAGGAAATAAAAAAGGCAGAACTAATAAGCCGATAATTAGACTAAATCCGCGTTCGGAAGTTTCTTGAATAATTTCAGCGATCGCTATAGGTTTAGTTGCTAACTTTCTGAGCAATATTTGAATATCTTGGGAAAATCTGGCAGACATAAATTTTAATAGTTCATTCGCAGTAGATATACTAAGGGAATAGGTAATTTATTTATATTTATTTAATTTTATAATTCTCCCAGCAAAACAATCGAACATTTTAAATTTTGCAATAAGGGTTTAGTAGAAGCTCCCAAAGCCAAACTATCTACCCCTACCCGTTGACGTTGGGAACGTAAAATTACTAATTCATGGGTTTGACTAGCACTAACAACTGCTTCAACAAAATTATTTTGGGCGATGATCTTGAGATCTACCGTTTGCTGGGGGAAATATTGCTTGGCAATTGCTGCTAATTGATTATGAATCATCGTGCGACGCTCTTTAGAAGTCCCAGGATGGCAGACATGGAGCAAAGTTATCGAGGTATTGCTATTTATAGCTAGAGATTGAGCAAAACTTACTGGACGCAAACCCACTGGGTTAAAACTTTCAATGGGTAATAAAATTCTCTCCATACTTAAAGGAGAAGCTAATAAACGCGCCATAGCCACTGAACAATGGGCTGACCACAAAACACTATCAGGAACAGAACCAAACAAGCGAGCGCGTAGATCATTGAGGGTATTAAAGCCTAAAATAATAAAATTGGCGTTAACCTCTCTACTAGCATGGGAAATTCCCTGAGCAACATCATATTCAATCCTCAATTCTGCTTGAGTAGAAATACCTAATTCCTCACTTATTGCTTGAGCTTGTAAGAGTAATTGTTGACATTTATTGACCGCTTCATCCAGTTGAGGTGAGTCTAAATTAGCTTCGGCTTTAGCGATCGCCAGTGGCACAATATCCCCCCCATTTTTGCGCGTTAATAGGGATGCAAACTCTAGTAAATATCTTTCGGTTTGAGGATTATAGACTGGTACTACTACCCGTAATGGCTCGGTAGTTTGATCTGTAGAATTAGTTAGATCACCTGTGGTGGGGGGATTAGGAGTTGTTGTGGGTATCTCACCAACGGTTAATTGGGCAGCAGAACGAGCGGTAATCAAAGGTCCTGCGATCGAAGTTACTAGCATCAGTAGGATAACACTATTAAAGATGCGCTCATCAATAATTCCTGCTTGGAAGCCAACTAATGCAGCAGCTAAAGTGGCAGCTACCTGGGGTAGGGATAGTGACCACATGGTTACAGTTTGCACCCAACTATAGCGATACAATAATTTAGCTATCAAAGCTGCCAACAACTTACTAAGAATTAAAGCAGCGACTATTGATAGGGGAATGGTAACAGAGCGTAAGATATCTTCAAATGCCTTAAGATCAAGTAGTAACCCCATATCTACAAAGAAAATGGGGATAAATAATACCGAGCCGACAAATTCCACTTTCTCTTTAACAGGGCCATCTCCAATTACATCATTTACTGCTAACCCTGCTAAAAAAGCACCAACAATTTTTTCCACCCCAACCAGTTGTGCGCCAACAGCAGCAACAAATACTGCTAATAATACAAACAAGAATTGATTCCCTTGATCATTTTTAGATCGACGAAAGAATGATCTCCCCAAACGGTCTAAGCCAAAGAGGACAACTAGAGTGTAAATTGCTAAAAACCCTAATAGTTGCGCCAGATCAAGAGCCGTAAAATTACCTTGATTAACTCCCAAACAAATAGCTAAAACCAGTAACGCACCTATATCGGTAAAGATTGTTGCCCCAATAGTGACAGTCACCGCCTCATCATTAACTACCCCCAAACGTCTAACAATAGGGTATGCCAATAAAGTATGGGAAGCCAAGAGTGAACCTATTAAAATTGAGGCATTCCAGCTAAGATCGAAAACTCGCCCAACCATTGTACCTGTAATTAGAGGTACAGCAAAAGTAGCAAAACCAAAGCCTAAAGACCGATTTCTGGTGCGTCGAAACTGTTCTAGATCAACTTCTAGTCCTGCTACAAACATAAGATATATCTTACCAATATCCGCCAATAGCACCATAGTTTCCGATTTACCGTTGAGTAAACCTAAGCCACTACCACCAAATACCACCCCTGCAATTAGTAAACCTACTAAACCTGGCAATTTGATTTTTTCAAATATCGGTGGGATAACTAAAATGATTGCTAGTAGTAGGACAAAGGTGAAAAGAGGCTCGCGAATAGTACTAGAAATTGATTCCATATTGGATAATTCTTTAATTTGCTCTTAACTTTGAGTAAAGTTTTAAGTCTAGGACAACTAAAGTTAATTATCAATCACTTTAAAGTCCATACAAAGCAATAATTAATATCGGAGTGACAATTGCCATCAAAAGATTGAGTAGTGCGCCCACCCGAAAGAAATCACTAAATTTGTAACCTCCAGGGGTATAAACCATAGTATTAGTCTGATAGCCTATGGGAGTCATAAAGCTATTGGAAGCTGCGAAAGTAACCGCGAACATCATGGCAATAGGGTTAAGATTTAAGGATTCTGCTACTTTAACTGCAATGGGAATTAGTAACACTACTGAGGCGTTATTAGATAGTATTTCTGTCAGTAGAGATGTAATTACAAAAAAGAATAATAATATCCAGTACCCGTTTAAACTCCCCCCCACTGCTAATAAATTATCTGCTAGCCATTGGGTAGCCCCAGAATTTTCCATCGCTGTACCCAAAGGAATTAAACCAGCCAGCAGGAAGATTACATCCCAACGCACTGCACCATAAACTTCTCCAGGTTGCAGACAACCAGTAATAATCATTAATAACACTCCAAGTAAAGCGCTAACTAGAATTGGTAACCAATTAAAAGCTGCCACTAAAACCACTCCGACTATAATTGCTACTGCTATCCAGGCTTTATTACGGCGAACGGTTTCTGGTTCTTTTTGTTCCATTACTAGTAATTCCCTAGTGGTTTGCAAACCGAGGATACTTTGTTTTGCTCCTTGTACGAGCAATAAATCGCCAAATTTCAAACGTACTTTACCTAATCTATCTCTAATTAGTTCTTCCCCACGACGCATTGCCAGTACGGTTAGGTTGTATCGTTGGCGAAAACGCAAATCTTTAAGACTTGTCCCAATTAGACGAGAATTAGATAAAATTAAAACTTCTGCAATGCCTTCTTCTGCCGAAGTTAACTCAGTCTCCAGGTTCTTTTGGTTAAATTTTACATCGGGGAAGATATCTAAACCCTGTTCAGTTTTAATCTTTAATACATCTTCCGTTTTGCCTCTCACTAGCAAAATATCATCGGCATTGATAACTCGACTGGTTACAGGCTGGGGTAAACGTTCACCATCACGAATAATTTCTAAAATATCCACATTAAAATTATTGCGCGATCGCTCTGAACGGAAAGTTTTACCGATTAATTGGGACTTGGGTGTTACAATAACTTCTGCTACATAGTCTTTTAGTCCATATTCTTCACTGACTAAATCTTTAGACAATCTTTTGCGGTTGGGTAGCAAGCGAGGGGCGATAAAAGCTAAATATGCTAACCCAATTAAAAAGGTAATGATACCTAAGCCTGTAAACTGGAATAAACTAAACTCCCCATATCCTAACTCTTTAGATATTCCGCTAGCTAATACGTTGGTTGATGTGCCAATTACTGTAATCATCCCGCCTAAAATAGTGACAAAAGATAGGGGCATCAATAACTTGGAAGGAGATATCCCTTGTTTTTTACACCAGTCTTCAATAATAGGTAGAAATATGGCAACTACCGCCGTATTATTAATAAAAGCAGAAATTGGGCCGACTAAAAAGCCCATAACTAGTATTTGGCGAGTAATACTTTTGCCACCCCATTTAATTAATAGATCCCGAAATACCTGTACGACACCTGTGCGAGTGATACCTGCACTTAGGATAAACATTGCCATAACGGTAATGGTAGCAGAATTACCAAACCCTGCTATGCCTTCTTCAGGAGTTACTAATTTAAGAATGATTAATATTACTGCTACACATAAGGCTGTGATATCGACGGGTAACCATTCGGCAATAAAACATATAAGGGCAGCAACTACAACCCCTAAGGTGAGAAAAATAGTCATAAGTTTACGATAATTTTCAATTGTCTACTTATTCAGTAAGTAGTTATATCAAATCATTTATAAGCGTAACTTGCGATGGCTAAATAAATATTTTTACCAATGGTAAGTAGCTCCACCTAAAAGAATATAAAATAAGAAGGAAAAAATCTAGTTAGCTTATTAAGCAATGTTAGCCCCATTAAGAATGACTCTGAATACTGAAAAAATTAAACAATATAAGAGCTTAAAGTGCAAACTTTCTGCATCAAACGTCACACAATTTTAATAGCAAAGCAAAAAAACTAAAAGCAATAGTTCTGCGTATATTAGGTCTGAGTCAATGTAGCTAAAGTATAGTGGTAATTATGAAAACTTTAGCACCAATGCCGTAAAGTCACAAATTTAAATTTAAGAATACATTAGTCATATATCAAAATTCAGTAAGCAATAAAAAGCTGATTTTGCCTATTTTATTAGTGCAGCTAATCATAAATATATGTTTTAAACCGCATATCAAAAATAGTTAAAAGGTTTAACGTTTTAAAAGAACTAAAACATAAGATAAAACTTTTCTAAATTGAAGTAAATAAAAGATCATCCACACAAATAATCAGACTATTATTAAATAATGATCGCAAATTTATCAACAAAATTAGGGAACATGATTTAGTTCACCTAGAATTTAATAATCGTTGTCATAACTAAATAAATTACATGATTGAATTACAGACAGAAACTAACTCTACATCGACAAAGTTATGGCTACCAAAACAAGTTTTAATTACTCCCGACGCTGAGGCTAAAGCATGGGGGCAACAAATCTTAGATAGGATTAAGTTTTATAATATTCCAATCAAAAAACTAACTCAAAATAAAATTACAGGACTACGGGGCAAAGATGAAAGAGAAACCTATGCCATAGCTAAAAATACTCTGGCTATAGTTAATGCACCCGCAGGTCAATTTAAACTTTCTCCTATACCACCTTCTGCCGACTGGCAATTTCATTTAGCTCAAGGTTGTCCTGCTCATTGTCAATATTGTTATTTAGCGGGTAGTCTTTCTGGTGTTCCTGTTGTCAAAGTTTATGCTAATTTACCAGAAATTTTAGCTAATTTGGGTAATTACGAACTAGAACAAGATACTACTTATGAAGTTAGTTGTTATACAGATCCATTAAGCATTGAACATTTAACGGGTAGTTTAGCTGAATGTATTCGTTATTTTGGCACGAGAAAAACAGCATATTTGCGCTGGGTAACTAAATTTGACCATATAGAGTCTTTGCTAAATTTACCGCATAACGGACATACTCGCTGTCGCGTTAGTATTAACGCTGATCCTGTAAGTCATTTTATGGAAGGAGGGACAGCCACAGTAACCAACCGACTAAAAGCATTACGTCAATTAGCCTTACATGGTTATCCTATTGGTATTGTAGTTGCACCTATTATGGCGATCGCAGATTGGCAGCAGCATTATACTGATTTATTCAGACTAATACAAACTTATCTTGATTTCGATTGCGATCTCACAGTTGAGTTAATTACTCATCGTTTTACGTCAAAATCTAAGGAAGTTTTACAAAGTTGGTATCCTAAAAGCCAACTAAATCTTGAGGAGGATAATCGCAGTCGCAAATACAATAAATTTGGTGGAGTTAAATATGTCTATGAGTTAGAGATCATGAACGAATTAAAGGAATTTATCAAAACAAAAATTGCTCATTATTTGCCTCAAGCCCAAATTTTGTATTGGACTTAAATACACCTTAAGAAAGAAGTATTTTAAGCGCGGTCTGTTTATCTTAATAAGATATCTAAACCAGTAAGATTTAGAAGACTTCTGAAAACGTAAGAGATTTATATACAATTAAGAGACTAAAATGAGTATATCCGCAGATCAAATTCCTGCACAATCTCAAGATAAGAAACCTGCCCATGAGTCTGAAATGACTCCCCAGCCTGTATATGACCGCGAAAGCTATAAAGGTAGTGATAAGTTAAAAGGTAAAGTTGCCTTGATTACTGGCGGAGATAGTGGTATTGGTCGTTCTGTAGCTGTCCTCTACGCCAAAGAAGGTGCAGATGTGGCAATAGTGTATCTTAATGAACACGAAGATGCTCAAAAAACTAAAGGATTAGTGGAAGCTGAAGGTAAAAAATGTTTGCTAATTCCTGGTGATATTAGTGGTGAAAAATTTTGTATTGAAGCAGTAGAAAAAACTGTTGAGGAGCTTGGTAAATTAGATATCTTAGTTAATAATGCTGCTGAACAATATATGGAAAATGCCCAAACCCTGGAAGATATTGATCCCGCGAGATTAGGTAGCATTTTTAGCACTAATGTCTTTTCCATGTTCTATTTTTGTAAAGCAGCCATCCCTCACTTTAAGGAAGGTAGTACCATTATTAACACTACCTCGATCAACGCTTATAAAGGTAACGCTTCTTTACTCAGTTACTCTACTACTAAGGGTGCAATCTTAGCTTTCACTCGGTCTTTATCTCAATCATTAATTGAAAAAGGTATTCGCGTAAATGGTGTTGCCCCTGGCCCTATTTGGACACCTTTTATTCCCGATGCTTTTCCAGCAGAAAAAGTAAAAGGATTTGGTAAGCAAGTTCCTATGCAACGTCCTGGTCAACCTGTAGAAGTAGCAACTAGTTTTGTTTTCCTAGCTTCTGAAGATTCTTCCTATTTTACTGGACAAGTACTACATCCTAATGGTGGAGCAGTAGTTAATGCCTAGCATTTTTGTTTATACACTCACGTTTAAATAGCTGTTTAAATAACTTATAACTACCAACTAATTAATTGCTAGTACGATAGTTATAATATAAGTAATATTTTGATTATAGTTTTTCTTCTATTCAATTTTACAAATTAATAGTTGCATAGCAAGAAAACATAATCTATTTTTATATAAATATACTTAAACAGTAAGTTATTAAACTTATCTAATTGTAAAATCTTTAATAGCATGATTCTCAATTGATTTATATAATTGCTTGTGCTAAATAATATTGACCTATAAATGCATAACCACGTACTTCTTTGCGTTTGAGATGTACTTACTAATTTTTAATGTAATTCTCAGGAGAGCTTAAAAGTAGTAAATCGCTATTTCAAGCTCTTGTAATGTTTTATTTTCTTGGTATATTTATGGTTCTTTATGTGAGTGTACTTTGTTTTTTACTCAACAGTATTAAACTTAACATTGCGTAGATTAGATCCCATTTAAATTAATGGGATTAGCAATATTGTTTATTTTTATTTATAAACTTATGCCTTTATTAGAATTACTAATTTTAAGAATAAGTTTAAAAATAACGTGTATATAATAATTCAACGTACTATTAAGTAATTCACATCAATTAATTTAATATCATAACAACAAAGCAGTAAATAAAGTTTTACTTATCATCTTTTTGACAATGACTATTTAATAAATTGTTTAGACATCGCAATACTATTTAAATTAAGATAAAAAAATCTATTTACTTTTGCTGATTAACTCTAAAACTGCGTTAGGTAGTGGTAATATTACTTTTTACCCAATATTTTACGTAGATTTTGTTTTTGATTAGATGCCCAAAGTAAGGGAGTGCCAGCTTTTGACCATAAAGGCATTGGTATTGGTGTCCAATAGTAAATAGATAAAAGTTTACGACTACGGTCTACAGGACATGATAAAGGTTTGGGTACACCATGAAAAGTTTTGTCTGTAGTGGGGAAAATAATTG
The DNA here is from genome assembly GCA_002368355.1 of Chondrocystis sp. NIES-4102. Classification (NCBI taxonomy): domain Bacteria; kingdom Bacillati; phylum Cyanobacteriota; class Cyanophyceae; order Chroococcales; family Chroococcaceae; genus Chondrocystis; species Chondrocystis sp. NIES-4102. Next base: position 3,508,027 of record AP018281.1, on the reverse strand, counting down.
TACGGTTAAAGTTAGGTGGGTAGCCCACTTGATCAGCAGAATTTTTATGATCCTGCATCACTAATTCGCCACCCCAGTTAGCATCCCAGTCGTGATTTAAATAGATCAGCATATTGATGCGTCGCATTAAAGGTAGAGAAAAATGTCTGGTATAGTCGGCGTGCATTTCTAACCAACCCCCTTGATACATTTCGTGTAAGCCCGCACCATGAAAGAGGGGATCACCTACTAAGTTTTTGATATCGACAATTGATTCTATCTCTCTAATGAAATCTCTGGAATTTAACCACAGACAAAACATTTGAGTAAATGTTGATAAACCGTCTATACCTTTGGAGGTTGTCTTTAGTTCATGACTGGTATCCCAAACAATCCAATCTCTTGATTGGGCATTGGGAAAGTCTGCGAGGAGGCGATTTAATAATTGTGGATCGAAAAGATCATCAATGACTAAATAAGGATAGGGTTTTGCTGCTGCGTAGGACTGACGCAGTGTTTCGCCTTGATTACGTAATCTTTCTAAGGCTGAATTGAAGATGCTTAAATCTAAAATATCACTATCAGTTTTAGTATTGGGTTGATAGACACTTGTCATATATTTAATTGGAATATTTAGTTATTGTGTATATATGTTTATAGGTGTATGAATATGTAATATGTGAAGTAAAGTTTACAATGCAATCCGATTTGTTTACTGCTTATTGCATATTTATAGCATTAAGTAAGCGAGCGCGACAAATCTTGACAAAATTGGTTATTTAATCCTCAATTGACGATATTAAACACTTTAAATGTAAAGAATGAGGCATATATACCTATTCTGTATTACCGTTATAGCATAGGATTTTTAAAGATGTTGGTTGATATATTATTAATTTTTTATTATTCTTATTGATAAGTGGGTCGCAATTAAATTAAAGATTTTCCAGATCAAAAATCACAACTCGATTACGTCCTAACTCTTTAGCTTGATATAAACCTTTATCTGCTGCTGATAAGAGGGTAGAAAAACTTAAATTACTATTGGGAATACAACTAGCAACCCCCAAAGACAAGGTGATGTATAGATCTACTTCTGAATTTATGTGGGGAATTCTTAAAGCTTCAACTTGAAGACGGATATGCTTTGCTAGATATTCTGCACCTTGGATATCAGTATTGGGTAAAATGAGGGCAAATTCTTCGCCTCCATAACGGGCTACCAAGTCAGCAGGACGTTTAACCACTTTACTAATCGCTTGAGCAACTTGGCTGATACAGCGATCGCCAGCTAGATGACCATAGGTATCATTATATAGTTTAAAGCAGTCTATATCACAAATAATTAAGGAAAGGGGACTTTGTTCTCTTAGTGAGCGTTTCCATTCTGCTTCTAAATGTTGATCAAATTTTCGACGATTAGCAATCTGAGTCAAGCTATCAATTACTGCCAATTTCTCTAATTCTTGATTGGCTATGGCTAAATCTTGATAAAGTTCTGACTGTTTAATAGCAATACCCAATTGTATAGCAACTTGTTTTAATAGTTTGATTTCTTCTACTTGCCAACATTTAGGAATTATATCCTGCTCAACACTTAATATTCCCCAAAGTTTCTGATGAGCAAAAATGGGAACTAATAAGAGATTAGAATTAGTATTAGGTAATTGTACAAAGTCATGGTTAATAATGGTGCTGGTTATCTGATTAGCATTGTTGCAAAAAGCAATAATTTTTCCTAGAGCTAATTGAGTGTAATTACTTAATAATTCTTGATTGGGTAAGGCTTTGGTTGCAGCAATTTCACAACTTAAAGGAAAATTAACCAATTCAGATTTAAATAGTAAAATAAGCTCCCGTCGAAGTTGATTATCATTGAGGGAAGAAGAAGCCACAATTTTCATGATTGAAACCTTTTCGGCACTAATAAATTGTTTAACTGCTTCGGCTGTGGTTTGAATAATAATATCAAGATCTAAAGAACTATGAATTTTTTTAGTAATGTCTGCTAGTAAACTGTCGGTTTTTGCTTGTTGAATTACTTTTTGTTCAATTTTTTTACGCTGAGTAATATCGAGACAAAAACACAGAAACCCCGCAAATTCTCCTTGAGAGCTATAACGACGTACAGCAGTATTAAGAATTAGGCGATAGGAATTGTCAAACCGCTTGAGACGATATTCTATCTCAAACCCTCGGCATTTATTGAGTGCGGACTGATATACTTTAGTACATCTAGCTAAATCATCTGGATGAATGCGATCGCGCCAGTTTTCTTTTAACCCAGTTTCTAAACTTTGACCAGTAAAACTTAACCAAGCTTGATTGAGAAAGATATAATTTTCCTTTTCATCAATTATCCACATTAAAGCAGAAGTTGTATCTACTACGGTTTTGAATAGATCCTGAGTGTATTCTAATTGCGATTGCAGCTGTGCTATTTCTTGTTGTTGAAGAATCCCATCTATAAATTTTTCTATAAGAATTGGAGATAGTAATTGCCCATGGGGTTTTTTACAAGGATTTTCTAAAGTTAAAGTGGTGTAATTAGTGGTCAGCTTTTGACTTTCAATAATTGTATTTTCTTGGTCACTTGTGGTTATAAAGATGCTGACAATGTAGGGTTTGATTGCGTAGATCTTCTGAAGAATATTTGTATTGCTTTTGTTGGTTAGATCTAAATTAATTAATAATACGTCGATATATTTATCTTGCAAGTAATTTAAGGCTGAGTTTAGCTGTTGCTGGTGAACCCACTGATACTTTTGAGGATTAATTTGATGCAAAAGATTAATAATTGATTCTCGCTGTTCGCAATCGTTCTCTAATAGCAAAACCGTTACAGATGGACTAGTTTTAGACACAGCTATTTTATTTATCTTCTTAATTAAGTTTTTATTATAATTGACTACAACTTTTACTTGGTTTTGGCAAAGATCATACGATAAACGGCTTAAATTAAGTCTTATTATTGCCTACAATCTATATTTTGGTGTTAACTTTTTTTTAATTATTGTTAATCAAAATTAATCAAATATCCAAACTAAACTGAAAATAATTAGCTTCCTGCCTGCTTTGAGATGTTAGCTTAGTAGAATGATTAAGACGATTAACCGCCCAAAGTAGAGAATTACCAGGAGATTGGGAATCAATATTTAACCAATAACTAAACACCTGCTGACGTAAATCATCTGGGGAAAGAATTTGATACACCCTAACCCGTTTAGAATTTATTTTTTCGTAACGCACACATTGAATTTTGTAACCAATTTTATCTAAAAGACGGCTGACAATTGTGATCGGACTATAACTTTTGGCAATGCCAATATTTAAAATAGTTTTAATTTCTTGACGATGGTTGAGGGCGATCGCAGCTAAAGATTGTAGATCCTCATCAGTATTGCGTAATGGTCTAGTAAGTTGCAGTAAAATAGGAATACCCAAAAGTTCTAAAGTCCCAACAATTGCCCCCAATTGGGAACTATTAAAATCGGGTAAAAATAAACTACCATTACCTTGATCTATTAGTTTCCGTGCCACCAAAGTATCGCGATCAGCTAGATAAGCACGACCAACCGTTAGAAAATAGTGTAATCTAATCTTTTGATACCAACCCTGATCATCAAGGGATACTAATTCGGGAGTAATAGGTAAATGATAACGTTGTTTCAATTCATACTTGCGTAACCTACGGCGATCGCTTAAGGATTTAATTAGACTTTTTTTGAGGGTTTGATATTGTTGATCATCTAAATCAATAGCAGTGGCGATCGCGCTACACTCAGCTAAATAATTTTGGGTACTAATAGCGGTAATGGCTTCAACTAGACAACTATCTGCTGGGGATGCTGGCTGTATAGCGGGGGAAAACTGAAACTTCTTAGCATCTATAATTTCATGTCCTTCTGCCCTTAATCCAGCTATAATTGTGCCACGATAATTAATCGCCCCTGCATTATATCTAACTGCCATTTTTGCCCAACACAACAGTGATTCTGCTTGAAAACCTGTATCTAAATCATCTAAATAAGCAAAATCCGCTTGTTGCAGTAAACGTATATTTAATTGAGTAAAACGCCCATTGGAAGTGAGTATAGCAGGAATCGAAGTTGAACCATTACCGATGGTATTAAAACTATATTTAGCACACCAAAGATGTCGGGGAACATTATGACGTAGACGCGATAAAGTTTGACGCACAGCATTTTCTGCTTGGACACCTTGCGCGATCGCCCAAACTCCTGTAAAATGATTTCTTAGTTCAATGGAAATCCCTGTCTCAATTGAGGGGCTGGCGATTACCATGTCGTATTGCCATAATATTTGCTCTAATTGGGAAATGCAGCCATAAGCAGGATGATGGGGATCTGCTAGAGATTCCGAATCGATCCGCAGGATGCGTTTATTAGGAAATTTCTTATGTAGATAAGCTTCTAAGGTTTGGGTACTCCACTTACTAGTTAACTTTTGGGCTGAAAGACAGATAAAGGGTTTGCCACCATGTTGAATATCGGTTTCTAGGTTAGCTAAGAGTTTTTTAGGAGTTTGACCAGAATAATTATAAACTTTCCAGGTAGATTGAGGATCACCCTGCCATTGATTCTCAATAATATAAGGTTTAAGCTCAATTCCCGATAGGGAAACAAGATAATCTAAGGAAATATCACTTAAATCCGCATCGGTTATATATACTTGTCCGTTTTGGGTTAAAACATTCTGCATCAACACCTTAAACGACTTAAGAATTTCCACTCGCCGATCTTTGCAAGTATTAGAATTAAGGGCGTGCCATAATACTTGTTCAACTTCATCAATAATTACTAAACTATTTACCCAATCATTAGGGTTAAACTTTGCCATTGAAAAGCCATGAAGAGAATCAATACAAAGACCATAACCCAAAGAAGCCTTGTGACAATGTACCTCAGTTACATAACTAAGCCCAAAGCGTTGACATAACTGTTTTACCAGTTGTACTCGATGTCCGATCACTAAAACTTTTTGCCCCGTGGCGATCGCTCTTGCTACTATTTTAGATAAGGCTTGGGTTTTACCTGTACCTTTAGGAGATTTGATCCCAATTAAGCGCGTCTGGGGGGGAATATCAAATGGTAAATAACGACTATTGCATTGCAGATCGGCAGTATAAGTTAAATTCCTCCAAGCTAAAGCTTTCCAAGTAGCTAAGTCTAAAGCCTGGTCATAAACTTGAGCAAAATAATCTTGACCGTGATTAATAATTAGATCATCTACTCCCTTACCCAGTTTACTATCCCAACTAACAACTTTTACCTGACAACCAATTTGCTGTAATAAATAACCCGTCTTCCTAATTGCTGCTGCTACTGCTTGAATGGTTTTAGGTTTAGAATCTTGATCAAAAACAAAATATACTTGTCGCCCAGGGGTGGCTAACTTTGCCAATTGAGGAATTAAATGAGACTTACCAATCCTTTTACCAGTCGCATCTTTAGGCGTGCGATAACCATTAAAAATTCCAGGTAAAGCCACTGTCGCATAACCTGCTGATAACAATGATCCTGCCTTTTTTGCCCCTTCAGTAATACATAAAGGGACTTCGGGATGATTAATCAACCATTGCCAAAAACCAAAATCCTCCCTGTCTTCGATAATATCCGTAGAAACTAACTTAACTTTGGCGCGATCGGCGATTTTCTGCCAAATATTCAGGGGTACTTTTAAAGCAAATAAACCAGTGGCGGTTTTAGGCGGATGCTCATACTTAATAACTTTATCAGCATCATGACGAGGGCGATCGGGCTTAAAACATCCCCAAATATCAGCTTCGCCAGTTAACACATCAATTCCCGAACACCACCAACCACCAGCATCCGTATGGGTATAACGCTGAAGAAATCTTTCATTAATTCTGCCATCGTTTCTCCTGGGTATAGAATTTGAATATAGTAAATATTCTGCTGGGCAAGTACCGTCAAGTGCAACTACATTTAAACGAGTCAATTCCTCATCGACACCGCTAGCTTGCCATTCACCTAAATAATCCATTTTTACTATTTCTAACTCTATGCTTCTGGGGATTTGTATGATAGCACTATATGTAGGGGGGTAATTATATTTTTTGCCTATAATACGCTATATATAGTGGGGTTTTAATTGCAACAAAAATGCTACAAATATATAAGGAGTCAGGAGCGGTGCTGTGCTAACGGTACGGTTTCCATGCCTTGAGCGAATGCACTCCTGAAGTCAGGAGTCAGGAGTCAAAAGTCTGAAAAAATCTATTACTTACATTGTCCCCTTGTGGGATTACTTACTACCTAAAAACCGTTCTATTTGTAGCCAACATTTAAATAATTCATATAAGTATAATTATGAGCATCTAAATCTTTGAGGTAATGTTAATGTCACAACACACAACCTTGATAAACTGGTAAGGGTAAGATAAGGAGCAACACTGATGTTAGATCAAAAAGCCAAAAAAACAATGCTACGTAAAATTCCCCACGGACTTTATATATGCGGTGTTAAAGACGGGGAAGAGATGAATGGTTTTACTGTAAGCTGGTTGATGCAGTCCTCGTTTGAACCACCTTTAGTAGTTAATTGTGTCAAAAAGGGTACTAGTTCCCATGAGATGATCAAAAATACCCAAGTATTTGCTATTAGTTTTCTCGAAGAAGGACAAAAAGATCTAGCTGCATCTTTCTTTAAGCCTAAAACTCGTGTGGGTAATAAATTTGAGAATGTGGAATTTTATGAGGGTGAAGCTACAGGATGTCCAATCATTCAAGATTCTTTAGGCTATATTGAATGTAAAGTTGTGGGTACAGTGGAAGAGGGCGATCACACCGTTTATGTAGGCGAGGTAATTGCTTCTGGTATCCATCGCGAAGGTAATCAACTTCTATTATCTAGTACTGGTTGGGAATACGGTGGTTAACATCGAGTGAGGTAATTAGGGAAATAATCATCCAAAAAATAGCGATCGCCCTAGCAGTACTAAAGAACTAAGTTTGTTAGAATCAATATTCTGACAGAAATATCGCGTCATGCTATCTAATTTTAAACCAGCCTCAAATTCTCAAGATCCAACAGTAGCAGAGTGGTTAGAAACACAGCTACAAATACTACGAAATAGTTTACGCACAGGGCAACAGAATCTAGCCAATTGGCAGGGTGGAGAAATGGCGGTTTCTGCTGTACCTGGGGCTGGAAAATCCCATAGTCTGGCAGTGGCAGCAGCGATCGCTATAGCCCGTAATCAGTTACATAGTCGCCGACAGTTGGTAGTTGTTACCTATACTCGTTCAGCAGCAGCCAATATTAAAAGTAAAATTCGCGATCGCCTTAAGGATTTAATGCTTCCCCCAGGCGGTTTTGTGGTCTATACCCTACACGGTTTAGCCCTCAATATTGCTAATTCTCGTCAGGAGTTATCGGGGCTAAGTTTAGATAAGGTAACCATTGTAGTACCCCATTTAGGACATCGAATTATTAGGGGGGCGGTGGAAAGATGGATTAGCAGCAATCCTCGACAATATCAAACATTATTAGAAGGAATACAGTTTGATGGGGAAGAAACAGAACGTTTGCGTCGTCAGTCGGTTTTACGCACAGAAGTCCTACCCAGTTTAACTAATACGGTGGTGCGAGAGGCTAAAAGTTCGGGGTTGCTACCAGAACAGTTATTGGAATTAAGCGCGCAAGCAACGGATGAATATGGCATTTTACAAATTGCTGGCGGACTGTATCAAGAATACCAATACTTAATGCGATCGCAGGATTTAATAGATTATGACGACATGATTCTGGCTGCCCTCAAGGTTTTAGAATATCCCCCCATGCGCTTGCTGTGGCAAAATCAAGTTTATGGTGTGTTTGAAGATGAGGCACAAGATTCTAGCCCCCTACAAGAAAAATTAATCTCTATTTTGGCTCAAAATGACCTTAAAGCAAATACCGAACCCAATTTAGTCAGGGTGGGCGATCCTAATCAAGCCATCAACTCAACTTTTACCCCAGCCGATCCCATATATTTTAATTGGTTTTGCGAAACCTGTAACCAAAAAAAGACCCTGGAGACTATGAACCAGGCGGGACGTAGTAGCAAAATAATTATTGATGCTGCAAACTTTGTACTTGACTGGGTAAATCAACAATGGTTGAAAAGACAGAAGCATAATCAACCAACACAATTACCTTTTCGTCCCCAACATATTGTTACAGTTGATCCTCAAGATCCTCAACCCGATGCTAATCCCCAACCAGAAGCCAGTGGGGTAGTAATTTGTCAACCCGATGATATCTATCACACAGTCGAATTAATTGCCGAACGGGCGATCGCTCTTTTTAAAGAACATCCTCAACACAGTATAGCTATCCTCGTTAGAGAAAACCGTCAGGGGCGTTTTTTAGCCCAAGAATTAGCAGATATTGCCAAAAATCATCAAATTAATATCTATGAAGTGGGAGAACACGAAAGACATTCCCAAATACCAGCAGAAATCTTAAAATTACTTCAATTTCTAGATCGTCCTCATTCCCCAGACTATCTCAAGTCTGCATTAGAAGTATTACAGCAACGTAGTCTAATTCCCACTCAAGATCTCAATGCTTTGGCTACCTATCCCGAACAGTTTCTCTATCCCACACCCCTACACCCCCCCCAAAAACCCCCAGTACAAGCAGCCCGTCAATATTGTTGTAATTTACTGCGCGCCCGTATGGAGTTACCTCACTATCAATTAATAGCTTTTTTGGGTATGACTCTTAAATATACAGGTTCAGAATTAGCAACAGTACAAAAACTCTCAGAGAAAGTCAATCAACAGATTATAGGTCGTAGTTCCCTCAAAGCCACCATTAGAGCCTTAGAAGAAATTACCAATTCCGAAAACTTTGAAGCAATAGAAGAAGATAATGGCGATCGCTATACCCGTGCTGGACAGTTAACTATTATTACTATGCACAAGGCTAAAGGACTTGATTGGGATTATGTTTTTATTCCCTTCCTACATCAAGATATTTTACCAGGTCAACCTTGGATACCTACAGCAAGTAAATTTCTTGGTAATTTTACCCTTAGTGAGGTGGCTCGCGCTCAAATTCGGGCAATAGTCCATCAACAATATCTTGATTCCCAAAAACCTCCAACTATTCCCCAACCATTGCAAGCTTGGCAGGAGGCACTTAAACTTAAAGAAGCAGAAGAGTATCGTTTACTATATGTTGCTATGACTAGGGCTAAAAGACTTTTATGGATGTCAGCAGCAGACTTGGGCCCTTTTCGCTGGAGTGTATTCCGCCCTGATCAACCTACTAATTTTCAAACTAAGCAACCCTGTCCAGTATTGCCTGCTTTAATTCAATATTTAAAAAGTAGGAAATAGTAAGGAGATATTTTTTAGGTTCTTAGCTTTAGGGATATTTAAATTATTTCATTATAGATATTTTTGCTCCTTAATATAATATGAAATACAAAAAAGAATGCTACGAATTTATAAGGAGTCAGGAGTCAGGAGTCAGGAGTCAGGAGTCTGAAAAAATCTATTACCTACATTGTCCCCTTGTGAAATTACTTACTACCTAAAAACCGTTCTATTTGTAGCCAACATTTAAATAATTCATATAACTAATATTATCTCCCATCAAAGAACAGGATAAGCTATTAAGAAATTAACAATAATCTCCGTAATGATTACCTAAGCCTGAATCATAAATCCCAATTGCCAACTGCCCCTTTTCTTATACCTAATTAACTAAAGAGGGATAGCTTATATAGCAACAATCAAGATAGATTAAAAGATTTCTAAAACCTCTTTGCGTTTTAATGTCTTTGCGTGATTTTAAGTCCTAACCTTTGCTTAAACCTTTATCTTATACCAAATTAATTAGATTTTTTATAACCAGAATCATCCCACATCCGAGTAGAGCGAGAACGAATTCTAGATTGAGTTTTATCGTCATCTTGCTCTTTTAATTCTGCCAACAAAGGTTTAACTAACTTAACAATATTTTTCCAAGATAAATCTTTTTCAGGCAAATAAGCTGCTAATTCCTCTAAAGCCTCTTGGGCTTCTTTAAGATCTGCATCAAGATTTCGTTCCATTTCTGACAACAAAGGTGTAGAAGTACGTAAAATATCCTTTTGAACAGCAGCAAAACCCTTACGAACCTCTTGAGTAATTTGTACACTATATTCCGCTTTTCCTTTCAACTTTTGTTTATTAAATCCTTGTTGAGAGGAAGCATATAAAGCTGGTAATCTATTTAGGGCGTAAGTAGCTACTTCTAACGGATTAATAAAATTTTTAATATTACTAGGAAATCGCTCTATTTGTCGTTCTATTTCTTCGTTAACCAATAATTCCATGACATTGCGATTAATATAATCACTTCCTGGTTTATTAATTTTCATGGTGGTGTTTCTTCTGCGATCGCTAGATAAATATTTAAGAATTTATTTTTTCTATTTACTTTCTCTATATATACATAAATTATTTAAATTGCCCAGATGATTAACACAAATTGATATAAAATTCGGCGATTTCCCAAAGACGATTCGCTTTTTTATAGTTGAATAACCAGATAAATTAAACATGATAATTAAGCTATACAATAATGCTCTCACTAGTTCAATTTACCCAACATTACCAATTACAAGCACATAGGTTTCAGAGAATGCTTATAACAAATTCTCAAGCATTAGCTGAAAAGAGCAAAAATACTGTTGTAATTAATCAAAAGATTTAAACATCCCTATAAGTCAAGAAGCTAAGATATTAATCCGTTGAAGCTGTTCTCTTCCCAATAACCTGTATAAAATATATTTTATTTAATGCGATCTTTAATTAGACTAATTGCCTGATTAACTTTGTCGGGAAAAACCACAACTAAATTACTTTTTTGTGCCTGATTCAAAGCAAGATTAATAGCCTCTGTTTCCTCTAAAACCACTTTATAGTTAAGATTAGGATTAACTTGACAAATACCTTTAGTAATTAAATCGGCAACTTCCCCAACACTTCTACCTCTTGGATCTTCATCTTCTTTAATTAAAATTTGATCAAATATTTGGGCAGAAATATTACCAAGTAAAATTAAATCTTCATCACGGCGATCGCCTGGACCCCCCACGACACCAATTCTCTCTCCTTCCCAATTGCGCACAAAATCGCCTACAGCTTGATATCCATGAGGATTATGGGCATAATCTACTAAAACATGATAATCCCCCAAATTAAACAAATTCATTCTACCTGGGGTTTGTTCGGCGGAAACTTGGAAAGTGCGTACTCCTCGGCGAATTATTTCTATATCAACTCCCTGGGCAAAGGCAGCCAAACAACTAGCCAAAGCATTAGCAATCATAAAATTAGCCATTCCCCCCATAGTCATGGGAATATTAATAGCTTTTTCTATCCTTAATGTCCATTGCCCTTCTAAAATTGATAAATATCCCTGTTCATAAATTGCAGCTAAACCATTACGCCGACAGTGTTCTATGATGATCGGATTATCAGGATTCATTGAAAAATAGGCAACTTTACAATTAAGTTTTTCTGCCATAGCAGCCACTAAGGGATCATCAGCATTGAGAATGGCATATCCTTCCGCTTTAACACTTTCAGCTACCACCGCTTTAACTTTTGCCATCTGTTCGATAGTTTCAATTCCACCTAAACCCAAATGATCAGCAGCTACATTTAACACTACGCCTATATCACATTGATCAAAAGCCAAACCTGAGCGTAGGATACCGCCTCTAGCTGTTTCTAGGATGGCTACTTCCACAGTCGGATCTTTTAAAATTGTACCTGCACTATAGGGTCCAGTATTATCTCCCGTTTCAACTAGATATTCTTGAATATAAATTCCATCAGTAGTAGTAAAGCCGACTACTTTACCTGTTTGACGATAAATATGGGCAGTAAGACGGGTAGTAGTTGTTTTACCGTTAGTACCTGTAATAGCCACAATAGGAATGCGAGTTGGGGCATTGTTGGGAAATAACATCTCCAATACAGAAGCCCCGACATTACGGGGAAGTCCATGACTAGGGGAGGCGTGCATTCTAAAACCAGGGGCAGCATTAACCTCAACAATTACTCCTTTAGTTTCTCTTAGAGGCTGACTAATATCTGAAGTGACAATATCAATCCCTGCGATATCCAAACCGATAATTTTAGCAACTCTTTGAGCTAGCCAGACATTTTCAGGGTGAATTTCGTCGGTGCGATCGACTGCTACCCCACCAGTACTTAAATTAGCTGTTGCCCGTAAATAAACAACCGACTGTGCAGGAATAACGGAATCTAAATCATACCCTTGTTTTGCTAATACAGCCTGAGAAGTGGAATCTATAACGATTTTAGTTAAAACCTTATCGTGACCCTCTCCGCGTTTAGGATCAAGATTAGTAATCTCAATCAATTCCTTAACTGTCGATTGACCATCACCAATCACATGGGCGGGAATTCTTTCTGCTACCGCCACCACTTTACCATTAATAACCAAGACACGATGATCGTTGCCCTGATAATATTGCTCAACAATAACAGAACGGGTTTTAGAAGCTTGACTAGCTAAATCATAGGCAGCCTCAGCTTCTGACCAATCATTAATATCAATAGTAATGCCTCGACCGTGATTGCCATCTAGAGGTTTAAGAACGATAGGATAACCCCCGACATCAGCGATCGCCTGTTTTAATTCATCTAAATATTTAATTACTGTGCCTTTAGGAACTGGTATACCTGCATTACCTAGCATGGTTTTCGTTCCTTCCTTATCACAGGCAAGTTCTACGGCTAAAATACTGGTATTATTGCTCAACGTTGCTTGAATCCGCTTTTGATTTGCCCCATACCCAAGCTGTAACATTGCCCTAGCACTCAACCACATCCAGGGAATTTTTCTGGCTTCTGCCTCTTGAATAATTGTTTCTGTCGAAGGGCCTAAAGCACTATTGGCGTATAATTCTCTAAGATCAGTTAAATCCTGTTCGAGTTCAATAGCAGGATATGTACCTGTTTCTACTATCGAATGACACAATCTCACCGCAGCCCTACCTGCATAGCGACCTGCTTGCTCCTCAATATATTCAAAAACTACATTAAACACACCTGGGGTAGAAGTTTCCCTAGTCCTACCAAACCCTACAGGCATTCCTGCAAGTTCTTGTAATTCGAGGGCAACGTGTTCGATAATATGCCCCATTAGTGTCCCTTCCTTGATTCTTTCGAGGAAACCGCCACGACGACCACGGGAACAGTAATGTTCAATTAAACTAGGTAGTACCTGAATTAAACCATCATAAAATCCTGGAATCTCATTCGATGGCTTTTCAGTTAATTCTTCTAGATCCAATAATATAGCAATCAGCTTACTGCGCCGAATGCTCCAATAGTTTGGCCCACGTAATGTTTGAGTTTTGAGGATTCTCATTCGGATTTACTGCTTTTAGGTCTGTGCCAACACAAAATAACTAAACGATTTGATCATCATCTCGTCTATAGGACTTGATAAACTGTTCCCGATGAACAATTTTTCCACCATTTCCCACAATTGTATTTTCCTATATGTTAACCATTTAATTAAAAGCTAATTTTACGCAGTAGCTTCGCATTAAGCAGATATCAGTTATAGATAAAAATTGTGCCAGATTGATCAATCATTAAACTTGCCCTTACTTTAATTAAAAGGTAGATGCTTTTGCAGATCATAGCGATCGCCATAACCCAAAATATGCAGTTTCAGATTGTGCAGACTTAATGGTTCACTTCCTTGAACTTCTGCTCGATTAGTATGAGACATGGAGCGTGCATCAACTATTGTCACAGCCCCTTTGCCTATTACTTGAATTATCCCATCACTTTCAAATACAGCACAGGTATCTTCATCAATGCCGATGCCTAATAATTGGGGATGTTCAGCAATGGCACTCAATAGACGTGCTAAACGATTACGATTATAAAAATGTTGGTCTACTAAGACTTCTGGAATAATTCCTAACCCCATTGCCAAATCTACTAAAGATCGGTTGGGAGACTCAGCACTGCTACCGCCTGAAATCATATGATGTCCCATCACAGCAGCACCTGCACTAGTACCTGCTAGGCTTATTTCTCCAATTTGCGCTCTTTCAACAATTCGATTCATTAAAGGCGTGTCAGCCAATAAACCGCAAAGACGTAACTGATCACCACCAGTCAAGAAAATCCCTGTACAATCTTCGACAAAATTAAGATATGCAGAATCATCTGCGCCAGAGCGATCGCGTATATCTAATACCTTGATTTCTTTAGCACCCATATCATCAAAGAGTCGATAATACCGTTCTCCAATCAGACTAGGTTCTCTAGAAGCACAAGGAATAATACCGATTATCCCCTTTGTCCCTCCTGAGCGATTAAAAAAGGTTTGTAATATTTCTTTACCGTGAACTTTATCTTCCGCACCACCTATAACCAAAATGGCGTTTTTAGTAGATTGGGCGTAATCTCTAGTTTTATTTTTAACTTCAGTATTAATCATATTTGGGTCAGCAGACAAAAAAATCGACCTTTGACTAATGTTGATAGTAGCGATGCTAACTACTTTTCTACTGTGTCAAAGACTACTTAACTTCTGGGAGTCTATCAAGCTTATACTTAAACTTCTATAGTTTTTATTAAGTTTACTATTTAGTTACCGTGCGTTTTGATATTATCACTCTTTTCCCCGACTTTTTTGTCTCTCCCCTTAGTTGTAGTTTATTGGGTAAAGCGATCGCTAAACAGATTGCGACAGTAAACTTAGTTAACCCCCGTGACTTTACTACTGATAAACATCGTAAGGTAGACGATATTACCTATGGTGGTGGTGTGGGAATGTTACTCAAGCCTGAGCCGATATTTACCGCCGTTGAATCTTTACCTATTTTATCCCCACGGGAAATCATTTTAATGACTCCTCAAGGACAACCCCTAACTCAATCTTTACTCAAGGATTTGGCTACTAATTATCAACAACTGGTATTAATCTGTGGTCATTATGAAGGGGTTGATGAACGCATCAGACAGCATTTAGTTACTAAAGAGATATCTTTGGGTGATTTTGTCTTAACCTGTGGAGAAATTCCTGCGCTTACTTTAATTAACGGTGTTACTCGACTTCTACCAGGAACAGTAGGGAAGGTTGAATCTCTCAAAGCAGAAAGTTTTGAAACTGATTTACTTGATTATCCTCAATATACTAGACCTGCGGAATATCGTGGTTGGGAAGTACCAGAAGTCCTACGTTCAGGTAATCATAAGTTAATTGATAACTGGCGAAGAGAGGAACAGATTAAACGTACACGCGATCGCCGTCCTGATTTATGGGAGAAATGGCAATCTCTCAACCATGAACAATAATCTATTAAAACGTCTATGATTATTACTCGGACTGTATGTATTAGGAAAACATTGATAAACTAATAGAAAAATATTTTTAATCTAGCTCGTTGAAAAAATCAATCATTGTTGCTGATGTTTTTGATAATAAATCCAGTCCGTCTGTTTGACCAAATAAACCAAGCAATTTACTGAATGCAGGATTGAGAATTAGCGGTAAATCTAGAAAGTTAAAATGATTAGCCCAAGGCAATAAATGCTTGTGAACATTCTTATTGCAAGCAAATTGCTCTATCCGTATTTTGTCTTTTGCCATTATTACATCGAAGATGCTTTGTGGCTTGTTTCTTTGCAGGGTATATTTATCTCGATCAGATAGCATTAACAAAAATTCTTTTTCTGTATCGACAACATTAATCCCATCCATGTAAAGAAAACCATCAAGATTAACACTTTTAGCAATTCTATCGTCCTTTGCACAGGCAACAAAACTAGCAGAGCCACCAGATGAGTGTCCGACGGTAAAAACTCTGGCTAGATTGATTTTTTGATATAACCATGAATCGATAATGGCATTTAGATTTAATATTTCATCTACAACAGCAGATAAATTATTTGCTTTGTGTTGAGTAATTTCAGCAAAAACCGTTTCTACACGCTCAACATCATCGAAGTTAATTTGGTTGAACGGAACTTGTGATCCATTAACAAGCAGTGTTCCAGAACTCCATCCTGGATGATTGATACCAATGACAATAAAGCCATAGCTAGCAAACTCTAAGGCATAAAAAGTATTAAGATTAACACCCCCAAAACCTGGTGAAAGAAGTATGACGGGGAAACTCTCTTGATCAGCTAATATTGCATTGGTAGATGATGGAGTCCGAATACGACCGAGATAAAGCTTGTTGAGAATCAACTTAGATAGAGGATTTAGTCCCGTGGTTATGGCAGTAATGGTTCTTTCAAGATTATCGATGTAAGGACTATAGCTATGGTGTAAATCGCTGGTTGGATACCAAATCTTGGCAATAATTCCAGGATAGCTGGGTAGATTCCAAATTAAATTGGATGTACCTATTTTCCATTGTCCTGATGGTTTAGGGAATGGATTAGCTGCTATTAGCCAATAAGGTATAAGAAAAATTACAATTATCAAACAGGCGAGAATGAGAAATATCATAATGACCATTTAAAAAGTGTCAGCAGCGATCTAGCACTGTGCGTCAAAATCATTATCAACGCAATTTAGAACAAAGATTTTAAATTTATTTGACAGTGTTTATCCCCAATGCTGAAAATGCAGTTATCGATATTCGTAAGTTACGAGATTATTGTCTTAATTTAGAACATAGTACAGGCAAACATAAAGCACGACTTTTTCTATCTCTGTTAGGGATGAGGGCGGAAAATGCACCTGAATTACGTCAAATTCTGCTCGAAGTTATTAGAACCCATCCAGCTAAATTAGGACGAAAAGACCCCTTTGGGCAGCGTTATACTGTAGATTTTACGTTGGAATGGCAAAATAAAAGTGCAGTCATTCGTAGTAGCTGGATTATTGAAATTAATTCCTCAATTCCCCGCTTGACTAGTTGCTATCCTTTTACATGAGACTTGGAAGTGAGCCGAAAATGATAACTGATAAAATTAAACTCCTCGATGTAGTGGCATTAACCGCCGATCTCCCTGAAGAAAACCTTTGGCGAGGTCAAGTGGGGACTGTAGTTGAAATTTTGGCTGATGGTGCTGCTTTTGAAGTTGAATTTAGCGATAAGGAAGGTTGCACTTATCAATCGCTAGGTTTACCTCCCGAATACTTAATGCTGTTGCATTTCGAGCCAATTTTTCCTAATTCTCAGTCTCAGATGATTACAGTCTAAATTCGACAAAATAAACTTTTCCAATTAATAGTCTATCTCTTGTTCAAGGTCTTTTAATTTACAGGGACGCAAACGATTAATTCGATAACCTTCTAGAGATATAATAGTCAAGTAGCGACTATCAACTGCATATACTAGCTGATTGTTATCGTTAATACGACGCGACCATAAACCAGTTGTATTCTTCACAGGTTCAGGATTGCCAATACCTTCAAATGGCATATTTTTAGCTGCTTTAATCAGCTTATTAATTAATCTGAGTGTTCTTTGATCTTTTATTTGCCATCGAACATAACTATCCCAAGCATTATTTGTCCAAGCTACTAGACGAAGCTGATCCAACAAATCTTTCTTTCCTACTTGTTCTTATTCTGTATTGATCTGAACGTTCTAAGTGGGCAACATTGGCAGTAGACTTAAGCAGATGAACGTGGGGGTAATAAACTATTGAAATAATTAAGAGACATCACTACCGCAGGATCAGCATCTTCCCTAATAATTACGGTATATTCAGAATCCTCAATTGCACTATCTAAAATAGTTTCCAGCTTATTGTTTACTTCAATAAAATTTACTATCTTCATCTTCTATACCTGCCTTGTTGATAGTATTAAAGTATTTAATTATAAGTAATTACTCAATGGAAAAGTAGATATTGCTGCATTAAGAGATCAGAGTTTTCCTGATTTATGGGAGAAAAATGGCGCGATCGCTCTTTAATAGTTAAAAATTAAATTAAATTTAATATTCTATTGCAATTGTCTCTTTTATCATGACAAGTAGTGAGAGGAGAAAAGTCATGAGATATATCTGCTCAGTTTGTGGTTACGAATACAACCCAGAAGTAGGAGACCCAGATAGCGAAATTGATCCAGGTACAGCTTTTGAAGAATTGCCAGAAGACTGGGTATGTCCTGTCTGTGGTGCAGAAACCTCGGATTTTGAAGCAGAAGAATAGTGTTAAATACCATCAGGAACTAATTCTACTATCTGTTTCCCAATTTCAATTGAAGCAGTGGCAGCAGGGGAAGGGGCATTACAAACGTGCATGGCTCGCTCTCGCTGAATAATTAAAAAATCATCTACTAATTGCCCATCACTTTTTAAGGCTTGCGCTCTCACCCCCGCAGGAGTAGGAACAACATCTTGTGCTTGTACTTCGGGGATTAATGTTTGCAGGCTACGGACAAATACTGTCTTACTCCAAGAGCGAATCATTTCCTGTATACCTTCATTAGAAAACTTCGCTGCTAATTTCCAAAACCCTGGATAGGTCATGGTATCTAAAAAATCCCCTAAATCGAAATCCCATTTACGATATCCCTCCCTTTTTAAACCCAGTACAGCATTGGGCCCCGCATGAACACTACCATCAATTCCAGGGGTAAAATGCACCCCTAGGAAGGGGAAATTAGGGTTAGGAACAGGATAAATAGCTCCGTTGACTAAATAGCGTTTTTCTGGGGTTAATTCGTAATATTCTCCGCGAAAGGGAATGATTTTTGCTGGTGCTTGTTCTTGGGCGAGTTTAGTTAAGCGATCGCTATATAGTCCTGCACAATTGATTAAAAACTTGGTTTGGTATTCGCCATTATTAGTAATTAAGATATGACCCTCAGCAGTAGTCTTGATATCTTGCACACGGGTATTGTTATATAAATCTACCCCATTCTCTTGGGCGATCGCTGCATATTTTTGGCAAACTTGTTTATAATCGACAATTCCTGTGGATTTTACCCGAATTCCTGCTAAACAACTAACATGGGGTTCAATCTCTCGCACTTGTTCACTCGTAATTTTGCTGATTTCCAGTTCATTAGCTAATCCTCTTTGATAGAGATTTTCTAATAGGGGTAATTCTTCTGGTTTAGTGGCGACAATTACCTTACCACATATTTTGTAGTTGATATTATTTGCCTGGCAAAAAGCCACCATAGACTTGTTACCTTCACGACAAAGTTTTGCTTTATAGCTACCAGGTTTATAATATATTCCTGAATGGATTACCCCACTATTATGTCCTGTCTGATGAGCAGCCCAAGTTGCTTCTTTTTCTAACAAGGCTATTTTAGCTGTTGGAAACTTCTGAGTAAGAGCCATTGCTGTTGATAAGCCAACAATTCCCCCACCAATAATTGTATATTGATACATTTTAATAATTAATAATTACTATTTCTTTCAAAGAAGTGTATTGAAGGGTATTTTTTCCTTTTATATCTTTAATAAAAGTTATATGCAAACAAAACAAATTATCTGCGTTTATCTATGTTTTTCTACGAACTTTTTTGAGCAACCAAATAAATAAGGATAAGTTTTAAAGCAGTATATTGCCTCATCCCTTATCCTCAATCACTTTATAATGCTACTACTTCAGTTTCCACACCCATATCAGCTAGCATTTGGCTAATTTCAGGCTTATAAATAGCGTTCATCACAATTACTTTATCGGGTTGATAGGTTTTGAGAAATTCAGGTGGCATAATTTCTTTACCAACCCCAGGAATAAATTTACCGTGACGGTGGGGGTTGATATCTACGGCATATTGAATTTTATCAATAGTTTTTAAGGTGGTTAAAAATGCCACACATTTAGATCCTGAACCCCAAACTACTACTTTTTCGCCTTTTGCTTGAGCAGTTTCTAAATAATTCTTCCAATATTCCAATTTACTAGTTATTTTGTCACTAAATAATTGAACATCTTTTGCCACATCCTCTACAGTTTCCTCGAAAGCATGAAGTTTGTCACAAGGCATAGCTACTGGTTTAGCTTCAATTAAAAGATACTGATCTCCATAATCACAGTAAAGATCAGTAACTTCAAATCCACTATCGCGGAATAAACGCGCTAATGTACCTGGACTAAAATAAGAGCAATGTTCGTAATAAATATCTTCAAAAGCTTGTTCTTTTAATACTCTGGTATTATCAGGTATTTCAAAAACCACTACAGTATTGCGATCGCCAATTGATTTACGAACAGTTTTAATAAACTCGGAAGTAGGTTGAATATGCTCTAGGGTATGACGACAGCAGATAAAATCACCCACATATTCTGAATGTTTTTCACTATAATAATCTTGAATAAAGGTTACGCGGTCTGCTGCTTCGCTTTCTACTCGACCAGGAACTACACTAGGATCGATACCGACACCACGATTATTACCTAATTCACACAACAGTAATAAAAAGTCGCCCTTACTACAGCCTATTTCGATAATATCCTTATTATGTAAGTCGTATTTATCAATTAAATGATTAGCGAGCTTGAGAGAAAACTTATTAAATGTAGGGGAATAACTTTGTTGATCTTCGTAATTAGGGGCATAAGCTGACCATTTAACATCAAACTGAGTATTAGTAATAAAACCACAGCGATCGCAAAATCCTAATACTACATCTCCACAGGGAAAATTTGTAGCTTCTTCTTTACTTGAGATCATCAAGCAGCTATGGACGGGAACATCACGAACTTCGTAAAATATGCTCAATTCATGATTACCACAATTAGGACAAGTATGTTGAATTTTCTGGGAATTTGCTCCTATTTGGCTAGTTACTGGGTCTAAATTTTGTACCATTTTGCACTCCTCTAACAGTTTTTATAAGAATTATCGGTTAATTAATCAAGCTTAAATAATTCGAGGTTCAGGAATAGGAACAATAAATTTACCGCCAGCAGCGCGATATGCTTCCTGTTGCTGCATGATTTCTTCAGCAAAATTCCAAGCCAAAATTAATACATAATCTGGCTGATCCTCTACTAGTTTACTTGGATGAAAAATTGGTAAATGGTTAATGCTCATATATCGACCATGCTTAAAGGGGTTTAAGTCCACTACATAGTCCAGCAGAGTTTTATCTATGCCGAGGTAACTTAACATTGTGGTTGCTTTAGCAGCAGCACCATAACCTGCAATTGTTTTCCCTTGTTGTTTCAAGTCCCATAATATATCCATCAAGGAATGTTTAAAGCTTGTAACATGATCTGCAAAATCGCGATAGTAGCTCAAATTATCTACCTGAGATTCTTGCTCGGCTTTTAACAATGACTTAACTGATTCTTGTACTGCCTCTTTTTGTTCCACATATAAGCGTAAAGAACCACCATGTATTTTAGTACGCTCTATATCATTGAGATACAAAGAATGTCTTCTAAACAACTTATCTAAAGCTGTCACAGAATAGTAACAAAGATGTTGATGATAAATGGTATCAAATTCGCAATGCTCAACTAAATCCACCACATAAGGAGCTTCAATTACTGCAACACCAGTATCCTTAAGTAGAATAGATATCCCTTCTACAAAACCATTTAAATCTGGTACATGAGCTAAAACATTATTTGCCAAAAAGACATCTGCTTGCTTGCCTTCTGAACGTAATTTTTGCGCTAATTCCTTACCGAAAAAGGTACAAATGGAATTAACCCCAGCTTTAATAGCAGCCTCAACAGGCCCAGAAGCAGGATCAATTCCTAATACAGGAATACCTTGAGAAACAAAATTCTTCAGCATATATCCATCATTACTAGCAGCTTCAATGATTAGACTATTACTGTCTAAATTTCTAGTCTTAATAAGATTTTTAGCACTATCTCCAAAATGCTTTAACAAGGAAGCAGATACAGAGGAAAAATAAGGATAATCCTGACAGAATAAAATCTCAGGTGGAACTATTTCTGTAATTTGTACTAATCCACATTCGGGACAGAAAGCTAAGTCTAGAGGTGCGGTATACTCAGGCAAATCTAATTGTTCTTTAGTTAGCAAATTGTCTGCTAGGGGAGTATAACCAAACGAGATAATCGAATCTAAAGTTGAATTACCACAAGAGAGACAACTGGACTTTAAAGCATTCATAATTGAAATTTTGCTTAAAAAAAATAATTATTAATTTTACTGATAAGAGCAACCATAGGAGGCTGCCCTTAATTTTTCCTATTTAAACATTGTGTAATTTAATCTGCCCAATATATTAAGCAGAACAAACAAGCTATGTTAAACAACTTATTCAATGGTTGCTAGGGTTTCCTTTTGCCAGCGCAATTCATTGTCTAATAATTCATTAGCGATCAAATATTTTATATGAGCAATTCTTTGATATTTAGACCCTTCAAATTCATCTAAAGTTAAGCCCACTTGTTGATAAACTTTGTAAAGTTCTTCTGCCCCCTTAGTCGCATCCCATTGAGGCTGAAAACTGGGTAATACGGTCGCTATTTTACTACAATCAACTCGATAGCAACGTTTATCAGGGCCAGCATCAGGAGCATATTCAATTTTACAATTAGGAACTGTTGCTTGAACAATATCAGCTAAATCGCGAATTCGATAATTGTCATCATTACGACCGACATTAAAAGCTTCATTATGAATTAATTCTCTTGGTGCTTCTAAAACAGCAATAAAAGCTCGAGAAATATCTTCAATATGAACAATTGGTCGCCAAGGAGTACCATCACTTTTTATATAGACTAAACCTTTAGTAAATGCCCAGGCAACTAAATTATTGAGAACTAAATCAAATCTTAATCTTGGTGATACACCGTAAGCAGTGGCATTACGTAAAAAAGTCGGGCTAAAATTATCATCAGCTAATTGACTGACATCTTGCTCTACTTTTACCTTAGAAACGCCATAGGGGGTTACAGGATTAAAAGCCGATTCCTCATTAAGCCAATCTTCGCCCCCAGCCCCATAGTTACTACAGGAAGAAGAAAAAATAAAGCGTTCTACTCCTGCTTGTTTAGCTAGTTTAGCTAGTTTGACAGAGGCTAAATAATTAATTTCTTCTGTTAAATTGGGATTTAGATTACCTAAAGGATCATTAGAAAGACCTGCTAAATGTAAAACAGCCTCAAATCCTTCTAAATCCTCAAGTTCTATATCTCGAACGTCTTTTTTTAATTCAGGAATTTCTACAATTCCTTTACCAAAAGTACTTCTGGCATATAAATCAGTATCTAGACCGACCACCTCATAACCTTTGTCTAGTAACATTGGAATCATTAGTGTTCCGATGTACCCTTTGTGACCAGTCACCATTATTTTCATATGTTTGCTCCTCCCAAGTTTTCCAAGGTGCTTGACCGCTAGCCCATAGAGCTTCGAGACGCTGTTTATCTCTTAGAGTATCCATACACTGCCAAAAACCATCATGTTTATATGCCATTAACTGACCATCTCTAGCTAATCTTTCCAATGGTTCTTTTTCCCACTGAGTTTCATCACCATCTATGTAATCAAAAATTTCTGGCTCTAAAACAAAGAAAGCACCATTAATCCAGCCTTCTTTGGTTTGAGGTTTTTCCGAAAATTCGGTAATTTGATCCCCGTCTAAATCTAAGTGACCAAAACGGGCTGGGGGACGAACGGCAGTTAAAGTGGCTAGTTTTCCATGAGAGCGATGGAAGGATAATAACTCGTGGATATTAACATCAGAAACTCCATCACCCCAAGTTAGCATAAATGTTTCATCACCGACATAGGGAGCCAGACGTTTAATTCTGCCACCTGTATTAGTTGTTAAGCCTGTATCGATTAAGTCTACATTCCAATCAAGTTGATAGCCACCGTGGGTTTTAACTTCGCCATTACTCAAACCCACCGTTAGATTACTATTGAGAGCGCAGTAATCTACCATATATTTTTTAATAACTGCACCTTTATATCCCAAAGCAACAGTAAAGTCTTTAAAGCCATATTGATAGTAGTGCATCATAATGTGCCACAAAATCGGCTGTCCACCAATTTCTACCATTGGCTTAGGCTTATTCTCTGTTTCTTCTGAGATTCGAGTTCCTAATCCACCAGCCAAAAAAGCTACTTTCATACATTTTTCCTGTTTTTAACTAACGTTTGAGGCTCAAATAAAATGCAGTTGTTATTAATTAAGCTAAACTATATTGCTAATACGTAAAGCTTAACTTTGCATTTAGTATATTGTAAAGATTTTGACAATCTTTGGGGTTAAAGATTAGGTAAAGTACTGTAAGCTAAATTACTTATATTAGATGATTGAACGAATAAGAAATTAATTGAATTGTTTACAGATGCTTAAGTTAGGGATATATCTTTACTTGATAGAAACTTTAAATTTAAAATGCTGACATAGGATTTAACCACATAAGAAGTTCTTGTTTCAAGTCTTGTAAATTACGCGACACTCCTTGATTAAACCACTGTCCTAATACATCAAATGGAGTAAAAATACTTCCTGTTTCCCACTGTATTTTTTGACTCAAAGGAGTTAAATGAGTTCCTGTTAAGGTTTTTAAGGTGATCATCTCAGGAAAACGATTTTTTAAAACAGAACCTAATATAACTGTTTGATCCAAATTGTCTTGATTGAATCTTAATAAAAGATTACGGCGAGTATTATAATTTTTGGCGATTAATTTTTCTGTTTCCAAGGGAGAAGGGCTAAATTCGATCTCTATAGCTGGAGTTAAATTTAATTGTTCCATAAATGGAATTGCTTTAATCGCAGGATAATTGTTAAAGGAGATAAATATATTACCTGCTCTTTCCACATCATATATACTGCCAATCAACAGATGCAATTTACATCCCATACTATGACCTAAACCATATATCGGTAAATAACCCCCCTTTAGCTGGTTGGTTTTTTGTAATCTTTCTATGGCGGTTTCAAAACGATTTAATACATCTCGGGCGATCGCAAAATGATCGAAGGTATTGAGAAACGGAGTAGCAATAATGCCATAACCTGCGTTACTTAATTGTTCTAAGATGGATCGATAGGAGACTTGGGGAGCAGTAGCCACAAAAGCCCCGCCTAAAAAATGAATAATTCCAATGATATCTCGACGAGGCAGATAGACCCAATTGCCTGAGATTTCTTGCCACTCCATAATTATTTTTTATTTTATTATTTGTTAATGTTGCAATTTATATAGGTTAGCAATAACCAGCACAACATAGCTAATCAACTTGAACCCATAAAAAAAACACCCATAATTTATGGATGTCCTTAATATTAAACTTAAACCCAATTTATTTAAGCTGCACTTTCTGTTTCTGCAATTGGGTATACGCTGATTTTCTTTTGACTCTTAGTTCTATATTCAAACTTAACAACGCCATCAACTAAGGAATATAAAGTGTCATCTTTACCACGACCTACATTATTTCCAGGATAAAATTTTGTCCCTCTTTGACGAACCAAAATACTACCTGCGGTGACTTCTTGACCACCATAACGTTTAACACCTAAACGCTTTGAATTAGAGTCGCGACCGTTACGAGTACTACCCGTTCCTTTCTTATGAGCCATGTTTTTTCTCCTTAAATTATCTTATTTTACTCGTGCAAGAGTGACGGAAGCCACAGGATTTCACATCCCGATCTGCGCGTCACTAATTTAATTGTTTATTCTGCTGCTGTAGCTGCTTCTGCTGTAGCTGCTTCTGCTGTGGCTGCTTCTGCTGCTTCAATTACTGCACCATTTACCGTAATGGAATTGATCATCAAACGAGTTAATTCTTGACGATGACCGCGTTTTTTACGGGTTTTCTTTTTAGGCTGCATTTTATAGACAATAACTTTTTTGCCTCGTCTATGTCTCATTACTGTACCTTCTACAGTAGCACCTTCAATAAAAGGACGACCTACGGTTACTTCGTTGTTATTATTTACTAATAATACTTTGTCTATGGTGTAGTTCTCATCAGTCTCAGCAGCTAGTAAATTAATATCGTAAAAACGACCAGGCTCAACTCTAATTTGTCCGCCACCGATCTCTACAATTGCGTAATTCATAAAAAATTTATCTCTTTTAATATGCCGTAAGGGTAGCCAGGTCAAAGTTTTTTCTCTAACTTTTTAGCTAGATTTTATTATTTACTTAGTCCCTGACATTTATGCTTTTAACCCGATCCGAGCAAGTTCTCAATTGCCCAATCTCTAATTTTCTGGATTTATTTTAATTTTGTCAAGTGCTTATTTATGCCCCAACTGATTCTTTGGCAGCATACATCACCTCTAAAGTGATTTCGGAGAAATTGCGATCGCGTGCGAATTTTTCTGTATTACGTTTGACTTTTCCTCTTACAAAACCTGGAACTTTAGCTAATTCTGCTTTAGCTTCTTTATCCCAATTTAGATCGGAATCTGCGGAAATACCTTTAGTAATCACCTCTTTAGTATCGTGTCCGCCAAAGATTTCTAATAGGTGATCTTCCATACCCAGGGTAAAGGAATTATAGACTAAATCGGCAATCTGATTTGTCCCTTCATATCCCATAAAGGGTTTATATCCAATGGGGAAGTTTTGAATATGAATAGGTGCTGCAATTACTCCACAGGGAATATCTAAACGTTTACCCACATGACGTTCCATTTGTGTACCAAAAATTGCTGCTGGTTCATGCTTGGCGATCGCATTAGCTATTTCAGCGTTATCATCACTAATTAGAACTTCATCGCAATATTCGCTTACCTGCTCTCTAAACCAGTCTGCATCGTATTTACAGTAAGTTCCAGCTAAAACTACTTGTATTCCCATTTCTCTAGCTAATATTTTGGTTATAGCTGCTGCATGGGTATTATCTCCAAATACTACCGCTTTTTTACCTGTGAGGTTTTGACAGTCTATTGAGCGAGAAAACCAAGCAGCCTGGGAAACATATAAAGTTTGATTATTTATATATTCTTCGTAATCTACCGTTTTTCCTTGATCATTAATTATTTGTTGGATTTTACGAATACAGCGTGCGGTTTCAACTACCCCTAAAGGAGAAATATCTACATAAGGTATGGCAAATTCCGACTCTAGATATTTAGCCGTCATTAAACCTAACTCACGATAGGGAACTAGATTAAACCAAGCACGGGTAAGATTCTTAAGATTATGTACTGATGCACCATCAGGAAGTACCTCGTTTACTGTAATACCTAAGTCTGCCATCAGGCGTTTTAACTCAGTGCAATCATGCTGGTTGTGAAATCCTAAAGTAGAAATACCTATGATATTTACCGAGGGTTGCTCAGTTTTTTCAGTTATGAGTTCACCTTTTTTGCCTGCTTTTTCTATATAGTATTTGACTATTTGATGCAGGGTGCGATCTGCTGCTTGTAATTCGTTGTAGCGATAATGATTTACATCTGCCAGTAAGACATCTCCTTGGGTATCCATTTGGGCGCGACTGACAAAGTTTTGTAGATCTTCTTGTAGGATACTAGAGGTGCAAGTGGGGGTGAGGACAATTAAATCTGGATGTTCTTCTTGATCTTTACGAGTAATATTGTTTACGACCTTTTCTTGTGATCCTCTTGCTAAAACGTTTCGATCTACCACACTGGCTGTCACTGGGGTAAAATTGCGTTCTCTTTCTAGCATTGAGCGCATGACATTGAAATAATCATCTCCCAAAGGAGCGTGCATAATAGCATGAACATTTTTAAAGGAACTAGCAATACGTAGAGTACCGATGTGTGCAGGCCCAGCATACATCCAATAAGCTAATTTCATTTGTCTTCTCTCCCTAAGTTAATATAAACACAACCGTTAGATATGCAAAACTTTGTTCTGATTGTCCCAGAATTGAGCTTGAAATTGTGCGGAATAAATGTTGATTTTTTTTAATTGAATTGAGATTGATAGTTGATAAAACCCCTTTGATTACTATGGTTGCGCTCTTTTGGCTCATGTCAATTAACATAGTATTGGAGCAATAAATCTTAATGTCAACCTTGAAGCTTGGTTAACAAATTTTATCTATTAACTTGGGAAAATTAATTAGGAGCAAGCGATCGCCTTAGATCACAATTAAGTAATTAATATTAATACAATCTCAGTAAGAATCCGTAATAATTATGACAATATTAAGAATCTCTTAATCTACTTCAGGACATATACCCATAAACTTAGCTTGTGCTAACCTTAAAGTAGTAATTCCAATTTTAAATCAGTGCAATTTGCGCTAATTTTTACATATATTTTAATTTATGTAAC
Source organism: Chondrocystis sp. NIES-4102 (assembly GCA_002368355.1). Lineage (NCBI taxonomy): Bacteria > Bacillati > Cyanobacteriota > Cyanophyceae > Chroococcales > Chroococcaceae > Chondrocystis > Chondrocystis sp. NIES-4102. Next base: position 3,479,832 of record AP018281.1, on the reverse strand, counting down.
AAAAGTTGTAGAATTAAAATTATAGAAGTCCAGCGATCGATAGTTTTACAAACTTACGTAAAAATATAGAGGGTTTCTAGCCTCAGGGCAAAAAATAAAATAATAGGTAAAATTGCATTAAAGTTTTCCTAAGGAGTCATTAATCCGATGGACTATATAGAACAAATACTTGACAAATTGAGAGAGCTAGGTCAGAAATTAATAGAAATTTTATTAGGGCCTGAACCTGAACCAGAGCCAGAATTAATTCCTATTCCAGTTGATGACCGCCAACGTCGTCTAAATCGTTAAATCAACTTATAGAGTTAAATATCAAACTATCTTGTCTGAAATAAGCGTATTAGTCCTGCACGGCCCTAATTTAAATTTATTGGGGCTACGCGAGCCTGAAATTTATGGCTCAATGACTTTAGAGGCGATAAACGACATTCTTAAGTCTGATAGTGAAAAATTGGGTATATATCTTGCTTGTTTGCAGTCCAATCATGAGGGTATACTGGTTGATGCGATACATAACGCCAGAGATCATCATCAAGGTATTATGATTAATGCGGGAGCTTACACCCATACTAGCGTGGCTATTCGGGATGCTTTGGCAGCAGTTAAAATACCTGCGGTAGAAGTACATTTAAGCAATATATATACAAGAGAAGAGTTTAGACATCATTCATATATAGCTCCAGTAGTAATTGGTCAAATTAGCGGTTTTGGTGTGGATAGCTATCGTTTAGGACTGCAAGCTATAGTTAACTATTTAAAGTAATTAAAATAATCAGTTAGGGCGTGTAGATAAGTACCATTCGACATTATCTACAACACCGCTATCGGGATACTTCCCTAACAAGCTTAAGTATCCAGATGATTATTATTACGAAATACTTAAGTGATTTTATGCAGATTAAATACAAGTTTTAGAATATACAGCAATAAGTAGATAATTAGGAGACATTTTTTATCTTGGAGCTTCTTGACTATTAGCTATCAGCTTTTAGCTTCTGCTCTATTACCTACATTGTCCCCTTGTGGGATTACCCCCTCCTGTCTCCAGACTCCTGACTCCTGATTACTATATAGTATGGCGATCGATTAAAGTTAAGTCATGAAAGCGAATGATATACTAATAGATCCCAAATAAGTCAAAACAACAGTGTAAGCATGGCTGAAACCAAAGCAGGGATTAGAATTATTAGTGATAATCGTCAGGCTCGTTATCTTTATGAAATACTAGAAACTCACGAAGCAGGAATAGAATTAGTTGGTACAGAAGTTAAATCAATTCGTGCAGGCAAAGTTAACCTCAAGGATGGGTATGCTTTCATTAAGCAAGGGGAGGCTTGGTTAAGCAACGTTCATATATCCCCCTATCAAGCCAGTGGTAACTATTTTAATCATGATGCGCGTCGTGTACGTAAATTATTGCTGCACCGACAAGAGATTAATAAACTCATTGGACAAACAGAGCAAAAAGGTTTAACTCTCGTACCGCTTAAAATGTACTTTAAAAGTGGCAGAGTCAAAATTGTAATTGGTTTGGCTAGAGGTAAGAAACTTCACGACAAGCGAGAAACTAGCAAAAAACGTGATGATCAACGAGATATGGCAAGAGCAATGAAACGAGATTAAGCTGTAGAAATTTCAAGTAATTATGTAATTTTTGACCTTTTTAATTGCTAATAATTAAAGTTTTTATGAACTTGAGCTAGATGTTATTTGTATAGCTAGGTCTTCAAAATACGAATAATAAAGGGGCTGCAAGAATTGTAACTAGTTTGATTTTAAAAAACGCTAAATTTGGCTTGATTGTTATTAATAAAGACAGTGATATGATCGGTAACATCTCTTAAGAAGAAATACTGAGATCTAATTACATTTTTATTTAACAGTTCAATATGCCCTCTTTAACATTAGGGAAAATTACTAATTATTTATCCGCGATCGCGCCATTTATTTGTTTAGCAGGAATTGTAGTTTTACAAAGTCAGGAATATAAAAAGTCAACCCAAGAATTAGAAACAGCTAATTATTTACGTCAAGAACAAGCACAAGCTAGAAAAATTAGATATCAAGGACAAACTCCTACTTTAAACTTCGATAATCTAATTGCTAATTGGACGTACCTTAACTTTGTACAATATTTTGGTGACGAACCTGCTAGACAAACTATTGGATATGAATTAGTCCCTAATTATTTTGAAACTATTAGTAAGCTTGATCCAAACTTTACTGAAGCTTCTTTGAGGTTAGCAATTGCTAATTCAATGTATGCTGGATATCCAGAGCAAACTGTTACTATGATGGAACAGCTTTTAGAGTTAGTTGACCCTAAATCAGAACAATCTGCTGCACTTTGGACTTCTAAAGGCTTAGATGAATTATTATTTTTAGGAGATAAAAAAGCAGCTACTAATTCTTATGAAATGGCGGATAAATGGAGAAAAGTATCAAATAATAGTAATGTTGCTGAATCAGAAATTGATATAACTAAAATTAGTGAACTAGAGTTAAAAGAAGCACAGATAAGAGCTTGGTCTGGGGTTTTGGTTCATGTTAAAGATATGAAAAGGAAGACTGAAATTATGGAGAAGATCAATATTTTAAAATTAGAAATTTCAGCTTTACAAGAAAGGGCGCAAGATTAGTTTAGATTATCGGACTGAAGGTAATAGATAATAGGTATTGAGTAGTAGATAAGAAGTTAATTAGAAAAGTTCTTTTTCAAAGCGATCGCAACTGCATCATTGTTTTTACGTAGTCCTTCATAGTGGAAAAAAATATGTCCTTGAAATTTATTTTTCCGATTAATTTGAAGACATTTAAGTAAATCCTTAATTGGTAAGTCTTGACCATTAGCCCTCAAAGCAATTCCAGGCGCAAATTTAGATAATGATATGTTGTCAAAAGTTTTAATTATTTGTTTAACTTCATGCTGGTAAGCAGAAAAACTAGAACGATAAATCTGTGGATGAATTAAATCTACTATACCTCTGGCTACCCAAGTTTTTGAATCTTGCAACAAATTATTTAAACAAAAAGGATACACCGCAGGTGATAAAGATACAATTGCTTGGGGGTTAATCGCTTTTACTTGTTGGTATATTAAGGCTAAAAAATCAGTTAATTGATCTGCACGCCATTGTAACCACGGTTGGGCTTGGGGATGCTGCGGAGGATAATTACCATAAACTGTATAATATCTTTCGATAGTATCACTGTCATAACCTGCGGTGATGGGAAGAGCAGGAAAGCGATCGCAACCTTGTATACCTTCTACCTGATAGTTTTGCAGAATTTCAATAATTATTTCTAACATGAATTGTTGCACCTGGGTATTAAAACCATTCATCCAGGTTAAACCGCCACTAGATACAGTCATTCCATCTTTATTTAAGGCTCGCCAATGGGGATATTGTTTAAGAATATGTCCACCATCACTAAGATGAGATGCAGCAAAACCATATTCTAACCAGGGAATTACTTTTATTTGACGCTGATGCGCTTGAGTAATTATTTCCCCTAAAGGATCTCTCTGTTGTTGTTGGTAATAAGGATCGATCTGGGGAAGCTGATATTTAGTCATTACCTGACTAGGATAAAGGGTATAGCCTCGATTCCAAACCACAGGAAAGATTAAATTAAACCCATGAGATTGCAGAAAATCCATCGCCTTAATAATATTTGACTGCGACTCTAACACCTGACTATGAGGACGGTTAGCAATCCAAACCCCACGTAATTCTGACATTTAATTTTGATTACTTAAATAAACTGCTGCGATCGCTATTATAACCATAAGCAATATTTTGACTACATATATACTTTTTGTTTAATACAAAGCTTTATGTGTGAGTAATATCTCATAGTTTATCTGCCTAAGATCACATCTTTAAATTTTGGGGGTGTTTAGGATATAAGCAGTTTACAGAAAAGGTTATACAAAATGATTACTACTAGCAAAATATCGGTTTCTCACTCTAACATTAGAAATGACTGGTTTTTTCTCCCAACTGCTTTTAGTGCTTTAGCTGGTGTGGGTATAGGAATTATCATCGGTAACTATTTGGGTTTAATTTAAGTTTTTATCAATTATTTAAGAGTGACAAAGGATAATCAATCAAACTTCAATTTACTTTTGTTACTCTACTATTTCGCCCACTGCTAAATTAATAATCACTTTTATAAAAACTTGCCTGCTATTATTATTGTGTTTGAAGATAAATTATCGCCACTATTAGAATTATCTAAAAAACATAAGGGGTAGGAATATACGAGGATGCAATTTTCCCTGAAGGTAAAAGATTTTTTTTGCTTTTAATATTTAATCATGCGCCATCGCTAAAATTTTTGTATAGAATCCCAAGCATAAAAACACAATATAGCCGAGCTTGAGCAAAATTGACCAACGCTCATGTGCCGTCTTCGTCGTTAAGGGCGCGAAGTACCCAAAGGGTATCAGATAATCTATGACTTAAATATATAAACAATCTAGTAAATGTATAGATGATTATTGCTACATTGTTTAGTTTTGTATAGGCATGGGTTGATAATGTTTTTTTCTTTCATACGATAGCTTTAAAACTGCTCTTGGAATATTTAAGCTGCGAGCAAGAAGACAAATTAATCATGCTTATTATTTCCGAAGCGATTCTTTTGTAAGCAATCAAGTTAATGGTGTATTTAAATAGACAGTATGCAGTATAAACCCTGGAAATAACAGTAGTACAAGCGTTAGTTTACAATTTCGACGCAAACTCTTTATATATAAACCTTTCAAGTATTGATATTATGTCATAAACTTCATTCAATATTAATACAGTAATCTGCTTAAATATAGATTAAGTAAAGGTTTTAGGTAACATGAAAAAAATAAGTTCAATATTAGTCGGTTTAGTTTTAGGCACAACCTCCACACTAGCAATAGGCAAGGTTGCAGTTGCTGAATGTAACTTTCATGGCTGCTCTGAAGTCCCTGGAGTCGAATGTAACTTTCATGGTTGCCCTATTCCACCTAACGGTAAAGAATGTAATTTTTACGGCTGTCCTCCTCCAACACCTACACCCAGACCTACACCTACACCCACACCTACACCCACACCCACACCTACAACCACACCTACACCTACACCTACACCTACACCTCAAAAAGAAAGTGTGGCAGATTGCATAACAAAAATACGTCAGATTGATAATGATGGATATAGGGGACCAGATTATAGTAAAGATGAAGCGCGGGAAATATGTGTGGGAAACTAGAGATAGCATAATTACATCTGGGTGGTTTATTGTAGTTTCCAGATGTTTGGGAATCTATATTTACTACTAAATTGCCGTTAAGGGCGCGATCGCTTTTACTTCTCCCAAAGGCATCGCTTGGCTCTTATTGTTTCCTTAACTTATATCAATATTACTAAATGTTGTGTGGCAGCCATCGGCTATTAGCAAGAATTTACTCAGACTAGGAGTAATGTTTTTAGTTAAAAGGTAAACATCGCTTTTACATGATGCTTTTATACCTTTGAGTTATTTTAGTTGGTGATTACCCTTGGACTATGCTACGCGATTACCCTTCGACTACGCTACGCGATCGCAGTAATCTTATGTTGATAATAACTATGGCGATCGCGCTTTTACTTTTAAAGACTAGGATATCTCATCAATTACCCGACGAATATTAAGGATATCACTCATACTTCTAATCCTTTGGAAGATATGTTCTAGTTGTTGACGATCCATAATATCCAAACTCAAAGAGATGAGGGCGGGTTTATTGGGGGCGGTTTTCACTCCTGCATTACGAATATTAATACCGCGATCGCTCAATCGAGCTAAAATGTCTTTCAACACCCCAACTCTATCCATCGCTTCGATTTGAATGTCTACAGGGTAGGTTAAAGGTTTACCTGTTTCATTGCGTTCGTTCCAGCTTACAGGGATAATACGTTCCCCTGGAATTTTATCGATATTATGGCAACCTTGAGCATGGATCGAAATACCGCGAGAACTTAAAGTAACTGCACCAATAATTGATTCACCAGGTAGAGGTTTACAACAACCTGCAATATGATAAAGCATTCCTTCTACCCCTAGAATAGGCGATCCACTTTCCTTTTTCTCAGTCTCAGTTACTATCTGTTTGGGTATTTCTACTTCCTCTGAGATAGTAATTATTTCTACTGGTTGTTGTTCTTTAACTACATCTCGCAGACGATTAACTACCTGATTTTGGGTAATTTCTCCATATCCCAAAGCTGCTAATAAATCTTCTACGGAATGATAATTACAACGTTGGGCGGTTAAAAGCATAGGTTCGGATTTTAATAGGGAATCAAACCCACTTTTACCCATTTCCTTCTCTAACAATTCTTTACCCCGCATAATATTTTCATCCCGATGCGATCGCTTATACCACTGACGGATACGATTACGGGCTGTGGGGGAGACAACAAAATTTAGCCAATCTAAACTAGGGTGACTATTTTTTTGAGTAACAATTTCTACAATATCGCCATTTTCCAAGGGTTTAGACAAAACAGACCAACGACCATTAACCCTCGCGCCTTTCATGTGATTACCAATTTCACTATGAATGCGATAGGCAAAGTCTACAGGGGTTGCTCCCTGTGCCAAAGCGACTACATCACCATCGGGAGTAAAAACATAGACATCATCTTCAAATAAATTATCCTTAACGCTGTCCATGTATTCTTGAGCGTCACTAAGCTCTTTTTGCCATTCCAATAGCTGGCGTAGCCAAGTAAACTTATTATCTTCGGAGGATAGTTCTATATTACTCGTGCCTGTTTCCTTATATTTCCAATGGGCAGCAATTCCATATTCTGCGATCTGGTGCATTTCCATTGTGCGAATCTGGATTTCAATGGGACGACCATTAGAACCCACAACAGTAGTATGGAGGGATTGATAACGATTGGGCTTAGGTAGACCAATGTAGTCTTTAAAGCGTCCTGGAATTGGTTTAAAAGCATCGTGAACTACTGCTAAGGAGCGATAACATTGCTCATTAGTTTCCACAATAATTCTAAAGGCTGCAATATCATAAATTTGGCTAAAATCCTTCTGCTGTCGCTGCATTTTCTGATATATGCCGTAAAGATGCTTAGGTCTGCCTTTTAACTCAATTACGTTGACTTTAAGTTGTTTTAAGCGATTTTTTAAGGTTTTAGCTACTTGAGCAATTCTGGCTTCGCGATCGGCGCGTCTTTCAGCAATTAAAGCTTTAATTTCTTCGTAGGCTTCTGGTTCTAGATATTTAAAACATAAATCCTCTAGTTCCCATTTAAACCGCCCAATTCCTAATCTATTGGCAAGGGGTGCAAATATTTCTCTAGTTTCTTGGCTGATGCGCTTTTGCTTTTCTGGCTTGAGATGCTCTAGGGTTCGCATATTGTGCAGTCTGTCTGCCAACTTCACCACTATTACACGAATATCTGTTGCCATTGCCAAAAACATTCGGCGAAAATTTTCCGCCTGACGTTCGGTAGTGCTAGAAAAGTTAAATTTAGATAGCTTAGTGACTCCCTCAACTAACTGGCGCACTTGTTCCCCAAACATTGCTTCAATTTCTTCTGGGGTAACATCGGTATCTTCTACCACATCGTGCAGAAAGCCAGCAGCTATAGTAACACTATCCCCACCTAAATCCCTAAGTAAACTAGCGACCGCAATGGGATGAGCAATATAAGGTTCTCCCGATTTACGATACTGTCCTTCGTGTAACTGATAAGCAAAATTAAATGCCCGACATATTAAGGCGGAGTCTGACTCTGGCTGTTCTGGATGTTGATTAATTAGACATTCGCGTAACCATCGGGGGAGTTTAACTTTTTTAGGGCGATTTTCTATGATAGAGATAGCGGTCATAGATCAAAAAATATAAAAATATAAGTTAGTGTGGAAAAATTAATTAAACTTCAGCAAACCTGATAATTACCCGACTGAAATTAAGAACCTTTGATTGAGAATAAATATTTTGAGTATTAAGCAGGTATTCTAGACAATTAGGGTTTTATCTAATTGTGCTATACAGTTAAGCATTAATATATAAAATTAACGTATTTTTTAAGAATAAAAGTATACTTTTGCTGGTTATTTTTTCGGATATTAATTAGTAAAAAAGCTAGCTTTACCAAGTACACAATTTTATCTTATGATTAATTACCTTACCTCAAACCCAATAATGTTATCCACATCACATCATCGAGCATATCAGGATTTCATGACTTTGTTAACAGAGTTTAATAATTTTTTGGGCGATTTGGCAAGTTATGGGCAGCAAGCTGAGGTTAAAAAGGAGTTTGAGAAGATTCAGAGATGGTTTAATGACAATATTGCTGGTCTTGAAGCTGAAATTATTGGGTCAGAATTTGTAGAATCAGAAATATTTTCACGCTGGCTATCGGTACAAACCGAAATTAAGCGAGAATTCAAATTATTAACCACAGATATCTTATTTTTAGCAACTACGCGCCAAAAAGCTACGGAAACCGAAAGACGCAAAAACATCAGCGATCGCACTACTAAATTAATCGGTTACTGTCAGATAATCCTCAAAGCATAATTAAACAAGAGCAAAGAAATATAAAGAAATAAATAGATCCGTGATAACATTCTGCCAATAATTTAATTGGAGGAAGCAAAAAGAGTGAGTCGTTTATTAATACGTCTAGCTATTGGTGCAATCTTTGGGATTTTTGGGTTATTTAATTATTTCACTAACGTAAGTGACAATCCGATTACAGGAGAAAGACAAAGAGTACAGCTTAGTCCTCAACAAGAAGTAATTATTGGTCGTCAATCTGCTCCTCAAATGGCAGCCAAACACGGTAATCTTTATCCCGATCAGCGTTTACAAAGTTATATAGATCAAGTAGGTAATAGAGTTATTCAAAATTCCTTAGCTAAAGAATCTGCTTATCCTTTTGAGTTTCATTTATTGCGCGATCCACAAACAGTTAATGCTTTTGCTCTCCCTGGAGGACAGGTATTTATCACCGCAGGACTATTAAGACGGCTGAATTCAGAAGCTCAATTAGCAGGGGTTTTGGGTCATGAAGCGGGTCATGTAATAGGTAGACACGGTGCTGAACATTTAGCCAAGCAACAATTAGGTAGTGCTTTGGTTAATGCAGTGGGTATTGCTGCTAGTGATAGTCCTGAAGGTAGTAGACAAGCAGCCATTTTAGCTCAAGCAGTTAATCAGATGGTTAATCTCAAGTATGGAAGAGAAGACGAGTTAGAAAGCGATCGCCTGGGTTTGCAATTTATGACCGAAGCAGGATATAGCCCTATAGGTATTGTAGAGTTAATGAAAATTCTTAATTCTGCACGGGGTAGTGCTGGGGGACAACCTGAGTTTATGAGTACCCATCCTAATCCTGAAAATCGCATTGGGCAATTAATTAATATTATTGAGCAAGAATATCCGAATGGTATTCCTGGGGAATTGGAAGAAGGAAAAGAGCGTTTTGCACAAATATTAGGTAATTATTTTTAGATATGGATATCACTACTATTTATTGGTTGGTTTTGGGGTTAATGGGAGTAGGGGTAATTGGGTCAATTATTCCTGGTTTACCTGGTACTAGTTTTATTTTATTGGCAATTCTTATTTGGAGTGTGGCTACTAATTTTACTGGTATTGGTTTATCAATGATTTTGATTTTTGCGGTTTTAATTCTTAGTGCAGTGGTGGAATATTTAGCAGTGTACTTTGGAGTTAAACAGGCTGGTGCTAGTAAGTGGAGTCAGTATGGAGCGATCGCTGGTATGGTTATTGGTTTTTTGGGTTTGTTACCCGCTTTACCTTTGGGAGGGCCCTTATTTGGGGTATTAATTGGTGCGGTGTTAGGTGCGTTTGTCGGCGAATATCTCTATCGTAGTAATTTGGATTCTACTGCACGTCTACAACAGGCTTTAAAAGCAAGTACAGGTATTGTTGTTGCCTCAATTATTGGTAATGTGATTGAAGCTTTATTAGCTACTTTAGCGGTGGCGATCTTTATTTATTCCACTTGGTCTTTGGTTTTTGTTAATTAGATATGAGGAGTCAGGAGTCAGGAGTCAGGAGTCAGGAGTCAGGAGTCAGGAGTCAGGAGTCAGGAGTCAGGAGTCAGGAGGCAGGAGTCAGGAGGCAGTTATTAATTACAAATTTTTAATTTCTCTAGTTACTTTTAAAGAATGGTATGAGTATAGAAAACGATACGTTAATTATATTATCCTTACTATTTTGGTTAACTCCCCTTGCTTTGATAGTTCATTTAGCAATGCAACAAGACAAATCTAATCTTTATAAAAAAAGACTGGGATATGTTTATGGAGGGTTATGGGCGATCGCTTGGTTGGGTTATGGGTGGTTATTTATGCAGTAAACAAAAAATATAGCAATACTAAACCATGTTAGTTATGACATTTTTTGACTAAATATCTACTACCTACTACCTTTAAACCAATCACCCCAATAAAAGAAAGCTAATTTTATAAAGCTATACTATCTCAATCTACACTTGTCTAATCTTTCGTATGCTGAATATTTAATTGGTAAACTTTCATAGGTAACTAAATATTTTGACTTCCATAAAGCGATCGCATCTTGAAACCAAATATGTTCGGGAATTAGATCATGAGTGTCAGCTTTTCCTTGATTATGGCTTAAATGAATTGCACCTACTTGTTGAGAATTTATTAGTGATAAACACGTTTGTTGTGTTTGCTGGCTATCGCCTTGATGCCAAATTAAAACGTGAGAAACATCTAATAATAAGGGAAAATTTACTAAGGTTTCCAGGCTCGAACACCAATATTCAAAAGATGGCATTACTTCTACATAGACAGGAACTTGTAAAGTAGTTTGTAGTTTAGATAATGCTATTTCTAATTGTAGTTGACTACCTTCTCTTTTTAATGGTGCATGAAGAGATACTGCGCGCACATCATTATTGGCAATAAATTTGGCGTAGGGTTTCCAGGTTTGGGGACGAAAAATATCTAATCTTTTACGGATATTGTTTTCATATAGACAGGAATCGTGCAAAATTAAAGGAACAGATGGATACTCGAAATCGACAGGACAAGGACTACCGATCGCTAATTCGAGAAATTCCAGTTGCATCGGTTGTTGGAGTATCTGAAATATCCTTTTACACTCTTCTATCGGGCGTAGTCCAATTGCTGTAATACTTAGTCCTAACATTTGCAGTTTACATCAATTTTTAAGTAACCTTTATTTTTGACTACTTGTTCACAAACAAAGGCAAAGCGTTTTAATAAACTAATACCATGTTCTCTCATTATCTTCTGATGAAGTGATTGGGCGATAAATTCTGCTTGATTTTTACAAATATGATGAGATACGAATAATGGATCTCCACCCTCATAATTATATGTTTCCAAGTCTAAATCATTTAATTTATTCCATATTCTTACTTGGTCATCGCTAATTTCTATTGATCCATCCTGCTCTATATATTCAGCAAAGAATGAGTCATAACTTGCTATTTCTGGATGTTGATAGTCATCTTCCCTTAGTTCATATTTTTCTTCAATATAATCTTCTTCAAATTCATAATAATTATTATCATCAAAATCGCTATCTTTTCTAATTACTAATTCTTTACTTAAATTTGCACAACTATCAATAATAAAATAATCTTGGTCATCAAATCCTATCCCTGATTCCCAAACACTATCAACGCGATCGCCTGGATTAAGAAGAATACCTTCTGATATACTGTTTCTTACTTTTTCTGAATCGATATTTTGTAAAAGATGATAAGCTTTGGCTCTAATTTGCAAGTTTGAATGGTTTAGTAATTCAATTAGAAAATTTAATCCTACTGCATCATATTTAAAAGTATCAGCTAAAAATTTTAATTCTTGATTTATAATCGCGATCGCCCGTTTTTTATTTGCTTCTTCTATTCCCATATAAATCTTTTTGAATATGTATATTTTATGTTCATAAAAATTATTATGGTCGAATATTGCTGATTCACTTATTAACAGGCTAAATTCTGCAATATTTGATAAGCTTTTTCGCTTACTTTTAATTGAAACCCGTTCATTTTCCCTATCAACAAATTTATTCCTGCATCACCATATTTAACTACATCAGGTAATAATTCTAATTTTTCTTCTAAACTGGAAAGCTCTATTTTCCTACGCAATTCTTCTAACTCAGGTATAAGATAAATTTGCTTTTGAATAATCTCTTCACGCACAAAAGCAAGACTACCAATTCCATCTTTCCAGAATTTACTAAGTAGAGCTATGTTTTCTGGTTTATGTAAATAGTCTGTTAAAGTCTTCCAATTATCCCAATTATCTCCACTTTTATCATAGGGAAAATTGTTTTTTTCACACCAAGGCTCAATATAATCTAAATTGTATATATACTGTGCTTTTTGAAATTTATCTTCGAGTTCGTAATTTTTAAGTTCATAAAGATAGCTTGAGATTTTCCATTTAATTTCCCAGTCGCTTAATTTATCCCATTCATCTTGATAAGGAACATTATTAGCAATACACCATTGTTTTACTTGAAAATCAGGATCTTTTCTTTCCCACTCAAATCCTCCTGGTGCTATCCCCCATTCTTGGATCATTCTTCGATGGCTTAATTCGGCGATCGCTTCTGCTTCTTCTTGAGATATATGACTTGATAATCTTATATCAGGATTATATGGTTGTACATCTTCGTATTCTTCTATAGTTAATTCTCGATAATCTTCATAAAAACCACAATCTTTTTCTCTTGGGCTTAAGTAATATTCTTGATCATCAAATTGTATTCCCAATCGATAAACACTGTAAACAATATCGCCTGGATTTAGAAGAATACCTTCTGATATACTATTTCTTACTTTTTCAGAATCGATATTTTGCAAAAGATGATAAGCTTTAGCTCTTATTTCTAAGTTTGAATGGTTTAGTAATTCAATGAGAAAATTTATTCCTACTGCATCATATTTAAAAGTTTCGGCTAAAAATTTTAATTCTTGATTTATAGTAGATTTTTCTCTATCCATATAAAACATTAATTATAGGAAATCTTATTAGTATTGCTTTTATATCTACCAATACTTAAAAATTTTGGGATATTTTGTTTAATTAATAACTACTACTCATAGCCAATACGACCTTAATTGTTTTAAGTTAATTTTGCACGGTTAGATCCACTCCACAATTAAATTAGGAAATAAAAAACACTTAAATATATTTTTCCACTAATTTATTTGAAAATACCTTCAAAGCATATCAAAATTTAATATAGACTTTTTTAATCGTTTATTTTAAATTCATTAAGCAAAAAATAATTAACTTATATAGTCCAATAAAATTAGATAAGAACAATATAATTAATTATCATATTATGAGTGAAAAACGTCATAACGTTATCTAGCATTACTGTATATATTTATTTTTAAAATTATTAATGATATTTATCTAAAAAACCGATGTAAATCAAAATAAAATAGAGCCAAACCAGAATACAAAGATTTCCCTCTTATATAATCATGTCGGGCTACCTGCTTAATCACTAAAGTTTATAGATAATTTTTTCAGCTATCAAGCATATCTATTGTTACAATAATTCCCTTCAAACTCTCTCAATTCAAACTGAGGCTTTGTAATTGGGGCATTAATTGAGTAAAAGCTACCCCACGATGGCTAATATTACGCTTCATTTCCCCAGACATTTCGGCAAAAGTAAGTTGTTGGGAAGGAACATAAAAAATCGGATCATAACCAAACCCCCCACTACCACGAGGAGAAAATAATATTTCCCCAGGGCATATTCCCTCTGTTTCTAAAGCAATTTTACCATCAGGAGATGCGATCGCCACTGCACAGATAAATTTTGCCTGTCGATCATCCCTATCCCCCAATTCCCTTAATAACCGCTCAATCCGATCTTGATCTGTTTTACCATAACGAGCCGAATATAACCCAGGCGCACCATCCAAAGCATCTACCGCCAAGCCCGAATCATCAGCGATCGCCCATTTACCCACGGCTTTAGCAACTTCCGAAGCCTTGAGACGAGCATTAGCAATAAAAGTATTCCCCGTCTCTTCTACATCCAATTCCGCAGGTTTTAATTCTAATTCCCAAGGCAAACCAATTAGATATTCCTGTATCTCTTTTAATTTACCAGGATTTCCCGTTGCGACAATTAACTTTTTCATTGATTAGTTACTGATGATTGACTCCTGACTCCTGACTCCTACCTATTTGCTTGATCTTATCCTTGTTTGACTACCCCCACTACCTACTACCTACTACCTACTACCTACTACCCAAACCCCCACTACCTAAAACAAACTTGCTACTTAAATAACTGCTTACCAATTAAGAATTAGCCCAATCCCTTGCCCATTCTAAAACCTGGCGTACTACCGTCATATTCTGAGCTTGACAATAAAGACGTAATACAGGCTCTGTGCCACTAAAACGAATCAATAGCCAAGTATTTTCATCCATTCTAAATTTATACCCATCTACATCCAGACAGTCGATCACCTTCATACCTGCAACTGTTTGGGGGGTTTGAGTTTGCAATCGATCCAATAACTTAGATCGCACATCCATACTTGCTAATGGCAAATCAATACGATCATACACTGCCGTAAAATCAGTTTTTTTCTGTAGTCGGGCATATATTGATCCTAAATCTTCTCCCGATTCCACAACCGCCTCTAAAATATATAAAGCCGAGAGTAAAGCATCGCGTTCTGGTATATGTGTACCATAACCAATACCTCCAGATTCCTCGCCACCGATCATCACTTGGGCTTGTAACATTCTGTCTCCAATATACTTATATCCGATAGGAGTTTCATAAACAGAACGTCCATAGGATGCAGCCAAACGGGGTATCAAATCAGATCCACTAACAGTTTTCACAATTTCCCCCTCAAAACCCTTTCTTTCGATCAAATGTTCCATCAAAATTGGGATTAAGACTTGAGAACTTAAAAAATTACCTTCACCATCAGCCCCAGCAATGCGATCGCTATCGCCATCAAATACTAAACCAACGCGGAGACTATCAGGATATTGCTTTGCACCTTCTTTAATCGCGCGAAAAAAATCAGGTAGATATTTCGGTAAAGGTTCGGGTGCGCCACCACCAAAAAGAGGATCGCGATCGCTATTAATTTCTGCCACAGGACAACCCAAAAGACGTTCTAACCCTGTTGCTGCTGCACCGTGCATCACATCGACATAAACTTTAACTTTACCAGAAGCGATCGCCTCTTTAATCTCGGTGATATTAACTTTCTGTTGTAATCCTTGACAATAACTTACCCAAGGGTCAAATTTAGTAATTTTTCCAGGTTGAGGAGCGATCGGCAAAGTCTGACCAATAATTGCTTCAATTTGCTCGGTAATTTCTGGGGGTACAGAACCACCAAACGCACTTTTTACCTTTAAACCCAAATAAGCAGCAGGGTTATGGGATGCTGTCATCACAATTGCCCCAAGAGCATTATAAGCTTTAGCTGCCCAACTAAAAGCAGGAGTAGGAGCATAACCGTCGGATAATAATACGTCAAATCCTGCCACTTGTAGAGCTTCGGCTGCAACGAGGGCAAAATCCTCTGCCATAAAACGGCGATCGTAACCTACAACCACTGTCTGATTACCCCCATTCCCACCATAATTATCTGCTAAAACTTTAGCTGCTAAGGGAGCTAGCATAGCTACTCGCTCAAAAGTGAAGTCAGCAGCGATCACTCCGCGCCAACCATCTGTACCAAACTTGATGGGATTAACAGTAAAAGTCATATAACCAAGAATTAGACAATTTCAATTAACATACTTTAGATTAACTGTTTCTCCTGGCTTTGGAAACCTGCAAAAAATTACATAGTATCTTCCGATTTAGTTTCTCTCTGCAATTCCAAATATTGTAATAAATCTTTGAGTCTCATTCGCTCAATATACGGCCAACCACCTTTTTCTTCTATATTTCTGACAAATAGATATAAATCATTACGAGTCTTAGGTAAAGCTGCCTCAAAAAAATCTATTCTAATTTGACGATGGATTTCTTCTAATTCCCGTAATAAAGATAATAAAAACAGGCTATCGTTTCGATGTTTCTCTGCCAAGGCACAAAGATCTCTGGCTGTGTCTTCCAATACCCTAGTTGAATCAATATTAATATCTTGCTCTTGAGTCATGTGCCGAATACAGTAAAAATAAACTTTGTCTACTTTATCCAAAATTTACCCCGATCTTAAACCGATTTATCCCTACCTGTCTGCAAAATAGTCAACTAGATAGTTTTTACCTATGATATTTTTGCGTGATCTAATTATTGTTCGTCCTTATTTGGTAGAGTATATAGCATCTATAAAAATGGCTTAATTCATAAGAAGAGCCTATTTTCAACATCTTTCGCGCTCGATGTTAAATTTAAAATTGAGAAAATGAAGTTGACCATGAGATACCGTACAATTATTGCTAGTTTATTAGCACTATGCTTAGGAGTACTAACCGCCTGTAGTAGTTCTACTAATGTTAGTAGAAATGAATTGACTTACGACGATATTGTCAATACTGGAATTGCCAACACTTGCTTAGAAATTCCTGATAGTAGTCGTGGTAGTATTCCAGTTAAAGCAGGTCAGAGCTATAGTATAAAAGATTTATGTCTAGAGCCTAGAGAATATTTTGTTAAAGAAGAAGGAGTTAATAAACGTCAGAAAGCTCAATTTGTTCAAGGCAAGTTATTAACTAGATATACTTCCAGTCTTGATCAGATTCAAGGTAAAATCGATGCTAATGACGATGGCACTCTTACTTTTACTGAAATAGATGGCATTGACTTTCAGCCAACTACTGTTTTATTACCAGGTGGTAAAGAAGTTCCATTCCTCTTCACTATGAAAAAATTAATTGCTTCTACTAAATTTAGTACAGATTCAATTAATACTTCTACTGATTTTAAAGGTGAATTTGAAGTTCCTTCCTATCGTGGACAAGTTTTTCTAGATCCTAAAGGGCGTAGTCTTGCTAGTGGTTATGATAATGCTGTAGCCTTACCTGGACGTGCAGATGATAGCAGATTTTCTAAGGCTAATGTTAAAGAATTTGTTTCCCGCAAAGGTAAAATGTCTCTTAATATCACTAGAATTGATGGCGACACTGGAGAAATTGCTGGTGTGTTTGAAAGTGAGCAACCTTCGGCTACTGACTTAGGTGCAGAAGAACCTGAAGAAGTTAAAGTTCGTGGTATTTTCTACGCTCGCATATCATCTAATGCCTAATTGTTTTGCTACTTAATATAGCAATGATTTTTTTAGTAAAGAAGTAAATAATAAATTTGGGGCATTTAGCCCCATTTTTTGTGCTGAAAATTACCAATTTATTTATATAAAACAACTACTTAAATTCATTAGTTAACATCGTTTACAGTAGTATCTGAGGCACAATCTCAATTTAATTCTTGCCTTTAATTTAATTATTGAAAATGGCTTAAATATATTTATTTGACTTTCTAAGTGATTAACAATAAACAAAATATTTAGATATATTTCCATTCAATTTGAGCCTCTTTTAATTAGCGAAAAAATACTTAGTTTTCGGTAAATATACACAATATTAATAAATTATTAAGTAGAATTAGCGTCGAACATTAAACTTGATAAAACAAAGCTCGTAGAAATGCTGTTGTTTCAATAGAGAGTTAAGAATAAGCTGAAAATATCCCAGAAACAAATTGATTTAAATTCAACTATTTATTTGTTTGTAAATTATTTATTGCTCTTTATCCAGTAATTCTAGGAATTTGGTTTAATGACAGCTTGCGCTAATAAAAATATTAAAATAGACAGTCTGAATCTATTTCAGCAATATCAACAAAGGCAAACAACTGATGTTCGTAATCAGATAATGGAATTGAACTTTGGCTTGGTAAAAAAAGAAGCTTATCACTGGATGCACCAATGTAATGAAAGCTATGAAGACTTACTACAGGTCGGGTCAATTGGATTAATTAGAGCTATTGAACGTTTTGATCTTGAAAAAGGTAATGCTTTTAGTTCTTTTGCTATTCCTTATATTCGGGGCGAAATTCAACATTATCTAAGGGATAAAAGTTGTACCCTCAGAATTCCCAGACGTTGGTTAGAGTTAAGACAACAATCAATTGCTTTTGTTCATAATTTTAGAGAAGAATATCACCGTCAACCAACTAATAATGAAATTGCCCAATATTTAGAAATACCTTTAAAAGAATGGCAAGATATTAAACTCGCTTATCAAAATCGTAAACCTTTAAGCTTAGATGTTTCTGTCAATAATGAGCTTGAAAATCAAACTAGTTTATGTGATTTAGTAGCCGATCCTAAACATCGTAGCTTTCAATTGGCTTATGAAGATAAAGTGCGCCTACAACAAGCTTTAGATCAGTTAGAAGATCGTACAAGAAATGTTTTAGAGTTTGTTTTTCTACATGATTTAACCCAAAAGGAAACCGCTCAAGTATTAGGTATTAGTGTAGTAACTGTTTCCCGTCAAATGAAAAAAGGTTTAAATTTATTGAAAAAATCAATGGGACAAGAAAACCTCTAGTTTCTTATATCTAACTAGCTGATCTGAAAATCTACTGTTATGTTGGAGTTTGAATTGTGCGGTTACGTATTAACGAGGTAATCTTTATTGATCGATCCTTGAATAATTATTATGAATAAAATTGTATTGTTGATATTAACTGGGGCGTTAGCATCCTTAACTACAGGTTGCTCGTTTTTGGCTGAACGCAAGAAAGATTTTGATCAAGTTGCTGTCAAACCAACTCCTGTAAAAATAGATACTCCAATAAATCAAACTAATCCGACCCAAACAGGACAATTATCTAATGCAAGTACCCAAAAGAAAAAAGAACCCGTACAAAAAGTTGCCACTTTAATTCCTCCAACTAACCCTGATGTTAGAGTAAGAACTGTTGTTCGTGGTAGACCTGATCCTTTTTCTGTCGTTCCTTTAACCCCACAGATTACAATTGAGCAAAAAGACGAAGTAAAGCCAACTGATCCTAAACCTGTTACCAACACTGTTACCAATAATAACGCTGCGGTAAGCAAGAGCGATCGCCCTGTTGAACAAGTACCTAGTTTTCCAGAATCTTCAGAATCAATTTCAGAGCCTACACCAGTAGAAGTATTTGAACCGACACTGGCGCAAAATGTGATTGTCTCTGGTTTATATGAAGCCAACGGAATCACTCAATTGATTGTTCAAGCACCAGACGAGACTAGTCGTTATGTCAATATAGGAGAGCGTATAGCTAATGGTCAAGTATTAGTTAAGAGTATAGATAAAAATTCTTCCCCCACTCCAGTAGTTATTTTAGAACAATCAGGGGTAGAGGTTTCTAAAGCCATAGGTGAAACTCCAGAAGGAAGTTCATAGTTAAAGTCTTGATTATCTATGATTTTTCCCAATAAGCGATCGCGGACTAGAAATTAAGCGATCGTTTTTTTTTTACTTTAGCAAGCTTCTAAAATAGTTTAATAGAAGTAGGTTTAAAATTACTAATTTAAACTAAACATATTATGAGTAAGAAAGCACAATTATTAGAAGCGATCGCAGGTAAAAATCGCGGTTTGCTGGCTAATGAAATTGATAATGTCCGAGTTCTTGCTGCTATTCAAAAGTTGGAAGATATTAACCCTACCCCACAACCTTTAGAAGCTAAGGAATTGCTCAATGGTAATTGGCGTTTGTTATATACAACCAGCAAAGGTATTCTCGGTTTAGATCGTGTTCCTTTATTTAAGCTTGGACAGATTTATCAGTGTATTCGTGTCGAATCGGCAAAAGTATATAATATTGCTGAGATTATGGGTTTACCGATGTTAGAAGGGTTAGTTAGTGTCTGTGCGACTTTTGAACCTGTTTCAGAACGCCGTGTAAATGTAGTTTTTGAACGCTCTATTATAGGCTTACAGCGTATATTGGGTTATAATTCCCCAGGTAAGTTTATTGATCAAATTGAGTCGGGTAAGAAATTTCTGCCTGTAGATTTTAAAATTGACCGAGGAGAACAGCAGGGTTGGTTGGATGTTACTTATTTAGATCAAGATATGCGCATTGGTCGAGGTAATGAAGGCAATGTTTTTGTGTTAACAAAGGAGAATTATTTATCTTAATTGGTATTTAATGGTCTAAATTAAAAATTCCAGTAAAAGCGGTTATGACTCTTACTGGATTTGTTAAACTTAGTGTCGGTTTAAATTTTAAATACAGGGGTTGCCCAATTTTTATCAGGTAAATGTTTATTTATCTTGTTTGAGATCAACTTTTTATTTAAAAAGGTTATAAATTATTAGCGTAATTCTTTGTGAGATATTACTAAATTAGCAAAGTTAATCACAAAGCTTGACCGATTTTTGGTTCAATACCAGCCAATAAACGCTGAATATTACTTTTGTGACGTAAAATCACATATAAGCCTGCAATAGCTGCAAAAATTTCATAGGGCAAAGGTTGATTAAAAGCTACCATCAAAATATTGACGGCGATCGCTCCACAGATTGAACTCAAAGAAACGATGCGAGAAATAGCTAAACTTAACCCAAAAGTTGCCAATGTAATTAAAGCAATTATGGGATTAATCACTAATAATACGCCCAAGGTAGTAGCTACAGACTTACCACCAGTAAAATTGAGCCAAATGGATTTACTATGTCCAATAATCGCACTTAAAGCCGTAGCAATTATTAACCAGGAATGCCAGTTAGCAGAAAACAACCCCCCAGGAACAAGGGAATCTACCAAATTAACTAAAAGTAGTGCCAAAGACCCTTTTAGCAAATCGATAGTTAAAACAGTCAATGCTGCTGATTTGCCAACAGTTCTTAAAATATTAGTTGCTCCAGTTGAACCTGAACCGTGTTCTCGAATATCAATTCCTTTAAAATAACGTCCTATTGCGTACCCAGTAGGAATTGATCCCAATAGATAAGCAACAACAACTAGTAATAGACTAATAGCAAAATTGAGCAGCATAAATTTTTCCCCACATTCATATTATGTAGCATCAAGTTTAACGGCTTTTTGACCCAAAAAAAATAGATCAGCCCATTAATATTTTCTTAATACAAATAATTAGAACTGGATGATTTACCTTTAGAGGCAAAAGCTAGCCAGAGAGGGAATTTTAAGACCGATAGATTGAGTAATTCTTCCGTTTCATCAACAATAATTATAGGTAACAATTTATCTTGCAACAGACGTTCTGCTCGCTGTACTAATATTTCTGGAGCATCAAATAACACAACACCACTATTAGTACCAAAATTATTACGAGAGATACCTAAACAATCCTGTAATCCTCTGCGCCATTCCCCTAAATTTTCAGGAGTATCAGTTAGAACCAAAACTCGACAGCGATCGCCATATAAATTATAAAGAATAGAAATTACCGCCGAAGCTACTAAAATATTCTGTAGACGACTCCCCATACTATCTACAGCACCACGTCCACCTTGGACAAAAAACCAATCTTGTACTTTTTTAGCATGAACTGCTTCAAAGGTGCGTCTTAACTGCCAAGGAGAGCCATAATAATCAGGATTATTACGATATTGATCTAATAACTGGCGAATACGTCGACTTTGATCGGCAAAGGTTGGTTCGCTAAACTGAGTTTGGGAATTTGTGGCAACATTACTTGCTCTACCCCGTGGATCTCTAGCTCGATTTATCTCTCTATTACGTTCCTCCCGAATTGAGTTTTCGCTGTTTCTTTGCCTTTGTTCCCGATTTCTCGGTGCAGCAACTTCGCTAGTTCGAGCTAATTCTAGTTTCTCCGCAGCCCTAGCTAAATCTTGCAAACTGCCAACTAAATAATCTTTAAATCCCTGTATTCTAACCGCCAACTCCTGAGACGAACCTGCAAAATTACTCCGCATCTCCTGATTAATTCTTTCTTTACGGCGTTCTAGCTTTTCAATTTCAATTTGCAAACTCATCTTACGCTCTTGCAACTCTTTAGTTCCTTCTTGCAAAAGTTTTTCTAAATTCTCTTGTACTAATTGTAACTGTTGTGCCAGAAACTGTTCTTTATGGGTTTTAAGCTGTTCTAATTCCTGATATAAAGCTGCTTTTTGTTCTTCTAATTGTACAATTTCATTCTTAATATTGATAACTTGACCCACATTGACCATAGGTGAGTTTACATCAGTTGTTGATTCATCTAACCAACGGTCTACAATAAATTCGGGTTCGGGGGTAGGCTTGGCTGGGGTTATTAAATCTTCAACTTGAGAATCTATCTGTTTGGGTGCTGATGGAGTTGAGGGAGATAATTCTGATACCTCTTCTTGAGTAAGTACAAATGAATTAGGGTGAGATACTTCTGATACCTCGTTAAAATCTGAATCTAATTGCGCCTTTTGCTCGGGGGTAGACTGCGTAATTATCTGAGAAGTAACATCAACAATTTCTTCATCTAACCAAGCATCCGTATTAGATTCTGATGATATTTGTTCTGATTGTTTGTCTACAAACTCAATTGTTTCAAAATTTGTCTTGTCTGATTTGGGTATCGATGGGTTTTCAGAATTCATGAGAACGCCAGAATTAATAAAATAAAAAGTTGTTAGGGGTGAGTCCACAAAGGTGAACAGTACACCGCCCGTGAAGGACGGGGCGCAGCTGCACTTCGTAAATATTTATTGCCTTATACATTTAAAAAGCTATGTTTAAAGCTTCAGTTGCTAGTTTGGCGAGGACAATGTTCATTGAGACAAGCTAATAAGGTCTTAGGATCAAAAATAATTGGTAGAAAATGAATACTCTTAACTTCTTTGAAATAGAACAAAATAGGAACAGGTTGCCAAAAAATTTCCCAATTTAACCATTCACTATAGGGAAAACTGCGAATTATTTTATCAGAGCGTAGTACATTAAGGGCTTGGTCTGTAAATTCTAATCTAATTAAAACCGTTTGTACTGTTAAAAATAAACCTAGTAAAGCAATAGGGACTGCTAAATACAGCGAAACCAATAAAGAACCTGCACCAAGTATCAGTAGTACTATTGGGATTCTATAATTTGGTGCTAATTTGACGAGTGGGTTGGAATTTTTGGCTTCTGTATTAGTAGTCATTTAATTAAATCATTAGTAATTAACATCTAGTCTTTATTTTACAACGACCCAAATTATAGCTTTTACCAGACTTTTATAGTTAATTAAGAAATTGACGACCTATACCTTGAAACATAATCCAGGATAAAAAAAAGTTAGAAATAAAAATAGCAATCAAAGCCATAACTACGGCGGTAGTTGTAGATTCCCCTACTCCTTTTGCACCACCTGTGGTGGTTAACCCCCAACTACAGCCAATCACGGCAATTATGCTACCGAAAATCACAGCTTTAATTAAAGCACTTACTAAATCCCATGTTTGTAGAAAAGTTTGAATGGATTCGAGGAAAGTTATATGAGAAACATTATAAATAGCATTAGCAACCGCAATTCCTCCAATTAAACCCATGACTAAAGAAATCATAGTTAACATGGGCAACATTATACAGCAGGCTATTAAACGGGGAATTACTAAATAATCTATCGGATCACTTTTTAAAACATAAAGAGCATCAATTTGTTCAGTTACTTTCATAGTCCCAATTTCTGCTGCAAAAGCCGAACCAACTCGCGCTGCTAAAACAACAGCAGTTAAAACAGGAGCTAATTCTCGACTCAAAGCTAAAGCTAATACCCCCCCTATAGCTTGAACTGCACCAAAATTGAGAAACTCGCGCGCAACTTGGATAGTGAATACCATTCCCACAAAAACGGCCGTAATTAGAGCAATCATCAATGAATCTGGGCCAACTATTACCATTTGTTCTAAGGTATTACGGCGATTAATTTTCCCCGCCAGTAAGTGAATAACAATTTGTCCTGTTAGAAATAAAGCTGATAGTGAACGTTGAAACCAAATCTGAATTCCATTATTGGAGATGCTACTACTCATTAATTACAGCAGTTTTCGATTGAATAAACCAGGACACCAAACTAGAGGAAATCTTAAGCATATAAAATGTCCCCTGTCGCTTTTAGTAAACTATTTTTTAATTTTTAACTAATTTATCAAGTTTAATCTATATAGGCTACTCCACCTAAAAACGCAGTCAAATAATAAATGTGATCAATCACTTTAAGATAGTAATCTAGTTTATCTCAACTATCTAATATTCAATTCCTGGTTGAGCTTTAATTCCTTGTTCGCGAAAAGGATGTTTAATTAAAGACATTTCTGTTACCAGATCGGCGATCGCAATTAATTCTGATGGTGCGCCTCTACCTGTTAAGATGACGTGAGAATCTAGAGGTTTCTGCTTTAAGCCTTCAATTACGGTTTCAACATTTAAATATCCCAACTTGAGGGCAATATTAATCTCATCTAGCAAAACTAACTTATATTCAGGATCGAGTAGATAAGTTAAACTTTGCTCCCAAGCTGCTGTTGCTTTGGCAATATCTCGTTCACGATCTTGAGTTTCCCAGGTAAATCCTTCTCCCATCGCGTGAAATTTTAATTGATCCTGCCATTTTTCCAAGACTGCTTTTTCCGCAGGCTCCCACGCCCCTTTAATAAATTGTACAATCGCCACCCGATAACCATGACCTAGCGATCGCATTACCATCCCCAAGGCTGCCGTAGTTTTTCCTTTACCGTTACCAGTATTAACAATAATTAAACCTTTTTCGGCACTTTTTTCGGCTAAACGCTGTTCTTGTACCTCCTTGCGTCGTTGCATTTTTTGTTTATATTGTTCATTACTAATTGTTGCTTCATTCATAATTGTTCACTGATAAGCTCTAAACATTGCTTGAGTACCTTGTTCTTTTCCCTCTCCCTGATCCATCGCAGCTACCTGTTTAAATAGACGAGTGGCAAGATCTATACCAGGGAAATTATCCTCTGAAGTTTGACTTATTTCTGCAACTAATCGTAAATCCTTAACAATGTGTTTAATGGCAAACCCAGGCTCATAATCACCCTCAATAATTTTTGTACCTAAATTGGACAATGCCCAAGAACCTGCTGCCCCTGTCCCACAAACTTCTACAATTAAATTAGGATCAATTCCTTGTTGTATAGCTAGCTGCATGGCTTCGCATAACCCCACCATATATAAAGAAGCTAGAACTTGATTGCACATTTTTACTCCTTGCCCACTACCTACTGCCCCACAAAGAGTAATATTTTTGCCCATAGCTTCTAATACAGGATAAGCCTCGCTAAAGTCGCTCTGGCTGCCCCCCACCATAATAGTTAATGTGCCATTTTTTGCCCCAATATCCCCCCCAGAGACAGGAGCATCCATAAATCTTAATTGCTGTTGTTGTAGTTTTTGCCCAATTTTTTTGGCTGCATTACTACCTATAGTACTCATATCTACGATTAAAGTACCTGGTTGGGCATATTTAATTACTCCTGTATCCCCTAATAAAACTGCCTCTACATCGGGTACATCTCCCAGACAACTAAATATAATCTCCGCCTCAGATACTGCCATTTGAATAGAATCAGCAATAATCACCCCAGCAGAGGCTGCTACACCTACACCAGGGCGATCGCTCGTCCGATTCCATGCTTTTATTTGATATCCACAACGGGCTATATTTGCTGCCATTGCACCGCCCATTAATCCTAGTCCTAAAAAAGCTATTGCTTTAGTCATCTTGTCTATTGATCAATTTGAATTTAGGATACAGGACTGGGACAGGCAAAATCAAAATTTACTTTAATAATTTAGATATATCTTTATTTATACTCAAGCAAGCAACAGTAGAGGTAATCTTCTAGATAAGTGTGATCAAAGACCTACAGGCAGGAGTGGAAACTAAAGAACATATAGCTTGTTCTAATTCTCGCGTTGAATAGGGTTTTCTTAGATAACCATCGTAATCTAAACTTGCCTCAAATTGTAATCTATCAGCCAAACACCCAATCACTAGAATAGGAATTTTGCGAGTTAACCAATCTAATCTTAAAGCTGTAACTAATCCTAAGTTAATTATTCTAGAATATTCAAGATCAAAAATAATTAAATCAGGTTGATGTTGCTGCACCCAAGCCACAACAGTCATAGCATTAATTACAGGAATATTAATTTGATTAAATGTAGATAAAATTTGCGAATTTGAAGCTAGCTTAACTTGATGTTCTTGGACTACTAAAACCGTTGGCAAATAATCATCATGAATCGTATTGTAGTACATAAGTTTTTTTGGAATTTCCAAAAGTAGGTAGAAACTTCTCTTTGGGATCAACTAAATTAAGTGTAACGTTAATTTCTTCTTAGTAAGAATAAATATTATTAGTGCGACTCGTTTAGTTCAAAAGTATTACAAAATACGTGGAACTAGCTTGGTTTCGGATAAAGGTTAACCAGTATTAACCATCCAATTTAGAACCATGACAACTGAATAATCTGTATAGGTGAGAATGACCTGTAAAGGACGTTAAATATTAATAAAAACATAAACATTCAAGCCCTATTCCTTCGGTGTTGGAGGTAAAAGCATAACCCTTGCGGTAGAGAATGGTCTTCAATCCGCAAAGCAGGGTTAAACGGAGCACTAACTGGTAGTCTGAACTGGTTATCTTCTAGCAAGAAATCTATGAGTAGAGCGTACGCTCAAAGTATCCACAACTATCGTTATTTATAAACAGCCAAAACAGTACTGATAGGCTGTAGCCAAAAAGGCAATGCTGCATAAAACTTTTTCCTAGTTAATAAATGGGAAAACAACACTAGTAGCAGTCGGTAGATAGGATAAAGTCAAAAGACATCGTAATTAAGAAACAGCCAAAACAGAACTAATAGGCTGTAGCCAAAAAGGCAAAATGACTATGGTAACTACGAAACGTGTTGGCTCGTAGCACAACACTTACCGTCATCGGTGTACAGACACACTCTAAGGATTCATATCAACAGATTATTCGGAACGAGGAAATCCCTTGTTAGCTCTCATTAAAAAAGGTCAAATTTAATGAGTAGTCAACCAAGATATAATATCTCCGAAAGGAGGCTAGCAGGGGCGAAGGATTGAGGAAAAAGCTAAAGCCTGTTTGTAATGAACATGGATATACGGGGCTTATAAATTCTTGAGGAAATCTCAAAGAAAAGCCCTTCGCCCACATCCTCACTGTTTTCTGGAATGTAAAAGAGTAAGTAGCAGATAATATGTCTAATACAGATTTAAAAAATACTGTGGAATGGAATGACATCAATTGGCGAAAAGTACAAAAGGTGGTATTTAAGCTGCAAAAACGTATTTACAAAGCCTACGTAGACGGTGACATAAAAAAAGGTAGAAGGCTACAAAAAACCCTCATCAAATCCTATTCCAACCAACTACTATCCGTAAGAAAGGTAACACAGGACAACCAGGGCAAAAAGACTGCTGGAGTGGATAGAGTTAAATCTCTAAACCCACAACAAAGGTTAAAACTCGCTCAAAATCTAAAACTGGAAAATAAAGCCAAGCCTATTCGTAGAGTTTGGATACCCAAACCTGGCAAGGATGAAAAGCGTCCCCTTGGAATACCTGTAATGCGCGATAGAGCAGCCCAAGCCCTTGCTAAATCTGCCCTAGAACCCGAATGGGAGGCAAAATTTGAGCCTAATAGCTACGGATTCCGACCAGGAAGAGGAGCGCATGATGCTATTGAAGCCATATTTAACCAAATCAGATATAAACCCAAATTTATACTTGATGCAGATATAACTAAATGCTTCGATAGAATTAACCATCAAAAACTATTAAACAAGCTCAACACCTTCCCATCAATGAGAAGACAAGTTAGAGCATGGCTAAAGGCAGATATATGTGACTTCAAAAACCATGAAACAACTTCCAACCAACAAGGAACTCCCCAGGGCGGAGTCATAAGCCCCTTATTATCAAATATAGCCTTACATGGAATGGAAAAACACATAAACGAATTTGCTCTAACCTGGAAAGGGTCTAAGATAGATAATGTTAAATCTATATCCCTAATCAGATTTGCAGATGATTTTGTGATAATTCATGAGAATCTTGAAGTAATAAAACAATGCCAGGCAATAATAACTGAATGGTTAATAGAATATGACCTTGAAATTCACCCTAATAAAACCAGAATAGTAAATACCTTAAAAGAATACAACGGTAACAAACCAGGACTCAACTTTCTTGGATTTAATATCAGACAATATTCAGTAGGTAAAAACCAATCAGGTAAAGATACCAAGGGTAACAAGTTAGGATTCAAAACGCTAATTAAGCCAAGTAACGAAAGCATAAAAAATCATTATAAAGATATAGCAGAAGTTATCAAAACGCATAATTCAGCACCCCAAACTGCACTCATCACAAAATTAAAACCAATTATTAGAGGATGGAGTAACTATTTCAAGACAACTTGTAGTAAAAAAATATACTCAAAGTTGGATCATCTAATATTCCAAAGGTTACTAAGATGGGGAGTCAGGAGACATCCTAACAAAAACAAAACATGGATAGTAAATAAATACTGGAAAACAATAGGTGGAGATAATTGGGTGTTCGGTGAAAAAGAAGGGACAACCCTAATCAAACACTCCGCAACAGCTATTAAACGCCATGTCAAAGTCAAAGGAGAAGCCTCTCCCTATAACGGAGATACATTATATTGGGCAAAAAGAAAGGGATCACACCCTGAACTAAAAAGCTCAGTAGCCAGATTGTTAATACAACAGAATGGTAAATGTAATTGGTGTAAATTAACCTTCCAAGAAGAGGACATTATTGAAATCGATCATATTAAACCTAAAGCATTAGGTGGAAATATCAAAGATAATCTCCAACTCTTACATCATCATTGTCACGACGTTAAAACTAAGTACGATTTAGCGAACATTATGAAAGCAAAATCGGAAAAGGGGGTACTCAAAAAGAGCCAGAAAGGAGAGAAGCCGTATGATGGGAAACTATCACGTACGGTTTTGAAGACGAGTCGGACTGGTGACAGTCTGGCTTAGTTTAACACAAGTTTTGTTGAAGTTTAAAAAGCACTAGCTGTATAACTTTAATCATTAGAGTGATCAAATCGGGTGTTGACTCGATCGCTCTGATTCCCTACATTGATATTTGCGTATCTGCAATCATATTTCCATTTAAGTAATCGTCATGACTTTAACTGTCTACAATACCCTGACTCGTCGCACAGAAATCTTTCAAACTATCGAAGACAATAAAGTAAAAATGTATTGCTGTGGGATTACAGTTTATGATTACTGTCATCTAGGTCATGCGAGAACTTGCTTAATTTGGGATATAGTACGGCGTTATTTACAGTGGTCTGGATTTGAAGTTTACTATATTCAAAACTTCACAGATATTGACGATAAAATTCTCAACCGCGCCAAGGTAGAAGGAACATCTATGGAGGCTGTGGCAGAAAAGTTTATTGCAGCCTACTTTGAAGATATGGAACTTTTGGGTATTAAAAAAGCAGATGCTTATCCCCGTGCCACCCATACTTTAGATGGTATTAAACGTTTAGTTTATGAATTAGAACAAAAGGGCTTTGCTTACGCTGCCCAGGGAGATGTTTATTATTGCGTCCAAAAATTTGCCCCATACGGTAAATTATCTGGTAGAAAACTTTCAGATCTTCAGGCGGGTGCTAGTGGCAGGGTAGGTATTGAAGATCCAGAAGCCAGTAAAAAGCAATATCCTTTCGATTTTGCCCTTTGGAAAGCTGCTAAAGAAGGTGAACCAGCCTGGGAATCACCTTGGGGTAATGGTCGTCCTGGCTGGCATATAGAATGTTCGGCAATGGTGAGGGAAAAACTAGGGGAAACTATTGATATTCATGTGGGTGGAGGAGATTTGATATTTCCTCATCATGAAAACGAAATAGCGCAGTCTGAAGCAGTTACAGGTAAACCCCTGGCTAATTATTGGCTACATAACGGCATGATTATTGTAGAAGGTAAGAAGATGTCTAAGTCTTTGGGGAATTTTATTACCATTCGTCAATTGCTTGACTTATTTGACCCGATGGCAGTGCGACTATTTATTTTGCAAACTCAGTATCGTAAACCCTTAGACTTTACCGATGAAGCTTTAACTACTGCCACTAATAGCTGGTCAACCCTCAAGGAGGGCTTATTATTTGGTTATCAGCACGGTGAGCAATTGCAATTTAACCAAAGTTCTCCAACCACGCATCATAATCAATTGATCGATAGATTTAAAGAAGCTGTAGATGAAGATTTTAATTTTGCTGGCGGTTTAGCTATCTTATTTGAAATTGCTAAAAGTTTGACTAAGGAAGGTAATCTTTTAGTTCATCAGGGTAAGACTACCATTAGCAGCCAAGAGTTAGAACAACAGTGGCAAACTTTAATTACCCTAGCTGATATATTAGGTTTCCAGGTGCAACCTGAAATAACCAACGATGCTTGTGAAGGTTTGAGTGATCAGGAAATTGAGACATTGATCCAACAGCGACAGTTAGCGAGGAATAACAAAGATTATGCCGAAAGCGATCGCCTGCGAGATCAGTTGCAAGCCCAAGGTATCACCTTGATTGATAAACCAGGTGGTGTAACTATTTGGAATCGAAGTTAACCATGCTTATATGTTTTAAGTAATATCTAAAATAATCACAAGTAAGAAAGTAAAACTATACCCGTACAAAATTTAGCTACTTAAGCTTGACTATATAGGTAGATAAACTTACTCCTAATTAAAAAACTGGAAAATTTTCTTAAATAAAAGCTAGAAGCCAACATTTCAAAAATAGTAAATGCTACTCTATTAAAGTGACTGAAGCTTCAGTATTCTAAAGACAAGTTATTTTGTTCTTTATGTTTGCTCAATTGGAAATTTTTCTTTGCCGATCAATTAGGAGTCGGAAATATGGAATCACCGCTTAATTGTACAAGTGCCAATTTTGAGCAAGTAGCTCTGGCTAAATTGCGCTCTTTAACTGCTTTTTTGCCTGCCGATCTTAATATTAAGCGCGAGGCGTGGGGATCTTCTACAGCCCTGTGTATAGATTTTGCTAATTGTCCTCATATAGTAAATTTAGATAAAGACCAAACAAATATACTATCAGCAGCGATCGCTAAACTTGGTTTGGCTAATTCGATTATTTTCCGTATTGGCAGTAAAACTGTTGGCTGGACAAATATTAAAGTTTGACAAATAATATTTAATCTCTGCTTATAAACGTGCTGCCTTAAGCATATGATAAGTGATTAGTAACTGAGTTAAGGCGAGGGGATAACTCTGAAGAGTTTCTCCTGTTGTTCCTATTAATTTACCTAATTCCTGATTGCCTTCTAGACTGCAAAATTGACCTAGATAAGGAACTTCCTGACACATCATTCTTTCTAACTGTCTAACCTGCTCTACCGTAGCATGACCGTCTATTTCTAAAATATCTACAGGTTTACCCATATCACGACTTAAACCTAAACGAATTGCTCCACCCAAATCATTACCCTCGTCACTTAAAATGGTACTAAGTTCAGGATGGGGAATAGTGGGACGTAAAATTAAATTGGCATTTAATAGAAGATTGTCGCCATTCTCCTGTGGATCTTCAGGAGGATAAAAAGTTACAACCATATCTGCCCACTTACGCTGAGGGCGAATATATGCCTCAGAATCTGGCTCTCTTTGGCGTAGTTGCTCTAAAACTTGTTCCTCATTGTAACCACGTTTGCGAGTGTCGCGTTTAATTTTCCAGGTAGCACGTAAATCTTCTGGAGGAGCTAGATAAGTTTTAACATCATAACTATCTCGCATTTTACGAGTGGAATATCCCAATAAACCCTCAATAATTACATATTTGCGAGGTTCAATATATTCTGGGGGATCAAAACTACCTGTACTATGATTATAAATTGGCTTGAGAATTGCTTGTCCTTCTCGTAATAGAGCCAAATGCTGTTCAATTATATTGAGATAATTACAGTCTGGATGAAGAGCAGAAATACCCATCTCGGCTCTTTGAACTCGGTCATAACGATGGTAATCATCTGTACAAATTACCGTAACATTATCTGCTCCCAGTACTTGAGCAACTCCTTTGGTTAAAGTTGTTTTCCCTGCTGCACTATCACCAACTATACCGAGGATAATAGGTCGATCATTCATAAATTATATCTCCGTGCAATTGCTTAATCGCTCAAACTAAGGATAGATCGGATGAGCAACAGTTGTAAAACGACTTGTATTGATCATTAATGAGAGCATAAATATCATCCAATTGAGGAATATATCCAGGCGATCGTTAGTAACAAAATATTGATTAAATAAAAGCTACCGACTACCTGAGTCTCAGTCCAGCCACTAAGTTCGAGATGATGATGAATAGGTGCCATCTTAAATAAACGCTTACCCTTGCCTTCGGAATCTTTAGTTGCTTTGTAATAGGTTATTTGGGCAATTACCGATAAGGATTCAATAAAGAAAATGCCACTAATTATAAATAATTCCCAGAGGCAACCACTACTGAGTCCAATTGCTCCTAATGCTCCCCCTATAGCCAGAGATCCAGTATCTCCCATAAATACCCTAGCTGGATTATGGTTATGAACTAGAAAACCCAAACAACCCCCACTCAAACAAGCACAAATAACAGCTAAATCTGGATGAGTAAAACTGATAATTGCTCCTAACCCTAAAAAAGCGATCGCTCCAGTCCCTGCTGCTAATCCATCAACTCCATCGGTAAAATTTGTTGCATTACTTTGAGCAGCTAATACAAATACCCCCAAAGGTAAAAACAACCATCCCAAGGATAATTCTATCCCTCCTGGTAAATTAACTTGAGTTACCAAGATAGATTCATGCCACATTAGCCAGACAGTAAATATTGTTCCCAACAGAATTTGTAAACCTAATTTCATTCTGGGAGAAATACCTTTATTTGACTTTTGACGTAACACTTGCCAGTCGTCAATCCAACCAATCAAACAGTAACCTAAAGTTAATAAGCATACAGGAATAAACAAGGAGGATATATTTAGTGGGACTAGCTTAAAACCTACTAAAATTAGCGATATAACAACTGCTACTGGAACAAAAAAAATACCCCCCATAGTGGGAGTTCCAGCTTTGACTAAATGAGTTTGTGGCCCATCTTCTTGAATAATTTGTCCTGTTTTTAAGCGATTAAGCAGTGGGACTATCCATTGCCCCGCCAAAGCACTTACAATTCCACAACTGAGTAAAGGAAATAACAATAAACCCCACTGTCTATTATAGGAATAATTGGTATATTCCAGAGCGATCGCTCCAATAATTAAGGTACAAATGAGGGAAATTGCTAAAGTTTTACCCTTGGGGTTAATTGGTTTGGCTGTAGAAATTGATCTTGCCTTCACAATTGCATTAAGTAGAGTGTTTAAGATAATTGTTGAACAAAACCAGATTAATTTTAGCTGTTCAACAAAACTAAGTTTAACGGACTAATTAATCGTCATCAACATCATCGATGAAATCGTCATCATCATCATCATCGTCAGTATCCATTAATACATCTAAATCATCTTCCGCTTTAACTTTATCTGTTTCCATAGCTTCACGTGCAATTAAACGATTATTAGCTTTAAGCCAATCAATCAAAGAAGCTTCTTGCTTAAGTGGAATAACGATCGCCGGTTCATAACGAGGCTCTTGTAATAACGCAGGGTTGTTATGTTCCTGTTCCATAATTCAATAAATTCTAACTATAACCTAATAATTGTAGCTGTCTTATCTAGATTAATCTAACGTTTGGGTAAATATATGATAACGCCATGTTTTACTTAGCGCGGGTCAACTATACCCGAAGGGATTATTCTACCAAAAAGTTTTTAAACATTGCGCCCAAAGTCTGCAATAGCGATCGCTGATCCTCATAAATCTTTGGTAACTGTTCACCATGATTATAAGCTGGTATTTCTTTTCTAGTTTCTTCTGAATTCAATCTTTTCCAATCATAGCTAGATTGAAATATTTCACTTACTAAACCCACTGCTATTAAACGAAAAGCCGTAATTTGAATCTCCAATAAAGGCTCTTGGGTGGTTTTTGCTATTTCTATTAAAGACATTTGACCATCCGCCAAGTCCCATAAGCGATGCTCTAATGCTGTAAGTTTAAGATGAGGATAATCTACTATCCGTTTTAGAGCTAAATTTGATTCTGGAAGTTGTTGTGTTATATGTTGGGAAGTTACCATTAGTCTTAAGGCATACATGGTTACTTCGGTAGTTTTCATTTGATGTCCTGTCATTTCTAGCCAGGGAATTGTTAAAATTCGTGTTTGTATATTCGAGAAATCATCAAATCTAAACCGACCACCTGTTAATTGAAATAAGCGATAAACTTGATGTAATTGTAATTGAAATAGTAAACTAATATTTTGCTTATTTAATAATTTCATCTTACTTAGATAAGTTCCCAAAGGAACGCTTGCAGGACACAAAGTTCTAAGTTTGGCGATAATGAGTGGGCTTAACCAGCCTCTACTTGCAATTAAATTAATTAATCCTGTTTGATTGAGACAATCGCTAATAGCAATAAAATTACCTTCTTGAAACCAAAGATAATAAATTCCCTCTCTTTTTGCATTTCTATTAGAAATTGGTGTTTCTATAATTAAACGCCCTGATTTAGAGTTTTTTTCGATTAATTTAAATAATTCTGGCAGTGAAAATGATTCGAGAGAGCGAATGATACTCATTATTAGTAGTAAGCTTAATATATTAAAGATTGGCAAATTATCTTAAGGCAATTAAATAATTATTCTGGGAAATATCGGGTAAGACATCTTTTATTTTAATTACAAGTATATGCTCAAAATATAAGATAAGAAAATATACTTAGTCAGAGATTATAGAAATGCCCTTTGGGTACTCCGCGCCCACGGGCGACGAAGACGGCACGTGACCATTGGTCTATAATTGGAAAAATTTAGCCTAAAAATACACAGTTTGGTAGGTAATTTAAATTACAGCTATCTATTGATAATTTGGTAACTTCACCCGTGCCTATATTATACGTGGTACGGCGTGACGGAAGCTACGGGATGTGAAATCCTGTAGTCGTGTCACTAATAAAAAAAATATAATTTAAAAAAGCTATTATTTGGCAATAACTAATTAATCTCTTGCTCTAAAGGGTAAGTGCTTATGACCAGAAAAGAAGAAAATCCCGTAATTGAATTATTAAAAACTTTCGTTTCTGCTGGTATTTTAGCTATCGGTATTCGCGCCTGTGTTGCAGAAGCTCGTTTTATTCCTTCAGAATCTATGCTTCCTACCCTAGTTATCGATGATCGCTTAATAGTGGAAAAAGTAAGTTATCGTTTTCGGCAACCAGAGAGAGGAGATGTAGTTGTGTTTTCCCCCACAGATGCCTTAAAAGCACAAAATTATAAAGAAGCTTTTATTAAAAGGGTAATAGGGCTACCTGGGGATGTTGTAGAGGTTAAAAACGGTCAAGTATATATTAATAATCAAAAGCTGACTGAAAAATACATTTTAGAGCAACCCAATTATCAATATCCTCCTACTAAAGTTCCCGAAGGACAATATCTAGTATTAGGCGATAATCGCAATAACAGTTATGATTCTCATTATTGGGGTTTTGTACCCAGAGAAAACCTAATTGGAAGAGCTACAGTTCGTTTTTGGCCGCCTAAGCGAATTGGATCACTAAATCCTCAACCTGTATATCCTCAATCCCAACAAAAAGAATAACTAAAATGCTCCTGTAATTCCCTAATCACTAACAGGAGCGTATTTGACAATTTTAGTTCAATTCAATTAACGAAACATACTACTTACAGAGCTTGCTTCGTGAATACGCCAAATTGCTTCTCCGAGTAAACTTGCGACAGAAAGTACTGTAAGCTGCGGAAACTGTTTAGATTCTTCAATAGGAATAGTATTGGTCACAATTACTTCTTTAAAAATTCCGCTAGATAAACGAGAAACAGCAGGATCTGAAAAAACTGCATGGGTAGCACAAGCGTAAATCTCAGTTGCTCCTTCTCTACGTAATAGTTTGCCTCCTTCGGATAACGTACCTGCTGTATCAATCATGTCATCTACCAGCACTGCGGTTTTGCCCTTAACATCACCAATGACATTCATAACTTCAGCGACATTATGAGACTGACGGCGTTTATCAATAATTGCTAAAGGAGCATCATTGAGTTTTTTGGCAAAGGCTCTGGCTCTTGCTACACCGCCAACATCGGGAGAAACTACTACTAATTCATTGAGATTTTTGGCTGCCAAATATTGTAAAATCGCTGGAGAACCATATACATGGTCTGTAGGAATGTCAAAATAGCCCTGAATCTGCGCTGAATGCAAGTCCATAGCTAAAACTCTACTTGCTCCCGCCTCCGTTAGTAAATTAGCTACTAATTTGGCAGTAATTGATTCACGTCCTGCTGTCTTACGATCTGCTCTAGCATAACCATAATAGGGAATTACAGGGGTAATTTGGCGTGCTGAGGCTCGACGACAAGCATCTATCATAATCATCAACTCCATTAAGTTGTCGTTGACTGGATTACAGCAGGGTTGAAGTAAGTAAACATCCGCTCCACGAATAGATTCTTGAATTTGGACATACAGTTCACCATCAGCGAATCGCTTACGAATCATGGGGCCCAAGTCCATGCCTAAATAATGGGCTACTTCCCTTGCAAGAGGAATATTAGCAGAACCAGAAAATAATCTAAGACGATTGGAGTCTGACAGGAAGGAAGTTTGCTCCATCGACTGAGGCATTAAGGTAGTACTATGGCTCACGGCAAATATATTTAACTTAATTCAGGGCAATCTTACCATTACTAGGGCTATTATGATTCACAATAGTTTGGAGATTAAAATCGCCAAAAATCCTAGATAGGGGTGTCGTTTACAGTAATTGTAAGCAAAAATTTCAAAAAAATTCAGTTTTTTTTAATCTTAATAAATGTTTTTTGTACATTCAGACACTAAATTTCTTTCGTCTATTATATTTTTTTGGGTACTTTTTAGCATCAGTACATCTTACTATGGTAAATTTTACTAAAATTTTTTTTAGCTAATCTTGATATTGTTAAAAGAATTGAATATTAAACTAATTTATGACAGCATTATTGATTGCAGGAACAGATACAGATGTTGGGAAAACTTATGTTACGATCGCTTTAGCTGCTTATTGGCAACATTATCAGTTAAATCAAGACTTGCAGGGGCAATCTTTAAATATTTTTAAATTAATGCAAACTGGCACAGGCGATCGCGAGTTATATGAGGATCTGTTTGCTAATATTAAAGGTATTGAAATTACCGTCCCTTTGCAATTATCTACTCCTATTGCACCACCTTTGGCTGCTATTAAGGAAGGAAAAGTAATTGACTTGGGTGATATTTGGCAAAAATTCTCTCTAGCGACTCAGAAATCTGATTTTGTCTTATTAGAAACTTTGGGCGGTTTGGGATCGCCTGTTACTAACGAGTTGATTGTAGGTAATATTGCTGCTGACTGGCGTATACCTACTATTTTGGTTGTACCTGTAAAATTAGGAGCGATCGCTCAAACTGTGGCTAATGTGGCTTTGGCACACAGTCTCAATCTTAACCTTAAAGGAATTATTCTTAATTGTTTTCGACCTGAAGCCCAGTCTAACATTGAGGACTTAGCACCAGTTGATTTGATTGAATCTTTAACCCAAGTACCTATCCTTGGTACTCTACCCTATATTGAAGATCTTAAAGATAGTCTAAAATTGGCTAAAATTGCTGCTGATTGGGACTTAGAATTGATTTTACCAAAACTCATATGAAATACAAAAAAGAATGCTACGAATTTATAAGGAGTCAGGAGTCAAATAAGGATAAGCTATGTCTACGACAGCTACGTAACCGCAAATCAGGAGGGGGAAAAAATCTATTACCTACATTGTCCCCTTGTGGGATTACTTACTACCTACAAACCGTTCTATTTGTAGCCAACATTTAAATAATTCATATCAACTATGTCAAGATCTAAACTTGCCCATAGTAATTTAAGGTTTAGGGATAAACTAATCTTGTCTTTATCCCTTATTCCTTAATTTACCAACTGGATTTAACTACCCCAGGTAACAAGCCTTCGTGCGCCCATTCTCTTAGAACGTTACGAGATAAACCAAAATCACGATAATAGCCTCTAGGTCTACCTGTTACCATACAACGATTGCGTTTACGAGTAGCAGAGCTATCTCTAGGTAATCTCTGAATTTGACGGTGTAAATCTAGTTTTTCTGCTGCTGATGTTGCTTTGCGAAAACGTTCTTTTAATTCTGCTCTTTTCTCAGCATATTTTTCTACTAAATGAGCGCGCTTTTTCTCACGCTCAATCATACTTTTCTTTGCCATATAAATTTATTGCTATTAATAATCAACACACAATTTCC
This sequence comes from Chondrocystis sp. NIES-4102, assembly GCA_002368355.1. Lineage (NCBI taxonomy): Bacteria > Bacillati > Cyanobacteriota > Cyanophyceae > Chroococcales > Chroococcaceae > Chondrocystis > Chondrocystis sp. NIES-4102. The sequence continues at coordinate 3,441,355 of AP018281.1, read as the reverse complement.
TAGTATAACTCGAACTAGAGATATTGATCATCTAGCGTTTTAGCAAGGGTATAAAAGCTCTTATCTTAATCTAACCGCCACTTATTTTAGCTTTATAACCCAATTTCAGCATAATTTCACACAACTTTTGTTTATGATCACCTTGAATTTCAAGGGTATTATCTTTGAGCGTCCCACCAGTCCCACATTGATTTTTTAATTGTTTTAATAATTTAGCTAGAGTTTCGGGGTTATGGGCAAACCCTGATAATACGGTTACTGTTTTACCCTTACGCCCTGCGCGTGTGGCTTGTATTCTGATATTTTGCTGTTGGGGTGGGAGATCTGGTACTCCTTTGGCTAAGGCTTGGGAATTGTCAACGCTGCCAAATTCTTGATAAGCAATATTTTGAGCTTGGGATTTAGGTTTATTCGCCATATTTATTTTGCTAGTGGTTATTGATTGCTATCTTTGGATAAAGTTAAAGTAACTGGGCCGTCATTAATAAGATTAACCTGCATCATTGCTCCAAATTCACCTGTTAGCACGGTTAAACCACTGTTTTTTAATTTGATAACGAAATTATCGTAAAGAGGTTTAGCAGCATTTGGTGCAGCAGACTGAGTAAAAGAAGGACGACGACCCTTACGACAGTCACCATACAGAGTGAACTGACTGACTACTAAAATTTCTCCCCCAATATCTAAAATTGATTTACTCCAGGCTGCATCTGTAGTTTGATCTGGAAATAGACGTAACTCTAGACATTTGCGAGCCATCCAGTCAAGTTCTACTTCTGTATCTGTAGCAGAAATACCTACAAGTAAGTTTAAACCACGACCAATTTTTGCTATTTCATTGCCATCAACGATAACTGAAGATGATTGAACTCGCTGGATAATAACACGCATCCTTCAATAACTATTTACTAAAACCTTTGCCACGATTGTCTTTAGGCAAGCAAACACAATTATTAATTTGCTCACTCAGGGTTTCTTTATCTAGATTTTGACCAATTAAAACTAATTGGGTTTTCTTTTCTCCTCGCCATTCTTCATCTTCTAGGGTAAATCTCTTTCCACTCAGATGAAAAACATGACGTTTGGGACTTTCATCAAACCAAAGAATGCCTTTAGCACGAAAAACGTTTTCAGGTAATTGATTATCTAAAAAGTACTGAAATTTACGAATTGCTAAGGGTTTGTCAAATTGGAAGGAGATGGAAGTAAAGCCGTCGTTTTCTAGGTGATGGGAATGGTCGTGGTGATGATGTTCGTGATCGTGATCATGATCGTGGTCGTGATGATGATGTTCATGGTCATGATCGTGATGCTCATCTTTAGTTTGATCAAAGTATTTATCAGACTCAAACAAACCAACACTTAAAATCAAAGGAATAGATACTTGAGATTTCTGGGTACGTAAAATACGAGCATCTTTTTTGATATCTTTAATTTTAACTTCTATGAGATCGACATCTGCTTCATCCACCAAGTCGATTTTATTGAGAATGATCACATCACCATATTGAATCTGACTGTAGGCTGCTTCGCTATTAAATAGATCAAGACTAAAGTTAGAACAGTCTACGGTGGTGATAATCGAGTCGAGACGAGTCATATCCCGTAATTCTGTACCCAAAAAAGTTAAAGCCACAGGTAGAGGATCAGCTAATCCAGTTGTCTCTACTACTAGATAGTCGATTTTCTCCTGACGTTCGAGAATTTTATAAACGGCATTAACTAAATCTTCGTTAATGGTGCAGCAGATACAGCCATTGTTTAACTCAACCATGCTTTCATCGGTGGAGACAATCAACTCATTATCAATGCCAATTTCTCCAAACTCGTTAACTAAAACGGCGGTTTTTATTCCTTCTTGATTGGTGAGAATATGATTGAGGAGGGTAGTTTTTCCACTACCGAGGAAACCAGTAATAATGGTTACGGGTAAACCTCGTTTAGCTATATCCATACCAGGGGTAACTTGAGCTTGAGTATCAACAGTGGTCATAGCGATCGCTTTTTATTTTTTGTCAGGCTATAGGAATGATATTTTATTTATTGTAAATTGATTGGCTATTTACTGAATTCTTGTGGGGAGATTTATTATTTATCCTCGGCTTCTTCTCGTTTGGAAAAGCCCCAAGTAAAGAAAATGGCAACCACGGCAATTGTTACCCATTCTGGAATTAAGGCATCTGGTAGCCACACTTTAAGCAACAGACGCAACCCAATAAAACCAACAGTAATAAATCCTGCATCTTCTAGGTAAGTATATTCTTGTAGCCAACGGATAAATAACCCTGCAAGGAAACGTAAAATAACTATACCGATTGTTCCGCCTGCGATAATTAACCATGTATCTTCGGTAATGGCGATCGCAGAAGTTACACTGTCGAGCGAAAAAGCTAAGTCGGTAATGGCAATGATCGGTATTACCTGCCACAAGGATTTAAACCCTAGGGTATGTTTCGGGTGATCATCATCCGCTTCTTCTTTATTATTGAAAAAATAATTAAATACTAACCACAATAAATAGATTGCACCCAATAATTCAAACTGCCAGTATTTTACTACCCAGGTGGCTGCCAAAATTAAAATGATTCTGAGTACGTATGCCCCAACTAAACCAATATCGAGGGCTTGACGTTGTAATTTGGGATCTTTAATACTTTTGGCGATCGCTGCTAGGGCAATGGCATTGTCGGCAGATAATACTGCTTCTAAGACTACCAAAATTAAAAGTAAGAAATAGATTTCAATTCCAGCGTTGGTAAAATAGTTGACTATGTTTTCCAGCATTAAATATTAATATATATTTTTGTAATTAAAGTTGTTAAATGGTCTTGCTCCGTCTTAATTTCGCGCACGAAAATTTAAAATGGCTTTATGTTGTCATTTTGCCTTAGTTTCGTACACTTTAGACTTAAGTTTCTTTCTTAATTATGTTGCATCTTGTTACAAGGTGTTTCTTTAGGGGGCGATTATGGCGCAAATTAAGGATGGAATATCTTTTTAATTAAACGCAAAGGAGTAAAAAACTATGCCAATTACTGATACTCAAATATTTATCGCTCTGGTTGTTGCATTAGTGCCTGGAATTATGGCAATTCGTCTATCTACAGAGTTATATAAGTAAGCAAATTAAGCTTTAGGTTATCTGGGGATTTTAGATTGGCAATTAATCTTGAAAGTTGTTAATCTAGAATCCCCTACCTCTGACTAGCTATAATGATTGTTGAGTATGAATGGCAATAAGCAACCAGATAAAGTTCGTCGTCAACCTCGTCACAGCCAAAAGTTACATCAAGCTATAGCTAGGGAAATTAGTTTTAAGTTAATTTTGAGTTGGATAATTGCATTAGGCGCGATCGCTTCTATATTTAGACTTTTGCCTTACCATCTTTCTCAGCAGTCTAAATTAAAAGAGTTGGAAATTCAAGTGCAAGAAACTGATGCTAGAGTTAGTAAACTCAGGGATGAACTTAACCGCAATTTTGATCCTGAACAAACTCAAAATCTGATTAAGCAATACAGTACCCTAACAAATTCTAATCAAAGTCGAATTTACTGGCTAAAGGATGAGGATGTTGATAATTAATATAATTGTAACAGCAGGGTATGTTAAAATGCTAAATGTTATGATTAAATACAGGCTCAAGCAATCGATTTAACCAATTTATTACCTTTTGTCGATAATTAGCTAAATTGGGATAGTTTGCTAAAATTTCTAAAGCTTTTTGATAATCTGTAACGGCGCAATTCCAATCTCCCTGTAAATGGTAAGTTCTACCTCTTTCTGCATATATTCTTTCATACAGAGAATCACCGATAATTAGGGTAATATCAAAATTTTCGATCGCTAGCTCATACATACCTAATTCGCGAAAAGCAATACCTTGATTAATCCAAGCACGAATATTAGTGGGATTTATATCTAAAGCTAAATCATAATCGGCGATCGCTTCATTGAATTCTCCCTGGGCTGCATGACAATTGGCTCGATTATTATAGGCACTATCTAACATAGGATTAATTTCTAATGCTTGGGATAAGTCACACAGGGCTTCAATAATTTGATTGTTGCGATAATACATTAACCCACGATTATTATAATCAGCAGCATTATCGGGATATAAAGCAATTAATTGATCAAGCAGCGTAATTGCTACGGTATATTCTCCCTGAGATGCTTTTTCTTTGATATGATGTCGTAATTGCTCTTGTGACATTGTTGATTGTAATATCGGTGAAGAACAAGGAGTAGGAGATGTTGATTGCTGGCTATTCAACATAGATAAAGACAATGCTGTTGGTTAAATATGGTAATTTCGGTTGATTAGAGTTGCTCTTTATAACCTCAATTGCACTTTTGCCTGAGATACTTTACTATCTCTTTTAAACGGCTGATTTAAGATATAAGTTGTCAAAGGAACTGTCTCATGATTTTGTCAATTAGCAAAATCAAGTTCTCAATTCTTCATACACAGCATAATGACTAAAAAATGGCTAAATGTCTTCCTAAAAATTACTGAGATGAGTATTTAGTTTGATGATGAGATTTGATACAAATTATTTGTTTTCTTCACAATTAGCCATAAAAATAGTGATCATTGGTATGTTTTAAACTACATTCTCTTAAGATCAGATTGTTGATATTCTGATATTTCATACTCAACCGTTTTAAAATTGGTGTTTAATAATTATGAATAGTACAGATGTGTATACTCAAGCAACGGATTTATCCCCACAAGATTATTGTGTTTTGGGTTTGGCAACTTGCTTTTTACGTGTAGACGGCGAAATAGAACAGGTACAGATTTTAGAACCTATTCCCTCTGCTGCTTTAGAAGCCCTGTTAAAAGGTATTCCCACGAGTTATCAAATGGCTTGTGCTAAAACCTTGGGAGAAATTTTTGCTACAGATACCGTACAAGTACCCTCGGAATTTTCTGCACCCCAATCAATTCAATTGTGCGATCGCTTTACTGAAAGGGTAGCAGCAGCAACTCGTACTTATAAAAGTCGCCCCGAAGCTCAAGTTCATATTCCTTTAGGTACAATTAAGCAGGATTTTAATTATTCTCTGGAGAAAAAGCGCGTTTTAAATAATTCTCGGATAGTTAGTAATGAGGATAATGTTAAGCAACATTCCCATACTCATAAGGTTTTATAAATGCTGATTTAAATAAAACTTACAATAATCTTGTTGGTAATAATTGGTTTTTAATGATCAAATAATTACTTGTTACTATTATTTACTTAAAGATCATTGATCACTGTAAAGAAATGGATTATAAAAGTCAAATTCTTACTGAAATAGAAACTTTACCAACATCTTTATTACCCGATGTATTAGGTTATATTCAAGCTTTACAACCTCAAGTTAGGGTTTCTAAACCAGTTTTAACTAAAAAAACTCAATCACCATCTGATATATCTAACTCAGTGATTATCTATACCGATGGGGCTTGTACTGGTAACCCAGGTGCAGGGGGATATGGGGCTGTAATTATTAATGGCGATCGCCGTGAGGAATTAGCAAAGGGGTATAAACGTACTACTAATAATCGCATGGAAATGATGGCTGCGATCGCTGCATTACAATCTTTAGCCGATAAGTCGCAAGTAAAAATACATAGTGATTCTAAGTATTTGGTAGATGCTATGGGCAAAGGTTGGGCAAAAAAATGGCAAGCTAACGGTTGGCGCAGAAATGCTAAAGAAATGGCTAAAAACCCTGATCTATGGCAAATTTTGCTAGATTTATGCAAACTACATGATGTTGAGTTTATCTGGGTAAAAGCCCATGCAGGAATAGCAGAGAATGAAAGATGCGATCGCCTGGCGGTTGCTGCTGCACATCAGTCTAATTTATCTGAAGATGATGGATATGTTAATGGGGGTTGAGTTAGGTAGTAGGTAGCCCTAAAGGATAAGCTGCGCAAATCCCACAAGGGGACAATGTAGGTAGGGGGTAGGGGGTAGTAGGGAGGGAGTAATCCCACAAGGGGACAATGAGAGTAACGCGCTACTTATCATTTGTAAGGAGTCGGTAGTTAGAAGGTAATGTTAATTGAAAGCTAATAGCTAATAAGTAGTAGGGATTTAATTTATTAGTAATTAAATGCAGATAATAGATCAATTTGTTGCTAAGTTACGTCACCAGGTAAAATTAGAAATACAGCAATGTTGGTATGATGTAACAGGGTTAGATATTGACGTTAAAAAAACGAGAATAGATTTAAAACAATATCAGTATGCCCAGTTAAATGATAAAAATTATTTAGTTTTTGCCCAAGGAAGACAAGTTAAATACTTAGCACAAAAAATTGTTATTCCTTCTACTTTAGCAGGATATCCTTTATCGGGATTAAATTTACGTTTGGTTTTAACCTGGTGGGCGGAAGATGCTCAAATATTTATTAATGGAGAATTGAAACAGCAGGGAGATTTATTTGATTCTTCAGCACGGGTATTAATTACAAATAACGCTCAACCAGGGGAAGAATATCTTGTTATTATTCGTTTGGTTAGTCCTAATCATGACATTGGCGCATTAATGCGATCGCACTTATTATATGAGCAACCTTTTGATGTTGATGATTTAGATCCAGGTTTGGTAGCTGATGAAATTACTGTTTTAGCTAAATATTTAAGTCAGTTTGAACCTCAACACCTGAATGTATTAGCAGGGGCGTTAGATAAATTTGATTGGAATAATTTGGCAAATGCCAACAGGTTCGTTTACGATTTGGGTAAATTGCGATCGAGCCTATTATCTTTAGGGATAAATATTAAACAGCGTTGCTTTAATTTACTCGGTCATGCTCACTTAGATATGGCGTGGCTCTGGACAACTGCCGAAACTTACGAAATAGCCCAGCGTACTTTTAAATCTGTACTTAGTTTACAACAAAATTTTCCTAATTTGATTTTTGGTCATACTAGCCCAGCTTTATATGAATGGATGGAGGAAAATAACCCTCATTTGCTGGAGGAAATTAGGCAAGCTGTTGACTTGGATCGCTGGGAATTGTTGGGGGGAATGTGGATTGAACCTGAAACTAATTTAATTAGTGGCGAGTCTTTAATTAGACAATTGCTATACGGACAAGCATATTATCAAAAGCGGTTTGGTAAAATCTCTACAGTTGCTTGGCTTGGTGATAGTTTTGGGTTTACTTGGCAATTACCACAAATATTAAAGCAATGTGGCATTGAATATTTTGTTACAGGTAAGCTGCACTGGAATGATACTACTAAGTTTCCTTTGGGTTGTTTTTGGTGGGAGTCTCCCGACGGCACAAGGTTATTGACGCTGATGTCTCCCCCGAATGTAACAGGGGTGATGGATACTAACCCGCTAACTATGGCAAATTATGCTATTGATTGGGAAATACAAACAGGTTTACAAGAAATTTTTTGGCTACCAGGAGTTGGCGATCATGGCGGTGGCCCAACTAGAGATATGCTAGAAGTTGCTAGTAAATGGAGTAATTCGCCGTTTTTTCCTGAAATTAAATTTTCTCGGGCTAGTGATTATTTAGAAGTAGTTAAAGGTCATGATAATTCCTCAGATTTTCCTATCTGGCAAGATGAACTATATTTAGAATTTCACCGTGGTTGTTACAGTAGCCATGCTGATCAAAAAAAATATAACCGTTTTAGTGAGAGGTTGTTATATGAGGGGGAGTTGTGGGCAACTTTAGCAACTTTACTTTGTAGAGACAGGTTCGTTGGGCAGCCACTATTTCCCATTATAAACAGAATAAGCGAAAAAGAAGGTCTTTGTCAAGTAGGGTGGCAAGAATTAATAGATATTGCCTGGAAAAAAATCCTATTTAACCAATTTCACGACATCTTACCTGGTACATCGATTCCTGACGTATATATAGAGGCAAACGAGCAGTGGGAAGCAGCTTTAGAGATTGGGAATAGTGTATTGCAAGCAGCTTTAAGGGCGATCGCCTTAAATCTAAAATTACCCCAACCACCCCAAGCAGATGCTTCCGCATTAGTTATTTTCAACTCTTTAAATTGGCAGCGATCGCAAATAGTAACAGTTCCAGCAAAGCAATGTAGCGTTTATAATCACCTTGGGGAAATAGTAGTATCTGAATCAACAGCAGATGAACAAATAATATTTTTAGCTGAAAATATCCCCGCAGTCGGATATAGTTTATTTTGGCTGTGTCCTAAGAAATCGCCACCAGAAAAACAGTCAATTAAACTACAGGAATATATCTTAGAAAATCAGTATTTACGAGTAACTATTAATCAAGATAACGGGAATCTAGATAGCATTTACGATCTAAAAAATCAGCGAGAAATCTTATCAGGACAAGGAAACGAACTACAAAATTACCAAGATCAAGGACAATATTGGGATGCTTGGAATATTGATCCAAACTATCAACAAAAAAGATTAGATGACTGGCAGTTAAAGTCAATAAACTGGCTAGAAACAGGAAAACTAAGACAAACAATTAGGGTAATAAAACAGTTTGGGCAATCACAATTTACCCAAGATTATATTTTACACAAAGACTCACCTCTACTAACAATTAAAAATCAAGTAGACTGGCAACAAACCCATATAATGGTAAAAACTGCTTTTCCATTTCAGATTAATAGTGATTTAGTTACCTATGAAATCCCTTGTGCAACTATTACTAGAACTACTAACCCCAAAACAGCAGCAGAAGCAGCAAAATGGGAAGTTTCCGCGTTAAATTGGGCAGATTTAACCGATAATCAGGGAGAATATGGTGTAAGTTTAATTAACGATTGCAAATATGGTTATGATGCTCAAGCGCAACAATTACGCCTAACTTTATTAAGATCTCCAACTTGGCCAGATCCTCAAAGCGATAATGGTAGACACAATTTTAGTTATGCTATTTATCCCCATAAATCTAATTGGCAAACAGCAAAAACTGTACAAAAAGGATATGAATTTATAACCCCTTTGCAAATAATAAAATTAAATCCAGATGAATTTAATAGTGGAGGACAATTACCACCAATGAGTGAACTATTAAATTTAACAGCTAATAATTTAATTTTGATGGCGTTAAAACCACTTAATACACAAGAACTAGTCATGCGCTTTTATGAGGCGGAAGGCAAAACAAGCGAGTTAGAAATTAGTAGTGATTTAAAGATAAAATTAATTAAAAAAGTAGATTGCTTAGAACGAAATCAAGATTTACCCTCCAACCAAGATAAAAAAGTTGAACCATATAAAATCATAACCTGGGTGTTAAAAATAGATGAATAGCATTTATCCTTAAAGTTGCGATTATATATTTTAAGTTTAAATATCACGTACAAGCGCGAAGACGTTTATTTTTTTATCCTAGGATGGGGGTAAAGAAGTTAAGTTTAATTTAGAAAATTGAGATCAATATCCATGTACTAGAGAAACATAATCAGTATTTCTACCGAAAGTCAATTATAAAAAGGCGTGCTATCCTGTTTTGTCAGATAATAACTAGTAAAATTACGGTAAAGTGATCACTGACAAAGTGGTCATCGGTACTTCATCTTTAAAAGACGGAGGCTGCGATGACTGCAAAGCAGTTAAAAAATAGAGAAAAACTTCATGGATGTTATTCAAACAACAATTCCCGATGTTTTAATTATTGAGCCTAAAATATTTGGTGACGATCGCGGTTTTTTTATGGAGAGTTTTAACGAAAAAACCTTTCGAGAAAAAACGGGAGTAACCACACCATTTGTCCAAGATAATCACTCAAGATCTGGCAAAAATGTTTTACGTGGTTTACATTATCAGATCCAACAGGCTCAAGGAAAATTAGTTAGGGTGGCTAGAGGAGAAGTCTATGATGTAGCGGTAGATATTCGTAAAAGTTCACCTACCTTTGGGGAGTGGGTAGGTTGTATTCTAAATGAAACCAATAAAAGACAGTTTTGGATTCCTCCAGGCTTTGCTCATGGGTTTGTAGTGTTATCAGATACTGCCGATTTTCTCTATAAAACCACAGATTATTATGCGCCAGAATATGAACGTTCAATTCTTTGGAACGATCCTACCCTAAAAATCGACTGGAAAATTCAAGGTGAGCCAATTTTATCAGCTAAAGACAAGTCAGGGTTACCTTTAGATCAAGCGGAGGTATTCGAGTGACTAAAATATTACTTACAGGAATTACTGGACAAGTTGGTCAAGAATTACAGCAGACATTAACTACGGTAGGAGAAATAATTAGGGTAAGTCGCCAAGAATTAGATCTAAGTAAACCCACGGAAATAGCCTCTAAGATTGCACAGATCAAGCCGAATATAATTGTTAATGCAGCAGCCTATACCGCCGTAGACAAAGCAGAAACAGACACAGAATTAGCCATGACGATCAATGCCAGCGCGCCTGGTGCGATCGCCGAAGTCTGCCAAGATATAGGTGCAACTTTATTGCATATATCCACAGATTACGTATTTAATGGAAAAAATCATACTCCCTATCTAGAAACAGATGAGACTGATCCTTTAGGTGTGTATGGAAAATCCAAATTACTGGGAGAAATAACAGTAAGAGAAAACTGCGATCGCCATATAATTTTACGTACAGCTTGGGTATATGGATGTAGAGGACATAATAACTTTGTCAAAACCATGCTGCGACTAGGTAAAGAAAGAGAAGAATTAAAAGTAGTAGCGGATCAAATCGGTAGCCCAACTTGGTCTTATGATATAGCAGTAGCGATCGCTCAATTACTTAGTAAATCCCAAGAAGATGCTAATATTCAAGGAACGTATCACTTTACTAATAGTGGGGTAGCTAGTTGGTACGATTTTGCTGTGGCGATTTTTGAGGAGGCAAAACAATTAGGTGTACCACTCAAAGTTACCAAAGTTTTACCAATTACTACTGTAGAATATCCAACTCCAACCAAACGTCCAGCCTATTCAGTCTTATCTAAAACCAAAATTACACAAACCCTGGGAATTTATCCGCCCCATTGGAGGCAATCCTTAAGAAAGATGTTGGATGAATTACTAACTACAAATTAATAATTACTGATAACCATGAAAGCAATTATTCTCTCTGGCGGTAAAGGTACAAGATTGCGCCCTCTGACCTATACAGGGGCAAAACAACTCGTCCCCGTAGCTAATAAACCGATTCTCTGGTATGGGATAGAGTCGATTGTAGCAGCAGGAATTACCGAAATTGGGATTATTATCAGCCCAGAAACAGGGGCGGAAGTAAAATCAAAAACAGGGAATGGCGATCGCTTTGGTGCTAATATTACTTATATCAAGCAAGATAAACCTTTAGGGCTTGCCCATGCGGTTAAAGTAGCCCAACCGTTTTTAGGTGATTCACCCTTTGTAATGTATTTAGGTGATAACCTGGTTCAAAGTCAATTAGATTTATTTGTAGACAAATTCCAATCTCAACATTTAGATGCCCTAACGTTGCTGTGTGAAGTAGAAAATCCTAGTGCTTTTGGGGTGGCTAAGGTAGATGAAACAGGTAAAGTCTTACAACTAATTGAAAAACCAAAAGATCCACCGTCTAATTTAGCTTTAGTCGGGGTTTACTTATTTTCCCCCGAAATACATCAAGCGATCGCCAATATTCAGCCTTCACCCAGGGGAGAATTGGAAATTACAGACGCTATTCAATATCTGATTGATCAACAAAAAAGTGTTGTTTCCTTCAAGCTAAAAGGTTGGTGGCTAGATACAGGGAAAAAAGATGATCTTTTAGCAGCTAATCAAATTATCTTAGATACTTGTTTAGAGCTTACTATTGAAGGGGCGATTGATGCAAATAGTAAAATTAGTGGTCGAGTGCATATTGGCAAGGACACCCAGATACAAAACTCTATGATACGGGGTCCAGTAACTATTGGTAAAAACTGCAAAATTACCAATTGCTTTATCGGCCCATATAGTAGTATTGCAGATAATACCACTTTAACTGATATAGATATCGAACATAGTGTAATCCTTAAAGGGGCTACTTTAGAAGGGATTAGCGATCGCATTGTCGATAGTTTAATTGGTGAAAGAGCGCAGCTAAAAGTTGCTCCCCAACGCCCCAAAGCCTTACGCTTTATGATCGGTGATGACTCGACAATTGAGTTAACGTAAGGGAGTTAGGAGAGAGGAGACAGGAGTGGCTGAGTCAGGAGGAAGCTATCATAGATGGATTAGCTGCGCGTCAAATCTAATGGCTAAAGGAGTATGAAAACAGGAGAAAGCTAAGAGCTAAAAGCTAAAAGGTAGTAGTTATTAATAATCATATAAATGGAAGAAAATAATAGACAGTCGCGCAGGATTTTAATTACAGGAGGGGCAGGTTTTATCGGCTCTAACTTTGTGCATCATTGGTGTAATAAATATCAAAGCGATCGCGTAGTAGTTTTAGATGCTCTTACCTATGCAGGTAATCAAGAAAATTTAGCCAGTTTAAAGGATAATCCTAACCTAAAATTTGTCCAGGGGGACATTGGCGATCGCGCTTTAGTCGATAACTTATTAGAATCAGAAGCTATTGATACGGTGGCTCATTTAGCTGCCGAGTCCCATGTAGATCGTTCTATACTGGGCCCTGGGGCATTTGTACAAACCAATGTCGTCGGCACTTTTACCCTTTTAGAAGCTTTTCGCCAACGCTGGAATCAAAGACAACAACCCCAAACAGACCGATTCTTACACGTCTCTACAGATGAAGTTTATGGCAGCTTAGAAGCGGATGATCCAGCTTTTAGTGAAACTACTCCCTATAGTCCCAATAGTCCCTATTCCGCCTCTAAAGCAGGTAGTGATCACTTAGCCAGGGCATATTTTCATACCTACGGAATGCCGACAATTATCACTAATTGTTCTAATAATTATGGCCCTTATCATTTCCCTGAAAAGTTAATCCCGTTGATGTGTATTAATATTTTGCTGGGTAAGCCTTTACCTGTGTATGGCGACGGCGAGAATATTCGAGATTGGCTTTATGTAGAAGATCATTGTCGTGCTTTAGATGTAGTAATTCATCGAGGTAAACCTGGCGAAACTTATAATGTTGGTGGCAATAATGAAGTTAAAAATATTGATCTGGTAAAACAACTGTGTAAATTAATGGATGAGCTTGCTCCTGATTTACCTGTGCGTCCTGCTAGTGATTTAATTACTTTTGTCAAAGACCGTGCAGGACACGATCGCCGTTATGCTATTGATGCTAGTAAAATTCAACGTGAGCTTGGCTGGACTCCTAAAGAAACGGTAGAAGCTGGCTTACGTCGTACTGTTGAATGGTATCTTAATCATCGCCACTGGTGGCAACCATTATTAAGTCAGGAGTATAAAAGTTATTATCAACAGGTTTATGCCAATTAAATTAAATATTTAGATGTAGTGGGCAGTTGTCAATTTTGGTGTTATATTGAACCCAACTAAAATTTATGTACGATTGATTGGCAAAAGAGCGATCGCTTACTTGAGCTTTTACTGCGGTTTACAAATGAGTAGACTCCAACAAAACTAATAACTAATTAATTGAATATGTAAGTGTATTCAACTGAAAACGGCTTTTAAGGTTTTGTAACACCATAGCCGAAGATGAGCGGAGCAAGGGACAAACTGCAAGTAGATTATCTCAGTTTGTCTGGTTTCTATTGTTTATAAATACTGGTTGCAATTTAATTAGCAACATTATCCATTTGTAGATATATTAAATAAGTTTAACAATGCTCCAAGTAGATGAAGCAAGAGTTTGTTTAGCCAAAGCACAGACATATTGGCAAGCGCAGCAATGGGAAAAAACCATTCAAACCTGTAATCAAGCGATCGCCCTTGATGAAAAATTGCCTACAGCCTATAAATTGCTAGGTGATGCCTTTCAAAGGTTAGGGAAAATAGAAGCAGCCATTGATAATTATCGTCAAGCGATCGCCTTTGACCCTAATTATGCCGAAGCATTTGCAAATTTGGGTACTCTCTACGCTCAACAACAAGAGTATGAAAAAGCTACTGCTTTATATCAACAAGCATTAATAATTAATCCTGAATTTACCCAGGTGTCTAAACATTTAGTTAGAGTTTGGGAGTTACAGCAGCAAGGTAAGAATGCTTCTGTGGATTTAGATGTGGTTACTCAACCAGAAACGGTTAATTGCTCTACAAGTTTAATTAAACAAGCGGAGGAATTACAACAACAAGGTAAATTAGAAGCTGCTTTACAACAATATCTTGATGCTCTGGAAATAGCACCTCAAAAAATAGAAATATATCAAGAAGTTATTAAAATTTGCGAACAATTGGAATTATGGCAAGAAGCAGCTAAATATTGCCGTTTAGTTGTGCAGTCTGATTTTAAGGAAACACCAGTAATTCAGCAACCTGTAGTCATAACACAAACATCTGTAACAGTAGCAAAAGAGCATTTTGATTTAGGTAACCAATATAGTCAAGATCAAAAGTGGCAAGATGCTATTGGGTGTTACCAAAAAGCCATTGAAAGTGATCCACAATATGGGTCCGCTTATCATCAATTGGCAGAAGCCTATACTCATCAACAACAGTGGTTAGAGGCAGTGGCAGCTTATCGTCAGGCAATTAAATTTAAACCCGATTTTTCTTGGTCTTATAATAATTTAGGGTACGCTTTAATACAATTAGAACAATGGTCTGAAGCGATACCTGTTTACCAGCAGGCAATTCAATTAAAACCTGATTTCCCTTGGTCTTATTATAATTTAGCTGAAGCTTATCGTAATTTAGAACAATGGAAGGAAGCGATCGCTTTTTATCAACAAGCAGCCCAGATACAAGCAGATCTACCTCAAGTTCAGCAAAAATTAGGAGATGCTTATTATCAGCAAACCCAACAATATCGAGAACTTGCTTTAAAACACTTTCAATTAGCAATAGAACAAGATCCTCAAGATCCACAACCCTACCATCAAGCTTTAGCTATCGATAAATATAATGTCGAACTTTATCTTAAATTAGGTGATCTTCTAATACAAAGAGGAGAAATTGAAGAAGCGATTATTATCTACCAAATGGCTTTGCAAATTCAGCCAAACAACCATCAACTAATGAATCGTTTGCAAATATCTCTACTAAAAAGAGATCCTGAAATTACTCAAGTTTTACAGTACGGAAGATTATTAGCACAACTTGAACCTCAAGATAATCAGGAAGAATTGCAAGCTTTAGCTACCCAATTAGCCCAGATTTTGCCTAAGTGCGAGCAACCAACGGTTTCAATTATCATTCCTGTATATAATCAGCTAAACTACACCCTCCAATGTTTAAAAGCGATCGCACTTAATCTTGCCGAGACTACAAGAGTGGAAATTATTGTGGTGGATGATTGTTCTGGCGATCAAACCTCAGAAACTTTAAATACAATCAATCAAATTAATTTAATTCGACATCAATCAAATCAAGGTTTTATACACTCTTGTAACCACGGGGCATCTGTAGCTAAAGGTGAATATCTTTATTTTCTTAATAATGATACAGAAATTAAACCTAACTGTATTGAAAGTTTAATTGAGGTTTTAGTTCAAGATCAAGAAGTAGGTGCAGTTGGTTCAAAACTACTATATCCCCAAGGAAGTTTACAGGAAGCGGGGGGTATTATTTGGCAAGATGCTTCTGGTTGGAATTATGGCAGAAATGATAATGCTTACGCACCTGAGTATAACTACTTACGTCCTGTAGATTATTGTTCGGGGGCGAGTTTGATGGTTAGAAAAGAGATTTTTGAGCAATTAAAGGGTTTTGAAGAGGACTTTGCCCCTGCATACTATGAAGATACCGATCTTTGTTTTGCCATTCGGCATCAATTAGGATTAAAAGTTATGTATCAACCCAAGTCACAGGTAATTCATTATGAAGGAATTAGTTCTGGCACTTCACTAACAACGGGTGCAAAACAGTATCAAGTAACAAATGCAGTCAAATTTAAACAAAAGTGGCAAACTGTTTTAGAGAGCGATGGCTATTTACCCAATGTTGGTATTAGTAATGTACCATTAAGTGCTAGGAAATATACAGGTCAACTTACGGTTTTAGTAATTGATAGTTATCCACTTTACTATGATCGAGAATCTGGTTCGCGTCGCCTGTGGGAAATCTTAAAAATATTTAAAGCTCTTAATTATCATGTTATCTTTCTCCCAGATAATGGGTTAAAAGCAGAACCTTACACCACAATATTACAGAATTTAGGCATTGAAGTTTTATATACTCAATCAGGTTATGGAGAGAATATCGACAAGCAATTAAATGAGCGATTATCTTTGATTGATGTTGCTTGGATTTGTCGCCCTCAACTCAATGAAAAGTATATACCTTTAATTAGAATAAATCCTGCGATTAAAGTTATTTATGACACCATTGATTTACACTATTTACGCTTTAAAAGAGCTTGGGAGTTGTCTAATAATAAAGATCCAAAAACAGCAACAGTATGGATTGATATGCAGGCAAAAGAATTAAAAGTGGCTCAACAAGCAGATTTTACTATTACGGTAACTGAGGTTGAACAAAAAATATTACAAGCACAAGGAATAAATAATGTAGCAGTTATTCCTAATATTCATATTCCTTATCAAGGTGAAATTCCTAGCTTTAATGAGCGTCAGGGAATATTATTTATTGGTAGTTACGATCATCCACCTAATGTTGATGCAGTTTTCTGGTTATGCCAAGAAATTATGCCCTTAGTTTGGCAAAAAAATCCAAATATTAAAGTTACTTTACTCGGTAATAATCCAACAACCGAGGTAAAAGGTTTAGAGAGCGATCGCATTATTATTCCTGGATATATTCATGATCTGACTCCTTATTTTAATAGTCATAAATTATCAGTTTCCCCCTTGAGATATGGGGCAGGCATGAAGGGTAAAATAGGTCAAAGTTTAGAATATAGCTTACCTGTAGTTTCTACTAGCATCGGTACAGAAGGGATGAATTTAATAGTTGGTGAACATATTTTAGAAGCCAATAACGCCGAAGATTTTGCCAGGGCGATATTAAGTTTAACTGAAGATAAAAACCTTTGGGAGCAAATATCTGCAAATTGTCAAAGCGCGATCGCAATTTATACGCCTCAAGCCATTCAATTAAATATTAGGGAATTGATAGAACAGTTAACTAAATAAAAGTGTTAATTACTACTTAATTAAGTTTACTTAAAATAGATAACACCTATTAAATATACGTGACAGAAATTACTGATTGATAAACATAGTGCTGAAGACAATAATCTTTTGCTTACTTATTTTCCAGATAGATTTCAAGATTTAATTTAATTTAACAATTGAGCAAAAAATATACTTAATCATCGGTAATTTCACTAATGTCAATATCACTAAGGCGGTGTTATCGTAAGTACTGAAAATTGAGAAGCTACAAGATTAACTCACCATAATAAGCTTTTTAGAAATAAGCAATGTCTTTAAAAATTGACGATATACATATACATAGTCTGGCTGTTACCAAACACAAAGAAAATAAACTAGAAGAAGCTTTATTTCTATATTCAAAGTCGATAGAATTAAATGAGCAGCAACCAGCCTGGATTTATGCTAATGCCATTACTATAGCAGCCCAAATAGGTGATTATGAGGCTGGGGTAAGATTCCAAACCAAAGCTGAAGAACTACACAGTAATTCCGATGAAATATATCGGGCGATCGGGATTTTATTTTACAATCAACATCAATTAAAAGACGCAGTAAGTTATTTTCAACAAGCATTAAAATTAAATAATCAACAGCCAGAATGGATTTATATTCGAGTAGCAGAAAATAAACTCGAAGAGAACTTACTAGAAGAAGCAATAGACATTATTAATCAAGGTAAAAAACAGTATCCCCAATCAGATTGGTTAGAATATCTTTTCTTAGAAAGTTTAATAAAACAGCAAGAGTGGGATAAAGCTTTAACTGTAGCAAAGCAAATTAATGTTTCAGATTCTAAGTTACTAACAAAAGTTGAAGCAAAAATAGAATACATAGAAAATCATTTTAATCATTCCGCTTCTATAGAAGACTTAACTACTTCCGCAGTTACTAAACATAAGGAAGGAAAATTAGATGAAGCGATCGCTCATTATTTAGAAATAATTAAATTAGATAACAATCAACCAGCGTGGATATATGGTAATGCAATTACCTTACTATCAAAACTCAAGAAATATCATCAGGCTTTACAATTGGCAAATCAGGCATTAAAAAGTCATTATAACTCTGATGAAATACATAAGGCATTAGGTTTACTTAACCGACAAAATGGTAATTTAGAAGAATCAATAAAATATTATCAAGAAGCAATTAGGATTAATTCCGATCAGCCATACTGGGTTTACACTCATTTAATAGAAAGTTTAATAGAGCAGAATAAAATAGATGAGGCTCTAGAACTTGAAAAATTCATTGATAAAGATCATAGTCAATCTCACTGGTTAAAATATAGTTTAGGCAATGCTTATGCTCAAAAAAAGATGTGGGAAGAAGCAAAACAATTGTTCATTCAAGCATTAACAATTAAACCAGATTTTGCAGAAGCGACTGATAAATTAAATATTATTGCTAATGAAAAAGTCGTAAAAAAGGTTAAACATAATATAGAGTCATTAGTCACTCAATCTAATTCAAACGTTAATCAACTTAAGTTATTATCACCCCATGATGATAGGCTTTCCAAGCATGACTTCGCTATAAAAATAAAAGAAATAGGGTTAGGGGGACTAACTAAATTTATTTTTTTTTATAAAGAAGAGATAAATCAACCATTAGAGATAAAAGTTATAGTAGATGAACAACCAATAGCAAAAATAAAATTAACTGAAATTCAACCAAAAAAGTCACAAGAGTTAGAGTTTTTTATTCCTTTATTATTATTAGATAATCAACAACATAAATTTGAATTTATTTGTTTTCCAGTTAATCAATCTATTGTCTTGAAACTCGTAGTACCACGCAGAGGTATCGGTCGGATCGAGCATTGTCATGAGAATTATCTTGTAGGGTGGATTGTGCCTGATGGTCATTTTGGCGAACCTGCTAAAGTAGATATTTATATTGATGATGTTTTTTTCACGGAAGCTAAAGCTGATCTATGTAGACAAGATTTACTTAAACATGGTTTGGGTAGTGGGAATAATGGGTTTAAAATATTCTTGCCTCTACCTGCTCAATCAAAAGAAATATATAAAATTGATGTCTGTTTTTCTGGAACAAAAACCCAATTAAAGCATAGCCCACTTACAGTTACGGCATCACCTGTATCTACAACTCAATCTTTATTTCAAGCAAAAATTACCGATTTTCAGATAGGTGGTGTAGCTAGAGGATGGGCAATCAATCACTCTGATCCTAATCAGAATCCGAAACTAAAAATTATTATTGATGATGAGCCTATAGGCGTAGTTCAAGCAACTACATCATATTCTTCAAACTTGAGCGAGTCTTTAGGGCAAATTCCCAAAGAATTTCAAATTCAACTTCCTTTTACTTTTCTAGACAATCAGGAACATCAATTTGAATTAATTTTTGTAGATAGAGAGGAAAATCTAACTCAATCTATAAAAATGAGTTTAATAATTCCTAGATTAAGCGTAGGACGCATTGATAGCTGGCATAATAATTACATTACTGGATGGGCTGTGCCAGAAAGACATAACGGTAAGCCAACTTTTTTAGATGTATATGTAGATGGAACTTTTTATCAAGAGATAAGAGCAGATAAACCTAGGAAAGATTTGCTTAAATATAAATTAGGCAATGGAAAAAATGGATTTGAGGTAGATCTATCTCTACCTCCAGGTAAAAAAATTGAATATTGCGTAGATATATTTTACGGTGGGACAAAACAAAGGCTACAGAGAAGTCCCATACAAATTACGTATTCTTCGTTAGCTGAAAAATTTCTACTTCCACCAAAGGCATATGGAAGATTTGCCAATTTACATAAATTTAAAAAAAGTGTTCAAAATCGAGCGATAACTATTGTTATTCCTGTATTTAACGCCTATGAAGAGCTAAGACGATGTCTTAAATCAGTTTTTAAACATACTTCTATTAAGGCAAATCTATTAATTATTAATGACTGTAGTACTGATACCAGAATACCTAGTTTGCTAAATTGGGCTGCTACTTATTCCAATGTAACGGTATTAACCAATCAACCTAATTTAGGGTATACAAAAACTATCAATAAAGGCATTAATTTTGCACAAACTGACGATATTGTCTTACTAAATAGTGATACTGAAGTAGGTCCATACTGGTTACAAAACTTAGGAAATGCAGTTTATCATCAAGCAGATATTGCCACAGCCACAGCTATTTCTAATAATTCGGGTGCATTTTCAGTGCCTAATGTCGGTCTTGATAATGATTTTCCAATTTGGCTTAACAACGAAGAAATGATTCGTGCTGTTAGTCAAAATAGCAAAATTATCTACCCCGAAACTCCTACAGGTAGTGGATTTTGTATTTATATTCGCAGAGAAGTTTTTAATGAGATTGGTACATTTGATGAAGTTGCTTTTCCTAGGGGTTATGGAGAAGAAAATGATTTCTGTATGCGTGCAGTCCGTGCAGGGTGGAGAAACATAGTTGATGATCGTACATTAGTATACCACGTAAGATCTGCTAGCTTCCGTGATGAAAAAACTACCTTATATGATACTGGTCGTAATGTTGTAGATGAGCGTTATCCTGACTATAGAGGACGAGTGAGAGTTTTTATTCATTCGCCACAAATGAACGTAATGAGATATGGAATTAGAAAACTAATTGAGGGTGAGTCTCCAGCTTCAATCAATAAACCTCGTCCTAGAGTACTTTTCGTAATTTCGACTCAGACTGGGGGAACACCGCAGACAAATAGAGATTTAATGAATGGATTACAGAATCATTATACCACTATGATGCTGCGTTGCGATGCGACACAAATTGTTCTTTATGATACGAGTGATGGAAAAGAGGTAATATGTGAGGATTTTAAATTACAAACTCCTATAACATTAACCTCACATCAATCTTCAGAATACGAAAATATTGTAGGAGATCTATTAATTAACCATGCTATAGAAATTGTTCACATACGCCATATAGCTTGGCATAGCCTATCTTTATGTAATGTAGCCAAAAAGCTGGGACTAAAGGTAATCTTCTCCTTTCACGATTTCTATACTATATGTCCAACAGTCAATTTGTTAGATGAAAATCAAGTTTTCTGTGGTGGAAATTGCACAGAAACAGAAGGAGATTGTTCAGTTTTATTGTGGAAAAATCACAATTATGTACCTAAATTAAAGCATTCGTTTATTAAAGCTTGGAGAGAAATGATTGCTAGTATATTTCCTCATGTAGATGCTTTTGTAACAACTTCTGTGTCTAGTAAAAACCTAATAGAAGCAATTTATCCACAACTAAAACAACAGAATTTTCAGGTAATTCCTCATGGTCGAGATTTTTCTCAATTAACTAAAAAATGTAGTAAGTTTTCTGTTAATCAGCCTTTTGATAGTAAACCTCTATCAATTCTTTTTCCAGGGAATATAAGCTCTGCAAAAGGAGCAGATTTAATATTTGCCTTAAAAGCTTTAGATATAGAAGATAGATTGGATTTTCATTTTTTGGGGACTATAACTGAAGATTTAAAGTCTATTGGTATTGATCATGGCTGTTACAAACGTGAAGATTTTAATCAACTAGTTAATGATATTCATCCAAGTTATATTGGTATATTTTCAATTTGGCCAGAAACATATTGTCATACTCTGACAGAATCTTGGGCTAGTGGTGTACCAGTAATTGCTATTGATATAGGAGCAGTGGGAGAAAGGATTAAACAACATGGTGGGGGATGGTTAATTCCTCCTAATTTAGCTCCACAAGAAGTGTATGCCAAACTGTTGCAAATAGCCTCTGATGGTGATGGTTACATGACTAAAGTTTCAGAAGTAAATCGATGGCAATTATCTTATGGCAGACAAAACAATATTGCAACTATGGCACAAAAATATCATCGGTTGTATCAAAGTGTTATTAGTTCATCTCTAACTTTCAGAAGCGGTGATTTAGCTAAAAAATCTCAATCTATTATTAGGCTTGGTGTATTTATTCATCGCAGTGATAATAATCAATCTCCTCCGTCTGCACATATTAGGGTTTTAGAATGGTTAGAATCTTACACTGTATCTCAAAATATAGATTTTCAAATAATAGATATTGACTCTTTTATCTATGATCGCTTTAATCTTTTTGAGATAGATATGGTTTTGGTTCAGCGCAACACCATTAAACCTCACCTTGTTGATAAATTTATTAAGCAGTGTAAGCAAAACAATTTGCCGATTGTTTTTGAAATTGACGATGATTTAACTAATGTACCTAAAGAGAAAGATCCTATGGGTATATATGCTAAAACCGCTATAGGTATAAAAGCTATTGTTGAAGCATCTTCAACTGTTATAGTTAGCACTGAACCATTGAGTCAAAAACTTAGTCGATACAATAGCAATATAGTGGTTATCCCAAACACTATCTGTGAGTATACCTGGCTTAAACCAATATCCCCAGAGCTATTTAGTCATGTTGATAAAACAGATAAGTTTGAAATTCTTTACATGGGTAATCCAACTCATAGTGAAGACTTAGCTATTATTAAACCAGTGTTCGAGAGATTAGCTAATGATGGATATAACATACAGCTTTATGTTATTGGCGGAGAGCAAAAAGATACAAATAGCAATCAGATGTGGTATGAGAGAATAGAAATTCCTTCAGCATCTCGACATTACCCTCAATTTGTACCTTGGTTTCGTAACATATCTCAAAGTTTTAATTTAGCGATCGCGCCTTTAGTTGATAATGAATTTAATCGCTGTAAGAGTCCTTTAAAATTTCTGCAATATTCTGTTGTGGGCTTGCCTGCTATTTATAGTAATTGTACCCCTTATCGAGAAGTTGTTACCCACGGAGTTAATGGTTTTCTTTCTAATAATGATCAACAATCTTGGGTTAACGCAATATTAGAATGCTTTAGCGATCACGATAAATTATCCTCAATCGCTCAACAAGCTAAACAATTAATTCTTGATAAGTATTTAATGTCTCAATTTGCCAATACATATATTAAGGTTTTCAGTAGTGTGTATTCAGGAAAAATTGAAAATTAAATTTTTCTAGTTCTAATTTATTTAATAAGTTTGATTAAAGGAATACTTCTATATGAGTCAAAAGTACTTGTTTGTTTGCGGTTGTCCTCGTTCTGGTACAACTGCTTTAGTTAAATTGCTAAATTCTCATAATTCGATTGGAATAGGAATGGAAAGATATAAATATTATGCTAGTAAAGATAAGATCAATAAAATTAATCCAAGTTCTTTTGAAGAAGACAGGTTTTTTGATTTTAAAGAAGATCAAACCAATATTATTTGGAGTGATTTTTATGATAATTTAAAAATAAAATATGCAAATAAAATAACATATTTAGGTGATAAATATCCACATTATTATAATTTTTATTCTGAACTAAATCAAGAATTTCGTAATACTAAATGGATTTTTATGCTCCGAGACATCGTAGATGTTGCTATGTCTTATGATCATAGAGCTGCTAATCCTTTAGATAAGTGGTCGGAGAAAGCAGATTATACGAAAGCTGTAGTTCATTGGAATGATTCTTTAGCTAAAACATGGAAATATATAAAAACTAATAAGAATAAAAACTTATTTGTATGTCAGTATGAAAAACTTTTTGCTTATGATGAAAGTTATTTAAAATCTTTAACTGACTTTTTAGATGTTGATTTTTCACAAGAGATCAGTAGTTTTTACTCCACAATGACTAAGAATTGGAAATTAAGGATAGAGCAAAAGGCAAATATACAACCAAAAAAATTAGAATATATTCAACAAAATGCAAAAATTGCTTTAAAAGAAAATTTAGTTAGAATTGTGCAAAAAGATAATTTATTACAACCTAATCATGTAAATTAATAATCTGATTAAATATTTAAACTTAAGATAAATGAACAATAATAGTATTATTCATTCAGAAAATTTAGCAGATAAGTTTAGTGAATTACAACAAAAATCACGCTTTTCAGAAGTAGCTAATTTACTATCCTATTCTCTTTTAAAGAATCCCAGCCTGATAAATCAAAAAGTATTTGGCTATATTCCTCAAATTTTTAGAGAAATTGAAATCAACAATCATACGCAATTTATAGAATCAAATGATATTTATATTGGTGAGCCAATCATCTACAAATTTTTCTTTCCAGGTGAACATACATTAGCTGAAATTCCTTTTTTCTATATATTTTGTTATTTGAAGGAAAACACTTCTCAATTAAATGTATATTTTCAAAGTGCAGCCAAAAGTAGTAATATTTTAACTCAAAAAGATTACAATTTATCTAGCAAAAGAATTGCTTTTGAAGGAATAATTTCAGCATTTACAGAAAAAGAATCTGCTATATGTATTAGCGATCCAGGTCATTTTATTCCTGGTCTAACTTCAAGTTTTTATGCTGGAAATAAAAATATAAATTTCGCTCGTTTAATTAGTAATATTATTGAAAGTATATGTCATATTGCTAAAATAAATTTGCAAGATACTTTTTTATTTGGCTCTTCCGCAGGGAGTGTGGGAGCTTTATTAAGCAGTACATATTTTAGTAGCAAAGTTCAAGTTATGTCAGTTAATAGCCAAATATATACCTACGGTCTATTATCAGTAATGAGAGCTTTATTCGAGACAAGTGAACGTCAAACCTTGTTAAAAAAGTTTGGTAATCAAGTATGCTGTCGATATAGATTTCAACAAAATATTAACAGCGTCCCAAACATATATGTATTAGCAAATCTTAATGATAAATTATATGGTAGAAACTATGCTTTTTATCAGTTATACCAGAAATTATTTTCAGATATTAATCAAAATAATCAGTCGGTTTTTGATAGTTATCACGGTATTGAGGGTCATGGTCGTCCTGATAAAGATTCTTTAAAGAAAAAAATCTTGATGGCTAGGCAAAGTTTAACTATGAATTCAAATGCAGTTGAGCAATCTTATCATCCACCCTGTGTATTGAGTAAAAGAACACAAAGAATTAAATATCTTAAAAAAGTTATTAATAATACATCTAAGTTAGAAATATTAGAAATAGGGGCATTTGATAATCCAACTTTTTTAAAAGCAGAAGCAAATATATATTACTGTGATTATTTTTCTCGAGAAGAACTAGAAAAAAAATATGCTAAAGAAAAACCTCAAAGAGCCGAAAAAGCGGTCAATGTAGACTATGTAATTAAAGAAGGAAAATATAGCGATCGCCTTGAGCGAAAATTTGATTTAATAATAGCTAATCATGTAATTGAACATATTCCGAATATGATTGGCTGGTTACAAGATATATCATTGATCTTGAGAAAAGATGGTTTTTTGTTTCTCACAGTACCTCATAAAGAATATACTTTTGATAAACTTCGCTCAGTAACATCTTTACAGGAATTAATTCGTAATTACTATGATAATTTGAAAGCTCCTACTATCTATCATGTTTTTGATCAACTTTATTATCATAGATCTATTAAAGCTGGAGACGTTTGGAATAACAACTATCAACATTTACTTAATAAAAAACGGTTTAATAATATTGATGCAGCTTGGCATGAAGCTCAAAAAAGGTTGAGTAATAGTGGTTATGTAGATGTACATTGTAATGTCTTTACTTATGAATCTTTTATAGATCTTATTAATGAGCTACAAAATACACAATATATATCACTGAATTTATATTCTCATAGTGATGTAGTAAAACCCAGTAATGAATTTTATATATTACTAAAAAATTAACAAGGTATTATTTTCTTTAAATCTTTAAAATATTAATTTTTCTAAATTTTAAATAATAACAAGAATATTAATAAGATTATTACTTATAACTTTAATTATCTTAATTCTTTATAGATACTTCAATAGTAAATAAGTAGTAATTTTAAACTTGTGAATTATGACTACTTATTAGTATAAGTTATTCATTAGTTTATTAGGTAATTATATATAATACATACATACTTTAAAAGCATAATCACAAGTCAGTAATTACACTAATGTCAATATAGCTGATGTCATGTTATCGTCTAGTTCGACAATTGAAAAGCGAGAAGATTAAACCATTAGAATAAGCTTTTTCTCTATAAAAGAATGTCTTTAACAATTGATGATCTACATAATCTAGCTGTAATTAAACATAAAGAAAATAAACTAGAGGAAGCTTTATCTCTTTATTCAAAATCAATCGAATTAAATGAGCATCAACCAGCCTGGATTTATGCTAATGCCATTACTATAGCAGCACAAATAGGTGATTACGAGGAAGGAGGGAAACTTAAAGAAAAAGCCGAACAAATTTATAATAATTCTGATGAGATTTATCGTGCTATAGGCTTGGCTGCTAATAAACAGGGAGATTTTAGAAATGCTATTAACTATTATTTAAAATCTTTAGAAATTAATGCTAGTCAACCCAATTGGTTATATTCCTCTTTAATTGAAAATTTGGTAAATATTAATGAGTTGCCAAAGGCGATTGAAATTGGTCAAAGCGGATTAAAAATACATAATGATTTTGCTTGGATTAATTATCATTTAGGAGAGGCTTATGCTGTTTTAGAAAATTGGTCGGAGGCATTATCTTACTATACTAAAGCTGCTCAAATTGAACCTAATTTACCAAATATTCAGGGTAAGATTAATTTGGCAATTATGAGTATTGCTGAGAACAAAGATAGGGAATCTGAGCCAAAAGAAGAAATCGAAGATATTGCGGAAACTATTAATAGTTATACTAGGGCGATTAAGTTAGATGCTCATCAACCCCTATGGTTATATTGTAAAGTTATTAATCATTTGATTTTAGATAATCAGTTAGATATTGCCATTCAAATAATTAATCAAGCTACACAAATATATCCCCAAGAAGCTGATCTATTTCGTTCAAATTACCACAAAATATTTGCCGAAAATAATCACAATGTAAATTCATTATTAAATTTAATAATAGCTTTAGAAAAAAATAAAGAATTAGAACAAGCAATTACAATCTGCCAAAGAAGCTTAAACCTGCATCCCAATAATCAACAATTAAAAACTTGTTTAGCAAAACTTACTCAACAATCAAATTCAACTCAAAACTTTGATAAGATTAATGAAATCTCCCAATTACCTGGGTGGAAAGAATACCACGAGCAAGCAAACCAGGCACAGTCTCAGGGAAAACTAGAAGAAGCGATCGCCCTTTATCAACAATCAATTATTCGCAACCCCTACTATTCTTGGTCTTATCATAATTTGGCTGACAGCTTATTAAAGTTAGGTAAATTAGAAGATGCTGTCATTTTTTATCACAGGGCGTTAGAATTATATCCCGATTATTTTTGGTCTTCTTATAATTTGGGTGTTGCCTATAATAAGCTGGGTAGATGGAGTGATGCCATTGATTTATATTACCGTAGCATGAGGCTAAATCCTAGTTCCCACCTGCCTTATCAAGGATTAAACAATAGCTTGCAGCAGAGATGGAATGCCATGTTTACCCAAGGGGATATGCTGCTAAAGCAAGGAAAGAGAGAAGACGCAAGTGCAATTTTTCGGCAAACAATTCAACTATTTAAAAATTTCTCTTATACCCCTAAGCTAGAAAATGCTAAGGAAGTCCCCGTTAATCCTAAAGTAATTTTAATAGTAGATAATCACTTAGATCAATGTTTACATTATCGAGTTGAACAAAAAATTGAACAATTAGAAAAAGTTGGAATTGCTGTGGAATATTTCCCTTGGCAAGATGTCAAACTAGCCAAAAATAAACTGCACTTCTATCATGTGGTTATATTTTACCGCGTTCCAGCTTTACCAGAGATTATCGAAACAATTGAATACGCTAAAGCTATCAAAAAAGTAGTTTTCTACGAAATAGACGATTTAATTTTTAATGAGCAAGAATACCCCGATCCCATTGAAAGTTATGGGGGAATGGTATCGGAAGATCAATATCGAGGCTTAGTTAGGGGTACTACTTTATTTCATGAGGCGATGGCTTTATGTGATTATGGTATAGCTTCAACTCCAGCTTTAGCTAAAGAAGTAGAAAAAGTTGTGGGTAAAAAAACTTGCTTTATCCATCGCAACGCCTTAGATAGTCTTAACTCAGAATTTATCAAACTTAAAATTCCGAAATTAGCTAAAGATTACCTCTCCATCTTTTATGGTAGTGGGACAAAAGCTCACAATGCCGACTTTGAGGAGTTAGCAGCACCTGCGATCGCTAGAATTCTGGATCGATACCCTAACGTCAGATTGACCTTAATGGGATATTTAACCCTACCCGTTGTGTTGCAACCCTATCAACAGCAGATTGACCAAGTAGATCTAGTTAAAGATGTCTCTATCTATTGGGAATTTCTTAGACAAGCAGATATTAATATTGCTGTCTTACTACCAACACCCGTTAATAATTGCAAAAGTGAATTGAAATGGTTTGAAGCAGCTTGTATGGGTATCCCTTCTGTAGTCAGTAATACTCAAACCTATAGGGAGATTATTTCAGATGGGGTCGATGGCTTAATTGCTAAAACCCCTGAAGAATGGTACGCCAAATTAGAATTATTAGTCTTAGATGCTGAATTTCGCCTAAAAATAGCCAAAACTGCTGCTCAACGAGTTTGGAAGGAATACAGTATTCCAGTTATGGCAAAAAATATTCAAAATATTATCATCGCTGGTATTGAGCAAGATACTCGTGCAGGTAAACTAAAACCTCGTACCTCCAAAAAGAAACTACTAATTGTCAACGTTTTTTATCCTCCCCAAAGTATTGGTGGTGCAACGCGCATTGTTAAAGATAATGTCGATGTCCTAAAGGCTAATTACGGCA
Organism: Chondrocystis sp. NIES-4102; assembly: GCA_002368355.1. NCBI lineage: Bacteria > Bacillati > Cyanobacteriota > Cyanophyceae > Chroococcales > Chroococcaceae > Chondrocystis > Chondrocystis sp. NIES-4102. Next base: position 3,412,431 of record AP018281.1, on the reverse strand, counting down.
ATGAGTATGAAATTTATATTTTTACTACCGACGATGGTAATCCTCATCCCTATGAAATTTTAGAATATAGCTATCAAGGAATTCATGTTACTAAAGTTAGTTCACCTATGATAGTTGGGATGGACTGGCAATATCAAAATCCTAAAATGTATGAGATATTCAGGCAATATCTAGAGTTTAATCAACCTGACTTGATCCATTTTCACTGTGTCCAACGGTTAACCGCCTCAGTATTAGAAGCAGCAGCAGATTTAAATATTCCTTATCTTGTTACTGTACATGATGCTTGGTGGATTAGTGATCATCAATTTCTAGTCAACGAGCGAGGAATTGAATGTAACTATCAACAAAATGATCCTTTAGTAGCAGCGTTAGATAGTCAGGATCTTACTAGTTGCCTAAAGCGTCAACGTTACCTAAAACAGCGTCTAAAACAAGCAAGTGCTATATTAGCAGTCTCTGAAGCTTTTACTAAATTATATCGTCGCAATGGTATCGTTAAGACTCAAGCTAATCGCAATGGCATTATTCCTCAACCTCGCTTGGCCAGAAAACCTTCAACCACAGGTAAAGTTCGTTTAGCTCATATTGGAGGTATGGCAGCCCATAAAGGCTATTTTCTATTTAAAGATGCGGTAGAAAAAGCACAATTGTCTAATTGCGAGGTGATTATTGTTTCCCATGCTCAAGTTGCAGGCTCAGTTAAATATGATAGCTGGGGAAACACACCAGTAACCTTTATTGCTAAAATTCCTCAAACAGAAATAAACAAATTCTATGCCAGTATAGATGTTTTAATTGCTCCTTCTATGTGGCCTGAAAGCTTTGGATTAGTAACTCGTGAAGCAGCAGCAGCAGGGGTTTGGGTAGTTGCATCTAATAAAGGTGCATTAGCGGAAGATTTGATTGATGGGGTTAATGCTCATGTATTTAATCCCGATCAGGTTGAGAATTTGATTAGTATTCTACAAAACATTGATCGCAATGCCACTTTTTATCTTCAAGAAGTATCTAAACCTACATCTATTAGAACTACAGAACAACAGGTGAAAGAATTAATTAATATATATCAATCAGTCTTTAATTAAAGCAATTATTTCATGGAAAAATCTTTCATTTTAGGTATAGGTTCACAAAGGGCTGGGAGTACTTTTTTAGCTCGACTATTAAATCAACATCCTGAAATAGCTATCCACCCTTTAAAAGAGCTTCATTATTTTGATACTAAATTTGGATTAAGAGATGAAGAGGTATTAAAAAACTTTTCTAAAGTTCAGTTAGATAGAGAAATTAATGAATTATGTAACGCTCAAAAATTTGACTTTATTACTTATGAATGGCAATGGTATGTAAAAACTAATTATCAACTATTTACTAAACCAATATCAGCAATACAATATTTTGATTTATTTAGCGATGTTGTTAATCAAAATTATCTAAAATTTATTGGAGAGTCTACTCCAGAATATATGTTGCTAAATTCAACACAAATAAACAAAATGAAAGAAATTATAGGTAATGCTTATATAATTTTAATGTGTAGAAATCCAGTTCAAAGAATAGTATCAGCATTCCGTTTACTGATTGAGTATGGACAACATAATGATTTATACAATCAAGATAAATGTGATGAACTTTTTTTAAATTTAATTAATAATAATAATAATATTTGGACGAAAAGGCAAATTATTTATAATAATTATCAAGAAGCTCTTCAAAAATACAGTTCTCATTTTGATAATATATTACTATTACCATACGATGATTTAACTAAAGATCCCCAAAAAATTATAAAGTCTATAGCGCAATTTACTAATTTGGAATTTCAAGAACAATCTCTATTGAGTTTATTTGAAAAGAAAATTAATTCACTATCTTTAAAGTATACACCAAACCCCAAAATTATATCTAAACTTACAACTTTATTTGAAAAACAACAGCAAGATTTAATTAATTTGTTTGGCTATCCATTGATTTACTAATAAAAACATGAATAATTTATCTCTAAAATTACTAGATAATTTGAATGATAATTGTATCGCCACATCATTGAATGATCTAACTCATAATCTCAAGTTTCATTTTTGTGAAGATAAGTTTGAATCTAGTTTAAAATTTGAAAATTTTGCCCCTATTTTTTTTAATAATAATGCAGGAGGAGTCGTTGCAGGTGGTTCTTATAATTGGATTAAAAGTAAACATATAAATAAATCTGTACATGAGCCTGCTACAATCGGAGCTTTTGCATTTATTCAAAAAAACTTTTGGGATCAAATAGATACAATTTTTGATGTTGGCGCACTTTATGGATACTTTTCATTAATTAGCAAAAGTATGTTTCCACAAGCTACTGTATTTAGTTTTGAGATGAATCCCATTAGTTATCAAGCTCTTTGCCAAAATATTAATGTAAACAAGCATTTGCAAATTCCAGCAACTCGATGTGTCAATATAGGTTTATCAGATCACACAGTTTTCCAGAAAAAAGTTTCTGTACATAATTTTATGCTGGAAGAAAATGAAGAAGGTGAATCTATTATTGATATTGTTTCAATAGATGATTTTTGTAGAATTAGTGGATTTAAACCTAGTCTGATAAAAATTGATGTAGAAGGGTATCAAGCTAAAATTTTACCTGGTGCTATGAAAACTATCGAAACAAAAAAACCAATAATTATTCTTGAATTTGATAGTAAACAACAATTAAATAAATTTGGTACTACAAATAAACTGATTACAAAACCACTATTCGATTTAGGTTACAGATGCTATTGGTGCAAAGAACAGCGTAATTTTAATGGTGGTTTTCAACAATTGAATTATAATGATTTGAGCCAAGAGCATGAAATTAATTCTCTTAGTATATTTATACCCTAATAATATTACTTATTAGTAAGATATGTATTCATGATTAATATTGTTAAACAACAATTAGAATTAATCAAAGATCAAGCAGTTGTAAAGCACAAAGAGGGGGAGAAACAAAAAGCCATTTCTTTATACTTTCAAGCTTTGGAATTAGATGAAAATCAGCCAGCTTGGATATATGGCAATGTGATAACTTTGTTGGCAGAAACAGGACAGGTAGAATTAGCACTAGACCTCAAAGAACAAGCCTTAAAAATTCATCACCAAACTGAAGAAGTTAATCGCGCAATAGGGTTAGCTTTAAATAAGCAAGGTGATATAGAAAATAGTATCAAGTATTATTTAAAAGCGTTAGATATAAATAGTAATCAGCCTGATTGGTTATATGCAAATCTAATTGAAAACTTTTCTTTACAAAATAAGTTTGAGCAAGCGATCGCGATCGGGGAAAAGGCAGTTGAAATCTATCCCAATTGTGGCTGGAGTAATTATCATTTGGGTAATTGTTTTGCTGCTTTAAATCAATGGTCAAAGGCAATTAATGCTTATAAAATAGCTTTAAGTAGAAATATAGAGTCCGCCCAGTTACAAGAAAAGATTGATAGTCTGATCCAAAAAAATCTTTTAAATATTAAAGGAAAAAATATAACAATATACTTAAGAGCAGTTGATTTTGATTCTAGTAATTTAGCTCCTTACTACAAATTACTTTATGAAGATTATAAGACTGTACTTATTTTACTTAAATTGGCTTTAAATTTAATTGCAACTAATAATTTAAGTAATGCTATTCAATATTATAAACAAGCGATCGCTCTTAATTCTCAGTTAGTTAGTTTTTATCTCGCTCATCAAGATGTTTTTATTGATCATTTTGATGTTCCAAAGCTTATTAATATATTGCAACAGGAAGTTGGGGTGATATCTCAAACTTCTGTTGTTTTGCCATCTTCTAACCTAAATTCCCTAGATTATAAGTATCAAAAGCTTTTATATATTTATCATCAAGCACTACAGCTTTATCCTAATGAGGTAGAAATATATTTAGAAATTGCTAATATATATGCTCAACAAAATAGATTTGTTAAAGCTATCTCTGTTTGTCAACGAGCTTTGTACATTGCACCTCAAAATCTTAATTTACAAATACTTTTAACACAGTTTCAAAATATCCAAAAAAGAACATACACTAGTATTCAAAATCTAGAAGGGGAGACTTCAACTTATACAAGATGGTTACAAAAGAATTCGCTTCAATCCTCTGATCTAGATTGGATACCAGAAATTATAGATACTTTTGCTTATAAACCTGTATTTAGTATTGTGGTTATAGTTTCTGATATTTCGGTATCTCACTTAGTAGAAATGTTAGAATCGGTTTTACTACAACTTTATCCTTACTGGGAGTTTTATTTAGTTTGTGAACAGTACCCCGCCCGTGAAGGACAAGGCTTGCGTTCACTTCGTCAATATTTAGTTAAGCCTCAAATTATAACTATTATAGAAGAATATATAGATAAAGATCCGAGGATTAAATTAATAGTAGAAGAGCAACAACAAGATTTAGCCTTAATCTATAATTCTGCTTTAAAATTATTAAAAGGTGAATTTATAATATTTCTTAGCCAGGGAGATATTCTAGCTATTAATTCCTTATATCAAATAGCTGAATTACTTAATCGTCACCCTGAAGCTGATATAATTTATTCCGACGAAGATCTAGTTAATGAAGCTGGTAAATATTATAATCCTTACTTTAAACCTGATTGGTGTCCTGATTCTTTTCTCTCTAGAATGTATACTGGTCAATTAGGAGTTTATCGTCATTCAACTATTCAAGAAACTGGCGGTTTCCGCACTGGCTATCAGACTGCATTAATTTATGATTTAGTTTTAAGATTGACAGAAAAAACTAATAATATTTTTCACATTCCCAAGATTTTATATCATGGGAGAATAAGTGCAACTGATGTTAAAGAAATCAATAAGATAAAAGAAAACAAAAGAGCTATAGAAGATGCTTTAAATCGTCGTCGAGAAAGCGGTAGGGTAATAGAAAATAATCAGATTGCAGGCATATATACAATTCGATATTCAATAACAACATATAAATTAGTCAGTATAATTATTCCCACTAAAAACCGTGGCGAAATCTTAGATAAATGTTTAAAATCTATCTTCGAGAAAACTACTTACCCCCACTATGAAGTACTTATCATAGATAACGGCACAGAGGAAGAAAATACTTTAAAAATTATACAGCAATGGCAGAATAATCATCCAGATAAATGTTTTTGCTACCGTCTAGATATTGCTTTTAATTATTCTAAATTAAATAATTTTGGAGTATCAAAAGCCAAAGGAGACTATCTACTATTTCTTAATAATGATACCGAAATAATTACCAAAGATTGGATAGAAGGGATGGTAGAGCAAGCTCAAAGAAACTCAATAGGAGTAGTAGGAGCAATGCTTTTATATCCTGATAATACTATTCAACACGCAGGAGTTATTTTAGGTATACGTGGAGTTGCAAGTCATAGTCATAAATATTTCCAAGATATAGATCCAGGTTATCTAAATCAACTTGTAGCAACTAATAATTATTCGGCGGTAACTGCTGCTTGTTTAATGTGTCGTCGAGAGATTTTTCAAGAGGTAAATGGCTTTGATGAGACTCTACAAGTAGCATTTAATGATGTTGACTTTTGTTTGAAAATTAAAACCCAAGGATATAATAATATCTGGCTACCTTATGTAGTTTTATATCATTATGAATCCCAAAGTCGCGGAGAAGATGATACGCCAGAAAAACAAGCAAGGTTTCAACAAGAAGTAGCTACAATGAATAGTAGATGGGGTAAATTAATTGAACAAGATCCTTGCTACAATATTAATTTAAGTAACACCAAAGAAGATTATAGTCTGCGGGAATAAATATTTAGCTGCTTAAACTATTTAGATTTAGATTAGTAATAAATTACCAAAAAAAGTTATTTTAATTACATATATAGCAATACGAGATAATTAAAGGAGATTTTTTAGCTGTTAGCTTTTTACTACCTACTACCTACTACCCCCTGTCTCCCCCTCTCCCTTCCTAACTACCTAAAAACCCTTCTATTTCTAATAGATATCTAAGTAATTCATCCTAGGGTGTCTTTTGTAAAATATCCTGTAATTGCTGTTGATAACGTCCATATTCAACCCAATTTCCTTGTTGTAAAGCCTGTTGGGCTTGTTGGTAGATTTTATTAGCAGATTGTTCTATTGTCGCTTCTGGTGCTAATTGTGGCGGAATTTGCGTTAATACTTGATCTAAAGAGGCTTCTAAACTAGGAGTCATCACAATTTTCTTATTAAAAGCGACGATAATACGCGCTAATTCTGGTAATTCTCCTTGGGCTGCGCGTAGATAAAGAGGCGCAACATAAAGTAATGATCCATCGATGGGAATAACTAGAATATTACCCCTAATTACCCTCGAGCCCCTCTGACTCCACAAAGTTACTTGCTCAACAATTTCAGGGTTTTGATCAATTCTAGCTTCAATTTGGAATGGACCATAAATTAATTCCTGTTTGGGAAATTCATATAAACGCAGTTTACCGTAATTTTCCCCATCGGAGCGCGCAGCCATCCAGCTAATCATGTTATCGCGATTTACAGGAGTAAAAGGTAAAATTAAGCAAAATTCCTCTTGGGTTTCCCCTGGAAGTTTCATAATTAGATAATCAGGTTCTACTACCTCTTGCTGTTGTTCTTCATTAAGTTCGGTAGCAAACCGCCATTCATCTTCACGATTATAAAATACCTGGGGATCTTCCATGTGATAACTGAGGTACATTTTAGCTTGAATGGCAAATAAATCTTGAGGATAGCGAAAGTGCGCTTGTATTTCTGGTGGTATGCTGTCTTTACTTTTAAATAGATCTGGGAAAATTTTACGGTAAGTAGCTAAGACTGGTTCGGTTTCATCCACCACATAAAAGTCCATTGTGCCATCTTTGGCATCCACCACTACTTTAACTGGGTTGCGAACGTAGTTGATATTTTTATTAGTAATTAATTCGGTTTTCTGCTCATAGGCTACTGCTTCGGAATAAGGATAGCGATCGCTAGTGGTATAAGCATCAATAATCCATTTTAGTCTGCCATTAACTAATACTATGTAAGGATCGTTATCGAATAGCAGAAATGGCGCAACATGACGTACTCTCTCACTTATTTGTCGATGGTAGTGAATACGGGAATTGGGAGTAAAGTAATTAGAAATTAAAATGGTTAAATTACGTTGCTCATAAGCATAAGCCAACCTACGCCACCAATTGCCAATGGGAACACCGCCCTTACCGTTATACTTAGTAAAAGCATTTTCATCTCCACGAGGATAATCGAATTCGGGGGTATTCATCCCTGTGTAGATATAGTCGTTGGTTAACTCCCCATAATAAATTCCAGGTTCTTCAATGGTTAGATCCTTCTGAGATAGGGGGGGAATGTTTTTGATCCATAGTACAGGTAAACCATCGACGGTAACTTCATTAACAGGATTCATTACTAGTCCGTACCCATGAGTATATTTAAGGCGTTTATTAACCCAGGTACGGGCAGAACTTGGCACTTGACTATAATCAAATTCCCTAGGCGCAAGCATTACTTGGCGGTAATCTCCATTAATGGTGTAGCGATCGACATCTAGATCTTCAAATTTATAGTAAAAGCGAATTTCTTGTAGTTGTCGATAAGTAGTTAATAGGGGGCGATCATCCCAAAGACGTATATTATCTATAGTTGCTTGATTAGTTGCCAAGAAGTTATCTTGATCATTACCTGTGAGATTTAATTGGTATTTTTGAGTATCTACCTTTGCCAAATCATATGCTTGACGTGTAAACTCAATATTATGTTTAATATAGGGGATTTCTTTGCTTAATTCGTTAGGCTCAACTATAAAGCGTTGTTGTAATGGGGGAAATATCCCAGCAAAGAGAATTAAAACCGCGCCATACACTCCAATACCGTAAATCGGTAGACGTAGCCTATTCGACCAAGTAGCAAAAATCAACCACAATCCTAATAAGATTGAGGCGACAATCATTACCCAATACCCAAATAACCTTGCATGGGTGTCTGTATAGGCTGCACCCCAAACCACCCCGTCAGGAGAATAAAGCAATTCGTAGCGTTCGAGCCAAAAGTTAAAGGCAATATCAATAGCGATCGCAGCAAGTAATAAACTCAGGTGAATTTTAATTGGTTTGCTAATCAGTTTTTGCCACTTTTCCTCAATAATTAAGCTTTTCCACCGCCAATCGTATTGGATAATTCCTTTAAAGATATAAACTAGTAGGGCTAAAATTAAACCTGCAATTAATAGGGTGATCCACCAGTTTTCTAAACTGTCTAATAGTGGTAAGCCAAACAGATAAAAGCCTAAATCTCGCTGATAAATCGGATCAAAACGCTCAAATTTAGTCGCTTGAAAGAATTTAAGCATGATTTCCCAATTAGCAGCACTCTTGTTAGCTACGCCTAGAGAAGTAAAGAAAATCAATAGGTAAGTGATATAATTAGCTATATTAGCTGTATAAGGCTCAAATTCGCTGTTTTCTAAAAATCTAAATCTCTGCTTACCTGTTAAGCGCAAAGCTAACCAATAATTAAAACCTAAAAACCCAGTATATATAGCAAAGGTTACTAGAAAGATAATGACTTGCCAAGTCAAGCGTTGCCAAAATACTGCTGTAAAACCTACCGCCTCAAACCACCAAGACTCAGTAACAAGATGCACCACTGTCGAAATCATTGTGATCATTGCGATCGCGCCAAGTAGCAACCAGGGAATTACTTGTTGTCTAAATTGCATGGGATAGTTAAATTGCCAATATTTTTAGGTTTTTAATTAATATTAATGTATGTTATCCCAAGGTATCTTGGAAATTTTATTGACAAATTTTATTCATAAACTAAAATATCTGCAACCAATTAAGTTTTTGTTACTAGAGATTTATTTGTAATTGAAAATCTTTAGCTATTAACCCATCACTACCTAAAGTCTCATCAAGTGTACTATCGAATTTTGTATTATGAATAGCTACAGGTTTCTTGCCTTTACTTAATATTAGTGATTTTATTTACCAAACTTTTACACTAATTAGCTACTTTATTAACAGCAGCTTAATTATCATTATAAGCTCTATCCTTAGCCGTTTTTTTTACTTTTTTAGGTATAAAAGCGTCTAATCAGAATATTAATTAATTGTATTTATAACCTTAGTTCAAATACAGATAAAGGTAAAAAACTAGATTATATTTTTAATTTTACTAAGGCTATAGACTATATTGGTTTGGGAAAAAAACAAAATTATTTTCTAAAAACCCTATCAATTAAGTGTTTGACTATAATTTCTTGACTTGATTGACCAGTTTGATTTGATCGTTATCTTATATTTTATTTTTTTTAGTTTAGCTATTAAATCAAGCGTATCGGAGCAAGAAGTATCTGCCAGTAAAAAATCGAAAATTAAGGTCTGAGACTTTTTACTAATCACTAAAAAGAGGATTAATCATGTTGGGTAACGTAAGCACTAGAGACATTCCAATCAAAAGACAGGTAGAGACAGTAGAAGCACCTACTGGTATAGAAGTTTCAATTATCATGCCTTGTTTAAACGAAGCAGAAACTTTAGAAGTTTGTATTAAAAAAGCACAAAAGTTTATCGCCGATAACGAAATTGCTGGGGAAGTAATTATTGCTGACAACGGTAGTACAGATGGTTCTCAAGAAATTGCTCGTAGATTGAACGCCAGAGTGATTAATGTTCCTGCAAAAGGTTACGGTAGCGCGCTTAAAGGTGGTATTGCAGCAGCTAGAGGCAAATATATCATTATGGGTGATGCAGATGATAGTTATGATTTTAGTAATCTTCATCCTTTTATCAAAAAGCTACGTAATGGTTATGACTTAGTGATGGGAAATCGCTTTAAGGGGGGTATTGCATCAGGGGCAATGCCATTTTTACATCGTTATTTAGGTAATCCTGTATTAACAGGAATTGGAAAACTATTATTTGGTAGCCCCTGTAATGACTTCCACTGTGGGTTGAGAGGTTTCCGTAAAGATGCCATCAACTCTTTAGAATTACAAACTACAGGGATGGAATTTGCTAGTGAGATGGTGGTTAAAGCGACTTTACACAAAATGCAAATTACCGAAGTACCTACTACTTTATCCCCAGATGGTCGTAGTCGTCCTCCCCATTTAAATACCTGGCGTGACGGTTGGAGACATTTGCGCTTTTTATTGATGTATAGTCCTCGTTGGCTATTTTTCTATCCTGGTATTTTCTTGATTTTGGCAGGTTTCTTGGCTACTTTATCCCTATTACCTAGCCCTAAAGTTCACAGCCTACTCTACTCTTCTACAGCTATGACTATCGGGTTTCAAATCTTGATGTTTGCTTTATTTACTAAGGTATTTGGGATTAGTGAAGGATTATTACCAGAAGATAGACGTTTAAACCACTTATTTAATTATCTCAATCTAGAAACAGGATTAATTACTGGGTGTGTATTGTTGGTAATGGGTACAGCAGCTTCAGTTTACGCTTTCGGAATTTGGGGACAACATGATTTTGGTTCTTTAGATCCTACTACAACTATGCCAATCGTTATTCCTGGGGTAACTTGTTTAGCTTTGGGGATACAAGCTATCTTTTCTAGCTTTTTCCTCAGTATTTTAGGGTTGAAACGATGATACAGCAGCCTTGGTTATCGGTTATTATTCCTACTTATAATGGGGGTAAATATTTAGTTGCTGCCCTCGATTCTGTAGTCTTGCAACAGGATACGGAAATAGAATGTGTTGTGATAGATGATGGATCGACGGATAACACTTTAGAAATAATCCAAAGTTATCAAGACAAATTAAGGATTAAACTGATCACCAAAGCCAGACAAGGAAATTGGGTAGCTACGACCAATATAGCGTTAGCAGCAGCGACGGGTGAATATGCCTGTTTCCTTCATCAAGATGATCTTTGGCTGCAAGGTCGTTTAGCATTAATCAAGAGTGCGATCGCGCTTTATCCCCAAGCCAATCTTTATCTTCATGATGCGGTATTTATTGATCAACACGGTAAACCTTTAGGTTTGTGGCGGTGTCCCTTTGGTAAGAGGCAAAAGATCATTAGTGCCGATACGATGCGACAGAAACTATTGATTCAAAATTTTATTGCCATTCCAGCCCCGATTTTTAAAAGGCAAACAGCTTTACAACTAGGGGGATTAAATCAACAATTGTGGTATACCGCCGACTGGGATTTTTGGCTGAAACTTGCCTCCCAATCCCCAGGTAATACTTGTTATTTACCCAAACCCCTGGCTGCTTTTAGAGTGCATCCTGAGTCCCAAACCATTCGGCGTAGTTCAAGTTTGGGAGAATTTCGTCAGCAAATGCGAGCGGTAGTTGATAATTATCTCGATCCACAACTGACTTCTGAAGTCGCCAAGGTAGCCTTTTTCTCAACGGAAGTTAATACAAGTTTAGCAGCTATAGTACATGGAGAATCTCCCAACCTAATTAAGCTGGCAAAAGACTTTTTATTATTAGGGCCTTTTGGTTGGCGAAGATATTGGCAAGATTCTCGTATTCAAGAGCGTGTTTTAGCAAGACTCAAAGCTAAATTACAAACACAAACCTAAAAAATGCCAATTGCGTTTTTAATCTAATTTATTTAAGTTAATGAAGCCTAATTTATTTTTAGTCGGGCAACCCAAATCTGGGACAACGGCACTACATCAATTTTTGGGACAACATCCCGAAATCTTCATGTCTAGTATTAAAGAGCCACATTTTTTTTGCTCTGATTTTCATTTAGAAAGCGATCGCGCCTACGGTAAACAACGTTTTTTTGATTTTAGAAACGAAGCTGCTTATCTACAGTTATTTGCTAAAGCTAATGGGGCAAAAATTGCGGGGGAATCTTCTACTAATTATTTGTATTCTCAAGTGGCAGCCGAGAAAATTTATAATTTTAACCCCGATGCTAAAATTATTATTATTCTGCGTGAGCCTGCTAAATTTCTTTATTCTCTCCATAGTCACTACGTAAAATTTACAGAAGAGAATGAACCAGATTTTTTAACTGCCTTAGCTTTAGAGGCTGATCGTAAACAAGAGAAGTATACTAGCTCTAGGGTTATGAGTCCGAGTTATTTGTATTATTCTCAACGGGTACAATATGCTCAACAGGTTAAACGTTATTATAATCGCTTTAAACCCAATCAAATTAAAGTATTAATTTTTGAGGATTTTCAAGCAGAAAACGAGCGCATTTATCAGGAAATCTTGGAATTTTTAGGGGTTGATCTTAATTTTAGACCTGAATATACTTCAGTTAATGTTAATAAGGAAGTTAAGTTTAAAGCTATTAATGATTTGGTTAATAATCCTGTAATTAAAAATATTTCTAAGAATTTATTGTCCCAAGAATTTAATGAGTTTGTGCGGGATAATATTGTTGAAAAGTATTTTTGGCATCAAGCTCCTAAATCAGTTATGCCAGAAGCTATAAAATTGAAATTAATGCAAGATTATTATTCTCAAGTTGCACAAATATCGGAATTATTAGGCGTAGACTTGATTAGTAAATGGGGATACGATAAGTTGAGTTAAGAGTACATTTATTTTTTTTTACTTGGTTCGATTAATAATAAAATCAAATATTTAAAATCAATATAAAGTTAATTACTACATTATCTGGTTATGCTAAATGCTAAATAAGAAAAACATTATTTCTAGTATATTATCCCTGGCACTGGGATTTATATTAATCTGGTTAATTTTAAGATTTACTAATGTAGAACCACAAGAAATTATTGCAAGTTTTTATAATTTAAATCCTTTATATACAGGTTTAGCAATTGCGAGTCTAATTATTCATACTTGTTTTACTTCTTATAAATGGGGATTAGTTACCCATAAGTTAACCCCAGATAATCAACAGTCTACAAGGTTTTATTTGTTTTATACTACTTTAGGGTCTTTAACCATGCAGTTTATGCCTCAATATATTGGCATGGTGCTGGTACAAAATATCGCTTTAAGGGTACACAAGATTAGTTCTATCTCTAAGGGTTTTTTATCTGTTATTTATGATCAGTTTTTTAACTTTTTAATTCCCTTATTACTTTTCCCTACTTCTATTTTATATGTTTTAGGATATATATCTTTATCGGTGGCTGTTTTTGGTTCGATCGCCATCATTATTTTGACTCATTTTATTATTAGTAAGTGGCATCGACGTTTAATTTATTTTTTAATTAGAACTCTGACTTGGGTTAAGCAATTAAAGTCTCGTCAAGCTAAATCTGAAAAAACTACTATAGCCACAGATAGTAATTCGATCTTAAGTAAAGATTTTACTCTCTATCTTTATTGGATTTCGGTGGTACGCTACGCTGTCTGGATTATTCGAGGAATTTTTATTGTACTTGCTGGTGGATATAAAATCAATTTTTGGGCAGTTGCCTTTACTACTCCCATTGTGCAATTAGCCATGTTATTGAGTTTTACCCCTGCTAATTTGGGGTTGATGGAATTAAGTTGGGTGGGGCTACTACAATTATTTGATGTTTCTAATGGCACTGCGGTCGAATTTGCCCTGATGCAGAGATTTCTTTACATTGTGGCAGTAATAATTATGTTGGCTGTATTCGCTGTGGTTTATTTTGTTGAACGATTTGCCCCTTTTACACCTAAGCGCAACTAATGGGATTAATTATATATATTTACAGTCAGAAATGTTGAATTTCGCAACCAAACAAAAACAGTCACAACGGCTAAGACTGGGAATAGAAACATTTTTATCTTTAATTGCTTTAATTTTAACTATTGCAATTTTATTAAAAGCGATCTTAGATATCGATAATAATTACGATCCAGGTTGGTATCATATTCCCTTTGCAGGAAGAATTTGGGGTATATTACCTAAGGAAATGTTTATTGGGGATGAGAAGTGGTTTGAACCTAGATACGAAGGCTTTCCTTTGTTGGCACACTTTCTCCAGGGTTTTTTTTGGAAAATTACAGGACGAATTCAATCAACCAATTTAGTAGGCTTTCTGGGCGTTGTTGGTTATTTTGGCTTTTTACAAGCTTGGTTTGATGTGCCTTTATATTTTTCGGCGATCGCGCTTTTTGCCATTCCTTTAGTTATAACTAACGCCTCCACTAGTTTTGTAGATTTATTTGGCAACATCGGCACTGCTATCTTGGTGATGATGACCTATCGTCTTTATAAAAATAAAGAATTACCACAACTAAAAGATCTTTTAATTGCTTTTATTGGTGCAGCGATCTCAGCTAATACTAAAACTCAATTACAACCTTTAGTATTTTTAATTTTATTAGTCTATGGAATAAGATTAGCCTGGCTGATTATTAAGTATAAACCACCTATTAAACTTCTATCTGCTATCTTGGCTACTGGTTTGGCTGGTTTAATTATTTTTGCCACCCCAGTTAAAAATACGGTTTTATATGCTAACCCTCTATATCCTATTAAAATCCAAATTGGCGGTGTGGTACTCAATCATAAACTAAGTCCAGAAGCTTTTGAAAAAGGCGATCGCACTCGAAAATGGATTACCTCGGTATTGGAAATTAATGCACCCTTTCGTTGGACACCAGATCAATGGAGTACGGATATAACACGCAATCGTCGTGGGGGTTTTTTTGGGGCTTACGTGGTATTTAATGTAATATTATTACTCGCCTTAACTATTAGGGAAATAATTCAAAATAAATCATCTACGAATAATCGTTCTTGGGATGCTATCTGGGGTTTAGTCACTGCGATCGCCATGTCCCTTGTACCGATGAATTTCCCAGAGTCTCAGGAATTGAGATACTTTATGTATTGGATGATTTGTTTAGTATCTCTCAATTTATATTTAGTTTCTTTACCTAAGAATAGGCAGTTATTCGGACATTGGTTGCAACCAAAATATCTAGGACTTATTTATGCCATCTTCTTAACCATTGTTGTAGTTAAGGTGGGCAACTTTTACCTTAAACCTTCTTTTTATACTTTGGATAGATATGTGGCTTTTGGGGTAAAACCAGGATTTATGAGTCAAATTGAAGCGGATGATCAAGTTTGTTTAATCAGTAAACATATGGGGGAAGATACCCAAACTGCACCTTTTGCAGCCTTGAAATATGCCTTTTTATATAGTTCTTATTTCCATCCTGAACTTAATTATGATTACTCAATTCAAGCAGCCCTAAATCCTGAAGCTTGTGGCGATCGCAAAATTATTCCAGCCAAACGGTGATTAAGCTATTAAGTATCTACCCAAAGCACGATTATTGTTCAACATCGACACTTTAATAGGCAAAACAACTATAAAATTTAGAACAGCAAACTTTTGACTAAATTGATATGATTTCTCAGACGGCTAATGCTGTTAACCTTAATAAAACTATTAGACCGATCGCAGCTAGTGCAATCTACGGTATTGTTTTTCATCAAGGCTGGGTTTGGGCGATTGATTCTCAAAATGGTTATTGGTTACAAATTGACCCCCAAACTGACAGTACTAAAATTTTAAATACTCGTAATTGGTCTGATTTCGTAGGTGCGACAGGATTAGCCATTACTGACGATATCCTTTGGTTTACTAAGGGAAATTGTGTTTATTGTTGTTCATTAATCACCCTAGATTTTGAGGCGCAATTATTTTGGCGTTTAGATTATCAAGTGGATGGTATTGCTGTTTGGGAATCAACTATTTATTTAACTAGTCGTAAGCAAAGTAAAATTTTTATTTACGATCGCCATAAGGGTAAAAAAATTACTCACTTTTACGCCCCAGGAATTGGTACAGAAAATATTACTATCAAAGGCGAAGAACTTTGGTTGACAGATAATTTAGAGCAAACTGTTTACTGTCTTGATCGGGCGACGGGGGAAACTATTTTTAGTGTTTTAACTCCCTTTACCAACCCCACAGGTTTAGCTTTTGATCATGATCCTCAAACAGGAGAAGAAACTTTATACGTTGCTTATGCCGATCGCGAGGTTTATATTCGTGATAATCCTAATGCTGAACCTAATTATGAACTAGAGTATCGAGATCGTACTTTTATTCATCCTCTTTATTTCTATTACAATCGTAGCCAAAAGTATGCTCTATCTAACGGGTATTTGGTGGAGATGTCCTATGTTGAAGAGATTTCACCCCTAGATCCTGTCGAGTTAGAGAATTTGGAGTGGCGTATTGCTCTACCTGCCGAAACCGATAGACAGAAAATTAAAGAAGTAAGAGCGATCGGGCTGCCCTTTACCGAAGAAGTAGAAGACGGACAAAGAGTTGCTGTTTTTAAGTTTGATGATTTTAACTCCCAACAGCGTTATATTTTTGGTTGGCAAGCAATTTTAGAGGTTTGGAGTATCAAATATCAAATCACACCTCGCGATTGCGAAAAAATCCCCCATCTTACCAGGGATTATGAGAAAAAGTATCTCATAGATAATGATAACCTGTCAATGGAGACGGATATAATTTTACAGGCTGCCTCAGTAGCAATTGGTTCGGAAACTAACTTGCTGCGTCAGGTATACAGCATACGTAATTATGTATATGATAAATTAGCCTATGGAATTAAACCCCACATAGATACTCCTGATGTTGTGCTGGAGCGTGGTATAGGTTCGTGTGGAGAATATCTTGGTTTACTTTTAGCTCTCTGTCGGCTCAATGGTATTGCCTGTCGCACTGTCGGTAGATATAAATGTCCTAGTAATGGTCTACAGCGTAACATCCCCCTGCAACCCGATTTTAATCATGTCTGGATGGAATTTTATCTCCCAGGTTATGGTTGGCTACCAATGGAATCTAATCCTGATGATTTATTTGAAGGTGGGCCTTATCCGTCTCGCTTTTTTATGGGTTTAGCTTGGTATCATGCTGAGATGGCAAAAGATATTAGTTTTGAATCTATTACTAGTAAAGGAGTAAAAGTGGAAAAAGATAAGGTTTCTATTGGGGAGTTGGCTTTAAATCATATTCGGTTTGTAGTTTTAGAAGAGTTAAAACCAGGTAATTAAATTAAATGCCACATCCCCTGCTTATAAGAAATCCGATTATCAAAACATACTTTCGATCTGTAGTTTTAATTAGTCTAAAACCAAGCGTGCCTCACCTCAACTTTTAAATAGCGTATCTGAATAGGATCTAGTATTAATTATTGCGCTTTAAAAACATGGGTCATGAAATATAGAAAAGAATGCTGTTAATTGACGGTAGCTATTGGGTAAAAAGATTTTTAATTAAAACCTGCCTTAATAAGAGTAAAAAAACCTACTATTTAAAACCCTTTCTACTGATAAGCAATATTTAAGGAATTTATCTCTAGTCTATTCATTAAGACAATGTACGCTCGCTTTATCCTCTGGCATCTGATCATATTGAGGTAAATCATGCTTAATATGCCACCCTATAGCTTTTGACCCTGTGAAAATATGAAACTCCTGATATGGGTCAAATTCTCCTTCACAACCTGCAATAGGCAAGCCTAATAAATTATCTCGTAAGGGGTAAATAGTAGCTAAACTCGAACCGCAGTTTTTACAGAAGGTTTTAATCACATTAGGGGTCGATTGATATTGACTTAGATATTCTTTGCCTCTAATTATTTGATACCCATCTTGTCTTACTACCATCCGACTCCGAAAAGCAGCACCATGCCACTTGCAACATCTCGAACAATGACAGTGAACTAAGTTTCCTGTAGGACCTTGATATAGAGCAAGCAATTTTGCCACAAAGACATTCACCTTTAAGACTTGCCAAGTATTTCCCTCGTTTTTATTAATTTATAGAGACGTAGCTCTACAATTAAACTTGCGTATCTGTAGCAGCTAATAGCCAATAGCTAATAGCTACGAACCAGTACATTTAAACCAAGATAATTGATACCAAAGGTAGTTTACGAATGATCCCAATCAGGTTTAACCGCCTTACGGTGATTGAGGTAACGGTCAATAGCCATAGCTGCAATACAACCGTCTCCCGCAGCTACCACCGCCTGCTTATAGGGAGTATTACGAATATCACCAATAGCCCAAACCCCAGGAACATTAGTAGCCATTGAGTCATCCACTTTAACACCGCCATCGGCATTGTATTCTACCTGATCGCCAATAAAATCGGTGATCGGTTTTGACCCATTAAGATAAACAAATACCCCTTCTACTTGTAAATCTAACGGCTCTTCTTGTTCTTTGGTTTTGACTTTAATTCCTGTAACTCCTGAATTATCGCCCTCAATTGAAGCTAAACGACTACGTCGCCAATGTTTAACATTAGACATACTCAATAAATCTTGAGCGTGATAGTCTTCGGGTTTGGGATCTTTAAAGGTGACCCAATGCACCATCGAAGCAAATTTAGTTAAAAACTGTGCTTCTTCGACTGCCTCTTGATTTAAACCAATAACAGCAACTTCGCGATCGCGATAAAATGCCCCATCACAGGTAGCACAATAGCTCACTCCACGACCTAAAAATTCTGATTCTCCTTCAAAAGATGCCCCACTGCGTCCCATTGCTCCTGTTGCCAAAACCAAGGATCTACCGATAAAAGTCCCTTCAGGGGTGTAAACCTTTTTGAGATCGCCACTAACATCAATCCCAAAAACTTGGGCGCGTTGATAGGTAGTACCATACTCAATGGCTTGCTCTCTCATGCTCTTGAGCAACTCATCCCCACTCATTTCCCCTGATACCCCAGGATAGTTAGCTATTTTATGGGTAATAGCCAATGCTCCTACCGCAGGATTCTTATCTAGAATAACGGTTTTGAGATTGGCTCTTGAAGTGTATAGCGCACAGGTGCAGCCCGCAGGACCACCTCCAATAATGACGACATCAAATTCGTATGTATCCAAAATGCCAATCTCCAGTTGTTGTTAAACTATGTTTCTTTATATTTAGGATACATCTGCCTTGGGTCGGGTTACAAATATTCTGGTAAAAATTACGTAGTTTTGTGACAATATTATTCTTCTTGTTAATCAGAAGTGCGTTCTGTATTGCCTCCTTTTACCCAACCCTCTTGCTCACTTTCTGGAATTTTTACTCTTTGCCATTGTCCATCAGTAGTATCTTCTAAAACAATGATATTTTGTTGATAAGCAATACCCCCAATTCTTTCGGCATCCTGCTCAGGCTCTGCTCTTAAACTGAGTCCCTCTGGCCAAGTAACTACTGCTCGATAAGCATTGGCTGGTAATTCTAATTCTTCTAAATTGTTGGCTGATGTTGTTTCTAATTGCTCCTGTTCATTTGGCAGTGTATTTGATTCTACAGGCTCAATCTCTGTAGTAGTATTTTTTTGAGATTTTGATGTAGTAGTGGACGCTACTTCGGAAAATATAGGTTTTTTCGGTAAAACCGACATTTTTTTGTAGTAGGCAAAGATAATAGTTCCTGATATTCCTGCGATTAAACTAATACCTAGAAAAAAACCAAGAATAAACTGAACTGTAGTTGATAAACGCTGAAGAAAAATAGATTTAGTCATCTTTAATGAAGTTGACTCTGAATGCGATCGCTTAAATCATTATTGTTAGAAGCCAGACGAGCTTTCCCTGCTGCTACCCATTGTTGTAAGAATTCGATTTGTTCTTTGGCAGTTTTAGCTAAGGGAACTATTTGACTAGCAGATTCTAGGATATCATCTGTAGTGAAATCACGATTTTGACTAAACCCAATGTGCATTGCCTCAATAATAGTTTGTTCGATTTCCGCCCCAGAAAAATCTGGTGTTTCATATGCTAACCTCTTGATGTCATAATTGCCTAGGTTATGGGGGCGTAATTTAGCTAAATGAACTTTGAAAATAGCTTCTCGTTCGGTTTGATTGGGTAAGGATACAAAAAATATTTCATCAAATCTACCTTTGCGTAACATTTCTGGAGGTAGAGCCTGAATATTATTAGCCGTGGCTACTACAAATACGGGGGATTTTTTTTCTGCAAGCCAGGTAATAAATGTACCAAAAACACGACTAGTAGTACCTGAATCACCCTTGCCATCTAATCCTGCAAACCCTTTATCAATCTCATCAATCCATAGAATACAAGGGGCTAAAGCTTCTGCTAATTCGATAGTTTGCCGGGTACGAGATTCTGATTCTCCTACTAAACCTGCAAACAAACGCCCAACATCTAAACGAAGTAAGGGTAAATGCCAATGGTGAGCGATCGCTTTAGCGGTTAGGGATTTACCTGTACCCTGAATACCTACTAATAATAGTCCTCTAGGATTTGGTAATCCATAAGCCCTAGCTTGTTCGCTAAATGCACCACCCCTACGTAGTAACCAATTTTTTAGGTTATCTAAACCCCCAATATCGGCAATTTGTTCTGTGGTAGGGTAATAATCTAGAATTTGTGTTTGGCGAATAGATTGGCGTTTTTCTTCTAGAATCAACTCTACATCTTCTGGTTCTAGTTTGCCATTAAGAGCGATCGCTCTTGTTAGTACTCGTCTAATTCTTTCTAAAGACAGCCCTTGGGCAGCCCTGACTAATTCTGTTAAAAGTGTATCTGACAAACCTTGATTTGTGGCGGAAATTAATCGCTTAATCTCAATTTTAATTTCTGGGGCAGTTGGCAGAGGAAAATCGACCACAGTAACAACTTCTGCCAGTTCTTTGGGTATTGTTACCTCTGGAGCAATAATAATAATATTTTTGGGTTGAGATTTTAAACTTTTTGCCAAATTACGTAATTCACGCGAAACGGCGATATCTTCCAAAAAACGCTGAAAATCTCTTAAAATGAAAACCCCACCCACATTTTTAGGCATTTTAGAGATAAATTCTAATGCTTGTAAAGGGTTACGTTTGCCAAAACCTTCATGATTAGGATTGTCTTGATAACCATTAACAAAATCCCAAATATAAACATTCCGCTTACCTAGTTTTTCTGTCTCAGATGCGATCGCTTTTTCTGCTCTTTCTTCTTCTTTGGTAGGAATATAAATCAGTGGATAACAGGCACGTAATAGGAGAGAAAACTCTTGGTTGAAGTTCATTATGGAGCTAGATTATTACTGGTTTTTTAATGATTTTAAAACCTATCTATCAGCATGAGAAAATTTTCCCTGCATTTAATAAATATGAAAAGCCCCCACCCGAAGGCAGGGGAATCAATTACTTTACTACAAAATCAAAGCTAAAAGGTTTTAGCCAAACTTACCAGCAGTAGAAGCAATTAAGAAGGCTGCATAAGTTAAGATATAGCCAACTGTAAAGTGAGCTAAACCAATTACACGACCTTGAACGATTGACATAGCAACAGGTTTGTCTTTCCAACGAACCAAGTTAGCAAGAGGAGTACGTTCGTGCGCCCAAACAATAGTTTCGATCAACTCTTGCCAATAACCACGCCAAGAGATGAGGAACATAAAGCCAGTTGCCCAAACTAAGTGTCCGAAGAGGAACATCCAAGCCCAGACTGAAAGATTATTTACACCATAGGGGTTATAACCGTTGATTAATTGAGCAGAGTTTGCCCATAGGTAATCGCGGAACCAACCCATGAGGTAAGTAGAGTTTTCATTAAACTGAGCAACGTTACCTTGCCAAATACCTAAATGTTTCCAATGCCAGTAGAAGGTTAACCAGCCCAAGGTATTGAGCATCCAGAACATAGCTAAGTAGAAGGAATCCCAAGCAGAGATATCACAAGTACCGCCACGACCTGGGCCATCACAAGGGAATGCAAAACCGAAATCTTTTTTGTCTGGCATCAATTTAGAACCACGAGCGTCCAAAGCACCTTTGACTAAGATTAGGGTAGTGGTATGTAAACCTAGAGCGATCGCATGGTGAACTAAGAAGTCACCAGGGCCAATAGTTAAGAATAAGGAGTTAGTACCATTGTTGATCGCATCCAGCCAACCAGGTAACCATGCTGCACCTGTTTGAGCAAGACTATCAGGATTAGAAAGTAAAGTATCAAATCCGTATAGTAACTTACCATGAGAAGCTTGAATCCACTGAGCAAACACAGGCTCGATGAGAATTTGTTTCTCAGGAGTTCCAAATGCTACTACTACATCATTGTGTACATACAAACTTAAGGTGTGGAAACCAAGGAACAGAGATACCCAACTCAAGTGAGAAATCAATGCTTCCTTATGCTCAAGCATCCGATACAAAACATTATTTTTGTTTGCTTCAGGATCATAGTCACGAACTAAGAAGATTGCGCCGTGAGCAAATGCGCCAACCATTAAGAAACCAGCAATATATTGGTGATGGGTATAGAGCGAAGCTTGAGTAGTATAATCCCTCGCAATATATACATAGGAAGGCATTGAATACATATGCTGCGCTACTAGGGAAGTAATTACACCTAAACTAGCTAAATGAATTCCAAGTTGGAAGTGCAAGGAGTTGTTGTAAGTGTCATATATTCCTTTGTGTCCTGCACCAAGCGCGCCACCTAAAGGAGTACCTTGGGGTGGATTGTGAGTTTCCAAGATTGCTCTCATATCATGACCGATACCAAAGTTAGTACGGTACATATGACCAGCAATAATAAAGATAACTGCGATCGCTAAATGATGATGAGCAATATCTGTCAACCAAAGAGCTTCTGTTTGAGGATCAAAACCACCTAGGAAAGTTAAGATAGCTGTTCCTGCTCCTTCTGCACTACCAAATACATGATTTGCACTATCTGGGTTTTGAGCATACACACCCCAGTTTAGGCTAAAGAAAGGTGCTAAACCTGCGGGATGGGGAGGAGTTGAAAGAAAGTTATCCCAACCTACGTGCTGTCCGCGAGATTCTGGGATAGCAACGTGAACTAAGTGTCCAGTCCAGGCTAAAGAACTAACCCCAAATAAACCTGCTAAATGGTGATTAAGACGTGACTCAGCGTTTTTAAACCAAGCCAAGCTAGGACGGAACTTTGGTTGTAAGTGTAACCAACCAGCAAACAAAAAGACCGAAGAAAGAATCAATAAAAAGATTGACCCTTGATATAGATCTTGGTTGCTAGTCATTCCAATGGTATAAAACCAGTGGTATACCCCTGAATAGGCAATATTAACGGGGCTAGAAGCACCACCTTGAGTAAAAGCTTCAATTGCGCCTTTTCCAAAGTGGGGATCCCAGATCGCATGGGCGATTGGGCTAACATTTAAAGGATCTTTTATCCACTGTTCAAAGTTACCTTGCCAAGCTACATGGAACAGAGTACCAGAAGTCCACAAAAAGATAATGGCTAGATGACCAAAATGAGAGGCGAAAATCTTTTGGTAAAGATTCTCTTCAGTCATGCCATCGTGAAGCTCAAAGTCATGAGCAGTGGCGATTCCGTACCAGAGCCGACGAGTTGTCGGATCCTGCGCCAGATCCTGGCTAAATTTCGGGAATTTAGTTGCCATAGGTTATGGGTAGAATTCTCCTGTAGGGTGAAAAATGAGGTTAATATTGCTATTTTTTACTACTCATTTTTGGCTTTTACTTACCACCTTTAATATTAAATATTGCTAGGCAGTAATTTTGTTAAAACACGGTTGCTATTTTAGTCTTTAGACTTTATCTCTAGTTTTAAAGGACTTTTTCGGCTCACCGTTTATTTGTCTTTAATCTTACTAATCTTGATCTTTAATTCAAGACTACGGTTATCTTAACCAATCTCACAAGATAGCTGATACATCTATAGCTTTCACCATCTTGTTAAGATTGGCATATTTTTGTGAGTACAGCTACAACGAAAGCGTTCTTGCTAGGAAGAATGCCCAGGTAGTAACGATTCCTCCTAAAAGGTAATGAGCTACACCTACTGCACGACCTTGAGTGATACTTAGTGCGCGAGGTTGAATTGCGGGAGCTACTTTTAATTTATTGTGCGCCCATACAATCGACTCAATCAATTCTTGCCAATACCCACGTCCACTAAAGAGGAACATTAAGCTAAAAGCGAAGATGAAATGACCGCCTAAGAACATAATTCCGTAAGCAGAAAGCGCAGAACCGTAACTGTTAATTACTTGAGAAGCTTGCGCCCACAAGAAATCCCGTAACCAACCGTTGATACAAATTGCACTTTGGGCAAAGTTACCAGCAGTGATATGGGATACCGTACCGTCAGGGTCTACTATTCCCCATACGTCTGACTGCATCTTCCAACTAAAGTGGAAAATTACCACAGAAATTGAATTGTACATCCAGAACAAGCCTAAGAATACGTGATCCCAAGCAGATACTTGACAAGTACCACCACGACCTGGACCGTCACAAGGGAAGCGGAAACCTAGATTACCTTTATCTGGAATTAGACGAGAACTACGAGCGTAGAGTACGCCTTTTAGAAGGATTAATACAGTTACGTGAATTGTAAATGCGTGGATATGGTGAACCATAAAGTCAGCAGTACCTAAAGCAATAGGCATCATTGCTACTTTACCCCCTACAGCTACTACACCACCGCCAAAAGCGTAACTTACTGGTTCTAAAGCAGTTGGAGCAGTATTGCCTGGTGCTAAAGTATGGATATTTTGTACCCATTGAGCAAATATTGGCTGTAGCTGAATTGCTGTATCTGAGAACATATCTTGGGGACGACCCAAAGCTCTCATGGTGTCATTGTGAATGTATAAACCGAAGCTATGGAAGCCTAAGAAAATACATACCCAATTGAGGTGTGAAATGATAGCATCGCGAACTCTTAGTACACGATCTATTACATTGTTCACATTTTTCGCTGGGTCATAATCACGCACCATGAATATAGCACCGTGCGCTCCTGCTCCCACTATTAAGAAACCACCAATCCACATATGGTGAGTAAATAAAGACAACTGAGTGCCATAATCGATCGCCATATAGGGATAAGGAGGCATAGCGTACATATGTTGCGCCACAATAATTGTCAGAGAACCTAGAATTGCTAAGTTTACGGACAACTGAGCGTGCCAAGAAGTTGTTAAGACTTCATATAAACCTCTATGACCTTCGCCACCAAACAATAGAGGATCGCCTTTGTGATTGTCTAAAATTTCTTTCATACTGTGACCAATACCGAAATTGGTACGGTACATATGACCTGCAATAATAAACAGTACAGCGAGCGCTAAGTGATGGTGAGCCGTGTCAGACAACCATAAGCCACCTGTTACAGGGTTTAAACCACCCTTGAAGGTCAAAAAGTCAGAATATACACCCCAGTTTAATGTAAAGAAAGGTTTTATCCCTTGTGCAAAACTTGGGTACAATTCCGCCATCTTATCGCTGTTGAGTATAAACTCATGAGGCAGAGGAATGTCTGCTGGAGCAACTCCTGCATCTAACAATTTATTAATTGGTAAAGATACATGAATTTGGTGTCCTGCCCAACTTAAACACCCTAAACCTAACAAACCAGCCAAATGGTGGTTCATCATTGATTCCACATTTTGAAACCACTCTAGTTTAGGAGCTCTCTTATGGTAGTGAAACCAGCCAGCGAAGATCATTAGACCCGCCATCACTAATCCACCAATAGCAGTGCAATATAGCTGATAGCTGTTGGTAAATCCAGAGGCTCTCCACAAGTAGAATAATCCAGAGGTGATCTGAATACCGTGGAAACCACCGCCAACGTCGGCATTTAAAATTCCTTGACCGACGATCGGCCACACTACCTGCGCACTAGGTTTAATTGCTGTGGGATTGCTTAACCAAGCTTCATAGTTGGAAAAACGGGCTCCGTGGAAATACATTCCGCTTAACCAAACGAATATCACAGCTAAGTGACCAAAGTGCGCGCTAAATATTTTTCGCGAAATATCTTCTAAGTCACTGGTATGACTGTCAAAATCATGAGCATCAGCGTGAAGATTCCAGATCCAAGCTGTAGTCAAAGGACCTTTTGCTAAAGTTCGGTCAAAGTGACCTGGCTTTCCCCATCTCTCGAAAGAGGTAGGAACTGGATCTACATCGACTGTTACCTTGACTTTCGCCTCTTCTTTTTGAGGACTGATTGTCATGAGGATTCTCCTCTCAGGGCAATAGATTTTAGTTTTTAGATTATCCTATTTCATTGAAATAGGCTTTTTATTATGTAAAAAGCAAAAGCGAAAATCACTGCTTTTTAAATAACCTTAGCTAGCTTTCACTTAGTAATTTAAGTTTTAAGCTACAGGCATTACTCTATCTGATCTTAAGACGTAGATATCGGCATTCAGGATAAAGCTTAACAAAATTTTAAATGGACGCGATTATTGATGTGACAAGGATTACACCTTCAAGCATTTTCTTTAAAACTATACAAAACACAATTTTTCTTTACATACTGTAATGTAAATTGGGAATTCAAATTCTTCTCTATCCTGATGTAACTTAGTAATAGATAGGAATTAGTCGGAATTTTCTTCAGGTAAAAATTGTTTTTATTAGTAAAGTTATAGATAGAAATCAATGAAGATTATTAAATTATGTTTATTATCAATATGTTTGAGTTGTTTATTTGGGTGTAGTCAACTTAAACTCAACAATCCTTTAACTAATAGTGATTCTCTTAGTCAACTCAGGGAAAACGCCCCCACTTTACTCTCTAAAGGCTTTAATAGTAATAACACTAGTGGTTTAGCGGAGACACAAACACCATCGGTTATAAAAGAATTAAATAAACAGCTACAACAGTACGCTCCTCAAGTAAAGATTGTTTCCCCCCTACCTGAGCAAATAGTTAATCAGACTGATGTTACTGTACAATTACAAGTCGATGATTTACCTTTGTTTCAAAATCAGCAATATCAATTGGGTAATCATTTAAATTTGATATTAGATAATGAATCCCCTCGTCCAATTTATGATCTAAACAAAACTATAACATTAGAAAATGTTACACCAGGAACACACACCATAAGGGTTTTCGCTGCTCGTCCTTGGGGTGAAAGTTTTAAAAATAATGGCTCTTACGCCGAGACAACTTTTAGTGTTTTAACCCAAACAAATAATAATCGTCCTGATAGTAATATACCTTTACTTACTTACAATAGCCCCACGGGGACTTATGGTGCAGAGCCAATTATGTTGGACTTTTATTTAAATAACGCTCCTCTACATTCTGTGGCTAAAAATAATTCTAATGTTAAAGATTGGAGAGTAAAAGTAACTGTAAATGGTACTAGTTTTATATTGGAAAATTGGCAGCCTATTTATTTAAAAGGATTTAAGCAAGGTGAAAATTGGTTGCAATTAGAATTAATCGATGAATTAGGCAATAGTATTGAAAATACTTTTAATAACACTGTCAGAGTAATCAATTATGATCCCACACAAATAGATACTTTAAGTCAGTTAGTAAGTAATAAAATATCTTTGGCAGATGCACAATCGATAGTTGAAGCAAAATCCAATATTAAGTCTATTACCACTCCCGAAATAATTGAACCTATTACAAATACAGAAACAGAAGTTAAAGAAAATAACAATACTGTAGGTACATATTCTGTAGATAATAACAATACAGAAAAAACTAAGCTTACACCACAACCTGCGATCGCCCTTTTACAAGATAATAATCCTGTAGTAATTGCAGCACCTGAAATTGAAAAAATTGCAGAAATAAATCAAAGAAACGAAGCTGTTACAACAGAAGAAAAAACTGAGATTATATCACCAGTAGAATCAACAGAACTTAAGACAATTACAATTACTCAAGATAGCCCAGGGGCATCTAATCCTATAGCAGAATTACAAATTCCCCAACCAGAATCAGTAGAGATTAAAGAAAATGAAATTGCTATTACTATTCCTAGTACAGAAGTAATTTCTGAACCTGAATCTACAACACAAAATCCCGTATGGTGGAAAAAGTTACTCGTTGGTTTGCGTCAAAGATTAGAAGGTATAGTTAAGAAACTACCGAGTGAAGTTTAGTTTTATAGCTTTTATACATTCGTGTAAGGATATTGCATAATTGCTCATTGATTATCAATTAAAGATCAACATATTAGGTTGAATTTTAAATAATCTGGTTATCGCCATAATGAGCAATCTTTCTAATATTTTGCTCCTGCAATTTAACCATAAAAATTTAATTAGCTAGACGTTATAGTAAACATGAATTCTCCACAATGTTTAATTACGTCTTTTTTTATATTTATTGATAACCACACTTTAGAAAATCTCTATTTCTTGTAATTCTCTTAATAGATAAAGTTACTTCATCTCTGACTATCGGCGAAGAATCTTCTTTCATTTGTAGAAGCTCAAAATATGCTTTTTCAGCTAGCTTTTTATTTGGCGAATCTCGAACAATATGCTCAAATCCATGAGGAACAAAAGATCGATGTTGGACAGATTCTATATTTTTAAATTTACATAAAACATCAAATGCTTGCTCGTTTGCAAAATTTTCTCCTAATATTTCTGAGATGATAAATAATGACATCCAGTCTTGCAATTTAATATAAACGCTTTCCAAAGTTAAAATAAGTTGTTTTTTCTGCTCGTCAGATAGAAGTTCCCAATTATATTGTAAGGGCATTAATAAATGCCAAGAACCATTCATATTTAATACATTGTCCTGAGTAAATAACGAAATTAAGAAACTAAATATATCTTCTGGAAAATGCTCTAATCCAAAAAAGCAACTATCCAATTCTAAAATATGTTTTTCTATTATTATAGAATCATTTAAAGTTATAGCTTGTTGGATAGCATTTTGAAGATCATAGGGGTTAGTTTCCTCGAAAGCTTTATAAGCACTTGCTATAGTAGTAAAAAATCTTGTTTTTTGAGACTGGGATAGTAAATATTGACAACTTTTTAAGATTTTAAAATAATTCCAAGCTAAGGAAATTTCAGCAAAATCTGGCTGATTTAATAATTCTAGTAAGACAATAAAGTATAATTCAAAATCATCATCTTTATTAAGAATCAATAACTTTAAATCGTGAGCATATTTCTCAATTTTTTGCTCATCCATTACTGCTAGGGCTTGAGCAATATTATTTTTAATAAGCTTAGGATTCATAAATTATTTTTTAATAAAATTAAAGGCAATTATTAATATAACTAAAAGTATAGAGCGAGCGCTTTCAATATAAACTTAGGTGAGATAAGTTCCTGACATTTAATATGAAATTGATTTATTGCTTAATCAACGTTCATTAATCATAATAAAAGCTTTCAAGTAACGAGAGTGGAACTAAACATTTTAAAAATATAAAAAAGCTATTACTATAATCGCTAAAAACCATTACCAAAAATCCTGATGTAGGTTTCTAATATAGAAAATAATTGAAATTATATAAATATGAGCAACATTGGTAAGGGGTATCAAAGCCAGACAACTTGAGAAAACCTATCGGAAAAACTGATTATGATCTATTGCTGCAAAATAGACAGAAAGTATTTTAAAGTTAACAAAATTGCCAGATCGTATATGCCAAAGATAACCTGTACTGCCGATAAATAAATATACTGCTGCACCAACTTATAAAATTACTTTAGTTACAGACCATGCCAAAGTATACACAAGCATTATGGCTCAATCATTTTAAAATACTAAATAACTAAAGATTTACAATCACAAGCAAGCAATTTAGCAAAATAACAAAATAATTAGCAAATATAACTAGAGCCACGAAATAGATAAATCCAAAATCTTTTTAACAAATAGAAATTTCAGTGACTTTTACCTTTACAATAATTTACTGCGCTGACCAACGGTCACGTGCCGTCTTCGTCGTTTTACCCCCATTCGAGGGCAAGCGGCGGAGTACCCAAAGGGCATCAGATAATCTGTGACTCAAGCAAAAATAATGTAGAGCTAAAGGTTGGAAGATATTGATGAGACTAGTCAATCCTTTGTCAATCTCAACCTGAAAGAATTAGGCTTACAAATCAACCAAACAAGACTCAAAGGGAATTAGACTACAAATTCATGAATATGGCAAAAGTTCTCGTCTCCGATCCTATCGATCAAGTTGGTATCGATATACTCTCTCAGGTAGCCGAAGTAGACGTAAAAACCAAACTACCTCCAGAAGAATTAATCAGAATAATTCCTGAATATGATGCTTTGATGCTGCGATCGGAGACTAAAGTTACCGCAGAAGTAATAGAAGCTGGCAAAAACCTTAAAATTATCGGGCGTGCAGGAGTAGGAGTAGACAATATTGATGTGCGTGCTGCTACTCGTCAAGGTATAGTCGTCGTCAACTCTCCAGAAGGTAATACTATAGCTGCTGCTGAACACGCTCTGGCAATGATGTTATCCCTATCACGTCAAATTCCTGATGCTAACCATTCGGTTAAAGATGGTAAGTGGGAGCGTAAAAAGTTCGTCGGCAATGAAGTTTATAAGAAAACTTTAGGAGTAGTTGGTTTAGGTAAAATTGGCGCGCACGTAGCTAAGGTAGCACGAGCAATGGAAATGAAGTTACTTGCTTATGATCCATTTGTGTCTGCGGATAGGGCTGAAAGATTAGGGTGTAGCTTGGTAGATTTAGATTTATTGTTTAAAGAAGCAGATTACATTACCTTACATATTCCTAAAACATCTGAAACTGCTAATTTAATCAATGCTGAAGCTTTGGCGAAAATGAAGCCTCATGTCAGAATTATAAATTGCGCTCGTGGTGGCATTATTGATGAAGCAGCTTTAGCTCAAGCCCTTGCAGCAGGAAAAATAGGTGGTGCTGCTCTAGATGTATTTAGTAATGAGCCTTTAGGTGAATCACCATTAACTGCAATAGGTTCTAACCTAATTTTAACACCACATTTGGGAGCTTCTACGGCGGAGGCGCAAGTTAATGTGGCAATTGACGTAGCAGAACAAATTAGAGATGTTTTACTAGGTTTACCTGCTAGATCTGCGGTTAATATCCCTGGCTTGAATCCAGATGTAATGGAGAAATTACGACCATACCTACGCTTGGCGGAAACCTTGGGTACAATGGCAGGTCAATTAGCTGGTGGTAGAATTAATGAGTTTAATGTACGCTTACAAGGGGAATTGGCTAACAATGACAGTCAGCCGATTATTGTAGCTGCTTTAAAAGGTTTATTGTCTCAAGCCTTAAGAGAGAGGGTGAATTATGTTAATGCTGCGATAGAAGCTAGTGAGCGAGGTATTAGAGTAATTGAAACAAAAGATAGCTCAACTCGTGATTATTCTGGTGGTTCATTACATATAGAAGCCATAGGATCTAATGGTAAACACTCTGTCACAGGAGCATTATTAAGTGAAGGGGAAATAAGAATTACTGATTTAGATGACTTTCCGATTAATGTTCCCCCCAATGATAATATGCTGTTTACTTTACACAGAGATATGCCTGGTATCATCGGCAGAATTGGCTCTCTTTTAGGTAGTCATAACGTCAACATAGCTAGTATGCAGGTTGGTCGTAAAATTGTTAGAGGGGAAGCGGTGATGGTACTTAGTCTTGACGATCCCTTACCTGAAGGAATTTTAGAGGAAATTGTTAAAATTGAGGGTATTCGGGATGCCTATACAGTTAAGCTATCTACCTAGAGTTTAGGAGACTTCAAGGCGTAATTTAATACTGTTGATGGCTAATAGCTTTTGTACTTTTGCTATTAGCTTTTCCGTATTCGCCAGTCTAACTTTGCCCTAGCTAGCTAATATTTTTGAATTGTGTTGAGAATAACTAAAATAATTTAAAAATAAAACAAGAGCTTGTAGACATAAAAAAAAATCTCTATAGGCTGCGGTTAATAATCAATTAAATCCGTCTAAGCTTAAAAATACAATTTAAGTCCCGCTAACCAATAACATTTTATTTAGAGAATACTTTATGAATTTGCCTAGCGATATTTTCTTTTATGCCAAATGGTCGGCGATCGCGACTGTTATTACCTTAATAATTGCTATCTTGGCGTTTATCTTAGGTTGGGCTTGGCGTTTCCGTTTAGTAGGGGCTACAAGCTTTATGGGAGTCCTAACTTTAGGTATAGTTGCCTTGGGATTAGGTTTATTTCCCCATGCAGAAATCCCAGGAGCGGTTCGTTATACATTAGTGTATGACAATGGTGCGAATCAAGCTGTGGTAGCCGTAAATCCAGATATAGAGGAATCCGCCATCGAACCCACTTTGATTCAAGCAGCAACAGATCTATACTCTTACGGTAGAACAGGTACAGCAGGGAATGATCAATTTACCGTCAAATTGCGTACAGTAATCCATCCTCAAACAGGGGTTTCACAACCTGTATATTTAGGAACAGCCAAGCGATCGCTGATTGCTAGAGGCGAGAATGATATCGATATTGAAGTATTTTCCCAAAATTTGTCAAAATTACCTAAATCTACTTAATAACTTTAATAAATAAGCATAAATTTAAGTTTTATTAACAGATGAGTAAAAAAGCCACTACTACAAACACCAAATTAGCAACTAGTTATACACCTTTAGTAATCGCCCCCCGAAGAGTTTTACGGGGAGAAAATTGTTTATCCGAGTCGCGCCAAGAAATCGCTCTTTTGGGTATACGCCCATTAGTAGTAGGAGGGAATAAAACCCTAGAGGTGATAAAACCCACTTTAGAGCCAGTTTTAACTACTGATATATTTACCAGCCAGTTTGCCCAATATAGTCCAGACTGTGCGGAATCTTCTTTGCTACGACTGCAACAACAAGTAAAGGAACATACTGCTGATTTAATTATTGGTGTTGGTGGTGGTAAGGCTTTAGATACAGCTAAACTACTAGCTCATCAGTGCCAATTACCCATAGTTACTATACCCACTTCTGGAGCAACTTGTGCTGCTTGGACAGCTTTATCTAATATATATTCAGAGGCAGGAGCGTTTCAGTATGATGTATCCCTCAATAATTGTCCTGATCTTCTAATCCTCGACTACAGTTTAATTAGAACTGCACCTCAAAGAACTTTGGTGGCAGGAATTGGAGATGCGATCGCTAAATGGTATGAAGCTTCTGTCAGTAGTGGTAATTCTACTTCTACTCTCCTAATTTCAGCCGTACAACAAGCGCGGATCTTACGAGACATCCTATTTCAAAAATCATCCCAGGCTCTAGATCAACCAGAAAGTGATGCTTGGCGCGAAGTAGTTGATGCAACCGTTTTATTGGCTGGGGTTATTGGGGGTATTGGTGGGGCAGACTGTCGTACTGTGGCAGCCCATGCAGTTCATAATGGTTTAACTCATCTGCTAGAATCCCATGATGTGCTACACGGAGAAAAGGTGGCTTATGGAATTTTGGTACAGTTGCGCTTAGAAGAAATGATTCAGGGTAATCAACTAGCAGCAACCAGTCGTCAGCAATTACTAAAGTTTTACACAGCCATTGGTTTACCAAAAACTTTAGAGGATTTAGGTTTAGGCAATATTAGTTTAGCTCAACTACGTCAGGTAGCAGCGATCGCAACTCAACCTCAATCAGATATTCATCGCTTACCGTTTAAGGTTTCTGCCGAACAACTAACAGCAGCAATGGTTTCTACTGTAGTGGAGACAAATAAGACTGCCGTTACTAAAACCTCAATAGAATAAAGTTTATATAGCGATCGCCTTAACATATTGTCTTGCTGCATGAACTAGGGGTAATAATGCCCCAGCTTGATCTGTACCGTTTACCCCTAAATCACTGTGGCAAAGAAATATTTTTCCTGTAGCTCTTGCTAATATATCTCTTAAAATACGCTCCAACCGTTGTTGATCTTGTTCATATTCATCTTCAGGCATTAAAGTTTTACCTGTCCATTGTTTTAAAAATAAGGGTGCAGCAAATAGGGTAGCAGCACCACCTTGTGACCATAAGGGCGATCCTGCATCTAGCCAAAATTGCCAGTAATGAGAATTTCGCTCTTGACGATATTGAAAAACGGTAGCCAGGGTAACAGCCCCAGATTTGGTATTAAATTGAGCTTGGGGGCGAGGATTAGCGGTAATTGTACCACGGCGCAATAGTTGGATAAACTGACCGATAGTAGCAGCTTGTGTTTGAAAACGAGGTTCACTTTGTCTCAGTCGGCGATCTACTTCCCAAAAATGTTGAGCGGTTTCCATTAGTTCCCTGAGATCTGCTAGTTTATCGCTACTTAAATAGGAATTATTGGGAAAAAAGTATTTAATAGCTTCTGATAAGACAATGGTGGGAGTTAGGAAATTTTGCTGTTGTTGTTTACTTTTGTTCTCTGCAATCCAGGTAATAATAGTTTGATAGGCAGTTGTCGCTTGATGTCCTAAACGATCCCAACGAGGGAAAGATTCAACGCTAGTTAAAGTAGGGGTCTGGGAATTAGCCTGATAGCAGTAGTCAGCAATTAATCCTGCTCTTACAGGGTCAATTTGGGGGATTAATTTGCCGTCTTGAATCTTCTGACTAAAAACTGTTAACATTTCCGCAATTGCATCACGGTCAATTAAAAGACCTAGATCTGTATAGACTAAACACAAAAGAGTTAAAAGACTTCTGATCAGTGGAGAACTTATTAAGGGGCGTTGTTCGTTTAAAAGTTGAACGGCAATTCCTTTAGCGGTTAATATCTCAATTAGACTATAGCGCGCGATTTCATCTAAACCTGGGGCGATAATGGCGATCGCTTCTGCAGGGATTTGATGTTTTTGAATTCCTTCTATAATTATTTCGGCGGTTTGGCGTAATAATTCCGCTCTGGAAATGGTTTGTACCGATTCAATTGTATCAGGAGCAGCAACTAAATAAGCTGTTTGGGTGACTAAATCCACGGCTGTCTCCGCAAACTCAGTCGCTAAATTATCCATAAGAGGAAATAATTCTAACTGTTGACAGCGATTAGCTAAACCAGCTAAATATTCAGGATCAGCATTTAATCCTAAACGACTTTTGCCATGAGGATTATAAGTGAAAAATCCCTCCGCACCATAATTAATAAGCAACTCAAATAAATCACGCGCGATCGCTGGATAGTCATCTAGATCATCGGCAAATATTGCTTGATAACGATTTTTTAGATGTTGTTGATATTGAGGATTAGGTAGTAGGTAACGCCAGTAAAGCTCATAAATTAAACCATAAGTTAATAACCCTCTTTCTAAACACCAAGTTCGCCATAATAAAAGTAGTTCTCCCATTTTTTGCCATAAATGGCTGTAATTGCTATTGCTATCTATTTTTGCTGCTAACCCTTGTTGCAACATATATGAAATATCTTCAGTGGGTACACTACTAGCCCCTGCTAACTGCATCAAGTCTAGGGTGTTACGTACTAAACGGTATTCAGATTCCAATTCACATAAAGCCTGCCAATCTGGTTGAGCGCGCCATAATTGAGTAGCCAATTCTTGTTCTGTTTCAGGGCGTAATCTTAAAGGAAATTGCGCTTTGAGTTTTAATTGTTCAAAAACCAAAGGAAAAAATAACATCACTTCATCAGTAATGAAACCCACAGGGGTTTTACATACTACTGGATAAGTAGCGTCTATACTTAAAATCAGGCGATCGCTTAGAGAACGACGATTCTGATTGTTGGCAGCTAAAACTAGGACTTGTGAAGCTAATTTAGGAGGAAAAGCCTTGACTTTAGGTTTAACTAATTGTTTTCTTACCCAGGTAGTAAATTCCGTCACTAAGCGAGATGTTTTACCTGTGCGTGTTGTACCTTTAATCCAAAGAGATAAAATTATCACAGTTTTTATTTTTGCAATCTATTAACAATTATTGCCTATCTACTTAAGTATCATAGAGGTTATAATTCTGCTCTTTGTCTCAAATGTAATTGGGATCTCAATTTTCTATAATTTTAATGAACAATAATGGCACTACAAGACATATTTAATAATAGTAGGCGTTGGTTTACTACTACTCCTGAACGAGCTTTAGATGCAGCCTATAGAGCAGCAGTTAAAATAAAAGCGATCGAAGATGAGCATTTTAATGGTCAAATAGTCGCTGCTGGATCTATGGAATATTCTGCCAGTGTGATGAAAGTTTTTCGCACCGATGTTAATAATTATCTCAGCACCATTAAGGCAAGATTGACAGAATTTAAACTTAGTCGTGGTTTACTAATTTTTTCCGATATCCAAGCCAATGATGCAAGTCAAAGTATAGTTCGCTATAGCAATGGTTTTGATAATATTCGCGAACTGACTGTAGTAGAAAAGTTGGCTTTTATTGATGCTGTTACGGAAAAATATAGAAGAATAAATCTTGAAGACATACCAATTATTGCGACTCGCCGTTTAGATATCAATCCTCAACGCGATCGCTTAATTATTAATAAAAGTGAAAGATCCCTGGCTTTAAAACAAGTCATGAAAAATATTAACGGTAAAGAACCTGGTACTGAAACTATTACTGATAAAACTAGTGTTTTACCTCGTTCTTTTATGCGAACTCTAAACCGCATTAAACAAGAAATAGATCCAAAATCTGAAGATACGGAAGAAGAAGTAATTAGAAAGTTCCGTAAAAGTCGCAATAAAACTGCTATTTCTGTGCGCTTTTTATTGATCTTAATTATTGTCCCATTGCTAACTCATCAAGTGACTAAAAGTCTATTTGTTACTCCTTTGGTGGATAGATATTTCGTTAATCATGAGCAACAGATACTATTTATCAATAAAGATTTAGAAGAAGAAGCCTTTGCAGAATTACATCGTTATGAAGAACAACTTCATTTTAAAAGTATAATTGGCTTAACTCCTCCATTATCTATAGAAGAACAAGAAATTAAAGTAAAAGAAAAAGCGGAAGAATTAGCAGAAGAATCAAGAGCAGAAGGGGCTAATGCGATCGCTAATGTTTTTGCTGATTTATTTTCCTTACTTGCTTTTGGTGCAATTATCTATTTTTGTAAAAGAGAAATCCAAATTATTAAATCTTTTCTCGATGAAATAGCTTATGGTCTTAGTGATAGTGCTAAAGCTTTTTTAATTATTCTGCTTACAGATATATTTGTAGGTTATCATTCCCCTCACGGTTGGGAAGTAATTCTAGAAGGAGTATCTCGTCATTTAGGATTACCTGAAAATCGAGATTTTAATTTCTTATTTATTGCTACTTTTCCCGTTATCTTAGATACGGTATTGAAATATTGGATTTTCCGCTATCTCAATCGTATTTCTCCTTCCTCTGTGGCAACTTA
This sequence comes from Chondrocystis sp. NIES-4102, assembly GCA_002368355.1. NCBI lineage: Bacteria > Bacillati > Cyanobacteriota > Cyanophyceae > Chroococcales > Chroococcaceae > Chondrocystis > Chondrocystis sp. NIES-4102. Next base: position 3,375,417 of record AP018281.1, on the reverse strand, counting down.
TAAAAATATGAATGAATAAATTGGTATTTCATTTTTGAAAGTAATATGAGATGAATTTTGCAATCTTAAGGGAAATTATTATGTATTTAAAATCTTTAGACTGCTTAACATGATATTGAGCTAAATAATTTACTACTTTTTATATTTTAATAAGCATTACTGATGCTTAACTAAATAATTCAAACATTTTATTCAGAATTATATATATTAATATTCATTTTCATTTATTTATTAGTATAGTTTCCCATTGTTAAAATTAAATAAACTTTTATATAAATAGATATTAATCATTAACTAATAACTCCTAATAAAATCAAAATACCGTATTAACTTTTAAATTTAAACTAGCATAAATACTGTTTGCAGTTAATTACCTATTCAATACATTGGTAGTTGAGATCAAGATAATTTTTAATAACTACTAATAAAGGTAATAAATTATGGTGCAACCCAATGCTTATGAGCAATATATGCTCGAATTAATTAATCGCGCTCGTTTAAATCCTCAAGCAGAAGCAAAGCGATATAATATTGATTTGAATGAAGGCTTAAATCCTGGAACTATTAGTGATAGTGCAAAACAGCCTTTAGCCTTTAACTTCTTACTAATAGATTCAGCACGCGCCCATAGTCAATGGATGTTAGATACCGATACTTTTTCCCATACGGGGGAAGGAGGAAGTACACCAAGCGATCGCATGATTAAAGCAGGGTATCGATTCATTGGTTACGCGGGATATGGAGAAAATGTTGGTTATGCAGGTACAACAGGAAATCTTGATCTAACTAGTGCGGTTGCGGATATACATCAAGGGTTATTTAAAAGTGCTTTCCACCGAATAAACACTTTAACCTATGATTTCCGTGAAATTGGTCTTGGTAATTTAACGGGTGATTTTGGTGGATTTGATACCTCAATGACAACTCAAAATTTTGCCAGATCAGGTTCTAATATTTTTCTGACAGGAGTTGCATACGATGATTTACTACTAGATGATGATTTTTATAGTGTCGGCGAAGGTTTAAGTGGAATTACAGTAACCGCAATACGCCAATCGGATAATAGCATTTTTACCACTACTACGATGGATGCAGGTGGCTATCAGATGGTACTGCCTCAAGGAATTTATAATGTTAGTTTTTCTGAATATAACAAGATTATTGGTACTACCCGTGAAATCACTATTGGCTCTGAAAATATTAAACTAGATTTAAGAACAGATAATTTAAACTTCCGCATCGGCAATGATCGTATACAAGGCGGAACTGAAAATGATACTTTTTACGGTTACGCTGGTAATGATACCCTCATAGGTGGTGCTGGCAATGACTATTTAGATGGTGGCGATGGTGATGATAGTCTTTATGGTGGGGCTGGCAACGATACCCTCATAGGTGGTGCTGGTACTGACCGTATTGTCGAAACTGCTAATACTAATTTCACCATTACTAACACTCAATTAATTGGGTTAGGTACAGATACCATAAGTCAGATTGAAGTTGCGAGTCTAAAAGGAGGAATAGGTAATAACAATTTTAATGGCTTGGCTGTGACTCAATTAAACCTTAACCTAGATGGGGATGCTGGTAACGATACTTTAATTGGTGGGGCAAAAAGTGATATTTTACTTGGTAGAACTGGAAATGATCGACTTGAAGGGCGTAACGGCAATGATAAGCTCTATGGTCATGAGAATAATGATACCCTATATGGCGGTAATGGCAATGACTATCTAGATGGTGGCGATGGTGATGATAGTCTGTATGGTGGGGCTGGTAATGATACCCTCATTGGTGGTGCTGGTACTGACCGTATTGTCGAAATTGCTGATACCAATTTTACGATAACTGATACTCAATTAATCGGTTTAGGTACAGATACCATAAGTCAAATAGAACTTGCTAATTTAGGCGGAGGCATCAGCAATAATACTCTCAACGGTAGTAGCGTAACTCTATTGAATCTCACCTTAGATGGGGCTGCTGGTAACGATACCCTAATTGGTGGCGCAAAAAGCGATATTTTACTTGGTAGAACTGGAAATGATCGACTTGAAGGGCTTAACGGCAATGATAAGCTCTATGGTCATCAGAATAATGATACCCTATATGGCGGTAATGGCAATGACTATCTAGATGGTGGCGATGGTGATGATAGTCTGTATGGTGGGGCTGGCAATGATACCCTCATCGGTGGTGCTGGTATTGATGTTTTTGCTCTAGAATCTAGACAAGGACAAATCACTATTAATGATTTTATTAAGGGTACAGATTTATTAGGCTTAACAAGTTCTTTAAGTTTTAATAATCTAAATATTATTAATAATACTAGTGGTACAGGAACTATCATTCAAGATTTGACTAATAATAATGCTACTTTGGCAATTATAAATAATGTTAGTGCTGCTAATATTACCCCCAGCGATTTTATAACTTTATAGTTTAATTCTTACTAGGTATATTTTAAAGTATCATTAACTATCAGCAAATAATCATCATAAATTGTTGATAGTTAAAACTTTTAATTACAGGTTATAGCAGATAGTATTATTTAGCGATTAAATTAGGGTAGCTTTTTTAAATTCAATCGTAGATATAATATTAAAGAATTAAAACTATAGAATTGAAATTAAATATGAGTATTTGGCTGCTATCTGAGAGGTTAAACGGCTCAATTACTGCAATAATCGTCAAGGCTACTCGAAATACAATTAGTAAATTAGTAGTAACTACTGTCTTTTATACCTGGGGGTGGCAGACATTACCTATCTTGGCTGAATCTAAGATATATGATCCTCCTTCTATTTCTTCAGAACAAATAATTTCTGATACTCTAACTGAAAATGACATTCCAACTGGTGAAGGTGGGTTTGCACGTGATTATTATGTGGAGTTATATAAAGGAGATCAAATATCCATCGATCTAACTTCTGATAATTTTGATTCTATGGTGGTTTTAATTGCTGCTGATGGGGCTACTGTAGCTGAAAATGATGATGGACCCGATGGTACAAGCAATTCCTTACTATTTTCTCGCATTAATGAATCAGGGAAGTATATTATCAGAGTTAGAGCTTTTGGTGAAACTAGTGGTGGGAAATTTACCCTTAAGTTAACCAAGCTTAAGCCAAGTTCTAAATAGTTTAATAGATAAATGAACAAAAGCTATTATCTATTAGACCTCTTGCAAGAATAAAAGATTGATTATTGTTCCTTCTTTCTATTCTATGGATTTTTAACTCTCATTAAGCAAGTCCAGAATAATATTCATTCGTGCAAGAAGTCTGTTATCAGCTATTTAGTCACAACTTGAGCGCGCTTATAAGCTTCATCTAAAACTTCTGAAAGTGTAGGATGAGTGTGAATATTAAAGGAAAGATTTTGTACGCATTCCCTTTGAGCGATCGCATTAGCTGCTTCTTGAATTAGATCTGAAGCATGGATACCTATAATATGTACTCCTAATAATTCACCAGTGTCTTGACGATAAATTATTTTGGCTATACCTTCAGTTTCTCCTTCTGCTAAGGCTTTAGAGTTACCTTTATAAAAGGACTTGACTGTTGCTACTATAAATCCTTCTTTTTCTCCTAATTCTTTTGCTTGGGCTTCAGTTAAGCCTACATAACTTATTTCTGGATGGGTAAAAGCAGCAGCAGGGATACAACGGTAATCAATCTCTTTGGCTTCTCCACACATATTTTCAACCGCTACCACTCCTTGACCTGAAGCAGCATGAGCTAACATCATTTTACCTGTAGCATCACCAACCGCCCAAAGATGAGGTATGGGTTGACCATCGCGTAATACTTGCATTTTGTCGTTTACAGGAATAAAACCAGCCTTATTAACTTCAACTGCTAAGGTTTCTAAACCTAAATTTTTGGTAGCAGGAATTCTACCAGTAGCCACTAAACAAGCATCTACTTCTAAAACTTCTACAACTTCTTTTGTTTTAGCGTCGGTTAATTCAATGGTTACAGGATTACCAGGAGTTACTTTAGTAGCAAACACACCTTGATAGGTTTCAATATCCCGTTGATCTAAAAGAACTTTTTTAGCAATTTTAGCAATATCAGGATCAAAACCAGGCATTAAAGTATCCAAAGCTTCGATCATCGTAACTTCACAACCTAAAGCAGTATAAACGTCAGAAAACTCTAAACCAATATAACCACTACCAATAATCGCAATCCAATTAGGTAAAGATTCTAATTTAACAGCATTATCACTAGTAAACACTGTTTTACCGTCAATTTCTATACCTCTAGGGACAAAAGGTACAGATCCAGGACACAGCATAATCTCTTTAGCAGTATAGGTTTTCTCTGACTCCCCACTTTGAACTTTGACTTTTTGCTTTCCTGCTAATTGTCCCCAACCATTAATAATATCTACCTTAAGCCTTTTAAGACTATTGGTTAAATCTCCTTGAATTTTATTTACCAAATTAGTAGCATGCTCAGCGATCGCTGAACGATCAAATTGGACTTCTCCGAGTTGAATTCCTAAGTCTTGTAGATGATGTTGATTAGTGAATTCTCTAACTTTACCAGAAGCAGCTAATAAAGCCTTGGAAGGAATACAGCCACGATTAACGCAAGTCCCACCCATGTCTCCAGCTTCAATGATTGCTGTTTTTAAACCTCTTTTTACTGCGTGAAGTGCTGCACCGTGTCCACCAACACCAGCACCAATAATAATTAAATCGTAATCAAAATCGCTCATGGCTATGTTTATCTATAATTGCTGCAATCCTTTATTGTAATGAAGATTAGGAACAATTTTGAGAATTTGGTTATAAACCTAGTTTAAAGAACAAGACTTTGATTTATTTTAAACGGCGTTGGTAAGTTGTCGGCTAAATATAGTTTTAAAAGTTGTGCGCCTTAGACTCATATATAATTCAGATCCAAATAGTGTTTTTCTCACTAACTAAATCTAGAATCAAGATTCACAACTTTAAACTGAAAATCAAATATTAGGTTTTATCCCTATCTAGACTCAAAAATATTTTTATTATGTGAAAAATTTCGTCTAGTATTTAATTTAAACTTTTGACGCAAAACCAGCACAAAAAACCCTAAATCTTCGACTAGGTAACGTTTCCACAGTCTGCCAGGTTCTAATACCAATCTATAAAGCCATTCTAAACCAGCTTCACTCATCCATGCTGGAGATCTCTTTAAATTACCAGCCTCAAAATCTATAGTTGCACCGATCGCCAGAAATGTTTTGATATTATTCAGCCTTAATTTGTACTTACAAATCCATTTTTCTTGTTTTGGCGCACCTAAACCTACAGCTAGAACATTAGCACCAGAATTATTAATTATTTCAATAATCCTTTGACATTCATCAGCATCATTTTCAAAACCTAGAGGTGGGGAATAACAACCTATCACCATGTTACGTCCAACTTTGGAATTTATCTTTTCTCTGGCTATTTCTGCTACTCCTGACTGCGCCCCTAAAAGAAAGATTTTTACATTTTCATCACCGCCATAATAACGATAAAAAGCAGGGAATAAGTCAGATCCTGATACTTTCTCGCTCAATGGTTGCCCTAAAAACCTAGAAGCAAACATAATCAACTGACTATCGCAAACTCGATAATCTGCCTCTTGATAAACTTGGTAAAATTCTGGATCTTTTTGCAATTTAACTAAATGATCTACATTAGGAGTGAATACCACTCCACCAGTGGCAAGCTTGGATAATAGCTCTTTCATACCTATGTTGTCTATGGCAACATCTAATATATTTACTCTTTTAGAACTCATTGCTATTTTTTACTGTATATTTTTACCTTATATTTACGGTGGACAACTTTTAGTCTGCTGTTGTCAGATATGAAGCAATAATTGCTTTTATGCTTTAAGTGATTATTACTAAGAAAATTTAACTAAGTAGATAATGATGAAATATCAAATAATAAGCTGTAGCAAATTTGTATATTTTTACTTATTTTCCTGATTTTTAGCTGTTATACAATCATTATTTGCCAGCAAAATCGAGGTCTAAGTAATTTCAATTAGGCATATATGTTCATAAATAACCAAAAACCAAGATATATAGAAAGATAACAGTACTATTTTTTACTTAAGTACATATTACAGTATATTTTCTTAGTTTAGTTGGACGACTATGTAATTATTCAGTAAAGTTTCTTGGGTTAATAAATCTTCGACGGTGATACGTAAGTATCTTTTATCGTCTATATTAAACATTAATTTTAGGCGGTCTGATCCTGGGTTTCCGAGGGGATTTAATTGTGCGATCGTCCTTGCACCTTCACGATCATTTAAAGCCTGAACCATAGTAGAAGCACTATCTGTAGAGCGTGTTATTAAGCGATCGCCATCAAAATATACTTCTGTATTGGCAGTTTCTTTCCCCAACTCACCAATAATTAACTCAATACTACTTTGATTAACACAAGAAGCCCCCAAAACTAGTTCTACTGGGTTGGCTGTCGGATAAGGTTGTCCTGTTTGAATAATCGGATGCCAACTATGACTATTAGTTTGACGATTCCAATAACGAATTCCGTAGCTATGATATAAAAAGTCTTTAATCTCATAGGTTTGTGCTACTTGTAATGCACCCACCGCGATCGCTTCAAAATGATTCTGACTCTTTATCTTATCTTCATCAAAGTATTGTTTTACCCAATTTTGTACAGCAGGTATTTGTATTGATCCACCAACTAGAAGTACAGAATCTATATCACTAGTTTCCACACCATTACGTCTAGCTTGCTGTAAAACTTGAGTCATTAAATCATCTAAGCGATTAAAAAACTGTCGTTGCTCTAAAATACTATTAAAGCGATCGCGATCTAGTTCTAACTCATAGGTTTCTAAAGTTTCGTCGTTAAAATAAACCTCTTTAGCTGTAGTTATCTGAGAAAGTTTAATTTTTAATCGTTCAGCTAAACGTGTAGTTAAACTAGATTTGGGTAAAGCTTGAGTTTGGGCAAAATAATCTACTACCCAATTATCCAGATCCGCCCCACCTAAATTATCCCCAGCTTTAGCAATTACACGAGCAGTATTTTGCTTTTGTGCAGAATTACCTAGCAATTTTTGTCCCCATTTGAGAATATATCCGCGCGTTTGAGGATTTTTAGCTGCTAGCTGTACTAAAGATAGATCAATTGTACCGCCACCAAAATCTATAACTAATAATAATTCTTGATCAACTGCACCATAACCCAAAGCAGCAGCAGTCGGTTCATCTAAAATTCTAATTTGCTCAACTGCTAAGGATTGACAGATTCCCATTAACCAATTGCGGTAGGATTCAAAACTATCAACAGGTACAGTTAAAACCAAAGATTGTAAAGGTTCACCTGCTTGTAGCTGTAAACTTTCAATCAACTCTTTTAAATACCATTCACCAACTTGTTCAAATGATAATTTTCTGCCATCTAACTCTGGTAAAAAACCCTGTATTTGAGTCCCTATACCGCGTTTAAAACTGCGGAAAAAACGATTATTATTATTATCCCAACCCTGATCCACTACATTTTGTCCTGCAATAATTTTACCTGCTGCTGCATCCTCTACATATACCAAACTAGGAATCAAAGGTGGCAAAGAAGCAAATTGTTGCGATAACCCAGATAACTTAACTAATTCCCCTTTGGCGGTTGCTGGATTCCAACGAGCGATCGCTGTATTACTAGTACCAAAATCAATTGCATAGGAGCTAGTTAAACTGGAACTATTGATCATGGGCGGTATCAACTAAAAATCAATTAATGTAAGTAAGTTTGTCAATTAGTTTATCGTTTTTATTAAGTAGTAATAAAGAAGTTATATATAAAACACATAACCCAATAAATTCAAGATCCCCTCACGTTATGATAATGAAAAAGATATAACTAAAATCAATCATTATAAATTGACACACCAGCATGAAAAAGCAGAGATTTCTAGGTAAAGTAGCTAGTCATGCCATAGCACTTTTTTTAGGAGTCATTTTGACATTTGGCAGTATTCGAGTAATGTCATCCCAAGCGGATACCTTGAGTGTAGACTCTAAGATTAAAAATAATTCTATAGCTTTAAAACAGGAGCCGATCATCCAAGCCCAAGCACCTGCTGCTAGTTCTAATAGCTTTGTGGCAGCAGCAGTAGCTAAAACAGGAGATGCAGTAGTAAGAATTGATACAGAAAAAACCGTCGCCACCAGAGTTGATCCATTCTTTGAAGATCCTTTTTTTCGAGAATTTTTTGGCGATCGCTATGGGCGACAGATGCCTCAAGAAAGGCAAATTAGAGGGCAAGGTTCAGGATTTATTACTGAGAAAAACGGCATAGTTTTAACTAATGCTCATGTAGTAAGTGGAGCGGATCAGGTAATAGTTACCCTTAAAGACGGGCGAGAATTTAAAGGCGTAGTTAAGGGTACAGATGAAGTTACAGACTTAGCTGTGGTTAAAATAGAAGCTCCAGGAGTCGATTTGCCCATTGCTACTTTAGGTAGATCTGGAGATGTGCAAGTAGGAGATTGGGCGATCGCTGTAGGTAATCCTGTGGGTTTAAATAATACTGTTACCCTGGGTATTATTAGTACTCTTACTCGTTCTTCTGCTCAAGTCGGTATTCCTGATAAACGCATTGACTTTTTACAAACCGATGCTGCAATTAACCCTGGAAATTCAGGAGGGCCTTTATTAAACGCTCAGGGAGATGTAATTGGTATTAATACAGCTATTCGCCCTGATGCTAATGGTATCGGCTTTGCAATTCCCATTGATAAGGCAAAAGTTATTGTGGAAAGTTTGGCTGCGGGTAAACAAGTTCCTCATCCCTATGTTGGGGTGCAAATGCGAACTCTCACACCAGAATTGGCAAGACAAAGTAATCAAGATCCTAATTCCCCCTTCCTAATTCCTGAAGTAAACGGGGTATTAGTAATGCGCGTATTACCTAATACTCCTGCTGAGAAAGCTGGTTTACGTTTGGGGGATGTAATTGTGGCGATCGATGAGCAAGAGATCACTACCGCCGAACAGTTACAGTCTTTAGTAGAAAATAGTGGGTTGAATAAAAACTTGCAATTTACTGTCAGACGTAGCGATCGCACTTTGAAATTAAAGGTAGTTACTAGTCAGTTACAACCTATGTCTTAATTGATTAAGATGAAAAGCGTCACCCTCAGATATAAATCCTTAACCATCTGAGGAACGCGATTAATATTATTTATTAGAACTGTTGTAGAAAGCGCAAATCACTATTATATAAACGGCGAATATCATCTATCTGATGTAACACCATAGCAAACCTTTCTACTCCAAATCCAGCAGCAAAACCTGTATATACTTCGGGGTCATAACCTACTGCTTTGAGGACATTAGGATCTACCATGCCACAACCCATAACCTCTAGCCATTTACCTTGCCATTGCACATCAACTTCCGCCGAAGGTTCGGTAAAAGGAAAATAACTAGTACGAAACTGTACAGGTAATTGATCGCCAAACATCCGTTGCAAGAATTCTTTAATTGTGCCTTTTAAATCAGTAAATCTTAACCCCTTATCAATAGCTAAAATTTCCACTTGGTTAAAGACTGCGGAATGGGTAGCATCCACTGTATCTCGACGATAAACCCTACCTGGGGCAATAATTCTAATTGGGGGTTGATTATTCTCCATGTAGCGAATTTGCACAGACGAGGTATGAGTTCTCAATAAGTTTCCCCCTGGTAAATAAAAGGTATCCTGCATATCTCTAGCAGGATGATCGGCAGGAGTATTTAAAGCTTCAAAATTATAATAGTCTGTTTCTATTTGAGGGCCTGTCGCCACTGTATAACCCAAACCAGTAAAGATATCTAATACTCGATCTACTACACCATTGAGAGGATGTACACGCCCTAAAGAACGATAAACTCCAGGCATAGTTACATCAATCTTTTCTGATTCGATTTTGGCGGTAATTTCTGCTTGTAATAGACTTTCTTTACGCTGATCGAGACTGGTTTGAACTTCTTCTTTAACTACGTTTGCTTTTGAACCTACTTCAGGTCTTTCTTCTGGAGATAATTTACCCATCCCCCTAAGAATTTGAGATAATTGACCTTTTTTGCCCAGATACTTAACTCTTAATTGTTCTAGTTCATCTAAACTATTGGTTGTAGCGATCGCCTCTAAGGCTGTATTATTTAATTCTTTTAGTTGTTCTTGGATGGAAGCAGTAGTCATAGGAGATTATTGGCAATTTTTAAGAGCAAAGTAGCAAGCAATAATTGTCTTGGTTAAATTTGGCTCATCATAATAAATATACCGAAAATTGTAATCTAAATAGTTTCAGTTACAGTTAAGAACATGATCTGGGTTAAATTTACTTGGGCTAGTAATGGCAATGAATAGGTAGTAGGTAGTAGGTAGTAGGGTAAAAGCTAACAATCAATCAAAAAACATTCTTTCCACCTCTTAGATCTTGCTCACGATAGAACTTTGATAAAATAAAATGACTTCAAACGAACATCAGCTTTGCTTAGATAACGTTTGGCAATAAGAATCGTTCAATCACCCATAAACACTTAGACAGGTTATGATTAGTCCAGAACAAGTACAAACAATAATTAAAGAAAGATTAGCCAATGCTGAAGTGAAAGTTATCGGCGATGGACAGCATTTTGAGGCTGTAATTGTATCTCCTGACTTTGAAGGTAAAACCAAGGTAAAACAACATCAAATGGTATACGAAGTTTTGCAAACGGAGATGGCAACCGAAACAATTCACGCCCTCTCGCTTAAAACCTATACCCCTGCAACTTGGCAAGCAACTGGACAAACTGTTTAACCTTAATAGTTGGTGATTTTAGTAAAATCAAAATTGATAAATATCTACTAGCCTTCTATGGCAACAAGTAGCAATTAATAATAATTAGGTAATTAGAACTTATGACACCTGAAGTAAAAGCAAAAATTGATCAATTGGTTAATGAAAATAAGATTATGGTATTCATGAAGGGATCAAAATTGATGCCCCAGTGCGGTTTCTCTAATAATGTGGTGCAAATTTTAAATACCTTGGGTGTCCCTTATGCAACTGTAGATATTTTAGCTGACCCTGAAATACGCCAAGGAATTAAAGAATATTCTAATTGGCCTACAATTCCCCAAATTTATATTAATGGGGAGTTTGTTGGTGGTTCAGATATTGCGATCGAATTATATCAAAGTGGTGAATTACAACAAATGGTAGAAGTGGCATTAGCTTCTTAACTTAAGCTTAAAGCGATCGCCTAAAGACGGCTAATTTTAGTCGTCTTCTTGATTAATAATCGGTAAGATAACTGTAAAGGTAGAACCTACATTAACCTTTGAACTTAGTTTAATTTTACCATTGAGCATCTTTACTAATTGAGCAACAATAGCAAGTCCTAATCCCATTCCCTCAAGGTTCATTTCATTGGCTTCTTTGATTTGGAAATAAGGTTCAAAAATGCGTTCTTGGTTCTCAGTTTTAATGCCAATACCACTATCTTTAACTATTATTTTTAAATAATCTTTAATACTAGGTTTTATAGGAGGAATTTTAATACATTTGACCTCAATTGTTCCTGATTTGGTGTAGCGAATAGCATTACTAATTAAATTTGTAATTATTTGTTGTAAACGTAGGGAATCGGTACAAATAATTAATCGATCAGGAGAGCAGCTAGCACTTAAATGTAGATTTTTGGCTTCTATGGTAGATTTAAAACTTAAAAGAATGCTTTCTAACAAAGAACATATTTCCACATTTTGCCAATGGAGATTCATATTTCCAGACTGATAACTGGCTAATTCTTTGGTATCATTAACTATTCTTAAAATCTTTCGTCCTTGTTTTAAAACTTGTTCTATATGTTCTATATTTGTCAGGCAAGTATTTTGTGTATTAAGATTTTTTTGTTGACGTAAAAATAGGTCTGAATAACCAATAATAGAAGTTAGAGGGTTTTTTATTTCATGAGTTAAATATGAAAGGCTATCACGATGACCCTCAATTAAACGGGTTAATTCTTGATTAGTAAGAAGTAATTGAATTTGTAATTTTTCTAATTGTTCTAATCGCTCCTTAGTGTAACTATTAAAACTTTTCGCCATAAATTGATTAATAATAATATCAATAAATTTAATCGTATCTAAAGTTGTTTTAGAATCACTTAAGAGTAAATGAGGCTCTAATTTAGCCAATAAAATTTTTTTTAATAAAACATACTCTCTAACAATTTCTTCCGCATCAAAATCCTGTCGCGCGCGCGTCGCCCCATGAGTATCACCTAAAATTGGAAAATCTTCTTTATTGCGGGAATATATACAAGTATTTTCCTTAGTAGCAATATATTGTAACCAATCCGAGTCGATCGCGTCTAAAATATTCTGAAAAATGTTAGGAAGATGATCAATAATTGATTGAAATGTAAGCTGTTGAGAACTTTGTATTTGTTGATCTAGCGCGATCGCTTCAACCCACTGTTGAATAATGTCGTCTTTTTCTCTAGTCAGGATTTTACTGATATCCATTCCAACAGCATTGTTTTAAACTACTAATACAATCATAGGAACAATTTAACTAAACTTGTATTTTAATTCTTTAGAACAAATTTTAAACCAGCTTGAAAAACAACCAGGATGGGAAAAATTTCGTGATTATCGTCAACTGTTAAAATGCTGGCAAAACACTGTAAACCCCACTATTTCCCAACATACTCGTCCTCTCTACATTGAGCGACAGGTATTATGGGTGGCTACATCTAGTGCAGCCAGAGCGCAAGAACTTTTTTTCCAACGCTATAGTTTACTTAAAAAGCTTAATAATCAACTACCTTTTATTTTAAAGGATATTCGCTTCTCTTCTTCCCATTGGCATCAAACCTCTAGCAGCGATCTTAGCGATCCACATTTATTTAAAGTCAGTACCCAGCAAAAATCTAAAATCAATCTAAGTAATTCTCAATTAGAAGCTAAAAAGCTTGAAAATAATGTTCCTCAGTTTGCCCAAGTGCCATTATCTACTAAAGCCAAAATTAGTGTGGATCTGTGGTTAAAAAAAATCCAGCAAAACTCAACAACTTTTTTATCTTGTCCTAACTGTAAATCTCCAACACCACCGCAAGAAATAGAACGATGGAATTTATGTTATCACTGTATCGCTCAGAAATGGTCGCAAGAATATCGTCCTGTAACCTTTCCAACATCAAAATAGATTGGTTAATAAAAAAATTTTTTCTCTTTTATTAATGATCCCTATAGGTTTTTTGACTTAAGCTTTCTTTAATCTTTAAATATCCATAATACTTTCTATAAGGTTTTAAAGATTAATTGTATCTATTCATTAATCAATTATAAAGAGAATGTGAAAAAAATCTGACCCCCAGGGATCGTTCAAAAGCTTATCTGATAATTACTTTAATTAGATTATTGCGGTTGTGAAGTAAGCGCAAAATATAAATAACGGAATTAGGAATAAAACCGATCCCAAAAACAATCTAATGAAAGAAATAAATTTTTCAACTTCTGCTTGTCGTTACTGTCGCTTTTACAAGCCAGAAGGACGCAGGGGCGGTTCTTGCCAACAGTTAGGTGTGCCAGTTCAAGGTAGTTGGAAAGCTTGCGCGTTTGCTTGTCATCCTTTTAAAACAACTTTGAAAAAATTAGAAGATATTTTACATTTAGAAAATTCAATTTCATTAGAATCTCCTACTGAGTTTACTACTCAAATATCTAATATCCATATAGATACAAATTATTCAGCTAAAGTACCCCATAAATTGGAATAAGCCACTTATATAATAGATTTATCCTATAAATAACTGTATATTTGCTGACTCTGTAATTAAAAGTAAAATAATCAATTTTCTAATGATAGGTAAAAATTAAATAATTACAAACCAAAATTTAAGTTAAATTAAATATATTAATAATTGAGATAATGCGCTACCAAACTCTAGGAAGCGCGTTTTTTTTATAAACAATAAATACCTAATAATATTGCTGGTGCTTGTAAGTCTAACCCTTTTTTACCCTACTTTTTATCTCATTTAAGGGATTATTGTTTATGCTTTGTACAATTTAAGGTAGCCAAGGATAATTCTTAAAATTAGGAGAACGTTTTTCTAAAAATGCTTGTTTCCCTTCCGCCCCCTCTTCAGTCATGTAATATAACATAGTCGCATTACCAGCCAATTCTTGTATTCCAGCTTGTCCATCACAGTCAGCATTAAAAGCAGCCTTGAGACATCTAATAGCAATGGGACTTTTTTCTAATATTTCCTGTGACCATTTTATGCCTTCTGCTTCTAATTGTTCTACAGGTACAACACAATTAACTAAACCCATTTCCTGAGCTTCCACCGCATTATATTGGCGACACAAAAACCAGATTTCTCTAGCTTTTTTTTGTCCAACAATTCGAGCCAAATAACTAGAACCAAATCCACCATCAAAACTGCCTACTTTCGGCCCAGTTTGCCCAAAAATTGCATTATCAGCAGCTATAGTTAAGTCGCATAATACATGAAGAACATGACCCCCACCTATAGCATACCCAGCAACTAAAGCAATGGTCACTTTAGGTATTGTACGAATTAGACGCTGTAGATCTAAAACGTTTAATCTGGGTGTTCCCTGGTCGTCAATATATCCTGCTTGACCTCTAATACTTTGATCTCCACCAGCACAAAAAGCATATTTGCCGTCTGTATGGGGTCCTGCACCCGTCAATAATATTACACCAATGGTTTGATCTTCACGTGCATCCACAAAGGCATCGTACATTTCAAATACGGTCTTAGGACGGAAGGCATTACGCTTATGTGGACGATTAATAGTAATTCTGGCTATGCCCTGCCATTTCTGGTAAAGAATATCTTCGTAAGTTTTAGCCGTTTGCCATTCAACTTGCATAGGTTATTGCTACTAACAGCATAATATATTGTTTTTTAAAATTAAATCATCTTTTGAGGACTGCTAAGTTTATTGTTCAGTTGAAGTCTAAAAATGAGCAATTTTTTTAAATAAATGACGTTTAATAGGTGTTAATACTCGTTTATGCTTACTATATTTTCATTATTGATATTTTAAAGTAAATTAATATTTGCATACTTGTAGTAAACGTAGCTACGTTAAACAATTTACTGTCAGGGATCAATGTAAAAATAGAGAAAATATATCTAAAGAATCATGATCGTTTCAAATTTTAAAAATTATAATGAAATAAGATTCGATTAAATACTTTAAAAGCAAACTATAAATCTTGATTGATGACTTGATTAATCACCTTGTCCCAATTCTGTTAATAAAAATGAATAAAACTCAAACAATACCCTGTCCCAATTGTGGCGATCGCGCTATAAGGCAAATTACGGATAATGACATTTGGCGTACTTCCTGTCATAGCTGTGATTATTTATTAGTACAATGCGCTAAAACAGGAAAAGTAATTGAAGCTTATGCCCCTGGTATTAATAGTTATTGCATGGTGCATTAGTTTGATATTTCGGCTTTGGAGGCTCTTAGTTGTCCACAAGCTGCATCTGCCTCCAATCCCCTAGAATAGCGTACACTAACAGCTATTTTGGCGGATTCTAAAATGTTAGTAAATTCTCTAATCCGATTTTTGTTAGGTCTTTGATAATCTACCTCTGAAATAGGATTATAAGGAATCAAATTTACATGGGTTTGAAATCCTTTTAGACGTTGAACTAACTCCCGTGCATTAGCTGGAAAATCATTAACTTTTGCAAGTAATATATATTCAAAAGATATTCTTCTACCAGTTACCTGAACATAATCGCGACACTCAGCTAACAAATCATCCAATGTATAGTTTTTAGCACTAGGAATTAATTGTTCTCGTAAAGCCTGATTAGAAGCATGAAGACTAATTGCTAAAACTATTTGCAATTGCTCTTGAGCTAATTGGTAAATTGTCCCTGGAATACCTACTGTCGAGACTGTTAGCGATCGCGCTCCAATTCCTACATCATGATTAAGGGATTTAATCGCACTTACCACTTCCTTATAATTAGCTAGAGGCTCTCCCATACCCATAAATACCACATTACTAACTCTTTGGGCAAAGTCTTCTTGTACGCTCAATACTTGATCAATAATTTCAGCAGCTTTAAGATTACGGGTAAATCCCCCTTTACCTGTAGCACAAAAATCACAATCCATCGGACAACCCACTTGCGAAGAGACACAAACAGTTAGACGTTTTGCTGTGGGAATACCAACCGACTCAATAATTAAACCATCTTTTAAACGCAAGAGATATTTACGAGTTTGATCTGGAGCTACACTACAATAATGAATTGTCGAACGTCCTAATGGATAATCTGCCATTTCTAGTCGCCATTGCTTGGGAAAGACAGAAATATCATCAAGCGATCGCGCTCCTTTTTGATATAACCATTGATGTAATTGTTTACCTCTATAGGCTGGTTGTCCTTTCTCTTGTACCCATTGGGTTAATTCTTCTAAGGATTTACCTAATAAAACTTCTGAATTAGTTGGTTGTTTGGCTGTGGGGAGCGTCATTATCAGTTTGTGTAAAATAATTTAATAGAAGAAGATAGCTATAGCACCGAGAAAACATTTTAAGAACTAGATATTAGCAAGGTAACGTTTTATCTAGAAAATTTTTCGTTTTTACCCGAATTCTGGTTAATTTTAAGTAACACTAAAGTATCTATATTTTTGCCGAGTTGAATTTTACCTTTAATTTAATATCTTAACTAGTGACTATAAAATAAAACTTATATTTCCATAATATTAATAGTCATGGTCAAAACTGCTTCTACAATGTTGCCATTAGGCACTGTAGCCCCTGATTTCCACTTACCCGATGTAGTCTCTAATCAAATTATTTCCCTGGAAACTTTTAAAGATCAGGCTCTATTATTAATGTTTATTTGTCAACATTGTCCTTTTGTTAAGCATTTAGAGCAAGAATTAGCCAACATTGGTCACGATTATTCCCAGCAATCTTTGGGTATTGTTGCTATTAGTGCTAATGATGTCACCAATTACCCTAATGATTCGCCCCAAAAGCTTAAGGAAATGGCACAAAGGCTGAAATTTAATTTTCCTCTATGTTATGACGAAACTCAAGAAGTCAGTAAAGCCTATACTGCTGCTTGCACCCCTGATTTTTTCTTGTTTAATGCTCAACGACAATTAATATACCGTGGTCAATTAGATGATAGTCGTCCCAGCAATGATCTTCCTGTAACGGGTAAGGATTTAAGACAAGCAATTGATGCAACATTACAAGGAAAAACTATCAATTTTGCCCAAAAACCTAGTATTGGTTGCAATATTAAATGGAAGCCTGGTAATGAACCTGAATATTTTGGTTAAACTAAATATTTATCCATAGCTGTTTCCAAAGTAGCAATCAATTGATCAATATCTCCATCTAAAGCAAAGCAATCTGGGGGTGGAGTTTGAGGTTGAAAGTTAATTAGTTTAATTTGTCCTTCGGCGATCGCTATAATTACTACTTCTGTAGCTTTATCGTAACCATCTACAATACCTAAAATTTCTTGTAATTGCCCTCTAGTACTTTTATTTAATTGATCTAAACTCTCTGGAGAGCAAGCTACAAAATGCGGTGTGGGTTGGAGATCGATACCTAATACATCGTTACTTTCTCCCCATTCCTCCTGTAGACCCCAAGCTAAAGCAGCCAATTGTAATTGATAATCAGTTACAAAACTATCAAGCTGCGATCGCCATTTTTGGGCTGCTATTTCTGGTCGATTATTACTTAAATCAAACATAATTACCAATTTTAACGATTACAATCTGCAAAATAAATCTGCTCCTCGGAATTTATCCAGAAGAGCAGTAACTACAAAACACAGAATATAAAATTTTTTAAAGATCGCCACCACGCAATGCTAGTAAAAAGATAACTACTGGGCCAGAAATTACAATCAGTGCTAAGGAAATTAGTTGAAAAATTACAGTAAAGTTAATATTACCAAAAGCACTAAAAATGTTAGTTACAAAATCCATGTTTTCTCCTAAAGTTTACCAAAACTAAATTTATTAATATGGCTTATAAGGTAGCCACAATCTATAATACCTGGGAATTATCTGCTATTTTTCAGTAAAGATACAAAAATATATAAACTTTAATTAAGTTATGTTAACACAGTTATCAGGTTATCTCTGGTTATTGGCTTTATAGGCAGCACCCAGATATAATTCACCTACTTTAGAATTATCTAATAAATCTGCTCCCGTTCCCTCAAAACGGTCTCGTCCATTTTCTAAAACGTAGCCTCGATCTGCCATTGCCAAAGCTTGTTTAGCATTTTGCTCTACTAAAACAATTGCTGTACCAGTTTGATTTATAGCTTTAACCTGTTCTAATACTGATTTAACTAAAATAGGTGATAAAGCTGCTGAAGGTTCATCTAAAAGTAGTAAATCTGGCTCTAACATCAAGGCTTTACCCATTGCCAACATTTGCCTTTCCCCCCCAGATAATGTTCCTGCTTTTTGGCGACGACGCGATCCCAGTCTGGGAAACATGGTATAAATTTTATCTTTAAGAGGTTTTAAGGAATCATTGCGGATAAAAGCCCCCATTTCTAAATTTTCTTCAATGGAAAGAGAGGCAAAAACATTAGTGATCTGAGGTACATAGCACATCCCCAATCTAACGATTTTATCGGATTTTAAGCCTGTAATATTTCTTCCTTTAAAGGTAATTTGTCCGCGACCAGGAGTAAGTAAACCAAAAATTGTTTTAGCTAAAGTAGATTTGCCTGCACCATTTGGGCCAATTACTGCTACTAATTCCCCAGGCGCGATCTGAAAATTAATACCCTGGAGGATATAGAGATCCTTAATATATCCAGCATAAACATCTTGTACTTCTAAAAGATATTCTGTCATAAATGTTTAAAGTTTAAATGCTTTTTTTACTAGCATATAAAAGTAAATAATGTGTAAATTTATAATTCAAAACCTCAGAAAATTTGCTTATAATTAAGATATTCTTTATACTACTATCTATAAAACGTCAATCTTACAATGTGCGGTAAAAGCAAATAAAATTAGTGTTTTCAACAATCCTTGATTTTAAGGTTAAATAAAGTAAAGTTGCTGCTATTGTTGAGAGATTAAAACGTACATATATATAAATAAAAATACCAGCATAGAACTAGCTGATATATCTGTAACTAAAAAAGGTTGGTATAAACCATGAAACCCAAATACTTATCATTTTTACTCTTAGCCAACACTATAGGTTTCGGAGTGTCTCCTGCTATAGCAAATCCCTCTAATGCTTCTAAGCTTAACTTCGTATGTCAAGTAAATAATGGTGTGCCAACAACGATAGCACAGACTCCAGGAGGCGAACATCAATTGCCAATTTTTCATTGGCGTGAGGATATATTATTAAATAAAACTGATGCTAGCCCTCAACAACTGTGTAATGATGTTACAGCTAAATTAGAGGATTATGCTGCTGGAGGATATGATTTATCAAACATTAGTTTTATAGGTACTGAGCAAGAAAATATCCCTGTAATTTGTGCCAATAATAATTTGTATGCTTCAGGGTGTAGCAAAATGCTTTTGACTCTCAATAAAGCACAACAACCAGCAATTGTAGCAGATCAAGTAGTGAGTGGTATTTTAAACCAGAATTTACTCAAAAATAAGGTTGAAGCAAAAGGAGATAGAGGTGTACAGTCAACCTCTTATCAAGTCGATTTTTGGAGTTTATTGGGGTTAAATTTCAAGTTAATCAATAAATAAGAAAAGTAATGTAGCTGCGAAGAGTAAGAATTGGATTTTGAGTAAATTTTAAATCTTATTTATTTAATTTTTTTTCTACTTCTTGCAATAAATTAGAGGTGGGAAGGTAATCAGGATTTAATTTTAGAGATTCTTCGCAGTGTGCTTTGGCATCTTGATATTGTTCCAATTCGTATAAGGCTTTACAAATTTGAGTCCAAGCCAAAAAATAGTCAGGTTTATATCTTAAAACTTGTCTAGTGGCTTCTATGGCTTCACCAGGGCGACCTAATTTTAACAATACTTGTCCCTTATTAAACCAACCTCGATAAAAATCAGGTTCAACAGCCAACGCTTGATTGTAATCCTGTAAAGCTCTTTCATATTGTTGGAGATCGAATCTTGCCAAACCTCTACAATTCCAGGCTTCAGCAAAATCGGCAGCCACTTCTGTAGCTTGTTGACAGGAAGAAAACTTTTCTAAGTGATTACCTAATTTACCTTGTGCAAAACCTTTATTTGTCCAGGCTTGCGCCAAATCATTACGGTTAGCCAATGCTCGATCAAAAGCAGATATAGCTTCTTGATATTTGCCTGCATCAAGTAGTTCGTTTCCCTCATTATAATATTTTAAAGCTTGTAGAGTCTTCCAAATATTAGGAACTAAAAAACCAAGTCCTAAACTTAGAGGAAGGACGACAAAAAATAATAATCGTTTTAACCCTGAAGATTTAACTTGAGGCGCAGAATTAACTGCTATAGATCTTACTGGACTTGAAGATATAACTGTCTCAGGGATCGGAGGATGGCGAAGATCTTCCAAAACATCATTAGCATTGCGATAACGCTGAGGGAAATCATTACGCACCATTTTATCTAAGATCCTGGCAAACTCATCAGTGCATGGAGAAGCAAGATGTTGCCATTTAACTTCCCCTGTCTCGCGATCGCGAGTTAACTGATCAGGATGATAACCAGTAAAGGCTTGAATAGCAGTTATACCTAAAGCATAAATATCACTACAAAAGCGAGGATCTCCCCTCTGCTGCTCACTAGCCATATATCCAGGAGTACCAATTACTACCGTTAAAACATTACCTTGACCTTCAGTCAGAGTCATATTAGTAATTTCTTTAACCGCACCAAAATCAATCAGAAAAATTTTGCGATCGCTCTGGCGACGAATCAAGTTAGAAGGCTTAATATCCCGATGGATAACATTATTTTGATGTATAAAAGCCAAAATTTCTAAAACTTCAATCAAAAACGCCTTTACTTCAGACTCCGACCAGCGTTTACCAGGAATAATCTCCGTCTGACTTAAATCTTTTCCCTCAATATATTCTTGTACCAAATAAAACTCTTTATTTACTTCTAGATGAGCTAGTAAACGAGGAATATGGGGGTGATCATTTAATTTATAAAGCACTTTAGCTTCACTATCAAATAATCTCCGAGCCGTATTGAGGACAAAATCCTCATTCGATTGAGGCTGTAATTTTTTTACCACACAGAGAGGGTGAGGATTACCAGGAAGATGAGTATCTTCAGCTACATAAGTTTCACAAAAGCCTGTGGTTCTCAGACAATTAAGTACTCGGTAGCGTCCTCCTATAAGCTCATCAGACATAAAATTTGAGAATTAAATAGGTTTAACCAACGGTCACGTGCCGTCTCCGCCCTCTTAACGACGGAGTACCCAAAGGGCATTTCTATAATCTGTGACTGAGGGAGAGAATACAAATTAAGTTACCAATTTATCCAAATAATTAAAACTAATTAATCTGACTATTGATAACCGATATACAAGATAGCATCAAAAGATTTGGCAGATAAGATTGTTCCATTCAACTAAGGTCATTCAAAAGATTTTAAATTCCTGGTGAACACAACAGTTAAAGTTAATTTTAAACGGGTAGTAAAAAAGTATCGGTAAATTTCGCTTAGTTATTTGCTAGGAAAATTTTTAATGATTGCTTGAGCAAACTCAGAACATTTTAGAGGCTGATCTATGGGGGGGGTCATAAGTCTTGCCAAATCATAAGTTACTTCACCATTGGCGATCGCCTTTGCCATACCAGCTTGAATCAAATCAGCAGCTTCCTGCCATCCCATAAACTCTAACATCATCACTCCAGATAGAATTACCGATCCTGGATTAATTCTATCCAAGCCTGCGTGTTTCGGTGCTGTACCGTGGGTGGCTTCAAAAATAGCACATTGATCACCAATATTAGCCCCAGGACTCATACCCAAACCGCCGACAATAGCAGCAGCAGCATCAGAGAGATAATCCCCGTTGAGATTCATAGTTGCCAAAATAGAATATTCATCAGGACGAGTTTGAATTTGTTGGAAAATACTATCAGCAATGCGATCGTTAACCATTACCTTATTTTTCCATTGACCTTCGCCATGAGTATCCCAAATTGCTTCTAACACCCCTTTAATCTCTTGATGAATTTTTTCCCTTTTTTCCGTAGTTAAAGAATCATATCCAGGTTCAATTTTGCGGGCATTATCTTCAATACTTATATCTTGATTCGCTTCCTTATTGCTCAAAATCCAGGATTCGCGTTCAGTAATACATTCAGCCCGAAATTCAGTAGTAGCCAATTGATAACCCCAATCCCTAAAAGCCCCTTCGGTATACTTCATAATGTTTCCTTTATGTACGAGGGTTACTTGTTGTTTAGCTGGAGGAAGACGTAGGGCGTGTTGAATAGCACGTCTAATTAAGCGTTGAGATCCCGTTTTACTAATAGGCTTAATACCAATTCCTGAATCCAAAGGAATCTGTTTGCTACCATGTTCGGGAGTACTGGGAATTAATTCTTTATTAAGTAAATCAATTAACTTTCTCCCAATTTCATCTCCTTGTTTCCATTCAATTCCTAAATAAATATCCTCCGTATTCTCTCGGTAAACAATTACATCTAACTTTTCAGGATACCTATGAGGAGAAGGTGTACCTTGATAATAACGACAAGGACGAACACAGGCGTAAAGCTGAAACATTTGGCGTAAAGCCACATTTAATGAGCGAATTCCACCACCTACAGGGGTAGTTAATGGCCCCTTAATGGCTACTCCATATTCCTTAATTGCTTTAATAGTATCTTGGGGAAGATACTGATAAGTACCATATTGCTCACAGGCTTCGTCTCCTGCATAAACTTTAAACCAGTGTATTTGACGTTGTTGACCATAAGCAGCCTTTACCGCAGCATTAATTACAGCTTCCGTAGCAGGCCAAATATCAACCCCCGTACCGTCACCACGGATAAAAGGAATGATCGGTTCATCAGGTACAATAGGCTTGCCATTTTGAAAAGTAATCTTAGAACCTATAGTGGCTGGAGTGAGTTTATCGTACATAAAATTATGCTCAAGAAAAAACTGAATATAGCTACAGTACAATTAAATCGCCTCGACTTGACAGTAACAAAATTACCCATTTTTATCTTTTTTTGAGAATAGTCAGTCTGCAAACACTTATCTTAAATAATTTTTAAACTTATATCTTTTGGGAAAATATCCAGAAAAAAGAGCAAAATAAGCTGTATAAGATAATAGAGTGTAGTTTAAAAAATTAGCATTGATATACAAAAGCCAAATATGAAAAAAATTTTAGTAGTAGATGACGATTTGATTTTACGTAAAGTATTACAAAACTCTTTAGAACAAAGAGGGTATCAAGTAATTTCAGTGGGTTCTGGGACAGAAGCTTTAATCAAGTTTAATCAGGACATACCAGATATTATCGTTTCCGATGTTTCTATGCCAGAAATGGACGGATTTGAATTTTGTCGTCAGTTGCGATCGCAACCTTCAGGTAAATTAATTCCCTTTATATTTTTATCGGCTAAAAATGAACTTGATGATCGCATTCAGGGTCATACAATCGGTGCAGACAGTTACTTGAGTAAACCGTTTGAAATGAAAGAATTATTGGCAAATATTGAAGCTTTGATTGAACGATCTCGTCGTGTTCATGCAGAAATAGTTCACCTAATTGAACAGTTAGTTAGTTCTCAATCTGCCAATGTCTTAAATAACAATATTTACGAATGTGAATCTCCCGAAACTACGATATCCACCAATCAAATATCTAAATCTGCTTTACCTCCACGACCTCTACCTCTGACCCCCGCCGAAGAAAGGGTATTTTGGGAAACTATTCAAGGCTATACCAATAAGCAAATTAGTGAACGTCTTTTTATTAGCCCTCGTACTGTACAAACCCACTTAAGCAATATTTTAAACAAACTCAACCTCAATAATCGCACTCAATTGGTTCGCTTTGCCTATGAACAAGGATATGAAAAAGTTTAGTCATCTGGTTATACGTCACTCAAAATTTTAGCTATTGGCAATGCCCAAACCATGATAATATTTGGATAAACAGCATTTGAGTACAAACACCTAGCATAAACCAATAGAGGAATATTTTCTCAGCTAGATAATCTGTCTCTATAGGTTTCCATACGGGCATAATTACCGCTGTAGGATAAAAGGTTATATGAATAGTATTAGCGGTCTCAATCACCCAATATATACAGAATCGGCAAAAAATCAATTGCAATTAGTTTCCCAGCTATTAACTGAGGGGGAAACTGGTATAAATATTCTGATAGACTGGATGCTGTCTTTAGAACAACCATCCGATAATTTAGCATTAGGCAAAGCTTATCAAGCTCTCTATCTTAAACAAAGTTCTCAAGTACAGGAGTTTTTAAGTAATAATTTTCCTAATGGAGTAGTTGATTTGGAGTCAGACCGTAATATAGATTACCAGCCTTTACAACAATTGCTAGCACAACAAGATTTCCAGGGTGCTGACGTTTTGACATTACAAAAATTATGCGAACTAGCAGGCGCAGCAGCAGTTGAACGTAAGTGGATTTATTTTACGGAAGTAGAAAGTTTCCCTATTCTTGATTTAAGGACTTTAGATAAATTGTGGTTAATGTATTCAGAAGGTAAATTTGGATTTTCCGTACAAAGACGCATTTGGCTATCGGTAGGCAAAGATTTTTCCCAATTATGGACTAAAATTGGTTGGAGAAAGCAAAATATATGGACTCGTTACCCTAAAGAATTTACTTGGAATTTGACTGCCCCTCATGGTCATTTACCTTTATCGAATCAATTACGTGGGGTTCGAGTAATTAATGCTATTTTTACTCATCCAGCTTGGACAACTAAATAACTGCTGTGACGCAGTTTATATATCTGTTGAGGCTGGTATCTGAGGTCAAGGGTTTCAAAGTACTGGTCGTGCCGTGAATGAAGGAATATTGTGGCATCAGGGTTTAACAGGTAAAGAGATAGCTTGCTTGGATGATTAATAAATCCTTTTCTCTTTACTTAATTATCACAAATAGATTATTGCGTAGCATCAGTAAATATTAACTAGAATCTTAAATTAAACAGCTTTTTTGGCTCAATAGCCTGTTATTTTGAGAATTTCTGCTTAAAATGTTCGTTCAGATTATTTTTCGGGAACTTTATACATTAGCAAGTTAAAACTGTCTTAGTTATCTTGTTAGAGACTTAGGGGCAAATGTCAGCAATCTTTAGATTAGTGGATTGGTTATCAAATTTACTACTGATGCAATCTTATCCTAGGTATCGATTTAAAACCAAATACCTATACTTTGACAATATCTAACAAGATGATTAAATTTGCCAATATAGTAAGTTTTCAAAGCGTTGTTAAACAGAGTAAGTCTATATCCAGATTAATTCTAAATTATATAGAAATTTGCAATTAGCTACGCTCTCTTAAGCTTAATTCTGGTCTAATCTTTTAATCTAAGTGTTAGTAACAGAATGTTTGTGTCCGTAGACAATAATTACTATTAAAAATTAAGTGATACAAGTGGAAGCATTAGATATAGGGTTATCAGTCACCAGCATGACTAAACCAAAAAACCAACTTTTTTGCCGTTTGGATAATCTCACTCCTTTAGATAGAGAACAGATTAGATTGACAACTTTAAATAAATTGGGATTGTTAGTTTCTGAGTCTGTTCCTGTTTTTGAAGAGGCAACTCAAAAAGCTTCAATATTTTCTGGTGCGCCAATATGTATTCTAGGTTTAGTTGTAAAAGATGAACTTTGGTTTAAATCAGCAGTAGGGCTTTCTACTATTGGTTTAATGAATCAACTGGCTGCCCAGAGAAAAATATCACTTACCGAATCTTTTAGTACTTATGTTGTCGATAGTCAACAACCATTAAATATAGATAATACTTTAACTACCACTGTTTTTGCCCAGAGTGTTTTAACTCAACATTACGGAATTAGAGCTTATTTAGGAGTTCCTCTACTGACAGAAAGTGGTTTGTGTATTGGTACGCTGGAAATCATGGATTGGTCAGAGAGAAAGTTTAATGAGCGGGATATAGATTATTTAGCTTTGCTAGCTCGTTGGTGTTTGGGGGAGTTTGAACGCCATCACGTACTTAAAAATAAACATTATCTTACCAGCAATAATTCAAATCAACCTGATTGGCAAAAACCTAGTAATTTGAGTTATAATCCCAATTTGAATCTGGGATCAATAGGTGAACTAGCTGCCAGTAATGGATTAGGCTTATTAGATCCAGCTAATGAATTTAACGGTGCAAATAATTTAGTTGCAACTACTAACCCGATAAAAATTAAATTACTATCACAATTAACTCAAGAATTAAAAACTCCTCTAACCTCCGTTATAGGTATGGCGAGTGTTTTACATCAAGAAGTTTACGGCCCTCTAACCGTTAAGCAAAGAGAATATCTTGAAATTATTCATAATAGTGGTCAAAATTTAATTACTCTGGTTGATGAAATTGTTAACCTTGGTGTTTTAAATGATCACAGTGGTGATAATAGGATTACACCTGTAGATGTTGAAATGCTATGTCAGCAGGTAATTAATAGTTTAACTGATAGTGCCAAGCAACATCAGCAGTTATTGCGCCTTTCTATTGAGCCTGGAAACCGCATATGGTCTCTAGATAAGGAAAAAGTTCGTCAAGGACTTTATTATTTAATAATGAGTATCTTAGAGATATCTCAAGCTGGGGGAGAAGTTAAGATTCACGTATCTAAACGCAATAAAGCATTAAATATTGCTGTGGGAGTTTCTCACCCTTGGTTGGGAGAAAGTTTAGTTGAAACTAATTTTGCTTCCCAAATAGTTACTAAAGCTTTAAGTTTGAACCAAAATGGCGATCGCTACTACCAAATTCAAGCGGGCATGAGTGATATTACGTTAAATAGCCATCAAGTTTTGACTACTGCATCTTTAATGATGGTTATGAATGAAGAGGAGATTCAAAGAAAAAATAATAATAAGATTCCTCGTGATATTTTAGGGTTGCTATTTTGCTGTCACCTAACCGAATTACATGAAGGTCAAGTAATAGTGCAAGGGTCTGCTCATTCTAGTTATCGTTATGTACTTCAATACCCTAAAGCAAAACTAGAGGAGGAATAATTGCAATAATTCACAAGTGGTTTAGGATAAGAATGTTTATTTAGTATTTGTGTAAACATATCCATGAAATCCGCTTGGTCGACTGTTATGCTTTCCAAGCCACAATTACATCGGTGGCAGCAAGGCAGCTATTTTTATCGTTTAGTTGGCTCTTTATCTGACTGGCGACAAGGAAGTTGGTTATTGCAATGGTCGGAGGCAATTGGAGCTTGTCTAATTAGTTTGGTTTTTTTACTCGCACCATTTGTTTCAACTACGATGATTGGGGTACTTTTGGTTGCTGTAACAGCTTACTGGTTTTTGGTTACTATCTGTGCAGCAATAAAGGTAACTATTACTCCTATTCATATTATAGTTTTTGTATACTGGTCTATAGCAGCGATCGCCACAGCTTTTTCACCAGTAAAATCAGCAGCCCTCAGTGGTTTTGTAACTTTAACTATTTACCTCGGAATTTTTGCTTTAGCGTCGCAGATACTGCGTTATCCGAGGTGGTGTAACTGGATAATTACCAGTTTTTTATTAACCGCACTCTTAGTTAGTGCTTATGGGGTAAGACAAGAGTTTTTTGGTGTTGAGCAGTTAGCGACTTGGAATGATCCTACTTCGGCTTTGGCAGATGATACAAGGGTTTATAGTTATTTAGGTAATCCCAACCTACTAGGAGGATATCTACTCGCTGCGATCGCCTTGAGTGTTGCTGCGGTTTTTGTTTGGCGTGGCTGGATACAGAAGATTTTAGCAGTAATTATGGTAATTATGAATTCTGCTTGTCTATATTTTACTGATAGTCGTGGTGCTTGGTTGGCAATGGCAGTATTAATGAGTGTAATGTTGCTGCTGTTTTATTTTTGGTGGCGAGACTATTTACCCCGTTTTTGGCGTATTTGGCTATTACCTTTAGTATTTGGGAGTTTAGCAGGAATTTTGCTCATTGCCTTTATTACTTTAGAGCCGTTGCGTTTAAGGTTACTGAGTATTTTTGCAGGTAGAGAGGATAGTAGTAATAATTTCCGCATCAACGTTTGGGAAGCCTGTTTTAAAATTATTAAGGATTATCCGTTACTTGGCATCGGCCCTGGGAATAATGCTTTTAATAAAATTTATCCCCTCTATATGAATTCACGTTATCCTGCTTTGAGTGCCTATTCAGTTTATTTAGAACATATAGTAGAAATGGGGTATCTTGGTTTTGGTTGCTTTTTATGGTTATTAACAGTTACTTTTAATCATGGCATCAGACAAATTATCCAGTTACGTCAAACAAGAAATATCTCTGGATTTTATCTAATTGCTGCGATCGCTGCTACCGCTAGTTTGGCTTTTCATGGATTTGTAGATACTGTTTGGTATCGTCCCCAAATTAATACTATCTGGTGGTTATTGTTAGCTATTATTGCTAGTTTTTATGACGATTTTAGGCATCCTACTACTTTAGAGTAATTAAATCGTTTTTAAACTTCATGCCGTAGGTAGGATTATGATTAGACATCCAAGCGTTACGCAGTAATTTTTTTAACCTCGGACTGGAATTTTCTAAGGTTTGCTGTTGATATTTAAATAAATTATTTTCCAGGGGATGAATATATTGGGGAGTATAATTGCCGAGGAGAGAAACCCTTGGGCGATCGCTATTATTAACGGAGGTATCATGCCAGCATAGTCCGTGGGAGATAATCGCTGTCCCCGCCTCACCTGTAATTTTTTCTGCTGTCTTCTCAAACTTTTCTAAATCTGGTTGAATAGCTAAATTTTGTGTCCCTGGGGCAAATAAAGGCGCACCATTATCAGCAGTAAAATCTTCCAACATCCAAATTACTTGAACTTCTAAGATTGGATATTTGGGAAAAGGAGAAGACATTGCCCAATAAGGATAATCTACATGAATCCCCATTCTTGACGCACCTGGATATAAGATATGGGCTGAAAATCCACCTAAAATGATATCCTCGCCCAAAACTGCCTCTATTATTGAATTTACCAATTCATTTTCTATAAGTTTGGTAAAAATATCTCCTTGATAAAGTAAGCCATATATTCGGGATTTTGCCCCTTTAACCAGAGATTTATCGGTTTTCGCTTGAAGATCAAAAATCAAATTTCTAGCTGCTGTGGCTTCCTGACAACTAATTAAATTAGGAAGCAGGATGTAACCTTTACCTTGAATAATTTCTTGAGTTAATTGGTTGATATTCACAATCAGTAATCTAGTTGCTTATTGGTTATTATTACTATGGATTGTTGCGGAGTTTACTAATTATTTTTGAGAATTTGATAATGTAAAAAAAGTTCCTGTTCTAACTGTTTAACTTCTAGTAATTGTAGTTTTTGGCTTTGAGATTGTAATAATCCCATCCCACCGACAGGAGTTGGAGAAGTTTTGCCACCAAAAATCACGGGACAAATAGTTAACCAAAAATAATCAATCAAATCTTGCTCTAAAAGAGATGCTACCAACTCGCCACCTCCTAGGATAGCAAGTTTATTTAAACCTAATTGTTTTAATTGCTCAAAAGTATATACCCAATCAGTAAGGGAGGGATTATTTTTTGTCCCTTGAATTGTTAAAATACGTTCAAATTCCTCTCTATCGCACCATAAGGGAGCAACAGCAGGTACAGTTAATAACCAACGGGGGATTGGTTGCCGAAAAAAACGCCACTGAGAATCTAAATTACCAGAAGCCGAGACAACAATTTGAACAGGTTGTAATTGTGCAGTGGAAGATATACCCAGGCGTGTTGCTCTTGCTTGTAATAATTGAGGATTAGATACAGACATGGTTGTTTGATAAGCACGTAAAGTATCTGCACCAAAAAGTACAGCATCTACTAAAGAAACCTGTGTTTCCAAATGTAACTTGTCATTAATAGAACCAAAACGGGCAGGCGATCGCATATAATCAGCGATCTTACCGTCGGCAGTCATTGCTAAAATAGCTGTTGTCTGTGGTCGATTATTCATCAAGAGAGATTATGATTGAAACTCTAGGAAATAGTAATTATTGTTTGAATAGATATCATTAAAAATACAACAACAGAGATTTAAATTAAGCATGATCCTCGCTCTTTTCTTATGACATTTGGTCAATCCTCCTTTCGTCGTATACTACTTTCCCGTATTCTTTTGGTAAGTGTTCCAGTTTTGTTATTAGGGGTTTATGTAACTTATAGAAAAGCTAGATCGGCTTTCTTAGAAACCGCTAGGCAAAATTTAACCGAAAGTGCTGTTAGGAAAGGAGAAAGTATCAAACAATCAATTGAAGCGTTACAAAGTAGTTTAGCCAGTGCAAGTGATGCTGTAATGCCTTCATCTGATGTTTTAGAATCAAAATTATTGATTGCTCAATTACAGGAAGTATTACCAAAAAACATTTTATGTATTCAAGTTAGCGATCTTAATTTTAATAAAATCATTACTACTACTTGTAAAGAGTCTATTGATCTTAGTAACACTACTTGGCGTAAAAAGAAGCAACGTATCTTAACTTCAACTTCAGAAATTAATGTCAAATTATTATTGCCATCAACCTCTTTAACTTTAGACAATCAAGAAGCTAATGAAAACCCTTTAGGAAGACAACTTAAGCTTTGGTTAACCGCCCCGATTTACGATCGCAATGGTAATTTACGTTATGCTCTTAGTGTTAAATCCGCTATCTTGGCACAAGAAATTATTGAACCAGGCTCTTTAGAGGGTTATCCCGTCGTTATTAATCAAGACGGTACGATTTTGGCTCATCCGTTTGTGCAGCGTGTGGGACGTAATATTAAGCAAATGCCTGATGCACAAAGATTATCTGCTCTTTTGGCTAATGCTATCTCAGATCAACCTGATTTTTTGCATTTGTTTTATTTGGAAACAGACGGAATTGAATTATTAGCAGGATATAGTTCTATTCCCTCACCTGTAACTAATTCTCTTAATCCTTCTGAAAAAGAAAAATGGATTATCCTCGCTGTTAGCCCTATTGATGCTGCTTTAGTACCTCTTAAGGATATCCGTAGAGCCTTGGTAGCTATGACTTTAGGCTTGATTGCTGCTTGCTCTGTTGCTACTCTTTATGTTTCGCGTGAATTGGCTCGTCCTTTAGAACGAATTCGAGATTATTCTCTGAGAGAAGAACACCTACAATCTAATCGAGATGAGATACGTTTACCTGAAAACTTTCAAATTCGTGAATTTAATCAGCTTTCTACCGCTCTTAATGAAATGGTAAGCAGATTAAGAACTTGGGGAGACGAAATTGTTTCAGCCTGGAAAGCTGCACAAACTGCTAATCAACTCAAAAGCGAGTTTTTGGCAACTACTTCCCATGAATTGAGAACACCCCTCAATGGGATTATTAATTGTATTCGTATTGTGCAGGATGGGTATTGTGATAGTAAGGAGGAAGAGCAAGAATTTTTAAAACAGGCGGATGATGCAGCAATTCATCTTTTGGGAATTATTAATGATGTTTTGGATATTTCTAAAATAGAGGCAGGTAAGCTTTCAGTAAACTTAGAACAAGTTGATTTATATAAAGTTATTGATGAAGTAGTTGATTTGCATTTGGTTGCTATCCAACGTAAAAATTTAGATTTGATCATCCCTGATGTCCAGGAAAATCTTTATGTTATTGCTGATGCTGCAAAATTAAAACAAGTATTAATTAATTTGGTAAGTAATGCTGTTAAATTTACTGACTATGGAAGTATTAAAATTACTATCACTACTAAATTAAATAATAAGCACCTGAAAATAATAAATTATGAGTCGAATGATGGTGAATATCTATTAGCTAATGAAAATAGTGATTCAGATAATTATCAGCTTGCTCATAAACATAATGAAAAATTACAAGATTTAGATCCTAAGCAACAGCATTGGTTAGAAATTGATAATTATATTGCTTCTGCTAATCCTAATCGCCATAACTATCAACAAGAAGTTGTAATTACCGTTGAAGATACAGGCATTGGCATCGACAAGGATCAGCAAAGTAAGTTATTTAATCCTTTTGTGATGGTAGATGGTTCTACTACTAGAAAGTTTGGTGGTACTGGCTTGGGTTTGGCTATTTCTCGTAATCTTGTGGAGTTGATGCAGGGTACTATCTCTCTTGAAAGTGCGGGGGAAGGCAAAGGTACAACTATCCGAATTTGTTTGCCTTTGGCTTGATTATTAGGTAGTAGGTAGTAGGTAGTATTTAAAACTTAAAGACTAAAAAATGTCCCGTGAGTTATCTCTTATTGCTATATTAAGACTCAAGGAAAGATTTATGAATGAACAATTGATAATTAACTTATGGGATGATCAAAAAACATTTTATATCAATTATCTATAGCAATGCAGTAAATTAAATTAAACTTCTTTAGGTGAGATTTAAACTTAAAATATAAAATGCAACTTAAAGGATAAATATTATTTCCTGCTATTTCTGAATACTTATCCTGAGTAAGAGATAACTCAATAGCTTAGATTTAATACCCACCTCTTTATCCCAAACTGAAGTTATAGCAATCGAATGCTAGATCTAGACATCTGGTGAAATCTCTTTTTACGATCTTAAGATTAATTGTCTTAACCTCTGCTTCGACGGCTATAATTACCTTCAACCTCAGCAATTAATTTGGCACTCACCAACTTGAAATTAATTAAGCACTTTGCCAACTTATATAAGGTAACTCCTTAGCTGTCGCTTTAATAGCTTCAGTATTAGATATCAGTTGTCCACAATTATCCCAAGTACCTTTAAGGAACATTTGCCTTGAGCCTTCGTTCATTTGTACTGGTAAGGAAAGATCATTACAAGTAATCTCCATCTTTTCTAAATTGACAGTTAAATTAGCTTGAGGATTTTGATTAATAAGTGTCTGTAATTGTTGGACTGTTTCTGGAGAAGCGATTACACAAGGAACACCGATCGCCACACAATTTCCGAAAAAGATCTCAGCAAAACTTTGACCAATGATTGCTGTTATTCCCCATTTAGATAAGGCTTGGGGGGCGTGTTCTCGCGATGAACCACAACCAAAGTTGTTATTAACCACAAGTATATTTGCACCTTGATATTGAGGTAAATCAAAGGGATGTTCGCCTTTAGCTTGGGTGCGATCATCGGCAAAGGCACTTTCTCCCAAACCATCAAAAGTAACACAGCGTAAAAAACGGGCAGGAATAATACGATCTGTATCAATATCATCACCGACAACAGGGATCGCTTTGCCTGAAATTGTTGTAATTTGACTCATACTTAATTTTTGATTTACTTTTATACTACTGTGTTGTTGATCACTGATAAGTATCTGATTAAGATTCTGATTCTAATCTTTTTTGCCAGTCGCGATCTATTTGTGCATTATTTCTGAGGTTTTGATCTAGTAAGTCATCTTCAGTAGTATAAGCAAGATCGCGATCGCTAATTACTTTTTGTTGGGCAAATTGATTGGCATAGCTCAGTTTTTGTCGTAAAGATTGACTTGGTTGAGTAACTATAACCGCTCTTTGTTCTCTCTCTCGATTACCTTTAGTTATTTTAGGATTACGCCCTTGAATCCACAAGTAACGTCCTAAAGGGATAAGCAGATATAAAATACCATATCCTAGTAATACCCAATAAATTGAAGCAGCAAAGGCTACCACACCCCCTAACTGCGCTGCTAAAGCACCATCTCTTAAAAAAGAACCCAAAACTAAAGCCAAAATTATATTAGTAATCCCTAAAAC
Source organism: Chondrocystis sp. NIES-4102 (assembly GCA_002368355.1). Taxonomy (NCBI): domain Bacteria; kingdom Bacillati; phylum Cyanobacteriota; class Cyanophyceae; order Chroococcales; family Chroococcaceae; genus Chondrocystis; species Chondrocystis sp. NIES-4102. Next base: position 3,341,451 of record AP018281.1, on the reverse strand, counting down.
TACAGCCATAGTAATTTGACCACTACTTGCTTGGCTAAAACGCCAGAGTTTTTTCTGTAAATATCCTGTAGAGGGAGTTGGTGCTAATTGTTTACGACTAGCTATTACTTGTAATTCGGGAAAATAATAAATGATTTCTCCCTGTGGGGAAACTTGAGGATAACCATTAAAACGACTGAGGATAGGCAGCATATAATCCTCATCTTGGTCTATTTTATCTACGTAGGGAGCAATTTGTTCTGCTGCGATCGCCCCTTGATGATTACGAATTACTGCGCCAATTGTTTGCCAACGTTCTGCTTCTATATTTATATTTGGATCACCATCCCCAAATAGGAAAGAAAAGATTGATTCTAAGAAATTCAGCTTATATTTTCCTGTAGACTGTCGCCGACGCTGAAGATGACGGGAATTATATCCAGGATCAAACCATAAGAATATATCGCCAAACCAGAAGTTGGGCAGAAAAATCCCCCCTCCTCCATAACCATCGCTTCTTTCATTATCCTGATCACTATTACTAGCATTGATGGCAATGAAAATGGCAATCAGGGCAACTGCCATTAATATAATAAAGGCGATTAAAATAATCCCGAAAGAGATCCGAATTAAATAAAACAATACTTGCCAAATCTTCGACCAAGTTTTTTGCCAACGTAACTGCCAATATTTGTTACGTAGAATTGAGCGAAAGTTTTTAGGGAATAAATATACTACGTCACCTGATTCTGCAACTTGTAAATGCCCCCCAGCCTCACTTGCTAGGGTTAATAATCCCTGTTGAGCAAAGTTTAATTCTAACCCTGTTTGGGCTGCTACATCACCAACGGTAACTCGATAATCTAGCTGTTCAATTGATTTAACAATTTGCGGATTAGGAGTCATTGCTCGGCAACCAAAAAGTAATATTTAATCACATTTTATACTTTTTCATCAGCGAGCAACTTTTAATCAAATTGTAGGTAAGTAGTATTACACGCTTGAGGGATAATTAAACCTTAAACTTTGCCGTATTTCCCAACACTTAGTAACTAATAAATTATTGATCAGCTATTAAGTCAATCTTATGCTTTAACGCTGGTTTATATATTATTTTGAAACCTGTTTAATAGATTATAATTCATCATTGCCCACCCTCAATTTGAGTTCCAACACTTAAGCGCATCCCATTAACAAAATCCCACCCAGACTGAGGGCGTTTACCTGCAAGCTGTACCTGAGTTAATAGTAAATGTCCTGCACCTGTTTGTACAATTGCCCCAAAATTTTTGAGATTATGGACAATTTCGCCAGGTTTACCCGTCAGCGTGGCTAATGTGGAATATTGCGCCTTGAGGGTACTATATTCTTCTGGTAAATCATCTATAGTTGATTCAGTTAAGGGAATTGTTGCAATAATCTTCAACTGTTTACCTTGTAAGGTTGCCACACAATTAGGATAAAAACCTCGTACCTGATTATGTATATCTACAGCACTCTTTGACCAATTGATCGCGAAATCGACTTTATCAATTAGACGTGCATAGGTGGCTTGGGTATGCTCCTGGGGAATAGGTATAATTGCTTGCTGTTGCAGTTTGAATAATGTGTCTAACAATAAATCTGCCCCTTGATCTGCTAGTTTAATAGCTAAATCTTGAGCATTATCTAGTAATGTTATCTCTGTTTGGGCTTTGAGCAACATATCACCCGTATCCATACCCTTATCCATTAACATAGTTGTAATCCCTGTGATGCGATCGCCATTAACAATACTCCATTGAATGGGTGCAGCACCGCGATATTGGGGTAAAAGTGACCCGTGAACATTTATACAACCTAATTTTGGCATGGCTAGGATTTCTGGAGATAATATCTGTCCATAGGCGACTACAACAAACGCATCTGCTTGGGTACTTTGTAGCTTATCTAATATTTCCCGCTCTTTTTTTATTTTCTCAGGTTGCCAAATTGGTAGATTATGTTCTAATGCTATTTTTTTTACTGCTGAAGGTATAGTCTGACTACCCCTACCTCGACGTTTATCAGGTTGAGTTACTACTCCTAAAACTTCAACATCAGGATGTTCTAAGAGTTTATTTAAAGTAGGAACAGCAAATTGGGGTGTACCAAAAAAAACGACTTTCATTTAACTTATATTCTATAATGACGCTGTATTTTGAGTAATGAGTAATCTAACTCTTATCAATATCTTTATCAAATTTCATAGTTGCTCCCAACTATTTATGTATTATTACTATTCACACAAAAATTACGGCACACTACCATAGTTATATAGGTAATCAGATTATGAACACTTATTTAACAAAGGTATGAAAATGACCAATCAAGAAATTATACAAAGCATTTCCAATCAAATTAAAATACACATACCATTGTCTAAAGGGTACGATAAATTTTCTAAAGGTAGATTGATCGGTCATTTATCCTATTGGATATCTATAGCAACACTGCAAAGAGGCAGACACTCTAAAAGATTTCTAGATTTTTGGAAGAATCAAAAACCTGAATATCATCAAGGAATATTAATTCTGTTTGAGATAAATATTGATGCCTACGAATTTGAAAATCCTGATTCTAAGCTAGATTTAGGAGTTTAGAAACTTTTCTACTAAAACCTAAGATTTGATTTTTACTCTTTACTCTCCAATTCTGCTTGCTTTATAACCTTTGCTTCATAAACAGGCAAATCAAACCAAAAAGTAGTACCAACCCCCACTTCACTATCAATATAAATTCTACTATTGTGCTTTTCAACAATATTTCTCACAATAGATAATCCTAACCCTGTCCCTTCTAAGGTATGTACTCTATTTTCGACTCTAAAGAAACGTTCAAAAATAGCTTCTTTATCTTCGGCTGAAATACCAATACCTGTATCAACTACCTCAATTCTCACCCCAGACTGTTTAAGAGTGTTAGACTCTGCTTTGGTTGGGTAGGCTCTTACTGTAACTTTCCCTCCCGAATTGGTGAATTTTAAACTATTACCTACAAGATTAGTTAATACCTGTAATAGTAGATCATAGTTACCAACTACAGAGGGTAATGGTGACTGGATATCTTGCTTTAAGGAAATTCCTTTATCTTTGGCATTTAACTGACAACTTCTTAGGGTTTGTTCGATCGGTTGGGTTAAATCTACCTCAGTTAATTCATAAGTACGAGAAGATTCTAAACGGGATAAGTCTAAAACATCATTAACCAAACGAGTTAAACGATCTGTTTCGTGGTTAGCCGTATCTAGAAATTCTTTTCTTTGATCTTCGGTTAAATCTTCGCCATATTCTGCCAGTGTTTCGATAAAAGATTTGATATTAAATAAAGGTGTGCGCAATTCATGGGAGATATTACTAATAAATTGGCTTTTTGCCTCATTTAGCTCTACTTCTCTGGTGATATCTTGAACTGTCATCGCAATACCTTTGATATTCTCATTACCTCCATCAATCACACGACTTAATAAAACTCGGATGCTTCTTGATGCGGGTTGTCCTAGGGTAAGTCGAAATTCGTCTCGGTTGGCAAAATGATGTTTATCATTATCAGATGCCGATAGTTTTTCTTGGTCTTGACTATTGGTGACATCTATGAACGGATCAACTCTACCATCAATCATTTGATAAAGAGGTTTGGTTAACTTTACTGTTAATTCTGAAGGTAAACGGTGTAAGATGTTGTCCCCGATCGCATCTTCTCCCCACCCGAATATACTTCTAGCAGTTGGATTAGCTAAAATTATTTGTAAATCTGGATCGATTAGCATTGCGCCATCGGCGATGGTTGATACTAGGGTTTCTAATTTGGCTTTTTCGGAAGTTATTTCTTCGATATTCTGGGCTTGATATTTTTCAAGCTTTTCTGCCATAAGATTAAAGCTAGCAATTAATTCTCCTAACTCCCCCCTCAATGGTAAATTGATTCGCTGTTTGAAGTTTTTAGCAGCAATGTTTCTTACCCCTACTAAAAGTTCCTTAATTGGTTGGGTAATCATTAAGGCATTGAATACATTACCTAAGATTACCATCGCCCAAATGGTTATAAATACGGCAATTGTGACATCCCTAGTTAAATTGGAAGAAGCGACAATAGTGGGGTTAGGGTTAATCCCTACTGCTAAAACTCCTAAATACTGATTATTATGTTGCAAAGGCACAAAAACATCTGTTACTTGCCCGTTGGGGGTTTGGTGTTGGCGGACAAAAGGTAAATCGCTATTTTGGGCATAGTCTTCTGGTAATCTAATTCGCCTTTTGATTGTTAAGGAGTTTTGTACTTCTGCTTGGGAATAGGGAATGCCAAAAAAGATGTTACCCGACTCATCTGCATAAATTAAATAACGAATGCTAGAAGTACTGCGATAAAATCGATTGGAAAAATTGGCTAAACCTGTAATGTCATCTTCAGCAATTAACGGTGCAGCGTTAGAAGCAATTAAAATACTTAAATCACTACCAAAACGAGTGTCATTGATATTAGATTCTTGCTGAATTGTATTCACTGCCCAAAAAGTTAAACTACTCATAATCAAGGAAACCACTAACGTAGCAGCAGCCATCAGTTTGGTCTGGAGGGTGAAATCTGACCACCAGAGGGCAATAATTTCTTTGATTTTGGTAGTAAAGGTCAGCAATGTAAATTCAAGTAATTATGATAATAAATGTTAAGTTAAGTGAATTATAGTTTATTAATTGTGCTAAAGAACAGCTAAAAAGTATTTTATTTTATAAATTCCTATATCTATGTCCAATATCACTACGATAATACATATTGTTGAAATTAATAGATTTTAATGCTTGATAAGCCAGGGCGATCGCGCCGTCGAAATTCTCATTTAGGGCAGTTATCCCCAAGACTCGACCACCATCAGTAATAACCTGTTGTGCTTCCAATTTAGTACCCGCATGAAAGACGATCGCGCCCTTATCTGTAGCTGTTTGAATACCTGTAATCTCTTCACCCTTTTGATAACTATCGGGATAACCACCAGCAGCAGCAACCACACAGACAGCACTAGCCTGTTTCCATTTTAGATCTGGCAATGATGCTAATCTTTGTTCCACACAAGCAAGTAGAATTTCATCTAAAGGCATATCTAGTAGCGGTAAAACTACTTGTGTCTCAGGATCACCAAAACGACAATTGAATTCAATAACTTTAGGATCACCTGTAGGAGTAATCATTAAGCCTGCGTATAGTACTCCACGATAGTCTATATTTTTGCTTTGCAAAGCTTTGAGGGTAGGTTCTAAAATTTCCTGCCCAATTCTATCCATTAATTCTGGAGTAACCAAAGGTACAGGGGCATAAGCACCCATCCCACCAGTATTTTTGCCTGTATCTCCAACTCCAATACGTTTATGATCTTGGGCTGGAATTAGGGGGCGAATGGTCAGACCATCAGTAATGGCTAAAACCGAGACTTCCGATCCTGATAAAAATTCTTCAATTACCAATTTGCCAAAATCATCACCCATCAATTCCACAGCAGCGATCGCAGCCTCTATGGTATCAGCTACAATTACTCCTTTACCAGCAGCCAACCCGTCAGCTTTAACTACAATTGGCGCACCAACAGACAGGATATAATCCTTTGCTAAACTACTATCTGTAAAAGTTTGAGATTTAGCCGTCGGCACATTGGCAAGACTCATAATCTCTTTTGCCCAAGATTTACTAGCTTCTATCTTTGCCCCTTCTTTAGTTGGGCCGAAAACAGGAATATTTAGCTGTTGTAAATAGTCTACAATACCCAACGATAGGGGAACTTCTGGCCCGACAACTACTAAAGAAATCTGATTATCTTGTACAGCCTGGGCAATACCCTTAAAATCATCCACCGCTAAAGTAAGGTTACGACAATTTGCCATTGTTGCAGTCCCACCATTACCAGGAGTACAAAAAACCTGTTCCACATTAGGTGATTGTAATAATGTCCAAGCCAGGGCGTGTTCTCTGCCTCCATTGCCAACTACTAATACTTTCATATCTAGTTTTAAGGTAAGTATCTTTGCAAATATGTAATTATCTCATGATTACTTGTTATCCTTACTAATCAAAGTTTTTTAGCTTTTCAAAAAGTAGGCTGACTTTGGTTATATCCTTATCTCCAGGCGATCGCTCAACTCCACTGGATAAATCAATGCCATCTGGGTTTAAATAGGATAAAGCTGCGACAATATTATCTGGAGTTAATCCTCCAGCCAGCATCCAAGGTATAGTTGGTTGAAATTGTTTGAGTATTTGCCAATCAATAGTTTTACCAGTCCCACCCAGCATAGAAGGATCATAGGCATCTAAAAGTAGACTATCAACTACGTCTTGATATATTAGGGTTGTTTGCCAAGATGTAGCATCCTTAACTCGAAAAGCTTTAATTAATTCTATGTCAGGTGGTAATAGTTGACGCAATTGTTGGCAAAATTCAGGAGATTCTGCACCATGAAGTTGTACTGCGGTTAAATTGGCTTGTGTTACTATTTCTATAATTTCTGACAAACCATGATCGGCAAAGACACCCACAGTAACTATTGACTTTGGTAAATTACTAATAATCGCTTTAATTCTCTCTGCCTTAAGATAACGTGGCGATCGCTCTACACAGATGAAACCTAAACTATCTGCTCCCAGGGCTGCTATTTCCTGACCCTGCTCTATTTGGGTAATACCGCAAATTTTAACGCGCATTAGTACTTTAAATCTATTTTGTTAGTAAAACTTTGAATTACTGTTAATTATTTAAAAGAAATGTTGTTTTGTACAGAGAGGTTTTTATAATTCTATAAACAAAAATCGTCAATTAAAAGTATTTAATAACAAAGGAGTCAATAATTATCATGATATCCACTTTCATTCTTGCAGTCAGGTCAACTCCTGCAACAGTAGATTGGAGTCCTTCAGTAGCTATAGTGATGATCATGGCTAATTTGTTTTGCATCGCTGTTGGTCGTTATGCTATCCAAAATTCAGGCAAAGGGCCACGTTTACCGCTCCCCACACCTGATCTGTGGAAGGACTTTGGAGTTCCTGAATTATTAGCAACTACTAGTTTGGGTCACATTCTGGGAGCAGGTATGATTCTTGGGTTAAGTAACGCTGGCATTTTATAACCTTAATTTAATTAACGAACATCAGGAGTTGAATATTAAGCAGATAAAATTTTGCCACAACTCCTGTTCTTTTAGAGCAAAATAGTTAAAATAATAGCTAACTAAATAGGATCATAAGTACTTATGGGCATTGAAAAAAAATTGTCTCGCGCCATGTTCGACCCAAGTGAAGTAGTCGAACTAAGACAGGTTTGTTTCACCCCAGGTCAGGTATTTTCTCCAGGTAAATATATAGTTGAGGAATTACCTGATGTTGCCTTTACAATGGGTTTAGTTGATAAATTATCCCCTATTCAAGGGCAAAAAGGTCAAATTACACCAGAACAATCAAGTTAATACTTTTAAAATCAGCATGAACCTTAATAAATCAAGAATTATTGGCAACTAAAAAACAATAACTTTTAATTTTTAGTTTTTATCCATTTTCAAAGATGCTGAAAATTTGATAGCCTAGGCTAATAAGCTTTGGGAACGAATCAAGAGAGTGGATATATCAATAGGTCGCGGAAAAAAGGCTCGTAGAGCTTATGGATTTGATGAAATAGCACTGTCCCCTGGAGTGCGAACTTTAGACCCTAGTTTGGCAGATACCACTTGGGAAATTGGCGGTATTACTCGCGAAATTCCTATTTTAGCTAGTGCTATGGATGGTGTAGTTGATGTCAAAATGGCTGTCTTATTATCACAGTTAGGTGCAATTGGAGTTTTGAATCTCGAAGGGGTACAAACCCGTTATGCAGATCCTGAACCAATTCTCAGTAAAATTGCCTCGGTAGGAAAAGAGGAATTTGTAGGTTTAATGCAAAAACTTTATGCAGAGCCGATTAAACCAGAATTAATTACTAAAAGAATTACAGAAATTAAAAACCAAGGCGCGATCGCAGCAGTAAGTTTAACTCCCGCAGGCGCAAGTAAATATGGCAAAATTGTCGCTGAAGCTGGCGCAGATCTGCTTTTTGTCCAAGCAACTGTAGTATCTACAGATTATCTCCCCCCAGAAGGGGTTGAACCCTTGGATTTGGCTGCCTTTTGTCAAGAAATGCCTATGCCAGTAGTTTTAGGTAACTGCGTAACTTATGAAGTGGCATTAGAGTTGATGCAGGCTGGGGCTGCTGCTGTCTTAGTAGGAATTGGGCCAGGTGCTGCCTGTACTTCCCGTGGAGTTCTAGGTGTTGGTGTACCTCAAGCTACGGCTACTGCTGATTGTGCTGCTGCTAGAGATGATTATCAGGCGCAAACAGGTAGATATGTACCAGTTATTGCTGATGGGGGTATAGTTACTGGCGGTGATATCTGTAAATGTCTTGCGTGTGGTGCTGATGCGGTAATGATCGGTTCACCCATTGCTAGGGCTGCTGAATCTCCAGGTGGTGAGTTTCACTGGGGTATGGCAACTCCTAGTCCTGTTTTACCTCGTGGCACTCGCATTAAAGTCGGAACAACAGGCACAATTGAGGAGATCTTAATCGGGCCTGCTAAACTAGATGATGGTACGCATAACCTACTAGGTGCGATCAAAACTAGTATGGGAACTTTAGGGGCGAAAAACCTTAAAGAGATGCAACAGGTTGATGTGGTTATTGCACCTTCTTTATTAACTGAAGGGAAAGTTTATCAAAAGGCTCAACAGCTAGGAATGGGTAAGTAAGGTTAGTAATGAGGTATGGAGGAGATGGAATTTAATTAATATTTTCCTCTTGCCTCATAGCTATTTATTTTATTGTTTGTTTAATTGGCTGCTGGTTAATAGATTTATCTTTTACTAATTTGCCTGTATACCATTGATAGCTAAGTGAACCACCAATAAAAGCAATTATAAATAAAACTGGATTCCAAATTCCTAATACTAAAGCAGTAATGCCAGGGCCAGGACAGTATCCTGCTATACCCCAACCAATACCAAATATTGCAGCACCTATAATTAAACGTTGATCTATATCCTTTTTATTTGGCAGATAAAACTTGTTGTCAAAAATTGGCTGAGGTAGACGCAATATAAAACGAAAAGTAATTAAAGTAACCCCAACAGCACCCCCTAAAACAAATAGAAGTGTTGAGTCCCATTTTCCCGCAACATCTAAAAAGCTTAACACGCGATCGCGATCAATCATTTGAGACAAACTTAAACCTAAACCAAATAATAGCCCTGATAAAAGCGCGATGAATTTCTGGCTCATTTGATAATTAAATTAAATTAAATGATGAGTAATAAATACTGTAACAATTGCAGTAATCATAAAACTAAGCACTGCGACTAAAGAACGAAAAGATAATCTACCCAAACCACAAACCCCATGACCGCTAGTACAACCATTCCCCATATTTGTCCCCACACCCCCTAGAAAACCACCAATAATCATCGCTACTGGTGCAAAGGTCGATACAGGAGTGGGTACGCTAGCTATTAGATATTCATAGATCACGCCTCCCATAAGCATCCCTGCAATGAATAACCACCGCCAATTTTCTTGAGGTTGAAATTTTATAGCACCGCTAACCATCCCACTAATACCAGCAACCCGACCATTAAAAGCTAGTAAAATCGTCGCGCTCAGACCGATCAGCATTCCGCCAGCTATAGCCCCAACCCAATTAACTTCTAACATATAAATTGTTATCTTATCTTTAATTCGTTATACAACTATGAAATAATATTGTAACTTGATAAAAAGCAATCTTATATTGGAAATTACTCCACCATCAAGAATATAATTTTGTCCTCAATGGCAGAGATTATAACTTCTAAACCCACCAAGGTTTTTGCCCTGTACGGGGATCTGTTTCTGTCCAAGGAGAAATCTTAATATAATCTCCCTGCAAACTAATGTGAGTGAGTTTTAAAGGTAAGGGTGCAGGACCTCGTACTACTTTCCCTTCTGCATCATAACGAGAACCATGACAAGGACATTGAAATTGCGCTTCATTTTCATTCCAAGGGAAAGTACACCCTAAATGAGTACAATTATCGACAATTCCCCACGGATGTAGCGTTCCATCTTCTTTAATAGTTAGATATGTAGGTTCTCCAGCTAATCCTGCGACTAAAGCCCTAGTTTCTGGTGGTTCTGCCAAAATCTGCCTGGCTGGAATTAAATTACCATTGATATCTTTGGCAAAGATTGAACCATCGTCTGCAACTTCTGAAGGCGGAATAAAATATTTACCCACAGGATAGATAGCTATACCCGCAGTAGTAACAACAGCAGCACCAGTCAAAAAGTTTAGTAACTGTCTACGCGACATTGATGGACTTTTTAGAGAAAAACTTTCTTCCATTGATTTATACCTTTGTAATTAAATATTGGTTATTGATTAGTTTTATTCCTGTTGAAGATTACGAGTATTAATACCTAATAATCTATAAAGTAAGCATGAACCAGCTAAAGCACTAATGGCTAAAACCGAGCCAGCGATAGTTAGAAAAATACCTAAAGCCGAACCACTATAAGCCCATAATCCAAAATAAGTTAAAGTAATGGCTAAAAGAATGCGAATAATTCGATCTACTGTTCCAACATTGTTAAACATGGCTATTTTTTCCTTTTTTTATATAGGTCTTGTAGTAATCACCTACTATTCATATGAACATATTACCATATAGTTATCAACTATGTATAAGATGTTTGTACTTGATTATTAAATAAACACATTTGATTGTGGAATTTAATCTGCTTAATTACTTCAAGATGGTATGTTGTGAAGCTAGAGAAAATACATATAAACTCTGATTAATTGAAAAACAACTAGCGTTTTATCAAAACAAATATAGCTACAGCCAACACAAAATATCCGAAGCCTTTTTGAAGATTCTTGGCATCAATAAAGCGTGTTAAATATGCTCCAATTAAAGTTCCCAAACTAGCGGTAATAGCAAAAGAAATGACTAAATCCCAGTTTAGATTGACTTGATCAAGATAACCTATAAATCCTGTAACAGAATTAAAAGCAATAATTAACAAGGAAGTACCTATAGCTTGCTTCATGGCAATACCCCCAAAAAGTACTAACGCAGGAACAATCATAAAACCACCTCCCACCCCAACAAAGCCAGTTATAATACCAATGCCCAAACCAAGTAGAGGAATTGCTAACCACTTACCTAAATAGTTTGAGTGAACTACTTTTTGACCCTCAGAAGATTTAGCGTCTTTGCGTATCATTAAAACGCTAGTAATTACCATAACTAATCCAAAACAAACCAGTTGAATAGTTTCCGTAATAAAAGCAAGTTTAGTAATCTGCGCTCCTAAATAAGCCCCAATCATCGCTGATGGTGCAAAAAAGGTAGCAATTTTAAAATTTACATTACCTTGTCGCCAATGAGGAATAATACCAACGACACTTACAATACCTACAACGGCTAAACTTGTGGCGATCGCAACTTTGGGTGTTACGCCCATAACATAGATTAAAATTGGTACGGCTAAGACAGCACCACCACCACCAATTAGTCCTAAACTAAGACCAATACACAATGCTAAAAAATAGCCAACGATCTTAATCATCTTAATCAGCTATGATTAGTCTTAAGTGTTTTTAAGTAATGACGAGCAAAGCGATCGGGCAAGGAATCGGGTGCATAGTTAAATCCGCTCAATGCTAGGCGTTCAAAAAATTGTTCTTCTGTCCAGTTTTTCTGAGTTGCTAACGTTAGTAAAGTCATTAAGCTAGCACGAGTACCTGAGACACACCTAGTATAAATTGGCTTTGGAGCTAACTCAATAGTCTGCATAAACCTTTCCAATGTGTTTTGATTAATATTGTTACGCTCAACAGGAACGCTGTAATATTTTAAGCTTGAATTTTTTAGTAAATCTGGATTTAATTTACCCTCCTCCTGGGATGGGCATAGATCAATAAAGCTGTGGTATCCTTGATTTGCAATTTGCTCTAATTCTTCAGCTTCAGCAGCATTACCAATTGCTAGATCTTCAGTGATTTTATAAAGCATTTAATTCACTTTTATTTGATATTTAATTATTTATGACGTATTAATTAATTTGCCGAGGCTACTTTGCCACAACGCTCATTAGCAGGAACAGCCTCCATAATCTTTTTAGGATCTGGCAACTCTAGATTATTCATAAAAGTAATAAAACTGGCGCGATCTTTACCCACAAAGCGAGGGTTAAAACGTTTTTCTTCGCCAATAGTTGAGACTGTCTGACCATGATAATCATGTGCTGGATAAACTAAAGTTTCTTCAGGTAAGGTAAATAGTTTTTCTGTAACACGATCGTATAAGATGCCCGCATCTCCACTTTGAAAATCCGTACGTCCACAACCTCTGATAAAAAGAGCATCTCCAGTTAACACATGGGTATTATTTATTAAATATGCCATATGGCTATCTGTATGACCTGGAGTTGCGATCGCTTTAATTTTAATCTCTCCCAACTGTAGAGTTTCATTATCTTTGATGTAGCGATCAGCACAAGCAGCTTGAGCATTTTCTGGGACAATACTCTGGCATTTGGTTATCTCTCTTAGTTTGCCAGTACCTGTAATGTGATCTGCATGAATATGCGTTTCTATACAATATTTCAGCTTCAAACCCAATTCGTTGAGCAATTTTAAGTCCCTTTCTACTTGTTCTAAAACTGAGTCTACTAAAACTGCTTCTTTGGTTTTAACGTCTGCAATTAAATAGGTATAAGTCCAAGTATCTTCATCTATCAATTGACGAAAAAGCATAGCGTGAATTCCTCTTAAATAAACATATCACTATATAGTAATATAACATGAATGTTAAGATAAGGTCAAGGTTAATGATTTGGGATTGAAAATGTATTTAAAAAGATAATCATATAACCAAATAGTTTTATAATTTAAATAAGATAAAACTCAAATAGTTTTCAGTTAACAAATTATTGTGTCAATATTCCAAGTGCGATCGCAGTTAATTAAGAAAGACAAAAATAGTACTCAAGAGCATCAACAGTATCAAATTGTCATAGTAGGTGGAGGGTCAGCAGGAATCACCACCGCAGCCCAATTATTAAAACAAAATTCGCAGTTACAGATTGCAATCATTGAACCAAGTCAGTATCACTACTATCAACCAGGATGGACATTAGTAGGTGGCGGTATTGCACCGATAGAAAAGTTTACTCGTCAGCAAAAAGATGTCATCCCTCGAAGAGCAAAATGGATTCAAGACTACGTTACTACTTTCGACCCTAAACTTAACACTGTAAAGCTGGCTCAAGGGCAGGAGATACAATACGAATACCTGGTAGTGTGTCCAGGTATGCAAATTGATTGGAACTTAATAAAAGGACTAAAAGAAGCATTAGGTACAGGTGCAGTAACAACTAATTATTCTAAAGAATACGCACCTTATACTTGGGAAACTATTAAAAACTTTCAGGGTGGCACAGCAATTTTTACCTATCCCAATACCCCAATTAAATGCGGTGGCGCACCTCAAAAAGTTATGTATCTGGCAGATGATTATTTCAAAAATAAGAGCGGAGAGGGTGTGAATAGTAAAGTTATGTTTTGCTCTGCGGGAACACAACTGTTTACTGTCCCAGCATACAATAGAGCTTTAGAGAAAGTGATTAAAGAGCGTCAAATTATTACCAAATTTGGTCACAATCTCATAGAAATAAAAGCAGATACCAAAGAAGCGATTTTTGAGACGATAACTGACAAAGGTGTAGAACAAGTCAACATCGCTTACGACATGATTCATGTAACCCCTCCAATGAGTTCGCCTGATTTTATTAAACAAAGCCCTTTAGCTAACGATCAAGGTTGGGTTAATGTAGATAAATACACTCTACAGCATAATCACTATCCTAATATATTTGCTTTAGGAGATGCTTCCTCACTTCCAATTTCTAAAACTGCTGCTGCTGCTCGCAAACAAACACCTGTAGTAGTCCAGAACTTGCTTTCTCAAATGAGTGGTCAACAATTAAAAGGTAGATACGATGGCTATACTTGTTGTCCTTTGATTACAAGTTACCATTCGGCTATTATGGCGGAGTTTGATTACCAAGGGAAGCCAGCCCCATCCTTTCCCCTCGACCCACGTAAAGAACGTTATTCAATGTTTTTGGCTAAGGTTTATGCTTTACCCTGGATTTATTGGCAGAGGATGCTCAAAGGAAAACCTTTTGAAGCTGATATTTTTAAACCAATCAATCAATTATTACAAAAAAAGGGCGATAAAAATTATAATGAACAATCAAAAGATACAAGCAGTAATTGTTAATTAGATATAAATATATCAACGTAAAGTCTTCAGCATCTCTAATTGTTGATTTTGCTGCTCAAATTGAGTCGAGAGTGCATCACACACTAAATCACATAATTCAAATAAGCATGGATTAGCGATTTGATAATAAACGCAAATTCCTTTTTGTTCACGCGCAATAATTGCTGCTTTGGTGAGGATATTCAAGTGCTTAGAAACATTGGCTTGTCCTAAACCCGTCTCCTCAACAATTTCACTAACATTTTTCGCTCCATTCTTCAAACTACAAACAATTTGTAACCGACTAACTTCAGATAGAACTTTAAAAAAATCAGCCATTAAACCTAGTGCAGCAGGTGATAATCTGGCAATTCCACAGTTATCAGAGGAATTATCTAACTGGGATTTGGATTTGTTAGTTAGTTTATTAAACATAAGGTCAATTAAGGAATTTAATAAATAAACTAGACTATAAATTATTAGTAGTCATGGTTATGCTCTCAATCATATTACTAAATGGTTATATTTTGTCATAGTATGGGTATCTGAATTTTTCAATTATCTAAAAAAATATTAAATATCGGAGTATGGGGTGAACAGTACCCCGCCCTTTTATGACGGGGCGCAGCTGCACTTCGTAAAAAAAGCAACCCAAAGTATTTTAATACCTGGATTGCCTAGACTTTTTACAAGGATTTAAGAGGAAATCGCTATATAACCAATCGAGAAAAACTTAACTGTGAATCACATTAGCTGTTAAAGCTATAGGTTGACTATCACCAGCAGCTAAATCTAAAGGAAAATTATGAACATTACGTTCGTGTATAACTTCAATGCCTAAATTAGCACGGTTTATAACATCAGCCCAGGTATGAACTACACGACCTTGAGAATCTAAAAGAGACTGATTAAAATTGAAACCATTGAGGTTGAAGGCAAAACAAGACACAGCCATCGCAGCCAGCCAGATACCGATTACTGGCCAAGCACCTAAGAAGAAGTGTAAAGAACGAGAGTTATTAAAGGAAGCATATTGAAAAATTAATCTGCCAAAATAACCGTGAGCAGCCACAATATTATAGGTTTCTTCTTCTTGACCAAATTTGTAACCGTAGTTTTGTGATTCAGTTTCAGTAGTTTCACGTACTAAGGAAGAAGTTACTAAAGAGCCATGCATTGCAGAAAATAATGCTCCTCCGAAAACGCCCGCTACACCAAACATATGTAAAGGGTGCATAAGAACATTGTGTTCAGCTTGTAATACCAGCATAAAGTTAAATGTTCCGCTAATACCCAAAGGCATACCATCGGAAAAAGAACCCTGTCCAATGGAATATACTAATAGCACGGCAGTAGCAGCAGCAACAGGCGCACTATACGCTACGCAAATCCAAGGACGCATTCCCAAGCGATATGATAATTCCCACTGACGACCCATATAGCAGAAAATACCAATTAAAAAATGGAAAATAATTAGCTGATAAGGACCTCCGTTGTATAACCACTCATCTAAATTAGCAGCTTCCCACATAGGATAAAAATGTAAACCAATAGCATTAGAAGAAGGTACAACGGCAGCAGAAATAATGTTATTGCCATATAATAATGAGCCTGCAACAGGTTCACGAATACCATCTATATCTACAGGTGGTGCAGCGATAAAAGCAATGATAAAACAAGTAGTTGCTGTTAAAAGGGTAGGAATCATTAGTAATCCAAACCAACCTATGTACATACGGTTGTTGGTGCTAGTAATCCAATGACAAAATTTATTCCAAAGATTATTACTTTGGCGTTGTTGCAAAGATATAGTCATAATGTTTAATTTCGAGGTTAATCATTGTTGAAGGCAATTTAACCTTAATATCAATATAACCATATAGTCATATAAATAGTCAATCATATAATTATTTTTTTTACTTAGTAAATTTGCTTATAATAATGAAGAAGTTCTAAACACCGTAATTAGGATAGAAAAATCTATATGAATACTATTGATATTGGTATTAAAGAAGAAGATAGAATTAAAATTGCACAAGGATTAAAAAACTTGCTAGCAGATTCCTATACTTTATATTTACAGTCTCATAATTTCCATTGGAATGTAACTGGGCCTCAGTTTCGGGAATTACACTTAATGTTTGAGGAACACTACACTGAACTTGCAACTGCGGTTGACGAAATCGCCGAAAGAATTCGCACTTTAGATGTTGCAGCCCCTGGCACGTATAAGTCCTTTTCAGAATTAAGTTCTATTAAAGAAGTTGAAGGTGTGCCTGCTGCTGAAGAGATGGTGAAAATTCTTACAGAAGGTCATCAACAGGTAGTGAAAACTTGTCGTGAAGTTTTAAGTACTGCCCAAGAAGCTAATGACGAATCTACAGCCTCACTAGTTTCAGATAGAATGCGCATTCATGAAAAAACTGCCTGGATGTTGCGAGCTTTGAAATAAATTCTGGTTTTGCCTTAAGGGTAAAAAAATATGGGTAAATGAGTAGTGGAGTGTAACTAAGCCCTCAAGTCTTTTAACACTTCCCTACTCTCAATATTCATATTTCATCCTGAAATTAATTTATTAATCGGGCTAACTGCTATATTGTTGCAATAATTCAAGTCATAATTTGTCCGAAGAGATAGCAAGACAACCAAATTATTTCTAAGAATATACGGTGGACAAACTAACTAAGGGCAGGAGTAAAATCTATTAATCATTAATTACTAATAATTAACCTATGAGCTTAAAAGCAGTCTTGCTAGATTTTAGTGGTGTAGTCATTGATGACGAGGAAATTAATGAAGCGATAGTAGCAGAAATAATGCTCAGTGAAAACTTACGTTTAGATCCTGAGGAGTATGCCCAATATTGTCGTGGAAAGAGCGATCGCGCTGGGTTAAAAGATATTTTAGCTAGTCGAGGTCGTATTTTACCCGATACCTATCTTAATCGGTTAGTCATCACTAAAAATCAAGCCTATCGCCAGAGAATAGAACAATTAACCGAACTACCCCTATCCCCCCATTTATCGGAATTTTTAACCCAATTAAAACAGGAGGATATAGCTATTGGTATGGTTACTGGTACATCTCGTTCGGAGGTGGAGTATATCCTAACCTTAGCTCAACTCTTGGAATATTTTGACGTTATTATAGCTGGTGATGACTTAGAAGCTAGTAAACCAGATCCCGATCCTTATCTATTAGCAGTGCAAAAGCTTAATTTACAACCCTCAGAATGTTTAGCAATTGAGGATAATCGAGTGGGTATTGAAGCAGCAAAAAGAGCCAAGATACAGGTTGTGGGCATTTCTTATATCTACCCTCTCCATATGTTGCAACGTCAAGCTAACTGGACGGTTGATGATTTCATGGATATTGAATTAGCTCGAGTTGATCAAGTATTGTCTAGTATTTAGTGCTATTTACTATTGCTTGATTGAGAGTATTGTCTCCCCAAAAACAAGCCAATAATTACTGATGGCGATAAAACAACAATTAATGCCAAAATATTCGTCGGTTCAATTGTAATTAGCTGACCACCATATTTAATCAGATAGGATAGACCTATAGAAAGTAGCAAAATCTTGATAATATACCCTAGCTGTATGTTCATTTGGGGTCAACAATTAATTTACTAATAACCAATGAGTACTCTAACGCCTCCGTAGTCTACCCAATATGGGGCTGGGGGCGAAGTTACTGTAAAAGCTTAGATTAAATCAAAACATCTTTTGCTCTATTACCTTACGGTTTTTGTCTAGGATAAAGCTGCATCAAAGCTTGCACCTGTTCAGCATGATAAGAACTACGAGTTAGAGGGCTAGACACGACTTGTAAAAAACCAATAGATTCGCCAAATTCTTGCCATGCTTTAAATTGCTGGGGAGTAATAAAGTCTTGAACTCCTAAATGCTTTTGAGAAGGTTGTAAATACTGTCCAATCGTTAAAATATCGCAGTCTACAGCTTGTAAATCAGTAATAACTTCTCTAATTTCACTATCACTTTCCCCTAAGCCCACCATAATACCAGATTTTGTATATACCCAGGGAGCGATCGCCTTGGCACGTTTTAATAATTCCAGCGATCGCTGATAGTTTCCTTGAGGACGTACTCTTTTATATAATCTGGGTATTGTTTCTGTATTATGATTTAATACGTCTGGTTGAGCAGCCAAAATAGTTTCTAATGCCGACCAATTACCACATAGATCAGGTATTAGTAATTCTATTGTAGTTTTAGGTGAAACCTGACGCACAGATTCAATACAACGGACAAATTGAGATGCACCCTCATCAGCTAAATCATCACGATTAACGGAAGTTATAACCACATGGTTAAGTTTTAGACGGCGTACAGCTTCTGCTAGCTGAAGTGGCTCGTTTGGATCAAGAGCTTGAGGTTTCTTTTCAAAATCAATATCACAATAAGGACAAGCACGAGTACAAGCTGGGCCCATAATTAAAAAGGTAGCTGTACCAACAGCAAAACATTCCCCAATATTCGGACAAGATGCTTCTTCGCAGACAGTGTTTAGAGCCAAATCACGCAATATCTCTTTTACACTACCTACTCGTTCCATTTGTGGGGCTTTAACTCGCAACCAATCTGGTTTAACTACCACTGCCTATTGCTCCAATCTCTTTTTAGTTATTAGTAACCGATATTTCTTGTTATTTTATCTTCTATTAGTAAATAGTTGTCAGTATCTTGGGTGAGGCGATCGCAGTGTTTAATTTCTGCCACCTCAGTCAAATTTTTCAAATAAGGCAGCTAAAATTGTGTTGGAGAAGAGAAAGCCGTCAGGATCTTGTAAACGTAACCTACTAGCTAAATTAATTAAATCATCCTGTTTTAAATCTAGAAGTTTGCCATCTTCATCGATAATTTCAATCCATTCTTGACTATAGTAAGGCTCGATACTGGCTAAAATTTTTTGCAGAATATTTTCACTATATTTTTTTAAATCTATCCCTTCCACCAAACGCAAGCCTAACATTAAGCCTTCTAATAAATAATCTGTTGGAGATACTTCCGCTACTTCTACTTGCGCCCCAGCTTCCAACCAGGCGTAATATTCTCGACGAGTGCGGGGACGATTAAATCTTTTACCAGCCACATAACTAGCTGCTCCCATACCAAAACCATAATAAGGCTTATTTTCCCAATAAACTCGATTATGCTGACATTGATAATTAAGTTTAGCGTAGTTAGATATCTCGTAATGCTCGTATCCATTAGCAGTGAGCAAATCACGAGTTAAACGATACATTTGTGCCGTATCGTAATCATTAGGTAGAGGAGTTTTCCCTGGCTGATATTGTTTACCAAAGGCAGTAACAGGTTCAAGAACCAAATCGTAGCAAGAAAGATGCTGAGGTGCAATGGCGATCGCATTAGTTAAGGAGGCTTGACAATGTTCTATAGTTTGATGGGGTAAACCTGTGATTAAATCTAAACTAAAATTAGCAACTCCAAGTTGAGAAATAATTTCTACAGAATGTAAGATATCTTTTAATGTATGGGATCTGCCACAGACTTTAAGTAATTGTTCATCAAAGGTTTGCACACCTAAACTAAACCTATTTATACCTATATCCAGATATCCTTGTAATTGCTCTTGGTTAAAAGTTCCAGGATCAATTTCCAAAGAAATTTCAGGGTTGCTAACCAATTCAAAACGACTAGCGATCGCTTTAATGAGCTGATTTATTTGTGGCGCAGATAATAAAGATGGTGTTCCTCCTCCAAAAAAGATAGTCTGCAAGGGTTCTTTTTCGGCTACTGTTAGCTGAATATCCTTAATTAATGCAGCAATATAATCTTCAATCATTATTAAGGCATTTCCTATATTATCTCCAACAACCGAGATCGGAAAGTCACAATAATAACAACGACGACGACAAAAAGGAATATGAATATAAGCAGCAGTAGGGTTTTGCTGGGCAATCAAAATAATAATGACACTTTAAGGTTAATATATAGCTTCAGAGATCATATAATCATACTAATTAAAATTTAATGGTTATAGATCAATATTAAGAACTCCCCAGTTTTTTTTACACTATTGCCCAGAATTTACTACAGTAGAAAAGAAATACATCTTTATTTTATTCAACTAGAACAATGGTTGATGCCATCATAATTATCATCTGCATTATTGCTGCTGTAAACATCGGTTTTGATGGTTTACAGTTATTGCCCAACGATATACTCGAAGGAGTATCCAATATTGAAGCCTTGCGCTTTGTAATTGCTGGTTTCTCCACCATTATCGGTTTGGGAATAGGCGTGGCAGTACAAACAACCTATCGTCGCTTAGAAACTCAAGTCCGTAATACCAACATTGAAATAATTATAACTAGGGCGATCGGACTAGTTATGGGTTTATTGGTTGCCAATCTGATGTTAGCCCCAATGTTCTTGTTACCAATTCCTAAAGAATTAAGCTTTTTTAAACCGACGGTAGCAGTATTGGGAAGCGTCATGTTTTCTTATTTAGGTATTGGTTTAGCTGATACTCATGGGCGGACTTTCCTACGTTTAATTAATCCCAATAGTATTGAGTCGATGTTAGTTGCTGAAGGTACTTTGGAAGCGACTTCGACTAAAATTCTTGATACTAGCTGTATTATCGATGGACGAGTTGAGGAATTACTCAAGACTGGATTTTTAGAAGGACAAATATTAATTCCCCAATTTGTATTGCAAGAACTACAAAATCTAGCAGATACTAGTAACTCACAAAAAAGAATTCGTGGAAGAAGAGGTTTAGATATTCTTAACCAGATGCAGGAGGAATATCCAGATCGCATTCTCCTAAATAAAGCTGATTACGACGATATAGAAACGGTGGATAGTAAGTTGGTTCGATTAGCACAAGAACTTAGTGCGACACTTTTAACCAATGATTATAATCTCAGTAAAGTTGCTAACCTGCAAAAAGTCGAAATACTTAATATTAATGATTTAGCGCGTTCGTTGCGTCCTATTTACCTTCCAGGAGATCATCTAGAACTGAAAATTCTTAAACAGGGTAAAGAACCTGAACAAGGAATTGGTTACTTAGAAGATGGAACAATGGTGGTAGTGGAAGAAGGAAGCGATCGCGTAGGAGGCGAAATACAAGTGGTGGTGACATCATCATTGCAAACTTCCGCAGGTAGAATGATTTTTGCTAAACCTCAATCTGAGTTTGAAAGCTACACTAACATTGTTGGTTAACTTTTGTTGGCGAACATTCCTTGTGGGGACTAATTATCTTTAATCCCCAGTGCGAGTGCGCGATGAATAATTAATGACCAAAATAGGGGTGGGGATGACCATTAACACCTAATCTTTGTTGTACATTTCTCTGTTGGCTATTTTGTAGGATTACATTATTGTTACCAATAGCTGCTGCTTGATTATGGGATTGTTGAACTGATTGTTGTACACTCGGAGTCCCATTGTAACCAAAACCTAAATTATTTTGAATGTTGCTTTGATCATTTCTTTGAATGACGACATTATTGCCTCCAATAACACTAGCGGAATTGCTCGATTGTTGAACATTAACATTACTATTTTGAGCAAAGGCAGCTACAGGAAATAAAGAGATAATGCTCAAACCAATTAAACCTATAGTATTTCTCATCAGGGTAATAGCCGATTAAGCAAGATTGAAAGTGGAGATATATTTACAATAGGTTGGTAAAAAATTTTTATGCAGTAACTGAGTAGGCTAATTAATTCTCCTCTTCCGATTCCGCAGTTAACTGTTGTTCGTAAAGATTTTGTAGATTTTGTTGTTTAGTTTTACGATTGGTACGCCGATATTTTTTAGTTGCTAACTTAGGTTCATACTGAGTTTTACCTGAACGTTTAACCTTCAACTTAAGATTAGACTCTTGATTAGCTTGTTGCTGTATATTTTGCTGATAAGCGATCGCCTGTTCTAAAAAATCAAGATAATATTCATATCTTTCCCAATCACCTCTAACTACACAATTAGGTTCATCTCGATGTAAACAGTTACTAAACTGGCAATTACCCGACTCTAACCTGGCTCTAGCTTCAGGAAAATACTGCGTTAAATTGCTAGGAAGATAATCTACATCTGGTTGATTAAATCCAGGGCTATCAGCCAATAATCCTCCCCCAGGCAAATCAAATAACTCTACATGACGAGTAGTATGACGACCTTTTTGCAACTTACCCGATACTTGAGCAGTACGCAGATTAATAGAAGGAATTAAACTATCAATCAAACTAGACTTTCCTACCCCACTAGGGCCCGCTACAATAGCTATTTGACCCGTTAAAGCTTGCAACAACTCATCAATACCTAAACGTTGCCTAACACTAATAAAATGAGGATGGTAACCCCATTCCTTCAAGCGTTGTTGCCAGTGTTGCTGTTGTGTTGTGCTAATTAAGTCACATTTATTCAAACATAGACAAAGTTTTAGAGAAGTAGATTCGGCTTTTACCAAAAAACTACTCAATTGCCTAATATCTAAACTAGGCTCTTGCAGAGCAAATACTAAGACAATCAAATCAGCATTAGCCACTGGCGGACGCAATAACTCAGTAACACGAGGCGAAACCTGAGCGATCGCCCCCCTACCAGCCTGCCAGTCAGGTTCTTCAATTAGTACGCGGTCTCCAACCATAACCTTTTGCCCAATTTTTTTAAGCCTTGTACGACGAGTACATAATAACCATTGCGTTTCTTGCTCAGTGTCCAGCTTAACTTGATAAAAATTGGCTTGAGAAGCAATCACAGTCCCCCAGATTGGATTTTGGTGACTAATTATATTGCAATGATTTATTTGCTCGTGATCACTCACGATTTTTCAGGACGACGCACTAACAAAGAAAAATAACCCTGACACTCATTGATGCCTTCTAACTGATAACCTTCCATAGTCAGACTATCTGGTACTTGCTCTATTGGTTCACCAGGGTCAAGCCAAACTTCTAATAACGTACCTGGAGACATCTGTTCTAAACGTAACTTAGTACGTACAAAATTAATCGGGCATGGTGTACCACGTAAATCCAAGTGAGCATCAGCACGGGAGTCTAAAGTAGAATTATCCGCACCTCCTATAGAGTCTGCATGATTCATTTTTGAAACAAACCTCCGAAAAGACCCTCTTTATTACCCTTTCCTGTACTTTCTTTCCTAACTGTGGCTAATTTTTCTAATAATTCTTTTTCTTCCGAACTAACCTTAGTTGGAATATTAATTTTAACTGTAATCAAATGATCACCTCGGCTAACAGGATTACCCAATTTAGGTACACCCTTATTTTCCATAGTAAGTACCGTATTAGGTTGAGTCCCCGCAGGAATCGTCAATTCCTCCTTACCATCTACCGTATTAACACTAAGATTACAACCCAAAATAGCCTGTAAATAACTAATCGCGATTTCCGATTTGATATTTACCCCTTCACGTGTAAATTCTTTATCAGATTCAACAAATAAATACACATACAAATCCCCAGGCGTACCTCCGCGTAATCCAGCATCACCTTCGCTAGAAACTCTCAAACGAGTTCCAGTATCAACACCAGGGGGAATAGTAATTTTTAGCTTTTTAGTCTCTTGTAGACGACCTGCTCCATGACAAGTACCACATTTTTCTTCAATCACCTGACCACTACCATTACAAGTAGTACAAGCAGAAACTTGGGCAAAGCTACCAAAGGGGGTTCGAGTAGCGCGACGTACCTGACCACTACCATTACAAGTACTACAGGTTTTCACTCCTGTACCTTCTTTAGCCCCTGAACCATTACAAGTTTTACAAGACTCTAGATGAGGAATTTTAATTTGTTTCTCACCACCAAAAACAGCTTCTCTAAAATCTAATTTTAAATCTAATCTTAAATCATCCCCTCGGACTGGGCCATTACGGCGACGGGATTGTCCAGCAGTGCCAGCCCCAGCACCACCAAATCCACTAAAAATAGTCTCAAATATATCAGCAAAACCGCCCATGTCACTATAATCAAACCCAGAAGCTCCTGCTGCTCCACCTACGCCAGCTTCGCCAAAACGGTCATACCTAGCACGAGTTTCAGGTTCTGAAAGAACTTCATAAGCACGGTTAATTTCCTTAAATTTTTCTTCTGCCCCTGCTTCTTTATTAACATCAGGATGATATTTGCGAGCTAAACGACGATAAGCACGCTTTAATTCATCTTTATCTACATCACGAGATACACCCAGGATTTGATAGTAGTCCCCAGCCATAAAATCTTAATTTTTTCCTATGGTTTGTTGATTGTACTTTAGCAAAATCAGAACCAGAAAATATAGTACGGTTACTACTAAGAATCAGTAATTTCTGGTTAAGCTTGTTATAGACTTTTTGCAATACTAACCCCTAACTTGATGGTGAATACCTGATGAGACTAATTCTAATCAACTGTTTCATAGTCATCAAAAGATATTTCGTCCTCTAAGCCTAGATCAATATTACCTTCAATTTTGGCATCGTTGGCGACACTAACCACAGCCTTAACAGGGTTATTATCTGCTTGACCTACATTATTCTTTGCATCAGCATGATCATCATCAAATTTAAAGGAATTATCTGCCTCAGAGTTTTTATGCTGATATACATCTGTACCTACTTCTAACAAGGTGCTACGTAGATTTTCTAAAATGTCGCCAACTTCTTTAATGCTAGTATGGGGACTACCACAGGCTATTTTAAATTCTTCCTTAATTCTAGCGATTTTAGCTTTAAGTTCGTCACGAATTAGATTTCCTTGCTCACTCAGAGTTGATTCATAATTGTAAATCAAGTTCTCAGCTTGGTTTTTCAAATTAACTAATTCAATATTACGACGATCTTGTTCTGCATAATTTTCAGCCTCCTGACGCATTCTTTCAACTTCATTGGAACTTAAACCGCCAGTATTACTAATAGTGATACTTTGTTGTTTACCTGTACCTTTATCTTGAGCAGCTACCTGCAAAATTCCATTAACATCAATTTCAAATGCTACTTCTATTTGAGGCATCCCTCTAGGGGCAACAGGAATACCAGTTAATAAAAATTTGCCTAGGCTCTTATTATCCTTTGCCATAGCTCGCTCACCCTGTAACACATGAATTTCTACCGTTGTTTGACCATCGGCAGCAGTTGAAAATATTTGTGATTTACTAGTGGGTACGGTGGTATTTTTTTCAATAATTTTTGTAAAGACTTCGCCCAAAGTTTCTATACCCAAGGATAAAGGAGTAATATCCAACAGTAATACATCTTCGACTTCACCTCCTAAAACACCACCCTGAATTGCTGCCCCTGCTGCTACAGCTTCATCTGGGTTCATTGAGCGGTCTATCTGCGTCCCCTCAAAAATCGTTTGAATTGCTTCTTGAACTGCTGGAATACGCGTTGACCCACCTACTAAGATGATGCGGTGAATCTCATGAGGTTTCAAATCAGCATCTTTTAGAGCTAATTTAACAGGATCAAGAGTTTTTTGAATTAAAGCTTTGGATAATTCTTCAAATTTTGCTCGAGTTAATTCTAATTCTATATGTTTAGGGCCAGTTTCATCAGCCGTAATAAATGGCAAATTAATTGAAGTAGTAAGAGCTACAGAAAGTTCAATTTTTGCTTTTTCCGCAGCTTCACGCATTCGCTGAAGTGCCATTTTATCAGTTCTTAAATCAATTTCTTCTTGCTCATAAAAGGTTTTAATCATCCATCGAACAATGACATTATCAAAGTCATCACCTCCGAGATGATTATTGCCCGAAGTTGCCTTAACTTCAAAAACACCATTGCCCAATTGCAAGACAGAAACATCAAATGTCCCACCGCCTAAATCAAAAACTAAAATATGCTCTTCTCGGTCTTGTTTATCCAAGCCATAAGCTAGAGCTGCAGCAGTGGGTTCATTGACAATGCGTAATACTTCCAGACCTGCAATTGTTCCTGCATCTTTCGTAGCCTGTCTTTGAGCATCTGTAAAATAAGCAGGGACAGTAATGACTACCTCGGTCACAGCCTCTCCTAGAAAGTTTTCAGCGTCTGCCTTCAATTTTTGCAGAATCATCGCCGAAATTTCTTGCGGAGTATAATTGCGGTTGTTGATCCGAACATCAACAGTATCATCTTTTCCTGGAACACATTTATATGGGGTTCGAGAACGCTCTTTCTCGGTATCTTCCCAACGACGACCGATGAAACGTTTAATACTATGAACAGTATTATGAGCGTTAGTCACTGATTGCCTTTTTGCTAGTTGACCAACTAAACGAGTATCTCCTTTAGCAAATGCCACCATACTAGGAGTTGTTCGCGCACCTTCAGAGTTGGCAATAATTACGGGCTTGCCTCCTTCAAGCACAGCAATACAACTGTTGGTAGTTCCTAGGTCAATACCGATAACTTTCGCCATAGTGCTGAGGCAGTAACTTTCATTTATCTAGATGAGTTTAAAGAAGTCAACAGAGAAAATAAACAGATTGCTCGGCATAAGAGTATGCCGAAATTTAATAATTATTGAGTATTCAATTCAAATATTTTGAAACTGATTTAATTATCATTTACCTGTTCTTCTTCTATCTTTTTCTCTTCCGAAGTTATCACAGGTTCTTTAGGAACAGCAACTTTAACCATAGCATGACGTAAGATAACATCGCCTAGAACGTATCCACGCATTAATTGTTCGATAACTGTACCTTCTGGATATTCATCGGTAGCTTCTCTTAACATTGCTTCATGATATGTGGGATCAAATTCTTGCCCTTCTGGTCGCATTGCTGAAACTCCCATTTTTTTGAGGCACTCAACCAAAGTTTTATAAACACCTTGATAGCTAGAATGAATTGCTTTCTCGCCATCCGACTCTGGTTTTAACTGAGTTCTAGCTCGCTCAAAATTATCAACTACTGGTAGTAAATCTATAATTACACTTTTTTTAATTTGTGGTTCGAGATTTTCTTGTTCTTTAGTAGTTCGACGGCGAAAATTCTCAAAATCGGCAGCAAGTCTAGCGTATTGAGATTTAGATACTTCTAATTGTTGAACTTTCTCGTCTAAAAGCTTTTTAAGATTGGCGTTCTCTTGTTGAAAAGCAGTAAAAATCTCTTCTTGATCTGGAGAAATTGCTTCATCTGCTGTCTCTAAATCAACTTCGTTAGTTGCATTATCTACGGGAGATTCTGCCAAATTTTCGGCAGTAACTTCTGATGTAGAAGCGTTAATGTCTACTGGGGTATTAGAAGCAGTGGCTTCTGAGTTTTCGTCCATAATTTCTGGTTGTTTCTGATCTTGGGTCATAAAAATGTTAATCTCTCCAAAATATAGAATATTTCATTGTTCAGGAACAATAACAGCTTTTATAAAAATTGAGATAATTTTTCGAGTTTTCTTGTCAATGTTAGGGATAAAACTTTTAGCCTCTCGCTAATCAAATGTAGCATTTTGTGGAACTGCTTGGCTTAAATAGTGGAATTGGTAGCCTGTGGAGGAAAGTAATGTTAATCAAATTAAATTGAAATTTTAAGAAAACTTTGGGGAACACTAGAGAAGGTGACTGAGATATTTTTACTATTTTATGGCTTATTCCTCCTCTTCTAGAACAACTAGAGCGATCGCTCTACGTAATAATTTATCTCCTTTTGGCAATCAATTAGTACAAAAAGGCTTTGTTGATAGTGAGCAAATGCAGAAGGCTTTGGCTGAAAGCCGTAAAACAGGTAGATCTTTAGTTGATGTTCTCGAATCTACTACAGGTAAGGAGTTACCTCCAGATCTTTTACGTCAGTATAAGAAGCATCATTTATTTGAACTCAAAGTTCTCTATGGGGTTGAATCTGTTGATCCTGAAATAGAAACAGAACAAATTGATAGTAATCAAGTAGGGGAATTAATCAATTCTTTAATTCCTGTTGATATTTGTCGCCGTTATCGCTTAATTCCTTTGAGAAAAGAAGCAGGTGAGCCACCAATTTTATTTGTGGCAATGGTAGATCCTGAAAATTTGGAAGCCCAAGACGATCTCAATCGTATTTTAAGACCCAAAGGAATTAATGTTAAACGTCAGGTAATTACTCAGGCTGATTATCAACAACTGATTGATCAATTTTTAGATGAGCAAGTTAAAAAGGAAACAGCTAAGAAACAAGAAGTCCACACTGAAGTTACTTTAGAATTAGATAATTTTGACTTTAATCTGGAAGAATCGGAAGACGAAATGGCTGATGATTTGGGAGCAGCCAATGAAGCCCATGCAGCACCTATCGTCACCCTAGTTAATAAAATTCTGGCAAAAGCATTACAGGATGGAATTTCTGATATTCACGTAGAACCCCAAGAAGAAAGTCTTAAGATTCGCTATCGCAAAGATAGTGTATTATTCCAGCCATTTGAATTGATGCCTAAAAAGATCATTCCTGCGGTTGTGGCGCGCTTCAAGATTATGGCGGATTTAGATATTGCGGAAAAACGTTTACCCCAGGATGGTAAGATTCGGCGAATGTTTCAGGGTAGAAAAGTTGATTTTCGTGTTAATACTCTGCCAAGTCGCTATGGAGAAAAAGTTTGTCTGAGGATTTTAGATAATTCTGCCACTCAATTAGGTTTAGATAAGTTGATTTCCCATGAACCTACTCTAGAATTGGTGCGGGATATGGCAAAACGTCCGTTTGGCTTGATTTTAGTTACAGGTCCAACGGGTTCAGGTAAATCTACAACTCTTTATTCTGTACTAGCAGAAAGAAATAGCCCTGACATTAATATCAGTACAGCAGAAGACCCAATTGAATATTCTCTTGATGGTATTACCCAAGTACAGGTGATTCGAGAAAAAGGGATGAACTTTGCCTCAATTCTAAGAGCCTTTTTAAGACAAGATCCTGATGTAATTTTAGTGGGTGAGACTCGCGACTCGGAAACCGCTAAAACAGCTATTGAAGCTGCCTTGACTGGTCACTTAGTATTGACAACTCTACACACCAATGATGCTGCTGGGGCGATCGCTCGTTTGGATGAGATGGGCGTAGAACCTTTTATGATTTCTGGAGCTTTAATTGGAGTTTTAGCTCAAAGGTTAATGCGTCGAGTTTGTAGTGAATGTCGTATTCCATATAATCCAACTCGTGAGGAATTAGCTAGATTTGGCTTATCGGCAGCAGCAGAAGAAGAAGTCACATTTTATAAAGCCAACAAATTAGATACTGAAGAAACTGCTAAGGCAAAAGCTAATGGAACTCTTTGTGCAAAATGTGGTGGGGTCGGGTACAAGGGACGTGTCGGGGTCTACGAAGTGATGAAAAATTCTGAAAGATTGGAAAGCTTGATTAATGAAGGGGCAAATACCGATCGCATCAAGGAAGTAGCAGTAGAGCAAGGCATGATTACTATCTTGGCATATAGCTTAAACCTAGTAAAAGAAGGACACACAACCTTAGAAGAAGTGGAAAGGGTAACCTTTACCGACTCTGGTGTGGAAGCAGAAAGGAAAGCCAAGCAAAAAAGTGGTTTAGTTTGTCGCACCTGTAGCGCGGAATTAAAACCTGAATGGTTGGATTGCCCTTATTGTATGACTCCACGTTTTACCTAAATAATAAATAACTCAAATATCGCTAACTAGTAATCGATTACAGATAAAACTTAATTTAAAAAATTTTAAGAGGACAAAATTATGGATTTGATGATTGAAGATTTAATGGAACAACTGGTTGAAATGGGTGGCTCAGATATGCACATTCAGGCTAGTGCGCCAGTTTATTTTCGCATCAGTGGTAAGTTAACTCCTATTGGCGAAGAGCTTAATCCTCAAGAGTGTCAAAGGCTGATTTTTAGTATGCTCAATAACAACCAAAGAAAGGAATTAGAACAGAATTGGGAGTTAGATTGTGCCTATGGGGTTAAAGGGTTAGCTCGTTTTCGGGTTAATGTCTATAAAGAAAGAGGTTGTTACGCTTCTTGTTTACGAGCATTATCATCTAAAATTCCTAATTTCGAGCAGATGGGATTACCTGATGTAGTAAGAAGAATTACCGAACGACCCAGGGGCTTGGTTTTGGTTACAGGACCGACGGGATCGGGAAAAACCACCACTTTAGCAGCCATGTTGGATTTAATTAACCGTACCAGAGGGGAGCATATTTTAACAGTAGAAGATCCAATTGAATATGTTTTTGACAATATTAAAAGTTTATTTCATCAAAGACAAAAGGGAGAAGATACTAAAAGCTTTGCCAATGCCTTAAAAGCTGCATTAAGGGAAGATCCAGATATTATTTTAGTAGGAGAGATGCGAGACTTGGAAACCATCGCTTTGGCAATCTCCGCAGCCGAAACTGGTCACTTAGTTTTTGGAACACTTCATACAAACTCTGCTTCGGGAACAGTTGATCGGATCATTGACGTTTTTCCCGCAGGTCAACAAGCGCAAATTCGGGCGATGTTGTCAAACTCTTTAATTGCTGTTTTTAGTCAGACTTTAGTTAAAAAGAAAAATCCCAAACCAGGAGAATTCGGACGAGTGATGGCGCAGGAAATTATGGTAGTCACGCCAGCGATCGCCAACTTGATTCGGGAAGGGAAAGCTGCAATGGTATATTCCTCGATTCAAACGGGAGCGAAAATGGATATGCAGACAATGGAACAAGCGTTAGCAGACTTTGTGAAAAAAGGCATAGTCAGCATTGAAGAAGCGATCGCTAAAAGTTCTCGACCCGATGAATTGCAACGTCTTGTTGGTGCTGCTGGTACAGGCATGGTATCTAATACAAATTCTAAACAGCGTTAAAAAATATCTTGGTGTATTAGTCTTACAAACCTAAAAAGTATTCAATACGTTTATCAGTAAATTAATTATTGGTTTATTTTCATGTCCATATATATAGCAAAGGTTAGAGATCATTCAGGGAAGGTCTTTAAAGAGAAAATAGAGGCAGCCTCTCCCGAACAAGCTCGTTCTGTTTTAAAAAATAGATATGTTGCTGTCGGTAAAATTGATAAATCTGGTTTTGAAATTGACCTATCGCAGCTACAAATGGCTTTAGCTAAAGTCAAGGTTAAGGATAAAGCAATATTTTCGCGCCAGTTTTCCGTTATGGTTAACGCAGGTGTAGCGATTATTCGCGCTTTGGGCATCCTTTCAGATCAAGCTCCTAACCCGAAATTAAAAAAAGCTTTATTAGAAATTAGTGCCGAAGTGCAACAGGGTATAAGTTTGTCGGAATCAATGAGCAAGCACCCTGAATGTTTCAATAATTTATATGTGGCAATGGTTGAAGCAGGGGAAGCTGGTGGGGTACTTGATGAAGTATTAATGAGACTTTCAACACTTTTAGAGGATATGGCAAAGTTACAGAATCAAATTAAGTCGGCGATGGCTTACCCTGTAACAGTTGGTATTTTTGCATTAATTGCTTTTTTGGGGATGACTATTTTCTTAATCCCAGTCTTTGCTGGTATTTTTGATAAGTTAGGGGGTGAATTACCCCTTTTAACCAGAACCATGTTAGCTATTAGTGGCATCCTCCGTAGTTGGAAAGTAGTTATTCCAATTGTAGGATTTATAGTAATTAGTTTCTTATTCCGCACATATTATAAAACGCCAGTCGGTCGTCTACAGATCGATGGTTTTATGCTCAAAGCTCCTTTATTTGGTGATTTAAATGAAAAAATTGCCGTGGCTCGTTTTTGCCGAATTTTTGGAACTTTAACTCGCTCAGGTGTGCCTGTGTTGCAATGTTTTGATATTGTTTGTGACACAATTGGCAATCAAGTATTAGTCAATGCGATTATGGCTGCTAAGAATGATATTCAACAGGGTGGGATGATTTCTCTGGCAATTCAAAAGGAAAATGTTTTTCCACCTCTAGCAATTCAAATGATCAGTATTGGCGAAGAAACTGGGGAGTTGGATGGCATGATGGAAAAAGTTGCCGACTTCTATGAAGAGGAAGTTGAGCAAGCAGTTAAAGCTCTTACTAGTATGATTGAACCTCTTATGATGGTGGGTATTGCCATAATGGTAGGGACAATTTTGCTTTCTATGTATTTACCTATGTTTGCTATTTTTGATCAATTGGGATAAATTTTGACGCGCGATTATTTCCTAAGCACTATTTACAACACCACCTTATGCCTGTTAACAAGTCTGATTATGAAACTTTTCTAGCAGAATATAGTACTCGTAGTGGAGCGATCGCCCTACTTAAGCAATATCGTCCTTATCTTGAGGCTGTTCCTAGTATTCGCCGTCCAGAACAAAGTTTAATTACCATTCCTTTACCTGTTGTTCGTATTCGCCGTAGAGAATTGGCTATAAAGGAATCTATACACAGTATAACGCCCCGAATTGCTACTTCCGTTCCCTGTGATTTGGCTATTTTGATGTGCGATCCTGAATGGAAAATTAAAGTTGGGACAGAAATTATTGTCTTTATTCATCGCCCAGAAGAAGATTTTTCTGATCTTATAGCTCGCTGGCGTCAAACTCAGATTTTTTTGGATCAAGATTATGAATGGTTAATGCCACCTAAAGAACAACATATGTTTAGTGAAAAGGCAGAAATGATTAATCCTTTATTTGTGGTTTTTGAAGCTACAAGCGATCGCCTTAAACAAGGTTTGGCAGGGGCAGGTTTCCCATTTATTGTGCAATCTTTAAATTCTGATACTGAAGAAGTAGTGGAGTATTATAGTTAGTCTTGTACGAGGAATGTGATCAGATGATTATACCTCTTAACCTCCCTATCATCCTCTACTTCTCTACTTAACTCAATCGATTAATTAGTAAATTTATCCAATATATCAATGAGCAGAATTGCCATTTTGACTAGTACTGTCTAAACGAGGTTGTATTACCCCATAGCCACCATGATTTCTGGTATATATTACATTAATTTCTCCCGTCTCACTATTCTTGAACATATAAAAGTCGTGATCGACTAATTGAAGATGTTCTAATGCTTCTTCAGGAGTCATAGGGGGCATAGCAAAATATTTAGTTCTTACCACTTCTGCTGGTAATTCGGGGTCGCGATCGCTATTTAATTGAGTTAGTTCTGAAATACTATCTTCGTTTGCATCTTCTGAACGCAGATTAGCATGAGCTTTTTTAGGCAGATGCTTTTCTTTATATTTGCGTAATTGACGGGCTATTTTATCGGCAACCATATCGATACTTGCGTAAAGATTTTCGCTACCTTCTTGAGCGCGAATTACTGTTCCATTCGCAAACACTGTTACTTCTGCTTTATGTTTCCTTTCGATCCTAGAATTGCGTGCTACAGATAAATGAACATCCACCTTACTTGTTATATTCTCAAAGTGTTTAATCGCTTTTTCTATTTTTTGTTCTACGTAATCATGAATCGATTCTGTGACTGCAATATTATTTCCTTGGATCAAAAGCTTCATACTTGTTACTCCATATTAGAAAGTTATAAAGCTGACAAAAAGTTGATACTATACATTACATTGCTACCTTCATTTTCATAGGATATACAAATTTATCTCAAAAAGATTGTTGCTCCAAATCAACTAAATCATGAACATTTATTAAAATTATTCTGCCGATTTAGTCTTGCGTTTTTCTTACTACTATTTCTGAGATAATCTACAAACTTACTATTCACACCCATGATTTAGTTAAGATTATATTTATCTAGAAACACTTTCTACCAAAACAATAGATAATAATTAATTACTATTGATTAGACTGAAACTGAGATTTGTATTAATTTGAAGCCTACGAAATTTAGATATGATATTTAAGGTTTTGCACTTTATTAGATTTCTGGCAATTTCCTCAAGCAATGCTTTTCTTTTAATAGCTTTATAACTAATAGATTAACACTTTGTAGTCTGCACAACATCAATTACGTCAATTCTCTTGATGTTCTGTTACATTGATTGACATTTATTTAACAAAGCTGGCAATATGAGACAAAATTATAGGGATTGTATATTAGAAAATCAAAAAATAGTAAAATATGCACAAGCATGGGCGTATCAGCGATCGCTAGTAGAAGCAAGAATTAATAACCCTGATTTAAATGATATTTTAATTTTGCTTGAGCATCCGCCTGTATATACTCTAGGCACTGGTTCTATTCTTGATTTTTTAAAGTTTAATCCTGAAAAAACTGACTTGGAAATTCATCGTATTGAAAGGGGCGGAGAAGTCACCTATCATTGTCCCAATCAATTGGTAGGTTATCCAATCCTTAATTTGCGTTATTATCAACAGGATTTACATTGGTATTTGAGGCAATTAGAAACTGTTATTATTAAAACTGTAGCTACTTATGGTTTAAATGCCTATCGTATTCCTAAGTTTACTGGGGTATGGTTGGAAGGAAAAAAAATTGCAGCCATTGGCATTAAAGTTCGTCGTTGGATCACTATGCACGGCTTCTCTATAAATGTCTGTCCAGATATGACTGGTTTTGATCATATAATTCCCTGTGGTATTGCAGATAAGCCTGTAGGAAGTTTAGTTGAGTTTGTACCAAATATTTCAGTAGATGAGGTAAGAATTCAGGTAGCTAAAGCTTTCGCAGAAGTATTTGAAGTAAATTTAATTGAGAATCATTTACAGGGACAACTATTTATAAATACAAGTCCTGGGTTGTAATTTTGTACGTTCTTTTCTTACTCATAAAAATAACTAAACACATCTGATTCAGGAATATATCGACAAGCCTATCTATATATTGCGCGACAAGTTCCTGTATCTAACTGACGGTGATTGGGAACTGTTAAAGTTTCTTTACCCGATATACTAATCCGAGGCAATTTAACGTGACTTCCTTTTTGGCTATAAACTTCAAAGCCAAATTGCCTTAGAATAGCTATAACTTCTGCACCCGATAATCTTTTAAGCTTTGGCATAGTTAGGCTGTAGATCAAATGTAACCAAAATCGAAGGATGATCAATTAATCCAAACTCGGCTGGATTTTCATCTTCTAAATGTAGAGAAACAGTTTCTCTCAAGTTTTGAACAACCTCATCTAAAGTTTCTCCTTGAGTCACAACCGAAATTTATAAACATTCGGCAATATAACCGCTCCGTTCTCCTGGGCGAATAAAAGATTTTATTGTTTGCTGAAGTTGCATATTTTTGCTTTTGTCAAAGTCATTAACTAATAGCGATCACTTTACATCTCCAGATTAACAGTTTACGTATTTAATTGGGTTTTGATTTCCTGGTTTAAAATACTTTCGTACTGATTTACCTCTATATTTACGTATCAGATTATTGTCAGCTATTTCTCCTTTAAATTCCCAACGTCCTGAATTAGCAAAAGAAGAAGTGTCTGTAAATGAATATTTTAAAGTGCCTGCTTTATACCATTGATTTATTTTGTATACTTCTATAATAATTCCTTCAAACAAAGCAAAAGCATACTCTACATTATTAGCTCTTAATTGATTTATTTTCCAAATTCCTCTTGTTGCTTCATATAATTCTTCTTTTGATATATTTTTGTGATATCTCTTGTTTATTCTGAGCAAAAGTACCTTTTCACAGTCATCAATTTTTACTTCTTTACTAGACATTTTTAATATTTTAGTTTTTAAATTTTAAAGTAGTTTGGTTGCTTACTTTACTCTTGCTTTAAGAAAATAGGAAGCACTTAGGAAAAGTTGGTATATTAAAGCTTTTCTTTTCTAAGCCAGTTTGCAGGTCATAGAAGTTGTTTTTACTTTTGTTGCTCTATCATCTGTAGTAAAATCACTCCAAGTTCCAGTTTGTCCAGGACTCAAAATTCCAGGTCTTACTATAGTAAATCCATCATCTATGATTCTGTCTTTTTCTAAATATTGAATATTAATTTCAATATATCTATAAGTTTGATTACCATTATTTTTAATAGTGCCAAATACTTTAGTAAATGTTCCTCCTTCTGAAGAAAAAAATTCTTCTATATTTAATTTTAAACCAGAACAAGGTTTATCAGAATAGTTACTAGAGGAATCAGTAGAAGAGTTATTTAAGTTAGAAGGGGCAGCCAATAGTCTTGTATTTCCTTTATCCAAGCACTCTTTTAATCCAGTATTAGGATTAATCCAATAATTGGAGCAAGATGTCGTTGATTAGCTAGAAGCTGGAAGTATAAAGATAAAATTTAGAGAATCTATTACAAAGATACTAATTCCTTTAACTGCACGAAATATTTTAATACTCATAAGAAGTGATAATGTATATTATTATGACATCATAATATTTCTATTACTTAAACTACACAATGAGCAAAATCACTCAATATAAAATGATGTTTTTAAGTAACTTGATTAACTAAAATTATTTTCGACAAACTCTATTTATTAAACTATCTGTGTTTAGTAATTAACCCTTTGATTCAGAAAGCTTCTTGATATTATTTCAAGCAACTAGAAAAATTTAATTTCCCTATCTGATACTTAATAACACACTCCTAAATTGAGACAACACTTAGAAACTTTTGATTATTAGGATCTTGAATTGCTTGACTATATTGATAAGCAAAAGAAAAATGTCGTATCCAGAAACAACTTCATCAAGGGTTATTAAATAAATCTAAAATTTCATCAGGAACAGTAAATTTCCCTTTAGCAAGCCCAATAGGTCGTTGTTTATTTTGCTGACGGTATGATTCGAGAATTGTGTCTATATCTTCATTGGTTAAATGATACTCTGTATTCCCAGAGGGTTTTTGTTCCATCGACTCTACAAATTGAAAAACTTAATTTAGTTGTGCGGGAGATAAGTTATTTAGTTTACGATCTAATTATTCTCTAATGCTCTTCATAACTTTAAATTGCGCCAGTCTTCTCTTATCATTTTATCTTTGCCTCTAATTCGACAACAATTATCACAATGCCCACATCTGAATTTCTCTGCTTCTTTATTAAATCCGAAAGCCTGTAATAAAAATTGCCAACGACATTGTTTTGTTATTAAATAAGTTTGCATTTGTTGTTGATGATGTTTCTGGCTGTTAGTTAACTGATTTAAACTAATTGCAGATGTGCGTTTACGGTAATGAAAAGGATCTTGCCAGTCAATTAAACCTAAACTATGTAGAATGCCTAAAGTAATTTCTCCTTGAGGAAATTGTTCTTTAATTGTGGCAACTGTACCTTGACTAGGTAATTGTTTTACTATTTGTTGTGCTTGTTGATATTGTTGTGTTAATTTACGGGTAAAAAATTGACTACGTTGTTTATCTTCAGGGTTAAGCCAACCAGTAGACTCACTGACTAAAGTTAAAGCTTCAGCAGGTTTACCATCTCTACCACCTCTACCGATTTCCTGGATATATTCAGCTAATAATTCTGGTGCGTGAAAATGAATGATCCAACGTACATCGGGTTTATCTATTCCCATGCCAAAAGCAGAGGTACAAATTACAAATTGAATTTTGTCTGTAAGCCAGTCTTGCTCTATTTTTCTTCTTTCTTGAGTAATTAAACCTGCATGATATGCTGCAACAGCGTAATTTTCAGATTTTAACCAAGCTGCTAGGTTTTGACTACAGTCGCGCGATCGCACGTAAACTAAACCAGATTGATTAGGGTGAGCTTGAATAAACTTTAAAGTTGCTTGTTTCCTACCTTTGGGAGTCCAAATAGTTTTGATATTTAAATTTATATTAGGACGATAGGGACTAACTAAAAAAACTTCTGGTTGCTGTAATTCTAATACTTGAATAATTGCTGCTTGTGCTGGAGGATCGGCGGTGGCGGTAAAAGCTGCGATCGCTATTTTTGTCCCAGATGGTTTATACTTTAATAAGCTACGACGCACTGCCCCTAAACGACGATAAGCAGGGCGAAATGTAGTTCCCCATTGAGTTAGGCAATGAACCTCATCTAAAACTATTGCAGTAATTTTAATTTGGGGATGCGAAATAATTTCCCAAACAGGCAGACTAAGTAAGGTTTCTGGAGATAAATATAACAGGCTTAATTTTTGATCCTTAATTGCTTGTAAGATTTGTTTTCTTTCTAAACGCGATAATTCACTATGTAATAATGCTCCAGGTAATTTTAATTGCTGTAGTTGTTTTACCTGATTTTCCATTAAAGCAACTAAAGGAGAGATGACAATAGTTAATCCTGTCTGTAATAGTGCTGGTAACTGAAAACAAATAGATTTACCCCCACCCGTTGGCAGAATTACTAAAGTATCTTTTCTGGCTAAGAGAGTAGCAATTATCTCTCCTTGAGGATATCTAAAATCTTCATATCCCCAAACTTGTTTAAATCTATCTTTAACTGTCTGCCAAGCAATATTCATAAGGGTAATAAATAATGTTCAATTATCACTACTTATTGCCTAATTTTAAGCCATAAATCTCGATATTGCTGGTTAATTGCTGGTTCTAGAGGTAGGAGAAATTCACTTTTTTCGGAATATAAAACCTCTGAATTAATAAATACATTATCTTGCAGATCTGTAGATAGTTCTGATCTCTTTAAAGAGCGAGTAATAGGAGAAATTCCTGAAGTAAATAAAGATATTTGTTGGGCTGCCTTCGATTGCCAGCAAAAATCAATCCATGAATTAATTAAAGCTTGATTGTGATCCTTATTACTTACTTGGGATATCTGAGGTTCTACCCAAATATCTGCCCATAAAGATGTACCTGAAGGCGGAATAATAAATTTAATTTCAGGATATTGTTTAAGTATAGGTAATATATCCGAAGACCAAGCAACTGCAACCAATGTATCACCTAATACCAAAGGCTCTAAATAACGATCCGAACTGTATAATTTTGTTTGTTTATGTAAAGCTAATAATTCCTTTTCTAAATTAGAGATTGAATTAATATTTTGCGTGTTGTAAGAATAACCCATTTTTTTGAGAGTTAAACCAATAACTTCTCGATATGAATCTAACAAAGAAAGGCGATCGCGTAATTCTGGTTGCCAAAGATCCTGCCAATCTTTAATGGTAATATTTAACTTTTCTAACTTCTTACTTTGATAAGCAATTACTGTACTACCCCAACGATAGGGCGCACCCCAAATTGTACCTTCTTGGGTTAAATACCCTTGTTGATTACGTTGAACTAATTGTTGCCAAGTTTTAGGGAGTTTTTGCCAACCTGCTAAATTATTAATTGCCAAAGGTTTAATCAGGTTTTGCTCAATGGCATCAGACAACCAAAAGTCTCCTAAACTAGTTACACTGGGATAAATTATCGGTCTATTTAGTATTTTATCTATCAATCCCTGAGTTTTTTTATCTTCATTCTTGCTTTGTTGCCAACGAGTAAGTGAATCAAATATTTGCTTGAATTGGTTTTGAGGTTGAAAATCAGTTTTATTGTCAGATTTAAGTGTTTTCTGAAAGTCCTTAATTAACTGGACAGGAATAGAATTTTCTAAAAATAATATTTGTGTAATTGTTGCTGAATTACTACAACCTCCCAAAATTTGACTCAAAGTAGCACCAAGACTAGCGTAGAGAAAATAACGACGAGATATGGCGGATTTCATTATCATTCAAAAATAAGATCTTCAGGTAAATATACCTAGATAAAATTAATAATTGTGTCTACAGGATGAAATATATTTTAAGAGCAAGTTTACAAACTTTTTTAGTGAGAGATTGACAATTTAAACCAGTCAGAATATCTTAACGAAAATAAATTGGGCAATTATTAAATGAATCAGGAATAGTGGTAATTTTTTCTGATATTGCTTTTAGCATAAAAATAAAGTCACTTGAACATAGACCCCAGGAAATTTTATGGATACATTGCAAATACAAATTAACGAATTAAGAGACAAAATAGACCGTCTACACAACCTGATCGAGCAAATTAGTAATCAAATTAAAGAATTAAGTTCTCAAAAAGCCAAAGTAAGAGAGCAAGAGTCCTATTCTTTACCAAAATTTTCGACAAAAATCAATCAATGTATTGCCCATGAAGGACAACCTGACTACCAATTAACCCATAAAGATATTTTGGTAGACGATAACAGCAGTACAAATAGTACTAATTCCAATACCGATAATCTTGCACCTGATACACAAATTCGTCGTTTAACAGCCCAATTAACTGCTGCTTATAACCGTATTGCTGCATTAGAAGAGCAATTATTAACCTATAGAATTCATTCTTAGATGGTGATAACGAGCAAATAAAGTCTCAATAGCAGTAAGTAAATGAGTGGAAGACCAGTTTTGATATAAGGAAGCTGCGATCGCGCAACCACCAGCACCAACTCCCTCTTTAACGTATCCTTGGTGATAGGCTCGAAATCCAGGATAACGAGAAACAGCCATATTTAAACTAGTTGCCAATAAAGAGACTCCGCCTATGGTGTGTGCTAATTTCACTGTATTACCTGTGGGATCTTCTGTTACCCAACGAGTTGTACCCACTACAATTTGATCCAATTGAACCGAGACATGATCATAAAGAGCGATCGCTTTAATTAAGGCGTATACCGCTAACATTTGTGTTCCACCTGCTAACATTACTCCTAAACGGCGACTAGCAGCGATCGCCATTCCCGCAACCACAATTTGCATCGGATCGCCTATGGCTGCTACTAACTTTAAAGGCTCAGACTGATTTATGCGTCTTGCTTGCCATAAGCCAGTTTTAACAACTGACCATTTTTGAGTATGATTACAATTGGAATGACTACTATTCACCATTCCTCTCGCTTCAATCCCTAAAGCCATCAGTAAAGCTAAAGCTGTGGTAGTTCCACCTACAACACATTCACCAATAATTAAATAATCGTTTTGACTGGCTAGTTTTTCCCCCCATTCAAGTCCTTGTTGATAAAGATGTTTAACCAAATCTAAAGGCATTGCTTGACCCGATGATAAGCAATTTGCCCCAATACCACCCAAATCGATACTTTTAACTGTAGGTTGATGGGGTAAACCAGCGTTAAAAATGTAAGTAGGAATATTTAAAGCTTCAACGACAGCCCGAGAAATAAAAGTTGGGGATAACCCTACTGATAAAATCGGTAGAGGATGTTGATAGTTTTCTTGTACTCCTAAAGATAAAAATTCGGCATCGGCGATCGCTGTATATTCTCGTGCTGCTGGTGTAGCTCCTGCTGCTGAAATTCCTGGAATTAGACCTGTGGCAGTAAAACCCAAAACACAGGCAAAACTAGGTTTAGCACCGCTATATTGTCTTAGCCAATTAAATCCTGACTGTAGCTGAGTATAAACATAAATCATTTTTTAGCTATGTACTGTATTTAATAATCAAGTAAGACTCTAACCCATTCGGGAGGGCGAGAAATCGGATTATTAAGGCGATCGAGCAACATTAAAGCGACTAAATGAACTGCAAACAAGTAAACCAAATTATTAATAATAATTAAGCCAAAAGCTAGAGCCTGAACTAACACAAAATCAGGTTGAGCTAAAATACCTAATTTAAAAAATATCCAATCAGCAACCTCTGTAATTTGGGTAATTACATATATCCAGAGATTTTCACCTACTAAGATTGAAGTTAGCCAAAAACGAAACAATATTCCTAATGACCCAATAACTGTACCAATCAGAATTGAATACAGCCAGCTTACCCTATGTCGCCAACAGGCCCCAAGTTGGACTCCCATTAACCCATAAGGAAGTAAAAAAATAATGCTGCGAGTAGGGCCCATTAAAACCAATAGTAATAGTCCTGAGACGATCGCTGCCATCCAAGAAGCACGATTACCTCGCCGTAAATAAATTAGTGCAATAGGGATAGGAAAAAAAATTTTTAATATTGGGCCGACGGGAAAATAAAAATTAATTAACCACACTAAACTAGCAGCACTTGCCAAAAAAGCCGTTTCTACCATAACTATCGTCTCGGTGGAAGTTTTGGTAACTTTTTTAGGAGTTTTATGGGAGTAAGACGATTGGGGTTGATCTGAGTCTATATCCTCTTGATCAACCCAATTTATTTCATCATCAAACTGTTGATTAGAATTAGATAATGAATGTTGATGATCTTCTCTAGACATAAGGGTATTTCAATTGATTAACCAGTCATAATGGTTAAGAGGTCTGAGATATCTTAACAAATGGTATCTTCTAAAGCAGGTAAATTGGGAATACGCATCGAATCTGCATCTCTTTGGATTAAACCTTTTTTTTCTAACTTAGTTAAGACCCTAGTCACGGTTTCCCTGGCTAAACCACTAAGACTACTGATCTCTCGATGTGGTAAGTTAGGAATTTCCGTACCTAGTTCTCCTTCTTTTCCTTGCCCCTCCACCAAAAATAAAATGGCATCTGCAACTCTAGACACACTACTTGCTTCTCTAAGTTGAAGTCGGCGATTAACTTGACGCAAACGTTTTGCCATTAATTGAACTAGGCGCACTCCTGCCATAGGTTCAGTGTTGATTAGGTTAACAAAATCTTCTGCTGGTATTCTACCGATTAAAGTTTTAGTTAAAGTTATAGCATCTGTAGAACGGGGCATTTTATCCATAGCTGCCATTTCTCCAAAAATTTCACCCCTACCTAAAATATTAAGGGTAACTTCCTTACCATCTAGGTTATAGGTACGAATCTTTACCCAACCTTCCAAAATAAAATATACTGAACCACCCCAATCGTTTTCTAATAAAAGTACTTGATTTGGGGTATGAGAGATGGTAACAAAATGAGTGGCAATTTTTTGTATACTATCTTCTGGTAAGCCAGACATAAAAGGAACTAATTGTATTAGCTCTTCTTGATTGATATTAGATTCTAGATAACGAGATTGGTCTTCCATAGAGAAGTTAAGCCTGTTTTTATTCTTAATATCTCCTTTGTATCATCAAAAAAAGTGAAATACTTGTTTCTTTATGCAAAAAAGCTACAAATTGAAGTTAAAAAGCTCAGATTATTTACTTTATTATTTTTTTAAAATATTAGTTATTTTTTAAAAGATGTTAATCAAGATAATTTTTCGTTAAAATTAAACCTTTTTACGTCTAAGTTTTATTAATTAGAGTTTATTTTAATCGGTTTATAAAGGCTATAAATAAAGTAATTAAATAACTTAAGATAATTGCTATTTTAAATTATTAACTATCTCTAACATTAAAGGAATACAAAAACTTTAAACTAAGATTTTTTTTCTTGAAGATTTAGTAAAGAGGTGTTTTTTAGGTAGCTGGATAGACTGTTAAGCCAATAACATTGCATAAAGAGCATTAATACATTGCCTTGCCAGTTAAATCAGCCGATAAATTATTTTTTATGACTTCCCCTGCCAATATTTACCTCAATCAAACACAAGTCAAACCCTTGTCTGTAGACAAACAAATTCATCCTTCAGTTACCAGTAAAGCTAAACGCCTACTAGATATATTAGGTGCAATTGTTGGTATAACCATTACAGCAATTATTGCTATTCCTTTGGCGATCGCTATGCAATTTGATAATCCTGGAAAATTATTTTATAGTCAAATTCGTTGTGGTTTTGAAGGTAAACCTTTTAGGATTTGGAAATTTCGCTCAATGGTT
This sequence comes from Chondrocystis sp. NIES-4102, assembly GCA_002368355.1. Lineage (NCBI taxonomy): Bacteria > Bacillati > Cyanobacteriota > Cyanophyceae > Chroococcales > Chroococcaceae > Chondrocystis > Chondrocystis sp. NIES-4102. The sequence continues at coordinate 3,297,676 of AP018281.1, read as the reverse complement.
ATGGATGCAGATAAGCGTCAACATTTGGTGGAAAATCAAGCTCAAGGACACATCTTTAAAAACGATAATGATCCTCGGATTACTAGAGTAGGTCGTTTTTTGCGCTGCACCAGCTTAGATGAATTTCCCCAATTTTGGAACGTCTTGCGCGGTGATATGAGTTTAGTTGGCACTCGCCCCCCCACTGTTGAAGAAGTAGCCATGTATCAAGAGCATCATTTTCAACGTTTGAAAGTTAAACCAGGAATTACTGGAGAATGGCAAGTTAGAGGTCGTTCTAAAATTTTAAATTTTGAAGATATTGTGCGTTTAGACCTAGAATATCAAAAAAAGTGGTCTTTATGGTATGACATAAGTTTAATTATCCAAACATTTACTGTAGTTTTAAGTCGAAAAGGAGCTTATTGAAGATTGCTAGATAACAATAAGATAAAGTACCTTAGATTCACTCAAATATTCGACATTAAAATATGAATCTTCCTACCTGGATTACTCTATCTCGCCTTTTAGGTTTACCTTTCATTTTATATCTACTCAATTACCCCACACCAGAAAACCGTTGGATCTGTGTGGGGATTTTTGTAATAGCAGCTAGTACAGATTGGGTGGATGGTTATTTAGCGCGTAAACTTAATATGGTTACGGAATTAGGTAAGTTTCTTGATCCCCTGGTGGATAAACTCCTAGTTTTGGGAACATTTTTGTCTTTGATTCAATTACAGTTAGTCCCTGCTTGGGGAGTGTTTTTAATATTAACTAGGGAGCTTGCGATCGCAGGTTGGCGTGTTAATCCGAAATTAACAGGTAATAGTAGTATTGCAGGGGCAAATATTTGGGGTAAACTTAAAACCGTAATCCAAATTGTGGCGATCGCAATTTTGCTTGCTCCCCTATCTTCTCAGTGGGACTCTATAAGTATTATCTTGTTTTGGTTAGCCGTAGCTGTCAGTTTGATTTCAGGCTGGATTTATATTTTACCCAGTATCTCATCATCTAAGGAAAAATCGATTTCTGAGTGATTTCTCCCTGAAGCTAAATAGTCATTTTGGTAAGAATCTTTCAACCCAGAGATTAAATCATACTCATTTTGCCAATTAAGTTCGGTTTGGGCGAGGTGAATATCAGCAAAGAAATGTTGTTGACGCATGGGAAAAGCCTTACGTTTACCAAAATCAAACTTAGTAGGATCGTAATGAACTAATTTTATTGCTTCTGGGGATTTTCCGACTGCGGTAGCACAAGCTAAAGCTAAACCATTAAAGGTAACATAGCGATCGCCTGAAATATTATAAATTTTGCCAATTGCAGTTTCGTTATTTAAAACCTTAGCCATCGCCACCGCTAAATCTTGAACATGACCAAACTGGGTAATATACATACCATTACCTGGAATTGGTACAGGGCGATCGCGTACTATACGGTCAAAAAACCAGGCTTCTAAATCATTATAGTTTTGCGCTCCATAGATATAAACTGGGCGTATGGAAGTCCAAGGAATACCAGATTCTTTGAGATAATCCTCTGTATGATGTTTTCCTTTATGGCGACTATTGGGATCGACCGCATCACCTTCCCTATGAGGCATTTGCTGAGATTTCAGATACACTCCAGCAGAGCTTACATAAACAAAATGGTTAACTTTCCCGTTGAATATTTCCACTAACGGTTGAGTGTCGCTTAATTCACGACCATTATTATCGAAGATCGCATCAAAACTTTCCCCCGACAGCTTTTCTTTGAGTTGAGTTGCATCTCGGCGATCGCCTTGTATTTGAGTCACTCCCTCCACTGGTACAGGATTATTACCTCGGTTAAATAAAACCACTTCATGACCCTGTTGGACTAAAACCTTAGTTAGGTATACTCCAATAAAGCGAGTCCCACCCATGATTAAAATTCGCATTTATATACCTCTTAATTAATTAATTTAAGTTGAGTTACAGCAGCATAACTAAGTAATAGTACTGAAAAAAATACAAGATTCAATTAATTAGACTGATGTAAAAATTAAACTCCTAGCTTTTTCAGTGATTATTAGTGCTGCTACTACTGTATTTTCTTCTAAATCTGCACAAGCTAACTATTGTAGTTTGACAAATAACCTTGATCCTACAGGTATTTTATGTAAGGCACAAAATGTAAATAGTGAATTTATATCTGAAATTGATGCAGCGACATCTGTAGCTTAAGCACGTCAGCTATATCTAGAATATTTATATAATTTCTCTATGACTGGGTATATATCAGCTTGTGCAGAATATGATTATTAAATGCCGAGATAATCAGAGCATCTGGATAATGTTATTTATGAAAGTAGGATATTGGGTTGATTAAATATAATTTAAGTTTTATCTTTGATTTAGATTAAATTAGATGCCGTTGGTTATGAAGCAACCTAATATGTTTACTCAAAATCTAAATAGATGCGCTACTATCTCCTACTTCATATCCATTTAATAGCTTTACTTATATCTGACCGCAATTAATTTTTACTTGTGGAATTCGTTCTCCTGCATTATTAGTCGGATACGCAGTTAAAATAACTTGACCATTTTCTTTAACTGTCATTCCTCTGGCTAATTGAATTTTGCCTACACTCGTTTTTATAGGTTCGATAGTAGCGGATGCAACATCTATTTCACCATTAATATGGGTATGTTGAGAAATTAATGGCTGAGCTGGAGCAGTTGGAACACCACCTTTACCTTTAATAGTTAACTCATTTTTCGCTGCTGCTTCCCTATTAGCTTGACAGGCTTGCTCGGTAGTTTGTCCTGGTTCAATTATATTATTGGTTAATTCTATAACACGCTGAAGAGGATAGAGATCAGGAGTATTAATAGTTACAGTGCCGTCTAACCCAATAACATTAGAACTAGCGTTGATATCATTAGTTAGAGGATTTAATTGTCGTTTCTCAATACCAAAGAGAGATTCAGCATTAATGTTAATGTATCCTCCTGCTCCCTCTGCTGCACTAGCAATGATATCGTTATTACCGTTTAAAAAAGCAATAATAAATCTACTATCAATATTCACATTACCACCACTAGCTTGATTAAAAGCTCTAGCAGAGATAGTACTATTATTGTCTAGAGTAAGATCATTATTCAGTTTGAGAATAATATTGCCACCTTCACCAAAACTCGTAGAAGCAGAAATAATTGCATCGTTATTGAGAAATATAGAGTCACTATTAATTAAAATATTTCCTCCACTACCCCTCGCCTTGGCTGTTGCATCAGCATATATGCCACTAGGAGATTGTTGTAAATCATTTAGTAGTGGTGAAATACCAGCAAAATCTACGGTTTGATCACTATATTTTGTACTACTGTCAATTTTAAGCTCGCCACTCATATTAATTGCGATATTACCCGCGTTACCTCCGCCATCAGTTGCAGCAATTATTTTTCCGCCACTGAATAGGTCTAAAGTTTGAGCATTGATAGTAATTACACCAGCGTTGAAATTATTATTAGTAAAGGCATTAATAAAAGCATTTTCGCTAATCTCTAGGCTTTGGACATTAATATTGATATTACCTGCTGACCCCATAGTTTCGATGCCATTACTGCTCGATATAAAACTGACATCTTGCATGATTAGTTCACGAGCATTAATTGTAATATCTCCTGCTTTGCCATCTGCTTTACCACTTAATTGATTAACAATTTGAGAAGGAAAAGGAATTCCAGGTTTAAAACCTTTAAGTACAACTGCATCAGTAGCATTTATAGTTATATTTCCACTATTTCCTTAACCGTAGGAATCTGCCAAAATAAACGATGAATCAGTAATTTGTAGAGAACCAGTTTTAATTTCAATGTTTCCTGCTTCACCAATTCCTCCTTCGCCACTTTGGGATAAAATTAAACCTTCATCTTTCAAAAAAATTAAATCCCGAACATTTAACTCAATATTGCCAGCATTACTTTCACTACTGCTACCATTTACAATGATTGATCCCTTATCAATCAAATTTAAAGATCCAGCATTAATTGTAACTTGACCACCATCACCAGAACTATTACCTCTAACTTGACTCAATGCACCACTAATGACTGTACCACCGCCAAAATCGGCAATTGCAGTTTTACCTTTGCCAATAAAGTTTACTGTTTCTGCTGCTTGAATATTAATGTTACCTGCATTTCCCTGTGCAACACTATTAACTTGGATCTGTGCGCCATTGGTTAAATCTAAAGTGTCGGTATTAATATTAATTGATCCTGCATTACCAAAAGCTTGAGTGATTAGCGGTAGAGTTTGGATGCGTTGTAAGCCTGTCGTGGCAAAGATTCCCCCCCATTCTTGATCAAAAGATATATTGTTGGCATTAATATTAACAACTCCCGCCTCACCCTGACCGAAATTACTAACAGCGATCGCAGAACCTTCTCGAAAGTCTAATATATCTGTATTGATATTAATTGTGCCTGCTTTACCTATTCCTAAATTCTGAGATTGTATAATTGAGGCGTTATCGGCAAAAACTCTAGTAGCGTTAATATTAATTTGACCTGCTACAGCATTTTCTGAACCATTACCTGCCCCAATATCAGCTAAAAATAAACTATTATTAGTTAATTCTAAATTATTGGCGTTAATCTCAATTAAACCACCGCCAGCAGCAGTAATATTAACCACCGCATTATTATCTAAGGATACGTCTGCTTTGGGAATGTTATCAGTAAAATTTAAGTTACCAGTTTGAGTAAAATTTACTGCTCCAACACTTGTTACACCACCTATATTTACTATCCCACCAGGTGCAGTTATATTTCCACCGTTGAAATTAACATCACCACCTAATAAAGTAATGTTTTCACCTGGGTTTACTTCTAAACCTCTACCATTATTAATTACAGAATTGTTAGTAATATCCCCAGGCTGATCCCGAAAACCTAAACCAATTGGTGCATTAACTGTTAGAGTCGGGGGAGTATTTATATCCGTTGCGCTGAATTCCCCATCCTCAAATAAAATACTACTAGCACTACTAGCGTAAAAAGAACCACCTACATCAAGGCTGGCATTTTCCCCAAATATAATACCCGCAGGATTAATTAAAAATAAATTGGCACTACCGTTAGCACTAATTAAACCATCAATATTTGAGATATTACCCCCTGTGACGCGAGAAAAAATGTTAGCAATATTATCAGCATTGTTAAAAGTAGCCTCGTTACCCGTAGTCAGGGAAAAATCTTGAAAACTATGGAATAAATTATCTCCTCGTGTTTCTCCGCCCGTAATTTCAGCCACACTAGCATTTTGATTGACTTGAGTGTTTACTGTGCCATCACCAGTTACTTGGGCAATACAGCCATCGCTCAAAAGGTGAATAGAGCCTAAAGTAGACAGAGCAATTTGAAATATAGGAGATAGAGGGTTAGTTTTGACCACAGTAAATTTCTTATTAAGCGCAAGTAAAATCTTTTAAAATATTATCCTTTTGGTCGATTCTTCTTAGTTATATTTATAATTCTTTTATGATTGAGTATATGCTACCTTCTAAGTATTTCAGTTTAACTAACAAATGATGAGATATATTTTGTCATAAATAACTAAAAACCTACTTAATGTACAATGATATTTCTTAGTTAAATCCTCAATATTAAACCTATTTAAATAATCTGAATTTATGATAAATAGCTTTAGTTTAAAAGGTGACTTTAATTTTAAAAGCGATGCTGATATTTTATTTGGTTTTGATTAACAAGCCAAGATTACTTTTTTATATTTAAATAATATCAAAGTAATTTCTTATTTTATCTGTATATATTATTGAATAAGCAACATAGTCAAAATGAGCAGCAATTATAAATTTACATATTAATAAAGATGCCAAACTAATTTAAGACATAATTATAATTTGTAGATTAAGCGTGAAAGTAGGCGATGTATACTATTAATATTTTTCACAATATCTTACAATTCAATATTCAGTAGTTTAGGAAATTGTAATTACTGATGAGGTAGTTAAGAGGGTATATTTATATTTTGTTACTAAGAATATACAAATTACTATTCGATGTAGCTGAGGAATACAAAGAAGTAGATTTAAAAGTTATAACAATTAGCAAGCAATAGCTGAACAAATAAAAGCTAAAGGCTTAATCCGTTTTAAGGTTATCGTAATTTTCGATAATTAGTATTATTTAGGAAGCCATAAAAAAGATCTTCCTTAAATACTTACTTAACTACAAAACAAATAATAAAACTTTTCAATACCTATTAATTTGGCGTTGGGTAAAGTTCAGCTAGGGCGAGATGATAAATATCTGTATATTGCTTAATAATCTCCTTAATATCATAAGAAACCATTTTAGCCTGGGCTTTTTGTGCCATTGCTGCCGAACTTTGAGGATCGTTAACAACTTGTGCCATTGCAGACGCGATCGCGTTGGTATCTCCCAATTTTACTAAAATACCGCAACCATCTGTAAGTAAATCCCTAGTACCACGTATATCTGATCCTATTACTGGGGTAGCTAAACACATTGCTTCCATGATGCTACGGGGTAAGCCTTCCTGCTGAGATACTAACAAAACTGCTTTTGCAGCCTGAATTAAAACGGGTATATCGGTACGAAATCCTAAAAAATGGACTTGTGAAGCGATATCTAATTGGATAGCTAATTGTTCTATATCTGTTCTTAAGGGCCCTTCTCCTGCTAAAGCTAAATGAATATGAGGGTTAGATAATTTAGCAAGAGCATTAAGCAAATCTCGATGTCGTTTACGGGGAGTAAATTCAGCAATGGAAAGTAAAAGATAATCTTGATCGGCTAAATTTAACTCTTGGCGTATTTGTTGTATTTCTGCTGGAGTTGCCTGACGAGAAGCATAAAAATTGGTATCAACTCCTATTCCACGAGTATAGTAAATTCGTTCTGAGGGTAAGAAACTATGTTTTTTTGCAGCGATTTCATCCTCTTGATTAATGATAATTAAATAATCTGTCCAAGCACCAGCCAACTTCTCTAAATTAAGAAAAATAGCATTTTTTAAGGCACTGCCTCCCTGATAAAAGTGAAAACCATGAGCAGTATATATTACTTTAGTATTAGGAACATCTTTAAGAGCATAGCGAGTAACAAAAGCAGCAATGGGAGTATGAACATGAACTAGATCATAATTTCCTTGGGCTACTATTTCTTTAACTCGTGACACCCCTGCTAAAAGATTTCTAGGATCTAAAACATTTCTTGACCATTGAATATCCCAGACGCGATCGAGTGCTTGAACGCATTCTAAATCTTTGCTTAGTCCTTGTGCCATCCCATCTACCTGCCAGTCTAAGCTTTTGAAATGTTGGACAAATGGTAATAGGAAACTGCGAATAGTAATAGGGACTGTAGTAACTACCAATAGTTTGTAAGGCATATATTTAAGCTTTTAGCTATAACCTCTAAGCTGCTGCTCATTTGCTTAAACGATGATAAGCGATCATTTCTTAATTGACCAATGTAACGGCATATTATGGTAGTAGGTAGTAGGTAGTAGATAGGAGGTAGCCCTAAAGGATAAGATAAAACAAATGGGTAGTAGGTAGTACTTAAGAAGCTCACAGCTAAAAGTTTAAAAATACTGTCTATTGTTCCTGTAGCTGCCTCTTTCAATCAAAAACCTTATACTTTCATTGAACTTTAGCAACAAAAAAAGTGGGTTAGACACCCACCTAATAAATATTAAAAAGTTTTAAAGATTAATCAATTATTGGTCAAGAAACCCTTTAACATGGCTCATAATTCCTTCAGGGTCTATACCTTGATAAGGGAACTGTTCCCAAAGTCCACCACAGCCTTCTTCATGAACTCCTAAGTACCCATATTTAGGGGTTAAGCCTCTTTCTAGTAACCAAGAACCAAAACGAATACCTAAGCCAGTACGACGGTTAAAAGATTCAACTACTAGAACAAATGGTGCTTTACCTATTTTGGCAAGCATTTCTTCATCGATTACATTAAGAGTAGATTTATTAATTAAACCGACGTTAATACCTTCCTGTTTAAGACGTTCCACGGCATCTAAAGCACGATAAAGGGCATCTCCAAAGCTGACGATATAACCTGCATCGCCTTCGCGAATTACTTCATCTTTATCAGGAGTGAAAGTGTAGTCACCACCAAAAATTTCATTACCTGATTCATCTAGAACCATTGGTACTTTAGAACGAGTGGAGAAGATAAAGCGCATTCCTGGCTGGTGAAATACTTTTTCTACACAAGCACGCATTTGATTAGCATCGGCGGGGAAATAAAGACGAGTTTCATAACCGTCATCTAAGCCGTTGTCGGCAAACATATTGTTAATCCCAAAGTGACAGGTATTATCAGCCATGTCATCAATACCAGCGTGGGAGAAGTGGCACAAAAGATTGGATTTGTTGAGGCGTGCCATAGTGATTTCTGAAATACACATCTCTAAAAATGCACTAAATGTAGCAAAGACACCTTGTTTGCCTTCTGCCATCCCAAAACCAGCAGCAGCAGAAAGATTACCCCGTTCCATAATTCCAGAGGGGATAAAGACATCAGGATAAGCATCGTGGATTTGTTTGAAACCACAAGATCCTTCTAAATCACTGTCAATAAAGACGACGCTAGCTTTTCTTTCGGCATCGCTCATTTTACTTAGTACGGAGACAACAGCATCCCCAAAGACATTGCGGTTAGAACCAAGTTTTTCGCTTACACCTAAAAATTGATAATCATTGCTGGGCTTTTTGATATTTTTGAGAAAATCTACTGCTGCACCTTGTCCTTGTTTTTCTAAATATGCGATCGCTTTATCTACTGCAATTACATCATGTCCGTGGGTAGAACCTTCGACTCCTTCAATTCCAGGACACATGGGACGTTTATTGATTAAAGCAACTGGCCCATCACTAGTTACCGCAGCACACATACGACTATAAAGATCATCTAGATCTTCGCCGTCTCCCTCATTCACACTCAAACCATGACCTGTAAGGGTTTTTTCTACACTGTAACCTGGTAAATATTCCGAAGGATGTCCTGCTATGGTTACATCGTTATCATCGATAAACAACTTAACATTGAGGTTTTGGGCAACTGCTAGGCGTGCTGCTTCTGCGTCATTCCCTTCCTGTTGTGAACCATCAGAACCCAAACAAACTACTACTTTATCAGGATTGGCGATCGCAATACCGTTAATATAGGGCCAAATGTGTCCTAAACGCCCAGAACTAAATTTTACTCCTGGAGTTAAACCTAATTCGGGGTGTCCTGGTAATCTGGAGTTTGCACCACGGTAATTTAATAAATCTTCTTTTGGTAATTCTCCATGTAGCACCGCCATTAAATATTGGGTTGCAACCCTATGTCCTGCTTCATCAAAGAATATTGGTACAAACATATCAGGCGCACCACGGAAGAAGGCATCTAAAATGACCACTTCAGGAACAGTATCAAAAGGGCCTCCAGTATGACCACCAACGCCTCTAGCTGCACCTGTAGCAGTAAAAAAAACAATTGCCTCACGGCATAATTTAATATTGGCTTTAAGGGCTTCTCTTTGTTCGTCTGTCAGTTTGGGGTTTTTAGGATCTAAGGCTAAGGGTTGATAAGCGTCTAAATCGATGGGGAAACGAGTAGTTGTTGCAGTCATGATTTATCTTGTAGTGTTTGAGTAAAGCTGTAAATTAAGCAATTAATACACCTATTTAAATTAATGGTGTTAGTCTTGAGGTTATAAAATCTAATACTCATAAAAAGGGATAAACAAGTTTAAGTTTATCGGGTTGTGGCGTAAATAGCGAAATTATTTACCTCAATTGTATAGATGCTGCAATATTTAGTTGGAAAAATCAGAAACTATGGATTATAAATGATGGATTATGAATATAACTCCTGCTCAAAACGCGATCGCCAATTTAATTAATCTCGCAGAACGCGGGGAAATTGATCCTTGGGATGTTCCCGTAATCAACATCATTGATCGTTTTTTAGCCGAATTGGGGCTAATGGGCGAAACAGACTTACCAAAACAAGAAGCCGATCTACCTCGTTCTGGTCAAGCGTTTTTATGGGCATCTATGTTGGTATTATTTAAAGCCGACAGTCTTGATTTATGGGAATCGGAATTAGCACAGATAGAAGAGGAGGAATTTTTAGAGACAGAAATATTAGTAGAATCAGCTTCTGGATCTTTACCTGCTAATTTAGAGCAACACCTGCGTCGGCGTACTTCCCTACAACCGATAGGCAAACGTCGTGTAACCTTACAAGAATTGATAGAACAATTAGAACATATTGCTGCCGAAATTGAAGCTGCTAGTACTGATAGTTCTCCCCGTCGTTCTTCTAGTTCTCGTAGTGCAGCCATCAAAGCGATCGCTCAATTAGCTCATAATGAAAATTTAACTGAATTAGCTGCTCAGTTAGAAAGCTTTCTGGTTCTGAATTTGGCTCAGTTAGCCTCAGAGCGAGATTATGTAGATTGGGAAAATTTGTTGCAAAGATGGCATACAACTGAATTTGCTCAAGTTAACAGTTATGATCATCTAGAATCTACCAATTTAGACCGTGCAGGAGTTTTTTGGGCATTATTATTACTCTCTGCCCAATCGAAAGTAGAATTGTCTCAACAAGAGTTTTATCAAGATTTAAGGATTCGTCCTCTTAATTGAGGTAATCATAATTTAAGTCTACGGTAGTCATTGTTGATAAACTAAAATAGTTTGAATAGTTATTGAAAGTCTGGTTGAGGAGAAGCTTTAATGAAAGCCATGATTCTGGCTGCTGGTAAAGGCACTCGTGTTCGTCCCATAACTTATACAATCCCTAAACCATTAATTCCGATTTTGCAAAAGCCAGTCATGGAGTTTTTGTTAGAACTTCTACGACAACATGGTTTTGATCAGATTATGGTTAACGTAAGTCACCTAGCCCATGAAATAGAAGGTTATTTCCGTGATGGTCAACGTTTTGGGGTGGACATTGGTTATTCTTTTGAAGGTAGTATTGTTGATGGTAAGTTGGTAGGTCAAGCAGTAGGCTCGGCTGGAGGCTTACGTAAGATCCAAGATTTTAATGCTTTTTTTGATGATACTTTCGTAGTTATGTGTGGGGATGCTCTAATTGATTTAGACTTAACCGCAGCACTTAAAAAACATAAATCTCTTGGCGCGATCGCAACTATTATTACTAAGAAAGTTCCTAAAGAGGATGTTCCAAGTTATGGTGTAGTAGTTACTGATGATCAAGGGCGAATTAAATCTTTTCAAGAAAAACCTTCGGTTGAAGAGGCTTTAAGTACCGAAATTAACACGGGAATTTATATTTTTGAGCCTGAAATATTTGATTATATTCCTCCAAATGTCGAATATGACATCGGTGGTGAATTATTTCCTAAGTTAGTAGATAAAAAAGCTCCTTTTTATGCTGTCTCGATGGACTTTGAATGGGTAGATATCGGCAAAGTTCCTGACTATTGGCACGCTGTAAGAGGTGTATTAACTAGAGAGATAAAAAATGTTAACATTCCTGGAACAGAGGTTTTTCCAGGAATTTACACGGGTTTGAATGTCGCGGTAAATTGGGACAAAGTAGATATTACTGGCCCTGTTTATATTGGTGGGATGACTAAAATTGAGGATGGGGCAAAAATTATCGGCCCTAGTATGATCGGCCCTAATTGTTATATTTGCAGTGGTGCTACCGTTGATAATAGTGTCATTTTTGAATATTCTCGTTTGGGTGAAGGTATTCGTTTAGTTGATAAGCTCGTTTTTGGTCGTTATTGTGTTGATAAAACAGGAGCAGCGATCGATTTGCAAGCAGCAGCCTTGGACTGGTTAATTACTGATACTCGTAAAAATCCAGCAGAACAACAACTCAATGAACACAAGGCTATTAAAGATTTGTTGTTGAAAGAAGATAGTTAGGAGCAGTGTAAGCGTTCTTGTACTTGGGAACGCTTGGTCTTTATATCCATCACTTGATTTATTGATTTGCTATTAATTAGGCTGTTATTTTTCAACTTTTGTTATATAATAATTAAGTCTTATTGGGCTATAACTCAGTTGGTTAGAGTGTCACATTGACATTGTGGAAGTCGGCAGTTCGAGTCTGCCTAGCCCAACTTACTATTAATTCCTTATTTTATAGGGATTGCAACAGTTTACAATACTCTGATAGTTATCTAATGTATCAGAACGATCGCGCTATATAAGTCGCTAGGGGTAGTAGATAGAAGCTAGTAGGTATTAATTAAAAGTTAAAAGCAAATAATAAAACCATCTTAATCGTTTCTATTTTCAAAGTTATGGTAGCTTTAGCTACTTATTTAAATTTCAACCTTTGTAATTGACCAAGGGATTTCTTGATTAGCTAACATAGGAACTACATTGTCATACATTTTAGGTACTCGATAAGCAATAGGTTCTAAAGTTACTATTTTTTTAGGCGGAATAACACCATAAATACGTTGAGCATTATCAGAGACAAAAGCTTGTAAATTGGCGATCGCTTGATGTTCATCAAATAATTCTACTAATGCCTGTAAAGCAATTGGAGCAGTAAAAACCCCCGCAGCACACCCACAAGCTTCTTTTTTATCTAGAGGATGGGGGGCAGAGTCGCTACCAAACATTAATTTAGGATGGGCAGCAATGGCAGCATTGAGCAAAGCTTGGCGATCTTCAGGGCGTTTAGGGATTGGTTTACAAAATAGATGAGGTCTTAATAATCCCCCTGCTAAATCGTCTAAAGTAATTATCAGATGGTGTAAGGTAACTGTAGCGTATAGATTGTCGTATTTATCTAGCAATTCAACAGCTTCGGCGGTGGTGATATGCTCCATGATAATTTTTAAACGGGGGAATTTTCGAGCTAGATGTTCAAAAATTGGTAAAAATAGCCTTTCTCTGTCTAAAACAAAACCATGAGTTTCTCCATGTATCAGTAGGGGAATGGCTAATTCTGCTAAATATTTAATTGTCTGCTCGGCTCTATCTATCGCTGCTACCCCAGCTTCACTATTGGTTGTTACCCCCGCAGGATAAAGTTTTACTCCTAAAATATACGGTTTTAACTGTTCTAATTCCTCATAACTATACTGCTGAAAAAAAACGGTCATATAAGGGGTAAAAACATCTTTATCGATAATTTCCTCAATTTCTTCGATATACCCTAATAAACGCTTTAAATTGTTAACAGCAGGTACTAAATTGGGCATTACTACCCCCCCAGCAAAAGAATAGGAACTTAAAGGAATTACCGTTTTTGCCATTTCACCCTCACGAAAATGAAGATGCATATCCAAGGGTGATTTAATAATTACCTGGGTGGGTTGCTTGACCATGATTCAGTAATTGATAATTTATTAGGGATAGTTGATAATGACCAAGTCAGCATTAACTCATTGTCAATTATCACTTGTTAATTATCTACTATGGCTACTCCCTTTGATCCTACTGCTGCTCAAAAACGTATTGATCAACTTTGGTGTCTTCCTGCTAGCTTTGGTATGGAAAGGAATGCCTATCATAATTATCTTAATGAAATAGTTAGCGATCGCTATGCTTTAGTTAATGGTTTGCAATTATTACGGGACGAATTACAGTTTGCAGCCTCTAGCGCAACGGATATGCAGGTTTGCGGAGCAGATTTAAGTCTTCCCAGTGTAATTACTACTTTAGCTTATACTAATTGTGGCGATCGCATTCATCAGGGGGAAGCTACTAAACGTTATCGGGATGTTGTCGCCTCTCGCTTCGCTACACTATCGGAAATCGGCGAGTTAAAGTTAGAAGCGTTTTTCCCTGCTGGTGGTGGTACAGATAATGGTGCTACTTTAGCTCATGTTACGGTTGCTCATCAATTGGATGAACCGTTGCGCCAAAGACTTTATCAAGGTAATCCTCAATCTATGGTTTTAGTGGCTGTCGATTTAAAAACTCATGTAGGACGTTTAGAAGAAGAAGGCAAACGCATCTATGGTAAAACCCAAGAATCTCCTTGGCGCAAGCCTCGTCATGCCTGTGGGGCAATAGTTGGGACATTAACCGATTATCATCCTGAAAATATAATTCATCGTCGTATTCGCGAAGATTTGGGAGAAGATAATTTTCAATATCTTGCTAATAATCAAATATTTACCGATGATGGCACGGATATAACTATGGTAGTAGCAGCAGCTATTGTCGCGATTCAAGGGGTTCGTAATACAGCGATCGCTATGTCTCAAGAAATAGATGAGCGTGGACTTGCCCATTTAACCGCTAGTACTACTGTCAACCGTCATTCACGGGATGATTTGGTAATTTACTTGGCTAGAGCAACTGTTTTTGGCGGTAAGATTAGGATTCAAAGTTTAGGTACAGACGCGCGACTTTATAGTGGTAGGTTGAGTAAGTACGCAGGTGAAGTTAGACTGCAACTAGTTTATGATAATTTGGATGCGGAGCATTTATCTGTCGAAGAAATTCCCTACAAAATTAAATATTCAGGAATATAGTATTAATTGGTTATTTAATAAGTTCAAATCTGCTTTTAGACTTTGAGCTTTTTTTTGTGGCTTCTTCTTCTTGAGTATTATCGTCCCAATCAAAGGTCTAAAACCCCTTCTTTAAAGTTGTGCCTAATACAAGCGTGCAAGCGTGCCTAGTACAAGCGTGCCTAATTTTAAATGAGCCATTTAGGAGAAGTTAATAAAAATAAAGTACTTCTAGCGATCGGTGTCCCTATAGGGGGTAAATTCAAACCAATAATACCAGCCTTTTTAACTATTAGCTGTCCTTTACTTGTCCCCCAAACTAGTTTTTCTGCCCAATCACCCAAATCGGGTTGATGTCCCACTAAAGCCATCGAACTATCATTATTTTGAACTTTATCTTGCTGCAACCATTCTAACCACTGTTCTATTGCTCCATCAGGTTGCAAGGCTGGAAAAGACTCAATACCCGATGATAAACCTTGATTTTGTAATATTTCTGCGGTTTCCTTGGCTCTGACTAATGGACTACTTAAGATTAAGTCAAATTTAACGCCAACAGCTAATAAACGTTGTGCTACTTGGGTTGTTTTCTGACGACCTTTATCTGTCAGAGGACGTTTTTGATCGTCAGAATAAGTACCTTTTTGAGCAGCAATACCATGACGGATTAAATAAACTTTCATCGTTTAGAGACAATTATCTGTTTAGTCTTTTAATCAGTGGAAATGACATTATCTCCAGGTTCAACTAAACGCATAAGCTTACGTTTAATCTGAGTGTCAAAAACTTCCCACTTAAGTTTAGTATACTCAGAATTATCATTAAAGCTATTTAAAAAACCAATGGGAATTTCAAATCCGCCAGCCATATAACGACCACCACCAAAGAATCTACCTTGGGTATCTGTACCTAAAGTTTCTTTGATAAATTCATCGGGATCTAAAGTTAGTTTAGTGGTTCTTAATGAGCCGATAACTAATTCACTATCATCATCTTCATTATGGACAATACCATAAACAACTGCTGTATGAATATCCTCCTCAGTCACCAAAAAATCGGCTGCTTGGGGTATAGCATCGCGATCGTCATAACGTAGATACCCAACCCCTGAAATGGAAAAATTATTTTTAATAATGCGGTTTCTCAGGGCGCGTTCTATAACATCCATAACTCGACGCGATCGCGCTGACTGTAAGACAGCATTGAGTAGTTGTGAATCGTAAAAGCGACTAAGATAGGCAGCAGCCATAAAATCTTCTTCTTTAGCCTGCATTAAGCGATTGGTATCTGAACGTATACCGTGCATTAAGGCTGTAGCACACTTAATATGATTTTCGTTGCTACTATCAAACTTTAATAACCCTTGTTGGATATATTGAGTTAGAATTGTTGCTGTTGCTCTAGTTTGAGGACGTAGATCAATAAATTCTGCTCCTAAGTCTTGTTGTTTGCTGTGGTGATCGATTACTACTATTAAAGGGATATTAGCTTCTTCTACTAAAGGAAAAATTTGGCTATTAGTTCCCTGACTATCAACTAAAACACAGCCTTTGTACACACTCAAGTCTTCGAGTTTTAAACTATTATTGACGATCCTTTTAGCAGGTAAACCTGTTAATCTTACTAAGGCGATGTTTTCTTGATGAGATAATGTACCACCATAAAAGATATCGCAATTGATCTCATAGTTTAAGGCAATCAGTTGATACGCCCAAGCACTGGAGAGGGCATCGGGATCAGGAAAGTCCTGAATAATGACAATTTGTCTTTCCCCTTGATGTTTTTCCAGCGTTTGGCGAAACCTTTGAGTTATTTTGGCAAGATCACTAACTTTATTACTCTCTAAATTCAACTGATTACTATCGACTGCTTCTAACTGTTTTTTATTAGCTATTTTTTTGGTTGCAAGATGATGTTCGAGAGAAGTGTTTAAATGTGAGGACATATAATTATGCTGTTGGTAGTCATATTTGACTACTGGATATTATGGTATATATATACTGATTTAGTTAGAAATACTGAGTTTACCATTAACTTATTTAATAAATGACTGTCTAAAGAATTAAATTCCGATCACGTATTTTTTCCACTCTTGATTAGAGTTTCCCTGAGTATATTTTATCAGTTCAAAATGTAAGCTACTATAGGGACGGCGAGGCTTAGTTAATAAGGTCATTCCAGCTTCTTTAGGAGTTCTGCTTCCCTTCTTAACATTACATCTTACGCAGGCTGCAACCAAATTTTCCCAGGTATCTCCACCACCACGCGATCGCGGAATTACATGGTCTATAGTCAATTGATCACCTTTATCTTGACAATACTGACAGCTATTACAGTCTCTCTCTAAAACGTTACGACGAGTGAGCGGAATTTCTTTGTAGGGAACTCTAACATAGTAGCGTAACCTAATTACTGTAGGCTGCGGAAAACCTGTGTAGATAACTTTCCCTTTGTGTTCTAATTGTTCAGCTTTGCCTTTTAAGAGTAATACCACCGCCCTCCGCCAACTGGTGATATTCAGGGGTTCATAGGAGGCATTCAAAACTAAAACCTTACCCATAACAAAGACTTATATTATTTATGCAAAAGATGGTAACACACACTTACTAATTAATGTAGTTTGATAACTATTGCTTAAGGCTTAGAGGTAGTTTAACGCAGTCAGGATATAAAAAGAAGTCTTGACCTTATTTTATTCTCGACTAAGATTTAGTGAATAATAACAGCAACAATTAGGATCAGAATCTACAAGACAAATATGGTGAGTTGGCAGCAACAAAGCAAAATTGATCCCACATTAGCGTCACAAGATGCCTTATCTTTCTTAGTCAATCGTCAACGTGCTTGGATAGAAATAGATTTAACTGCCTTAGCTAATAATGTCAGATCTTTAAAAAAATTGCTTGCCCCTGCTACAAAACTTATGGCAGTAGTTAAAGCTGATGCTTATGGTCATGGTGCAGTGACTGTGGCTCAAACTGCTTTAGATCATGGTGCAGATTGTTTGGCGATCGCTACTCTAGCAGAAGGAGTAGAATTGCGTCAAGCAGGAATTACCGCCCCAATTTTAATTTTAGGTGCAATTAATGCTCCAGAGGATATTAAAGCGGTTGCAGCTTGGGAACTTGAGCCGACTATTTGTAATTGTTCTCAAGCCTTGATTTTTGCCTCTACTTTAGCAACTATTGGTAAATCTTTACCAGTGCATCTTAAATTGGATACAGGGATGTCTCGTTTAGGCACTAATTGGCAAGAAGCGGTTGAGTTTGTGGAATTGGTAGCAGGGTTGGGGAATTTAAAAATTGCTAGTATTTATTCTCATTTTGCCACGGCTGATGACCAGCGCGATCGCACTATTATGGATTTGCAACATCAACGTTTTCGTCACTGTATTAAGCAATTATTAGTTAGAGGATTTCCTTTACCTCAATTGCATTTGGCGAATTCAGCAGCTACTTTGAGTGATTCTAGTTGTCATTATGACATAGTTAGGGTTGGATTAGCTCTCTATGGTTTATATCCTAGCCCTCATTTAGAATCTATTATTAATCTTCAGCCTGTCTTGCAGGTTAAAGCTAAAATTACTCAAATTAAAACTATTCCTGCGGGAGAGGGAGTTAGTTATGGTCGTAAATATATTACGCAGAAAGCTACTAAAATTGCCGTTGTAGGTATTGGTTATGCTGATGGTATTCCTCGTAATTTATCTAATCGTCTCCAAGCAATTGTAGCAGGTGAATTAGTTCCTCAAATTGGCACAATCACGATGGATCAATTGATGCTTAATGTGGATAATATTCCTAATTTACAAGCAGGAGATATTGTTACTTTAATAGGGCAAGAAAATAATTTTAAAATTTCCGCCGATGATTGGGCGACTGCTTTGAATACTATTTCTTGGGAAATTCTTTGTGGCTTTAAGCATCGATTACCTAGAATTAATATTGAATAGAAATATTATATAAGGTCATAGATTATAGAAATGCCCTTTGGGTACTCCGCGCCCACGGGCGACGAATACGGCACATCGCCGTAGGTCAATTATTATTAAATTAATGGTTATATTTTGGCAGCTAGATTAATTTTTTTTTATAGATAAATTATTGTTTCTATATTAAATAGTAGAATTGTATAATTAATATTATTATATATTTATTATTAGCTACTTTTCTCTAATATGCTATTAAGATGGTGAAGGGTAAAGACCAGTTGCTTTTTAATGGTAATAATATATAAAAAGAATGGAAGTATAATAAATGTTTCTGTTGCTCACGTGGAAGAAAAAATATAATAATTATATGAATTACAAATACTAAGAGAAAAATTAAAGCTTTATATAAATCCCAGATGGATAAGAAGCGCGAAATATAAACAATCCATATAAAAATAAACTTGCTATGGGGAAGCCAGATGGGTCACTTCCTCTAAGATTTCTTTTTAATGAAAAAAGGAATGAGTAAACTTACTAACAATTTTAAGCTCATTTATTTGATAGCTTCTCATCTGCATCTAAATTAAATAATTATCAAATTACTTAAATTTAAAAGATAAAATACTCTATTGTAAATAGCTAGTATATCTGTTTTACATTTATATCTTAAAAAAATAATTATCAATTAAGAAAGCATTAATTCAGCAGTAGTTGCATCAACTGGTTCTGAAAAAAGATGTCCTTGACCTAACTGACAATTAAAGGTTTTTAACACTTTTAGTTGTCTTAAATTTTCAATTCCTTCGGCAATAACACCAATCTTTAAAGTTTTTGCTAAAGTTATAATCATTTTAACAATTTCAAAGTTTTCCCTCTCCTGTAGCATTCCTAAAGTAAAGGAGCGATCAATCTTAAGACTACTAATAGGAAAACGATTTAAATATTGTAGTGATGAATACCCAGTCCCAAAGTCATCAATATTTAATTTTATGCCTCTGTTTTGAATTTCATGTAATAAATTAATTGTTTCGGGTTTATAATCCATAAGAGTACTTTCCGTAATCTCAAGATGTATTGAATTACTCGATAACCCAGTTTGTGCCAAAGTTTGCTCTAAAATGGACAAGAAATTTGGATCTTTGAGTTGTTGACTGGCAATGTTAACACTGACCTTTAAATCTTGTAAATCAGAGTATTTAGTCTGCCATAAATGCAATTGAGTACAGGCTTCTTTTAAAACCCATTCTCCCATTTTAATAATTAAGCCTGTTTCTTCAGCTAAAGGAATAAACTTGTCTGGATATATTAACCCCTTAGTTGGATGTTGCCAACGTAACAAGGCTTCAAAGCCATACAATTTATGATTATCTAAGGATATTATTGGCTGGTAATAAAGCATAAATTCCTGACGCAATATAGCTTGACGTAAATCATTCTCTATTTCTAATAATTCTTTAGTATCTTGGTACATTTGGGGATTAAATACTTGATACCTTGCTTTGCCTCCTTGTTTTGCCCGATACATGGCTATATCTGCATCTCTTAGAATTGCTGAACTATCTTCATACTCATGATTGACTTCCACTATACCGATACTGGCACTGCTGAATACGGTATTACCTTGTAAATAAAATGGATTACTTAATTGAGTCTGAATTTTACGGGCTATGTTACTGCTTTCTTCGATAGTTGCGATCGCATCTAGTAAGATGGTAAATTCATCTCCCCCTAAACGTGCAACAAAATCATTGGGGCGACAGCAATTATTTAATATTTGAGCCACAGCAATTAATAATTCATCACCGATCAAATGCCCCAGGCTATCATTAACAATTTTAAAACGATCTAAATCGATAAATAAAACTGCAAATCGATAATCACGAGTTTTTTGGGTATATTGAAGTGCCTGTTCAACTCTATCTAAAAAAGCCGAACGATTAGGTAATTTAGTTAAAGAGTCGTGTTTGGCTTCGTAACATAACTCACACTCAATTTTTTTCCGTTGAGTGATATCTGAAATTATCCCATCTCGTCGACTTGCTAGACCAGCTTGATCAAAGATGAGCCTACTACGCTCCCATACCCAGCGAATTTGCCCATTAGGTTGGATAATACGATATTCTAGGTCTAAATTGCGATCGCCGAAATTCATTAATAATGATCTTACGCGATCGCGGTCTTCTGGATGGATTGATTCTAAACGTAAATTGGGATTATTTAGTAGTTCTTCTACTTGACGACCATAGACTTTTTGGGCTGCGGGGTTAAGAAATATGAGATTACTTGTCGCAACTTCTGCCGACCACACTACTTCTTCTAGAGAATTAAGAATACTTTCTAGTTTTTCCTCACTCTCTTGTAGCATTTTGGTTACTTGTTCTCTTTCACAAATTTCAAATTTTAATTCTTGATTTGCTAGTTCTAGTTGCCTAGTGCGCTCTTGAATTATTTGTTCTAAATCGGTATTAAGCTTTAATATTTGTGTTTGAGCAGCTTGTAATTTTAATTGATTATTAATACGTAATAAAACTTCGTTAAGTTGAAAAGGTTTATCGATATAGTCTACGCCACCTGCACTTAAACCTTTGACACGTTCAACTGGATCATTACCAGCACTTAAAAAAATAATGGGAATTCTCTGAGTTTTAATATTAGCTTTTAATTTCTCACAAACTTCATACCCATTAATCCCTGGCATGACAACATCCAATAAAATTAGATCAGGACAGACCGCATTGGCTGCTATTATAGCCATTTCACCATTGACAACCCCTTTAACCTCGTATCCTTGAGCAGTTAGAGCATCAGATAGTAGATGTAGATTTTCTGGCTGATCATCAACAACTAGAATTTTAGCTTTGGTTAAGTTTAGGGGGGATAGAGTCATTATTTAACAGCTTGAGTTAGGTCAATAATTTTATCGCAACGAAATTGTTCTACCAAGTCTTCAAGTCCTTGTGCTAAAGACTGATATTCACTAGGTATTTCGGCTAAAAGTTGTAATATTTCCTGATTATCTACTTTAGCTGCTGCTTCGTATAATTGCGATCGCCATTCTAAAGACATAACCGCTAAGTTTTCTGGTATTAATTCTGCTTGATATAATTGTTTAGTTGCTAAAGGCTCTACAGACTCTTGGTAAAGATAATTAATGTTTAGGTAATGGGCAATTTTTTCTAGTAATTCGGTTTGATAAAATGGCTTACGCATAAAATCATCACAACCAGCAGCTAAAATTATGACTCTTTCTTCTTCAAATGCACTAGCTGTTAAAGCTATGATGATAGTCTTATCTCCTTGAGGCTGAGATTTAATTTGCTTTGTTGCTTCATACCCATCCATCACAGGCATTCTCATATCCATGAATATTAAATCAGGATGCCATTCTTGCCATACTTGTACTGCCTCCATACCATTTCCTGCTTCCTTAACAATAAAACCAATTTCTGATAATAGTTTTTTCAATAGTAAACGACTAGCTGGCACATCATCCACTGCTAATATACGATATTCCTTCTGCCCTGGGGCTATACTAATAATTTTCCGATTTAACAATTCTGCTTCTTTATCATTGTCGGCAATTGCCAGATCTTGAATTTTAACTAAAATATTAAAGGAGAAAATACTGCCTTTACCCACTTTACTTTCAACTGTTAATTCTCCGCCCATTAAATCTACAAATTTCTGACAAATAGATAAACCTAAGCCTGTTCCTTCATTAGAAATACGACCTATTTTTGTCTGTTCAAAGGGGCAAAATAATAATTGCATTTCTTCTGGTTCAATACCTGGGCCAGTATCTTCAACGGCAAAAAAAAGTGAATAGATATCTGTAAAAATAAAATACAGTTTATCTTTAATTGGGTGACTATTTTTTTGAAGTTTAACTGTTAAGGTAATCGAACCTTGTTCTGTAAATTTTAGAGCATTTCCTAGTAAATTAATAATAATTTGACGTAGTTTGCCTTCGTCAGTATAAATATAATTAGGAACGTTATCATCTATATTAAAAATTAAATTTAAATTCTTGGCTCTAGCTTTTAAACGTAACATTTCCTCTAAACTTTTGAGCATTGCATAAAGATCAAACTTGCTTTCATTTAAAGTTATTTGACCTACTTCTATTTTGGACATTTCCAAGATGTCATTTATCAGTCTTAAGAGATGTTCGCCACTACGATTAATAATTTGTAAATTTTCTTGCTGCTCTTTACCTATAGTACTATCACGAGACATTAATTGAGTAAATCCTAAGATTGCGTTTAAGGGAGTCCGCAATTCATGACTCATGTTTGCCAGAAATCTACTTTTAGCTTTATTGGCATTTTGAGCTTGTGCTAATGCTGCTTCTGTATTTTGAATACTTGTTTCTAATTGTGCAGTTCTTTGTTCTACTTTGCTTTCTAATTCTTGTGTGAAACCTTCTAAAACTTTAACTATACTACGATTAGTTCTAGCTAAATTATTGATTATTTTATAAGCTATAACAATTATTATTATAAATATTAATAAGGCACTGATAAGTCTATATTTATTAACTTGTACCGAAGCTGCTTGATATTGTTCAAGATATTCTATTTCCAGAATTGTTAATTTATCTTCTAGTTCACTTAATTGTATTTCTTTAAATAAATCTTGTAATATTTGTTTTTGGTTAGTTATAGTTTTGAGATAATTAATTAAGCTATCAAAAGCAAATAAATTTTTATTGATATTATCTGTTGATTTTAGCTGGAGCAATAATTCTAACTTAGTAATTTTGTTTTTAAAGCTTGGAGATAAGGTTTGATTTGCCGTTTGACAAGTCACAACAGCCTCAGTTAATAACTCTTCAACTAGAGAAAATAATTGACTATTGACAACTAAATTATCGCTCAAAATACTAGGATTATTAGCTAATTCTTTATTGAGGGTAAAAATAGCTTGACAAGCGACTTCTAACTGAGCGTGGGCGTTTTGAATCTGCTCGACAACCGTTGATTTAGATGTTAATAATAATAGCTGTGTTTCTAATTTATTATTTAAAATATTTTGTTGAACTGGAGAATAAAAATCGGGTATGTCTGTTAACTTATTAAAAGCAGTTTGAGTTTTAATTAACTGTAAACTCAGAATTTCGGTAAATTGAATAGGAAAATATTGAAATTTAATTAAATCTTTTTCTAAATTAAATACTTCTAACTTTGCTGTTTGTAATGCCTGATAATATTCTTTTGTTTGCTGCTTGTTTATAGGTAAGCTTTTTTGGAATAAAAGGAAAGCTAATAAACTACTTAAACCAGCAAGAATAATATAAATATATATTTTTAGCGAACTAAAGGATAAGTGCAACCTTAATTCCTTCATCTTTCTTTGAGAAAGCAAACTCAAAATCTTTTCCTCGGCTTGTAGCAAAAATATAATAGGGCTTTCATTAGTTATACTTAATTAATTTATTCCCTGATAATTTAAAGCTTTAAATATTATTTTCAGTTAAAATAACTAAATCTCACCATAACTTTTAATAGCCGAGAACGTAAATCAGAGAAATTGCGTAGAAGTAGCAAAAATTCAGATTATCTAGAAAAAATACTTAGGTCAGTCGTAGCGAAACTGATAAGAAATTGTAGGTTTTATTAATATATTTTTAAAATAAGGTGTTGCCCAAAAAAAGGTATTTGAAATATATGTATCACTTCAATTGATCAACCATTTAAGCAAACTCTATCTAATAGACAAGCAAAATAATTTAAAACTGCCGATAGATAGTAACTATGGCGATCGCGCCTTGTTGCTTAAAACAAAAAAATACCCAAATTAGCAACACCAGAATAAAATTTTAGGAGTTAATACCTGCTGATCAATTCCTAAAAATAAATTATTGAGCATTAAGCACTAAAATACACCAGTATTAGCTAGTCCTAAGATAACGCCAACTCCTAAAAGATGACCTAAGCTAGTTGTGCCTAAAAGAGCAGGAAGCCCCATACCTCCAAACAAACCAGAAGCTGGTAAACTGGGCCCTACATTCTTATGTTGGATAGTAAATCTACCAATAACGATCGCTACAATGTTACAAATGATCATAACTATTGCTACTTTAGGACTCCAAGAAACGGTATGGGGTACTGATGCTGCTGCAAGTAAAGTCAAATAATTCAAAGTAAACTACTCCTGAGTATATTTATTATTTATTTACTGAATCGATAATAATTTTTTTTCTTTAAATTACCTAAACGTGAATCGATGTTGCAATATTTATTAATTTAGTAAAGTTTTATATACAAAAATACGGTGATTAACCAATGGTTTTCTATCCTAGTTTATGTTGTGATTTATAGTTTAAATTATTTTATTAAACTTTTAAGGTAGACAAGGGGCTGTGGCTCAGTAGGATAGAGCAAGCGCCTCCTGGAGATCGGGCACTATGGAAGGAAACTTCATCAGTGAATGTGGTCAAATTCAAGGAAGCCTAAAGTTACTGACCTCAAATCAGTAATCATGGTAATCTTGAGCCAAGCTCTATATTTTCCTGGTAGAGAAGGTGCAGAGACTGGTTGTAGGTTAAAAATCAGGACACTAGCGTAAATCGAAGCTTAATCAGAATTACCCTAGCAATTAGAAGACCTGCAACACAACGGCCACCACCTAAAGGCAATCAATAATATTCATTGCCCAGGGTGAAGGAATAGTCCAGAGAGTGGGGAAACTCACACAAATCTGAAGCGCTAGGTCGCCAGTTCAAATCTGGCCAGTCCCGTTATCTTACACTGTTGCAAATTATACACTGAATTTTGAAAATTTTTTATGGCTTATTATTGGTTTAAAGCATTTCACTTAATTGGTGTGGTGGTTTGGTTTGCTGGCTTATTTTATCTGGTGCGTTTATTTGTTTATCATGCGGAGGCGGAACAAGAACCTGAACCAGCGCGCAGCATTCTTAAAAAGCAGTATGAGTTGATGGAAAAACGCCTCTACAGTATTATCACTACGCCAGGAATGTTGGTTACTGTGGCGATGGCAATAGGTTTAATTTCCACTGAACCAGAAATCTTAAAATCTAGTTGGCTGCATATTAAATTAGCCTTTGTGCTGCTTTTGATAGGGTATCATCATTTTTGTAAAAGAATTATGAAAAAACTGGCTGCGGGGGAATGTCAATGGACAGGACAGCAGTTTAGAGCCTTAAATGAAGCACCAACAATTTTATTAGTACTGATAGTTTTACTCGCAGTATTTAAAAATAATTTACCTTTGGATATAACTACTTGGTTGGTTGTAGCGTTAGTAATTGCAATGGTTGCTAGTATCCAGCTATATGCTAAAAAACGCCGTCAGGATAAAGAAAAGTTAGCCCAAAGTCAACAACAACCAGAATTTGCTTCCTCAGTGGGGGAATAGTTTTAATGATAGATAATTAATAAATCTCTTGCATGAACATAAAATTGATTATTGTACTTTAAACTCATGCAAGTAATAGATTTGTTGAGCAATAGAGAAAAAACAATTTTGACTGTTGCTGACCCTCACATATCAAATATTAATTATCTATTAATCAATGTATTTAAAAAGGCTACATTTGCATTCATTTCGCAATTATCGCGATCGCTCGATAGAATTTACAGCCAGAAAAACTATCTTAGTAGGCAATAATGCCCAAGGAAAATCAAATTTATTAGAAGCGATAGAATTACTAGCAACCCTTAAAAGCCATCGTACCAGTCGCGATCGCGAATTAGTCTTAGAAACTGCTGATCTTGGTCAAATTGTAGCCACCGTAGAACGCGCTTATGGGGTAAGTGAACTTAGTATTACCTTGCGTAAACAGGGAAGACGAACCGTTGCCATTAATCAAGAATCTCTTCGTCGTCAGTTAGATTTTTTAGGCATACTTAATGCAGTTCAATTTTCCAGTCTCGATTTAGATTTAGTTCGAGGTGCGCCAGATTCTCGCCGTAATTGGATTGATGGGTTATTAATACAATTAGAACCGATATATGCCAGCATTCTACAACAATATAATCAAGTGCTGCGTCAGCGTAATGCCCTATTAAAACAAATACGTACCCAGCCACAGCAATCATTAGATGAAGATGCCAATACTATTCAAGACTACGAACCCCAATTAAAACTATGGGATGAACAACTTGCAGCAGCAGGTTCTAGGATAACTCGACGACGTGCGAGGGTAATTGCTAGGTTATCGCCTATCGCGCAATATTGGCACAAGCGGATCAGTGGGGATGAACATTTAGAAATTAATTATTTGCCTAACGTCGAATGGACAGAAGACGAAGCAAGCAAAGTCCAACAAGCTTTTTTAAATAAAATAGAACAGCGTCGTATTGCCGAACAATTCCAAGGAAAAAGTGTAGTAGGCATACACCGAGATGAAATTGAATTTACTATTAATAAAACCCCTGCACGTTATTATGGTTCTCAAGGACAACAACGCACTTTAGTATTAGCCTTAAAGCTAGCTGAATTAAAACTAATCGAAGAGATAGTAGGAGAACCGCCTCTATTACTGTTAGACGATGTTTTGGCAGAATTAGATCCCAACCGTCAAAAACAACTTTTAGAAGTCATAGGCGATCGCTTTCAAACTATTATTACCACCACCCACATAGACTCTTTTAACCATGATTGGACACAAAATTCACAGATATTAGGAGTTGAAGCTGGCAAAATTCAGGAAATTTTCGTAAATTCTTAATTATAATCCTTTAAAATTTTATTAAAAATCATTTAAATTTTCAGTTATTAATCATGACTAAAGCAGTAGTTAAATTTTCTTCCGAAGACTGTGGGGTGTGTCATAAAATGTCTTTTTATGATGCTAAGGTTGCCAAAGAATTAGATCTAGATTTTATCGATGTAAAAATGCAAGATACAGCTACCTACCGTAAGTATCGTAAAATTTTAATGGCACAATACCCCGATAAAAAAGATATGGGTTGGCCCACCTATATTATTTGTCAGTCACCCGAAGCTGATTTTGAAATTATTGGCGAGGTTAAGGGTGGTCATCCTAAAGGTGAATTCCGCACCCTCTTACAAGGAATTTTGGCTATATAGATAATAGTTGGAATTGTTAAAGCATACATTTTTAAACATTGCTAATCTGACTGCATTGATTAATTAAAGATCAGATTGTGAGAAGATAATAAATCTTAGTTAAATTTGTTTAGCAAAATTCCTATTCGATAGATGTCTAACACCTATACTGTTGAAATAAATCACCAAGGTCAAACCCATACTATTCAAGTTCCCCCATCACAAAGTATTTTAAACGCTGCTCTCGATGCAGGTATCGATTTACCTTTTTCCTGTAGTGCAGGAGTTTGTACCACTTGTGCTGCTCAAATACTTTCAGGGGAGGTAGAACAAAGTGATGGTATGGGTGTTTCACCAGAATTACAAGCAGAGGGATATGCTTTGTTGTGTGTGGCATATCCTCGTTCTGATATTAAGCTAGAGTCGGATAAGGAAGAAATTGTTTATCAAAGACAATTTGGTAAGCAGTAACTATTGTAAAGATATGTAATATATAAACGTGGTTTAGACCGTTTTGCAAAAGTATCAAATTGCAACTTTTGACTTTGTTATCAAAGCAAGATCTAAAAATCTGGTCTAAACTGTTCCTATCCTATTTAGTGGCCAAAAACGTAAGATAGCATGACCGATAACGTTCTCTGTGGGCAAAAATCCCCAAATATGAGAATCATTGCTGTTGTTGCGGTTATCTCCCATAACAAATAATTGTCCTGCTGGCACTGTTACAGGCATCAATTCATACTCTGGTGGCGCAGCAATATAGTCCTCAGATAAAGGTTGATTATTTATATAGACAACACCATCTTTAATAGCAACAGTTTCTCCCCCTGTAGCGATCGCTCTTTTGATAAAGGCTTGATTTTTTTCGTAACCTAAAAGTCTTAAGGGTGCGGGTGGTTCAAAAACAATAATGTCTCCCTTATTTGGGGGATGAAATTTATAGGCAACTTTTTCTACTACCAAGCGATCGCCAGTTTCTAGAGTGGGAAACATGGACTCGGAGGGAATATAACGAGGTTCAGCTATAAAAACTCTAATTAAAAAGGCTAATAGTAAGGCGATGATTACTGTAGATCCATTTTCTTTGAGGTTGCGCCGTAAATTAGCTTTATTTTCAGTTGCTGACATAAATAATTTTAATTAATACTTTTTAGATGTGATTAAAGAAGACTATTAATATTGTCCTGCTTCTAGGGTCAGAATACCAAGTGGTTTGTCGTGATTTGGACTATGTTTATGTGTATTTGAATTACACCCTTGCTTCTAACTTTTTCTCCACTATATATATTTAATTCTATTTAGGTACTAATTACCCTCAATGATTTTAAGTATCTCAATTAGATTAATTTAACATCTTTATTAATTATTAAGTAACAGATTAATTGTTTATCAATCTCAGTACATAAAATACAAATGTTAATTTATTCTGATATTTTTGTAACAATCATTTATTTTTTTTAGTCTTTTACTAAATTATTTACATATCTTAATAATAATAATTTCTCAATGAAAGATAGTTGAATATACTCAGGTTACTAAAACATTAGAATTTTAAAATAAGTCTGGATTAGCTATGAATAAATTTTGGATAATTTATGACTTGTAAAAGTTTAATTTTGACTACCTGTGCCTTATTAACAATAGATTTATTACTCAGTAATCCAGGATTAAGCCAAGAAACTACGGGGCAAATTTCCACGGCAACAAAACTAGAAGAGTCTATCAATAAAGAAGTTAATTTTAAGGCTCGTAAAATAGAGATTACAGGTAATAGTATTTTGCAGCCAGAAATTAAGCAGTTGGCAAAAAAATATCAAGGAAGAACTTTAAATTATCAACAACTCAATCAACTTAAACAGGAAATTTCGCAACTTTATATCAATAAAGGATATCCCAACAGTGGGGCTTATATTCCACCTCAAAAAATTAAAAATGGCAAGGTAAATATAATAGTGTTAGAAGGAGGGATAGGGGAAATAAGAGTAAATGGTTTATCTCACTTATCAGAAAAATATGTACGCGCTCGCCTTGGTAAATTAGAAACTCCCCTACAAGCTGAACAATTAAAAGATCAACTCTATGTCTTACGCCAAGATCCCTTAATTCAAGACGTTTCTGCTGAACTTGCAGTAGGAAATAAGCCAGGTGAGAGCATCTTAGATATTACTGTAACTGAAGCTAAACCGTAAAATATTGGATTAGAACTTAATAACCAAAAATCTCCTGCAACGGGTACTTTTAGCCGTGGTACTAAACTTAAGCATTTAAATCTTTTAGGTGTTGGTGATAGTATCAGCGTTGGTTATTTTAATTCCAAAGGTTCTGATAGTGTTGATTTTGGATATCAGTTACCCTACAGTAATCGAGGTAAAATTAGTTTTAACTATGGTTTCAATAATAACGATGTAATTGAAGAAATATTTAATCCATTAGATATTAAGAGTAAATCAAACTTTTGGAGTTTAGGGCTAGCTCAAGATATTTTTGCGAAAAATAACGATAAATTGAATTTATCTTTCCAGCTAACTCGCCAGCACAGCGAAACAACATTACTAAATTCCCCTTTTGCACTAGCTTTAGGTGCGGATGAGCAAGGAAATACCAATGTAACAGCCCTACGTTTTGCTCAAAATTATACTAATCGTGGTGACAAGAGTATTTTAGCAGCGCGATCGCAGTTTAGTTTAGGAATTGACGCTTTTGATGCCACTGTAACTAATAATAATTTACCTGATGGCAAGTTTTTTAACTGGCTTGGTCAAACTCAGTATGTACGCAACTTAAATGATAACTTTCCTCTAATCTTACGCGGAGATCTACAGCTATCACCCTCTGCAATAGTATCTCTAGAACAGTTTCGCCTAGGTGGTAGCAATACAGTTAGAGGATATCGTCGAGATCTGCTGTTAGGTGATAACGCCTTAGTCTTATCGGCAGAAACAAGAGTTCCCGTGGCTAAATGGCAAAAAATCGATGGTTTGCTTCAAATTGCCCCGTTTATTGACTATGGTAGTGTTTGGAACGATGATGACAATTTAAATTTAAACACCAACTCCTTAGTATCAGTGGGTTTAGGTTTAAACTTTGCAGCATTTGGCGATCGCCTTAAAGCCAGACTTGATTGGGGTATTCCTTTACAAGACGTTGATGCAGACAATCAACCTGTCACTTTTAACTTCAAATACGGGTTCTAAATATTTTAAAGTCAACAATTCTAATTAGGATTATCTACACGCAGATTTATCTCTACTAAAACCATGAAAAAGAATTTAGTATTTTTATTGAGTTTAATTAGCATCCCCCAAGTTGCGACTGCACAAATTGTTCCAGATACAACTATCGTTACTCCTTCTGTTGTTAATACAGAAAATCAAACCCATACAATAACAGGTGGTACTCAGTCAGGGAGTAATCTTTTTCATAGTTTTGAAGAATTTTCTTTACCCACTGGTAGTGAGGCGGTATTTAATAATGCTGCTGATATCGTTAATATCCTTAGTCGTGTTACAGGAAGTAATGTATCCGATATCGATGGACTTATTAGTGCTGTTGGCGATGCTAATCTTTTTCTAATTAACCCCAATGGCATTATCTTTGGTGAAAATGCTTCTCTCAATATTGGTGGTACTTTTACAGCCACTACAGCATCGAGTGTCAAATTTGCCGATGGTAGTGAATTTAACGCCGTTACCCCTGAAAATTCTATCCTTACAGTATCTTTACCCACAGGTGTACAACTTGGAGGAGAACCAGGATCAATTACTGTTAACGGTACTGGAAATAATTTATTCTTTAATGACTTTTACGCCCCAGATGTTACCGACAAACCTACAGGCTTAACTAATTCAGCTATTAATTTAATTGCAGGAAACTTTAATTTAGATGGTGGCAATATAACTAGTTCTCAAATAAATTTAGCAGCAGTAACCAGTGGTGAAGTTGGTTTTACAGATAATGGTTTTAATTTAGAGCAAGTAACGAGTTTTGGCGATCTTAATTTAATCAATGCTGCTAGTATAGATGCACCAGATCAAGGAATAATTAACGCTACAGCTAAAAATATCTCCCTTAGTGATGGAAGTGCCATAATTGCTCTAAGTGAATTTGATAATCTTCCTGCAACTATTAATCTAGATGCCAAAGAAACTTTAACAGTGATGGGAGAATCTGCTATTCCTTTTCCTAGCTTTATTAGCACCGATAATACTGAAACTTCTACTCAACTTGGCGGTACGATTAACATTAATGCTAATCATTTAAATATAGATCAAGGGGGTATGATTAGTGCTTCTACCAATGGCGAAGGAGATGGTGGCACAATAAATATTAACGCTAGTAAAGTAGATATTATCGGAAGCGGAAATAATTATAGTAGCTCCATAATTATAGATTCTGGAGATATTGGAAAAGGCGGTTTACTTAATATAAATGCAGAGACAGTAAACGTTGTAAAAGGTGCTGCGATCGCCTCATCTAGTTATGGAAGTAGCCAAGGTGGAACAATTAATTTAAATGCTAACTTAATCAAAGTAAGCGATTTCGATAGAGTCGATGATTTCATATATAGTCCTTTTATTGCAGTCGGTAATGAAGGAACAGGTAAAGGTGGAGTACTTAACATTAAATCCGATAGTTTAACTGTTGCAGATTCTGGACAAATCACTGCTTCTACAAATGGTACAGGACAAGCTGGAGAAATCAATATTGAATCTAAGAATATTACTGTTACTAATGCGACTAAACCCGAAGATTATATTACAGGTATTCTAAATACTTCAGGTTTAGAGTATACCCAGGAACAATTAGGTGATGGTGGCAATATTAATATTAAAGCTGAAAATCTGACAGTTAATAATTTCGCAGCAATTTCTACAAGAAGTTTATCTTTAGGCAATGGTGGCAATATAGATATTCAAAGTAAAAATGTCAATTTAAATACAGGTTTAATTAATACTGTTGGAGTCAATGGTGGAGATAGTGGAAATTTAATTTTAAATACAGATAACCTAACTGTAACTAATGGTGGGCAAATTAGTTCTGCTACTGTGGGTGCAGGAAATGGTAATGCAGGTAATCTAACCATAAATGCCAAACAAATAGAAGTAACAGGAACTACAACTGAGGGTAATAGTGGTATTTTAAGTAATGCCATAGTAGGCTCTGGTAATGCTGGTAATATTAAAATCAGTACCGAAGGATTAAAAGTTACTGATGGCGGTACTATTTCAGTATCAAACTTTTCCACTCGCAACGCTAATAAAGATCCAGGTACAGGCAAACCAGGAACAATTGAAATTAACGCCAATTCCATCGATATTAGGGAAACTGGGGGCAATAATCCTACAGGTATCAATGCAGATGCTAACGCTCAATCTGGAGGTATGATTAATATTAATGCTCCAGGCAAAATCACCATTGATGGATCAAATGCTACTATCAGTACTCTAACCAAAGGTGCAGGAAATGGCGGAAACATTAACTTAACCACTCCAGAGTTAAATGTAGTTAACCGTGGCTCTATCAATGCTTCGGCAACTGCAACAGGTAATGCAGGCGCGATCGCTTTACAAGTGGCAGAAATTAATACTAATAATGGACAAATACTTTCTGAGTCTACAGTTTCACAGGGTGGTAATGTTCAAATTAATTCTAATAATCTTTTGCTAGATAATAATAGTTTGATTAGTACCTCAGCCAAAAACAGCAATAGTAATGGTGGTAATATCACTATTAATAACAACGATCTAGTTTCCCTGCGTAACAATTCTAATATTTTCGCTAATGCTGTAGAAGGGTCTGGCGGTAAAATTGATCTTGCTACTAAGGTGTTATTTACTGATTTATCTTCTAGTATTGATGCTGCTTCTCAACTAGGTATAGATGGTAGTGTAGTGATTAAACTACCAAAATCAGAAGAACAATTACCTTCAGGTGATGATAATTCTCCATTAGGTGCAGATGGAACTGTAGTAATTAAACCATCGAAATTAGAACAACAATTACCTTCAAGTATTTTACCAGAACAAATCGCTACTATCACACCCGTAAATACAGTAGCTTGCCCAATTACTACTCAAAACGCTTTTATCAACTCAAACAATGGTAATCTCACACAACTTCCTAAAAAGTCACAACCCAACACAATTGCGATCGCAGATACCTTAATTAAATCCCCATCAGGAGAAATTGAATTAGTAGCTACTGATCCTCTAGCCTCTAATTGCCAATAATATAGGTGTACTGATACATATAGCAACAAGACATCGTTATCCGCCCTTTAACTAGTAAAAACAGAAAGTAGGGTGGACAAACCTAAATAGCAATAATCATGATGGATGATAAAATCTCTTTGCTTTTTAGTTATTAGCTTTTAATTATTAGCTTTTAGCTTTTAGCTTCTCCTGACTCCTACCTACTACCTACTACCTACTACCTACTACCTACTACCTACTATCTACTATCTACTACCTACTACCTACTACCTACTATCGTCACGTTCGCGCTTTGGCGACCTCAAGAGCGTGCGTGACGACGCTTTCCGCGCCTACTACCTGACCCCTAATTGCCTACGGTACAAAATAAACTAACCCTAAAAGCAACTAAATATCAACACAACTAAGATTATTTCCTTGAATGATAGTATGTTTTGACCAAGCTGCTAAAGTATTAGGATAATCCGTTCTATAGTGTCCACCTCGGCTTTCGGTGCGAAATGCAGCACTTTTGAGAATCAGATAAGCAATATCAAGTAAATTTAGAGTTTCTGCATATAGTTTTAATTGAGATTCTGCCTCAACAGAATTAAACTCAATAGCTTGTTGTGGTAACAAATTGAGGACATATTGATTAAGAGGTAAACTAAGTAATTGCGATCGCCATTCAATAACAGTAGCGATCGCTGAATCTAAAACTACTTGAGTCCGACATATTCCTGCACTATGCCACATAAGATCAGGAAGTTGATTTTTAATTGAGTTGACTAATTCTAAATGCTCAACCCAATTATCAGTAACAGTCAAAGTCTCACTTGGCGTGATTTTTTCTTCCTCATCCACTTCTAATTTAGCAAGCTGTGAAGCATATACAACACATTCAAGCAAAGAATTACTCGCCAGACGATTAGCCCCATGTACTCCTGTACTAGCAGTTTCACCAACAGCATATAGCCCAGAAATCGACGTTTTATTTTTAGTATCTACAGCAATTCCCCCCATCCAATAATGAGCAGCAGGAGTTACGGGAATTGGTTTAGTAAATAAATCCACATTCCAATGTTGGCAGACACGAATAATATTAGGGAAACGGTAACGAATTTTTTCAGGTTCAATTGGTCTTAAATCTAGATAAACTTGGCTTTCCCCAGTCTTTGCCAGATGGGTAAAGATAGCCCTACTAACTACATCTCTAGGGGCTAATTCGCCATCTGGATGATAATCAAAAGCAAAACGTCTTCCTTGTTGATCAATTAAGTGCGCTCCCTCTCCTCTAACTGCTTCGCTAATTAAAAATCTAGGCGCACCAGGAACAGTTAATGCTGTAGGATGAAACTGTACAAATTCTGCATCTCTAATAATTGCACCACTGCGCCAAGCGATCGCTACACCATCCCCCGTACTTACCGCAGGATTAGTAGTTTGAGCAAAGACTTGTCCTGCACCCCCCGTAGCCAAAATTGTGGCTGAAGCTTGTATCCAAGTAATGGCATGATCTTTTAATACACTAATTCCCTGACATTTGCCCGTCTCTTCATTAATCCATAATTTTAAAGCAAATGCTTGAGATATAACCTCAATGTTCTCGCGCTGTAATACTTGTTGAGCTAAAGTTGCTACAATTGCCCGACCTGTAGTATCGGCTGCATGAAGTACTCGTGGACGAGAATGGGCAGCTTCTAAAGTCATAGATAACTGACTTTGGTGTCGATCAAAAGCCACACCCATTTCCACCAAAGATTGAATTGAATCAGCAGCATTTTCAACTAAAAACTCTACAGCTTGGCGATCGCATAATCCCGCCCCAGCTTTTAAAGTATCTTCTAAATGTAATTGCGGTGAATCATCAGTACTAATTGCAGCAGCAATACCCCCCTGCGCCCAGTCACTTGCTCCTGTATTCAGCATATCTTTAGTAATTAGAGCAACTTTTAACCCTTTTGGGATACATAATGCCCCGTAAAGCCCTGCTGCTCCCGAACCTACTACTACAACATCGAATTTAGAATAATTCAATTTAAATTAATTTGACATATTTTGATTAATTGGGATTGATCATGCCACATAGTGATTGCTTTGCAGTCAAGTCTTGGCTCCGTCTTTTTAAGACGCAGTACCGATGACTAAAAAACCACGTCAGATCAGCAAACGTGGTTACAAAAATCAATACGATAATTATGGCGATTTAGTATAATCCAGGGTTATAACGATCATCTCCAGCATTCATAGATGCTTCTACATCTGTGACGATAAACTTATCTAAATTTGCTTGTAATCGTTCGATTTGGCTGTCACTCAAGCCTGGAATATTTAATACGTCTTCGACGTTATCATAAGGCGCGTTTTGAATAATTTTGCTCGCTAGATTAGGATAAAATCCTGGTAGCTGACGAAATTCTCGCACGTGGCTATTGTTTAAATCTAGTTTGCCTTTAACTAATTCTTGACGTTTGGCATCTGCTGTATTCACGCGAGCTAATAGTGTTGAAGGCTGTACAGTAAACAACCCAATCTCCTGTGCTAGGGCTTCACCTGCAAACCCCCAAGAGCCTACAATCAATAACAATGCAGCTATAATGCCTAACAATCTTTTCATCAATTTTAATTCCTCCTAATCTGAAAATATTCTACCCTGAGAAAAATATTTTATTTTCTCTATAAATATTAATTTTTATGTTTTATCTATCCCTGAACAGGTTTTTTATGTATAACCAACAAGCAAAACCTAAGAGTAGATGGCGTTGATATATATCATAATTCTTTAACTTGATTTTTTACACACTAACTTAAACATGATTGGTTAACGACTCGACAAAATGGGCTGCTCATAGACATAATTAAGCAGTTTGTATATTTCATTTTTTTTAATAAATCTTATAATTTGACAATTTCTCAGAGCTTAATCTGAGTGTTATTCCTTATTCATAAATATACTGTTCACTTCATTGTCTTGCTAAAAAATAATCACCGTCGGGCTAGATCCGCAACATTTATAGGTACATAATGTAGAATTGAATATGAGTAGCTATTATCGAAGATCGGGAAAAAAAAAACTAGTCTTGAAAGAATTTAAAGTTTTAATTATCTGCGTTGCTATCTTTTGGGGAATAGAAATACTTGATGTTAGTGTTTTTCAAGGTGGTTTAGATATATATGGTATCCATCCACGTCAATCAGCAAGTTTAATAAATATTTTATTTGCGCCTTTTCTCCATGGTGGTTTCGGACATTTGATAGCCAATACCATTCCTTTTATTACCTTGGGATGGTTAACTATGATTCAGCAGAGAAGTGATTTTTATATTGTTTCTGTAGTTAGTGCATTAGTAGGCGGGATAGGTGTATGGCTATTTGGCGCACCTAATTCAGTTCATATTGGTGCTAGTATTTTAATTTATGGATATTTAGGTTTTTTATTACTACGGGGCTTTTTTCAAAAAAACTTACCTTCCATATCCTTATCAGTATTTGTCGCTATTGTTTACGGTAGTCTAATTTGGGGTGTATTGCCGAGTGGCATCGGTATTTCTTGGCAAGGGCATTTATTCGGATTTATTGGTGGCGCGATCGCTGCTAAAATGATTGCTCGTGAGAAAAGAAATCTTTAAATAGCAATTAATTAAATATTTATTTCCTATACATATCTATACATCTGAATTATTGATAACTAAAGATTGAATAAAGGTAATCAAATTCTCAGATACCTATGGAATAATAAACATGGTAGTAACAGATAATCTATCTTTTACTGCCATCAACTCGGTAATATAGTTGAAGGAAGCACGTCTAGTGATTGTGCTTCTTTTTCTTTAAGTGTTTTTGGCAATTATAATTAAAGCAATGCTAAATTTTGATTAATTAACGGTCATTAATGATCAGTGGAAAGCGTATAGCTATTATGTAATAATATCCTGCACTATATATATAACGACACGGCTTTCAAGATATCAGTATTCCCTGACATTGCTATATCCTTTCATAATGGCTCGATTAAGTACTAATATATCTGAAATTAAGCTAAAAAAGCTTCACTTAGACCAACATGACGCGCACTTCTGTCGTTGAAGAGGGGTAAATACGTAGTTTAAAAAAGTTTAGAGGTTATCTGAAAAAGCAGGTAATAGGTAATTCTCAAGGATAATATCAAGTAAATAGGTATCAATAAAAAGCCATACTTAGTAATTAGTGGCGACTAAAAAAATAGCAAACATTCTTAATAGTTTTTACTTTATAAGTTATGGTGCAAAGCTACTTATAAAATTTAAATGAGATAAAAAAAAATTTTCAGATTTACTCTTAAAAATAGATATGTTTTAGATATTAATAAATCGCTATTATTCATGTAGAGTTGTTCAAAATTACAGTTATATACTTAAATAATACCTAAATAAAAAGATGCGTACAAGTACGTAATTATTTTATCCAATTGTTTATTAAGGGTCTTTACGGAGGGAGTGGTATAGATTAGTAAAAATAGTTAAGTATTATTCAAGAGAGGGAAAAAAATATTCAATATTTATGCCCAGAGCAATATAGTATTTGTCAAGTAAAAGTCAATATATGTCTGATATTAAGCGATTATAAATTAGTATAATCACCCAAAAGTTTAAAGAAACTTTATATAAAAAATATAAAAAGAATAGAATAAATACTATTTTCGATCCTAAGCAATACTTAATAACATGAAATAGATTATAGTTGCGCGGAGTATTAAAAATAATAAACCTTATGGCAATAGATCTAACAAGTAGTTCTTTAGGTATTTCTGAAGAAGAAATAATTGAAGTAACGCCTGCAAATGAAGAGTCGCCTGTCATTGAAAGTAGTGCAGCAGACCTATTAGGAACTAGTTTTAAAGCTCCACAGATCTCAAAAGCTGGTGAAAAGATTACAGTAGAGTATGAAATCTCGAACCAAGGTAATGCGGTAGCAAAATATTTTGCAGCAGGTTTATACCTGTTTAATAAAGATTATCTGGCGACTAAGTCTAATTTAAGCCAACAGGATGTACCTGAAGTATATTTCTTCCAGGGCAATAAGGATAATAACCTAATTACCTTACTACCAGGGCAAACAACAAAAATAAGCAATGAACTAATTCTGCCTTCAGAATGGAAAGGTTATTCAGGGAATGGGGATTATTATCTGGGTTTGGAATCAGATCCTTATAGTGAAGTAGCAGAAAGTAATGAAACTAATAACAGTCTGACTGGGGCAACAAAAGACTATCAAAAGATTACCATAGATGCGCCCACTAATCCCTTAGCCGACCTAGTTGTCACTAGTTTTAAAGCTCCAGAAAACTGTAAACCAGGTAGTGAGATTACCGTAGAATACGAAATCATAAATAAAGGTGGTGCAGAAGCAAAGTATTCTGCTGTTGGTTTTTATCTATTTAAGCAAGATTATTTAGATAATCATCATAATTTAAGCCTTAAAGATGTACCTGAAGTCTATTTCTTCCAGGGCGATCGCGATGATAACCTGATTACCCTAGCACCAGGGGCAAGCACAGGTATAAACACCACTAAACTTACCATTCCCCAAAACTGGACTGGCTTTGCTGATGGAGCAGAATATTATCTGGGCGCACAAGCAGATCCCTATGATGATGTTACAGAAGCTATTGAAGCAAACAATAGTCTGACTGCGCAGGGGATAGACTATCAGAAATTTAATGCAGCAGATTTAGTTGGTACTAATTTTGACGTTGTTCAAGATAAAATTAAACCTGGGGAAAAATTCGACATAGAATTTACAGTTGCCAATAAAGGTACAGTCAAAGTCGATAGTTTTGAGGTTGATTTATATCTGTCTGCGGACGAAAATATTTCTGCTGATGAAGATTACTATTTAGGAACATATAACATTAACGATGTTCTAGATCCTAGTAAAGATTGTGGACTAAAAACTGCTCAATATACCGCACCAGGTCTCAATAATCCCCTTTGGTCGAAGGCTGATGGGATGTATTACGCAGGAATGATCATTGATCCTGATAAAAAAGTTGTAGAGCTTAATGACAACAATAATAGTAATCATGGACAAGACCTAGATTACTCATTAGTAGAGGCTGATGTAGCCCCTTACCTGCAAACAACTACAGTACATCGCTTCTATCAGTATCAAAGAGGAACTCACCTTTATACTTCTGACACGAATGAAATTAATATTGTTAGACAAAGAAGTGAAAGAGGTGAGCTTAATTATAATTACGAAGAAGCAAAGTTCAATGTTTTATCTAGCAACAAAGATGCGGTAACTGGTGCAGATATTCCAGGTACAGAGGAAGTTTATCGCTTCTTTAATAGAGATACAGGGGCGCATCTCTACACTATGGATGAAAACGAGAAAAATGTTATTGAAACCCAATTCAAGAACTACAACTACGAAGGTGTCAAATTCTATGCCTTCAAAGAAGATCCGATAAGTCTCGGTATCGACGCTATGCCTGTGGTTAGGATGCTCAATACTCAATCAGGTTCGCACCTATTCACCATCGATCAAAACGAAGTTAGTTACATTGAGAACAACCTACCAAACTTCAACAAAGAAGCTAATGGTGGTGTAGCTTTCTACGTACTAGATTTGTAAAGAATGTTTAATTGACTACCGCTTGGTAACGTCAAAGTAGGCAATTAAGTTACGAGACAATGATAAATCATAGACAACGTTACACAAACCTGAAAAAACCCTCATTAATTATTTAGACTTAGTATTTCTCTAAGTCTTTTTTTTATCTTAAGCACCGTAATTTGAAATAAAGATCTATATTAATCTTGTATATATCTGCTGATTGATTTATGTCTCATCCTCTCTATGTAGCTTTTGTTTGGCATCAACATCAACCTTTATATAAGTCAAGAGAAGCTGACTCAGACGCTTGGGGGCAGTATCGTTTGCCTTGGGTACGTCTGCACGGGACTAAAGACTACTTAGATCTAGTCTTAATGTTAGAACGTTATCCCAAATTACATCAAACAGTCAATCTAGTACCTTCTTTAATGCTGCAACTAGAAGACTACGCAGAGGGAGAAGCGATCGATCCTTATTTAGCCTTGGCTCTGACTCCAGAAGCGCAACTTAAGCCTAAAGAGAAACAATATATTATTCAACATTTCTTTGATGGTTACTATCACACCTTAGTAGAACCCCATGCGCGTTATGCTCAACTTTATGATCAGAGGGAAGATAAAGGGTTTGATTGGTGTCTCCATAATTGGACAGATCAAGATTATAGCGATTTGCTAGCTTGGCATAATTTAGCCTGGATTGATCCTTTATTTTGGGATGATGAACAAATTGCTGCTTGGTTGAAAAAAGGTAAGAATTTTACTTTGAGCGATCGCCAGAGAATTTATTCTAAGCAACGGGAAATTATTCGTCGAATCATTCCTCAACATAAGAAAATGCAGGATGAGGGACAGATAGAAGTTACGACTACTCCCTACACTCACCCTATTTTACCTTTGTTGGCGGATACTAATGCTGGTCGGGTTGCTGTACCCAATATGACCTTACCAGAACTGCGTTTTGGTTGGGAGGAGGATATTCCCCGTCATTTAAGTATTGCTTGGGAAATGTATATAGACCGTTTTGAACGTGAACCTGCGGGTTTGTGGCCTTCTGAGCAGTCCGTTAGCCCGACTATTTTACCTCATATCAGTAAACAGGGTTTTAAGTGGATTTGCTCCGATGAAGCGGTTTTAGGATGGAGTATTAGAAGCTTTTTCCATCGAGATGAAGCAGGTAATGTTTATCAACCAGAACTACTTTATCGTCCCTATCGTTTGGAAACCGAACACGGAGATTTAGCTATTGTTTTTCGCGATCACCGTTTATCGGATTTAATCGGCTTTACCTACAGTGGTATGAGTCCTCGTCGTGCAGCAGCAGACTTGATTGGGCATTTAGAAGCTATTTCGCGATCGCTCAAGTCTCATCAATCTAATCCCGATGCAGCTTTAGAACAGCCTTGGTTAGTAACTATTGCCCTAGATGGCGAAAATTGTTGGGAATATTATCAACAGGATGGCAAGCCTTTTTTGGAAGCTCTTTATGGAAGATTAAGCCGTGATGAAAATATTAAACTGGTTACTGTCAATGAATTTATAGAGCAGTTTCCGCCAACACAGACAATTCCTGCTCATCAGTTACATAGTGGATCTTGGGTAGATGGTAACTTTACTACTTGGATTGGTGATCCTGTAAAAAATCGTGCTTGGGATCTATTAACAGAAGCCAGAAAAACCCTAGCAAGACATCCTGAAGCAACCGAAGAGGCAAATCCTCAAGCTTGGGAAGCACTTTATGCAGCAGAGGGTTCAGATTGGTTTTGGTGGTTTGGGGAAGGACATTCTTCTAATCAAGATGAAATGTTTGACCAATTATTCCGTGAACATATTTGTGCTATCTACCATGCTTTAAATGAACCTGTACCTGAAAAAATCTATCAATCTGTAGATAAACACGAAATAAAGGGCGATCGCTCTCCTCAAAGCTTTATTCATCCAATAATTAACGGTTTGGGTAACGAACAGGATTGGGATCGAGCAGGTAGAATCGAAGTCGGTGGCGCACGGGGAACTATGCACCGTAGTAGCGTTGTACAAAAGATTTTTTATGGTTTAGATCACCGTAATTTTTATCTACGCTTGGATTTTAAAGCAGGAGTTCAACCTGGTAAAGACATCCCAGGAGAATTACATTTGCTTTGGTACTATCCTAATGTGACTAATCACAATAGCCCTGCTCCCATTGCTAATCTTCCCAATGAAGCCCCGCTAAATTATAATTTTCGCCATCATTTAGGCATTAATTTATTTACTGATTCTGTTTGGCTACAAGAAGCTCAAGAACATCATCAGTGGCATATACGGGCTTGTCGTGCAGAAGCTGTCTTTGATAAATGTCTAGAAATTGCCGTTCCTTGGGCAGATTTGCAGATAGAACCAGATTATCCTCTAGAAATTTTGGCTATTTTTGCTGATAGTAATGAGTTCCGTAGTTATGCTCCTGAAGATAAGTTTATTAGATTACAAGCACCTTAATTAAATAGTAGGCGCGCAAAGCGTCCTTGAGCGCAGGCTTGCTTTGGCGATCAAAGCGCGAACGTGACGATAGTAGGTAGTGGATATAATTTGAAGGCTCAGAAGTTAAAAGCTACCTATTACATCAGCAACTGAAACAATATTATTTTAGGTTTAATAGTGGCAAAGGTTGTAGTTGAAAACGTTTATAAAAACTATTCTCGTTCTCGGATAAATCGCCCTGATCTATCTGAACCAGAGGTAAGACGCACAAAAGATCTCACATCCACTAAAAACAAATCAAAACAAGTTAGTGTGTTACGAGATATTAACTTTACTGTGGGAGATGGCGAATTTTTAGTTTTAGTTGGGCCTTCTGGGTGTGGTAAAAGTACTCTATTGCGTTTACTCGCAGGATTAGAAGAACTTAGTGGAGGTAATATTCAAATAGGCGATCGCCTAGTTAATAATTTACCGCCCAAAGCTAGGGATATTGCTATGGTGTTCCAAAATTATGCTTTATATCCCCATCTCAATATTTATAATAAT
The DNA here is from genome assembly GCA_002368355.1 of Chondrocystis sp. NIES-4102. Lineage (NCBI taxonomy): Bacteria > Bacillati > Cyanobacteriota > Cyanophyceae > Chroococcales > Chroococcaceae > Chondrocystis > Chondrocystis sp. NIES-4102. The sequence continues at coordinate 3,254,450 of AP018281.1, read as the reverse complement.
CTTGCTTTTGGGTTAAGGCGTAATGATCCCTCGTCTAAGAAAAATATTCTAGAGGATCTTTTAGTTAGTATCAGTCGTAATGCACCCCGCAGTTGGCGTTATCTCTCAAGTAAGGAAAAAGCTGTCAGGGAAAGAGTATGTTATGTAGCTAGTTTACTACAAATAGAATCTTTATTAGACCGTTTACCCAAAGAGCTTTCTGGAGGACAAAAACAACGAGTGGCTTTAGGAAGAGCGATCGCTCGTAATCCTCAAGTTTTTTTGATGGACGAACCTTTATCAAATTTGGATGCTAAACTACGTACCCAGACTCGCGCTCAAATTGTGCAATTGCAAAGACAGCTTAAGATTACCACTGTCTATGTAACCCATGATCAAACTGAAGCGATGACTATGGGCGATCGCATTGCGGTTATGAATAATGGACAAATTCAACAAATAGCACCACCCCTAGAAATATACCTAAAACCTGCTAATAAGTTTGTCGCTGAATTTATCGGCTCACCACCAATGAATTTTTTACCCGTAGATTTAATTGCACCTACACAGTTAATTCATCGGCACTTCAAACTTAATTTACCTGCTATTTGGAAGCAACCATTACAATCAAATAAAATTAAATCGCTAGTTTTAGGTATTCGCCCACAGCATTTATCTGCTTCTACCACTGCAAATGATGCCAACATCCAAATTAAAGTAAATCTGGTGGAGGCTTTAGGTAGTGAAACCTATATTAGTGCCGAGATGCTAGGTGATCCTCAAATCACCTTAACTGTATGTTTACCACCTGAGCAAAAAGTCGAGATAGGCGATCATCTTTGGTTAGCTATAGATTTAAATAAAATTCATCTTTTTACAGGAGATGATGGACGAGCAATATTTCCCCAATAACCATAATTAGGAGATCATTTAGGGTAAATTATGATTAAAACACCAGATTGGGTTAAAAATGCGGTTTTTTATCAAATATTCCCCGATCGCTTTGCTAGAGGTAAAGCAAATATTAAAGAACACTGGGAAGCTACTAAATATGAGGAATGGGACGCAACCCCAACTTTACAAGGATATAAAGGCGGTAATCTTTGGGGAGTAATTGATAAGTTGGACTACCTCAAAGATTTAGGTATTAATGCTATTTACTTTACGCCAATTTTTCAGTCTGCTTGTAATCATCGTTATCATACCCACGACTATTATCAGATAGATCCTATTTTGGGTGGTAATATAGCTTTTGATGCCTTAATTAAAGCAGCCCATCAACAGGATATTAAAATAGTGTTAGATGGAGTCTTTAACCACGCCAGTCGCGGTTTTTTCTTTTTTAATGATATTTTGGAGAATGGGCCCCATTCTCCCTGGCTAGACTGGTTTAAAATTGATGGCTGGCCACTATCTGCCTATGATGGTAGTAAACCTGCTAACTATGAAAGTTGGATGGGAAATCGCTCCTTACCTGAATTTAACCACGATAATCCGCAAGTAAAAGAATATATTATGCAAATTGCCGAATACTGGCTCTTGCAAGGTATTGATGGGTGGCGGTTAGATGTTCCCAATGAAATTGATACCCCAGGGTTTTGGCAAGAATTTCGCTTGCGGGTTAAGGCTGTTAACCCAGAAGCTTATATTGTTGGTGAAATTTGGCAAGATGCTAGTTATTGGCTCGATGGTGATCAGTTTGATGGAGTGATGAATTATCCCTTTGCTGAAGCTACTATTGCTTTTGCTGGCGGAGATAATTATCAACAAAAATATTGTCAGCATGGTTTAATACCTTATCCACCTATTTCAGCGGTTGAATATGCTATCAAAATTGAGGAATTGTTGAAGTTATATAACTGGGAAATACAACTGGCTCAATTGAATTTGTTGGATAATCACGATACACCTCGAATGTTTACCACTGTCGGGGAAGATAAGAATAGTTTTATACTAGCTACACTACTATTGATGACTTTTCCAGGTGCGCCAAGTATTTTTTATGGGAATGAAGTAGGCTTAACTGGAGGTAAAGATCCTGACTGTCGTCGGGTTTTTCCTGATGCTGCTAATTGGGATGTGGAAATTTTAAAAGTTCACAAGGAGTTAATTGCTGTGCGCCATCAATATCCTAGTTTACGCACGGGTACTTATAAAACTCTTTATGCCGATCAGTATTTATATGTTTTTGCACGTATCTTAGAACAAGAAGAACTTATTATTGCTGTCAATAACAATAGCGATCCTATTACAGCTAGCTTTGTTGTCACTGACTTGAAATCTCAACCTCAAAACTTGGTTTATGGATCTGGGAGATTAACTTGGCATGATACCTTTAAAGATCAAAAGCTGGAAATGACTCTACCTGCTCACGGTAGTATGATAGTTGCATAAGAGAAGCGACTTATAGATAGAATAAACTTGAAGCTGTTTGAGGAGCTTATTGAGAGATTTTACAGAGTTCACTTTACCCAAATAGTTAGTTGATAAGTTTATCTATCTATACTTTTTTTAGAAATTAAATAGAAAGAAAAAACATCAAGTCGATGAATTTTTGGTTAACACCCAGAAAATAAATCATTTGACGTTAATATTTGATTACTGATTAATTGGGAGATATTTGACGTAATTAATGGTCGTATAATCTATGTTGTTGAAATTTTTTAAACGCCGAGTATCTTTAAGTTTAATAGCGATCGGGCTATGTTTTATCGGGTTAGAAGCCAAAGCCCAACTACCGACGATAGTTGCTCAAGGCAATGAGAATGAGTTGGAATTAAATAATTTATTACTTGCAGGCAAAAAATATGTAGAACAACAAGATTATACCCAAGCTCTCAAAAGTTATCAAAAAGCAGCAACTTTAGATCAGCAAAACCCTGAAATCTTTTCGGGAATTGGTTATGTGCAAACTCTACGTAAAAATTACCGTGCTGCTGCTACTGCTTATCAAACTGCGATCGCTTTATCGCCAGAAAACCCTAAATTATATTACGCCCTAGGTTTTAGTTTAGGTAATATAGGGAAAAATATTGAAGCTGCCCAAGCTTATGAAAAAGCCCTAGAATTAGAACCAGATAATCTGCAAAACTATCTTGGCTTGGGTATTGTGCTATTGAGAGAAGAGAAATATACAGAAGCTCTCGAAGTTTATGATCGGATTTTACAACTAGAACCGAGTAACGAAGAAGCCAATATTATTATTCCCCGTATTTTAATTGAACAAGAGCGTTATCCAGAAGCGATCGCGTATTTACAAACAGCAATTAAACAAAAGCCTCAAGTAGTCGATCTACAATTACAGTTGGCAAAAGCTTTATTTAAAGAGGGCGATATCGATCAAAGTATACAAACATTAACTCTTGCTAAACAAATTGATTCGCAAAATTATCTTATTTACCTACAAATGGGAGATATATTATATCAACAAGGTAAACTAGATCAGGCTTTTTTGGAATATCAACAAGCATCAAATTTAAGATTAAATCTACTCGAAGCTATTGAGGGTATGGGCAAGATCTATTTAGCTAAACAGGATTATTCTAGAGCTATTGTTGATTTTCGTCGTTTAACTGAAATTGCACCTAATTATCCTTATCCTTATCATCAGTTAGGTATTGCTCTACAAGCAAGAAACAGATACGATGAAGCGAGCGCAGCTTTTAATCAGGCTTTTAAATTGTATCAAAGCCAGGGAAATACCAAACAAGCAGATAACATAGAGACCTTAATTAAGCAATTAAATCGTTGATTTCCTAATTAATAGTTAAGAAAAGCTAAGTATCTATTATTTTAAGAAATATTTAATACTTGCTTATTATTATACTTCTAATTAATTTAGTTATTTTTATTCAATCAACTAGATCTAAATGTGTTGCAAATAAAAATCATTATTTTTAAAATACAATCTTAATTCAATTTTATATAAATTATGGTTTAGTTTTAAAATTAATTTATAGTAAACATTAATCCTTCTTAAAAAATAGATCCAGCCTTCGCCACCTTGTGTGGTCAAATAGTCTGCGACTTTAACAGCAACAATAATAATAGTAATATGAGGAAGATAACCCAAGACTCTCAACAATTCAGCCCTATCGAATATGTAATTAAAAACAATTTTTTGTTCAAAAATTTAGATGAATCTTGGCTAAGTGAATATCTTGATTCCAAACAACTTATTGTTGAAAAGCTGTACTCTAGTCGTCCAGTTTACACAGCATTCCGTAGTGACACATCCCTAGAGTATCTCTATTTAGTAATTAAAGGCGGTCCCATTGTAGTTCGTACCACACCATTAGATCGTATTATTGCTATAACCTACGCTAACAGTGCCTTTGGTATGCACAATTTAGATTTTAGTTATGGTAATTTTTCTCGCTCTTTCCCTAGTTTAGTAGAAGCCTATAAAACAGCAGATGTAGTCAAGATTCCCTTAGAAATAGTTCGCTCTATACACCAAGAGTCTGAAATATTCCGTCAACGTTATGGATTAATGTTTGAACTACAGGAAAAATTTCAATATCATCTACTTAACTGTAGCACTTATCCACCCCAAGCCGTAGCAGCGTTACTCAGAGCTTTAATTTATCAAGAGCGAGAATTAGGTAATCAACCTCAAAATGATGGTGCGTTTGTCTTTGATTTACCTATTGAAATGATTGCTAAGGCTTGTCAATTAAACCATCGTACTGTAGAACAAGTTTTAAAAGGAATGACTAAAGTCGGTCTACTTAGACCATCAAAAGGCTCTCAAAATGATTTAATTACTGTTATTAATCCAGAAGAATTAAAAGCAGTATATGGAGCAACCCGTGATAAGGTTTCTTGGTGGCCCCTTCGCTAAATTTTAGATAAATTTATAAGGTTTAATTAGCTGAGATACATATACAATCATGTTTATATTTAGATATCTCAGCTTTTTCTTTGAGATTAATTATTTCAGCGCGATATCGCAATTAATTTGAAATGAATTAAATTAATAAGAATTAGAGGTGTAAATATTGAGCCTCTGCTTCCAATTGCTTAATTAATCTCTGATTACCTGTCGCTCTAGCAGCTTCTAAACGGTTATCTAAACTTTTGCGCATACTTTCGCGATGGCACTGATAGGCATTTTTAATAGTTTCTTGACGCTTATTGTTCATGGTGGACTTTTTATTTTTTAATTTAGTGTATGTAATATGGATATATAAGATAACATTTTTACTATCCTCAGAAATACTTATAATTAAATCTTCATAAAAGCAACTGAATAGCTGTGTAATGGTTAGACGATTACGGGAGTAGGTAGTAGGTAGGAGGTAGTAGGCGCGGAAAGCGTCCCTGAGCGCACGCTCTTGAGGTCGCCTCAAGAGAACGTGACGATAGTAGGTAGTAGGTAGGAGGTAGCCCTAAAGGATAAGCTATGTCTACGACAGCTACGCAACCGCAAATCCCACAAGGGGACAATGTAGGTAGGAGGTAGTAGGCGCGGAAAGCGTCCCTGAGCGCACGCTCTTGAGGTCGCCTCAAGAGAACGTGACGATAGTAGGTAGTAGGTAGGAGGTAGGAGGTAGTAGGTAGTAGGTAGTAGGTAGTAGTTAAATTTTAAAAGCTAAAAGCCCAAAGCTAACAGCCAAAAACTAATTCATTGGCAACGGAGTATATTCAACAAGAATAATATCAAGCTAAAAACTAAAAATTAATACCATATTAAAAACCCAATTAACTATGGCTGCGGGCAAGATAATTACTTTATTAACAGACTTTGGCGATCGCGATGTTTATGTTGGAGTCATCAAAGGAGTAATAGCCAATATTAATAGACAATTACAGGTGATCGACCTAACCCATCAAATTCCACCTCAAAATATTGTCGCAGCTAGGTTTGCTCTTTTAACTGCTTATCCTTATTTTCCGCCTCAAACAGTCCATGTAGCTGTAGTCGATCCTGGAGTGGGAAGTAATAGAAGAGGTATTGCTATTGAGTTTCCTCAAGGGTATATTGTCTGTCCTGATAATGGTTTGGTTAGTGGTATTTTGGAACTAAATCCTGCGATCGCTGCTGTGGAATTAACAAATACTCAATATTGGCGCGTATCACAACCTAGTACTACTTTTCATGGTCGAGATATTTTTGCTGCTGTAGGGGCGCATTTGGCTAGTGGTATTCCCTTAGATGCTTTGGGTGAAGCAATTGATCTCCATAGTTTAGTGAGGCTGGAAAATCCTGCGATCGCATTTAATCAGGAAAAAATTACTGGCTCAATTCAGTATATAGATCATTTTGGCAACTTAATTACTAATGTTGCTGGAGACTTGGTTAAAGGTAAAACCTGGCACATAGTACACGATCACTTGATAATTTATAGGGGTAATACTTATAGTGATGTGGCTATAGGCTCGGCTGTAACTTTAGTTGGGAGTCATGGATGGGTGGAAATTGCACTTAATGGTGGTAATGCTCACAAAGAATTGAAAATTAATTGGGCTGATTCAATTCAAATTGTAGTTGACTAGATATCCTGGAAAGATAAGGAATTAGGAATTTAAAGTTAATAAAAAAATGATTGCCATCTTAGATCAAGAACCAAAAACCTATCAAGGACAATTTGGCGAATATACTGTCACTAAACGTGATCGCCTGGAAGTAATTATTTATCGTCTTGGGCTAGTAATTGCTGCTATTAGTTTTGCGATCGCCACTAATCTTTTCTTTACTCAGGGGGTTGCTTCTCTACCTGCTATTACTCCCTTATTTGTTCTCTTTTCTTTGGGTTTGGGAATTAGTCTGATTTACATTCATATTTATATGAAGGCGTTACATAGAGTATTACAAATCTTTTGGTTAATTGGTACAGTTGCATCTTGCGCGATCGCCTTGCAACATTCAGAACCTTTAGCCCTTTATATTTATCAACATCCCCTGACTTTATTCGGCACAGGATTTACTTTTGCAGCTTTAACGGGGATCTATTTTAAAGAAGCTTTCTGTTTTAACCGTTCTGAAACTAAAATTCTTACCTTAGTTGTTCCCTTATTATTACTCGGACACATGACAGGTTTATTACCTGTGGAGGCTCAACAACTGTTATTAGGCGTGTGGACTATTGGGTTTAGTGTTTTTGCTATTAGAAAGATGACTCAAGAAATTGATCCTGATTTGGGGGATAAATCTGTATTTGCCTATTTAAAATCAGCAGCAAATAAAGAAGTGACTTCCAATTCTTAGTTGATTTGATGGGGATGAGAATACAAGTAAAATCCCCACTCCCTATATTTTCCGTTTAACTTATCTACTCTCTAACCTGCTTTACTTATCTGTCTGTACAAGCTTTATAGCAATATCAGGCAATCTAAAGACATTTTCTCACTATTACCTGCGATCTCAATCATCACTCTCGTCACCAAGCAGCTATTGTGATCATTGTTTCTATGTTAGGGGTAACAAAATTAAACTTTACTAAGAACTTTGTCATCAAATCATGACAATTGTGGGGATAAAATCGTTTTAGCGAGTCCCAAATGTCAAGAATTCCTGACAAAAAACATTACAAAACGCAATAAAACCGTTGAAAGAGTAGTTTTACCTGAGCAAGAAATGATCCCCAAGTCGATTTTGCTGGTATAACATAACTTAGTGGTTAAGACCTTTCCCACACATAAAAAATAACTAAATATAAAAAGTAGACGCAAATTAAGGTTGAAAGACTAGGGAAGTGTGAGTTGTATTCTCAGGCTTTTAAGGTCTTATACATGGCTGCCAGCAGCTAAACACCGTCTAATTTATCGGAGGCTGTAATCTTAATGGCAAAAGAGCGACCACCACTAGAAGAAATGACTTTGCGGCAACTAAGAAAAGTTGCGAGTGAGTATCAAATATTCCGTTATAGCAGAATGCGTAAAGCACAATTGCTAGCGTCAATAAAAGAAGCAATACAACAAACAGAATTAGAAAGATTTATACCAAATCCATCAGCCATTGAGGAGGAACAACAAGTGAAAGCTACCAAGTTTGAAGTCGGTCAAGAAGATAATCTCAGGGAAAGTCTAGCATCTGTAGACCAAGATTTAGGAGAACTTCCCGACGGTTATGGAGAGAGTCGCATTGTATTAATGCCTCGTGATCCACAATGGGCTTACGCTTACTGGGATATTCCTAATGATCATAAAGAAGAATTACGCCGTCAAGGTGGACAACAGTTAGCCCTACGTCTATATGATGTAACTGATATTGATATTAATCATCAAGCACCTCATAGCGTACAAGAATATCTTTGTGATGAGATGGCAAGAGAATGGTATTTACCTATTCCTGTAAGCGATCGCAATTATGTAGCTGATATCGGGTATCGTTGTGCTGATGGTCGTTGGTTAATTTTAGCTCGTTCTGCGCCAATTACTGTTCCTCCTGTATATCCTTCTGACTGGATTGAAGATGCTTTTGTAACTGTTGAGTGGAATCAAGAGTTAGAGGGTGCTACTGTTTATGAACTCTTATCACCTGCTGAGAAAGAAGCAATGATTGAGGGAATACCAGCACCAAAAGGCAATCAACTTTACGATGCTGTGTTTGGTATGACTCAAGCTACAGAATCGATGCGTATTGCAGGTTCACTATTTGGTTCTATGCAGCAAACACCAGAGGCTGCGGTAAGTTCCTATGTTTTCCCTTCAGGGGTAGGAATGTGGGCAGTACCTAATGCGTCTGGGTTAAATATGTCTGGAGTAGGATTCTCTGGAGATGTTGCTGCTCCTCGTCCACGTCAATTCTGGTTAGTAGCTGATGCAGAATTAATTGTTTATGGTGCAACCGAACCTGATGCAACTGTAACTATCGGCGATCGCCAAATTAAATTAAATCCTGATGGTACATTCCGTTTCCAAATGTCTTTCCAAGATGGCATCATTGACTATCCTATTAAAGCTGTAGCGGTTGATGGGGAACAGACTCGCTCAATTCACATGAATTTTGAACGTCAAACTCCAAATCGTAACACTAATACTAAAGAAGAAGCAGTACAAGAATGGTTTACTTAAGAATAGATAATTGATAATTATTTAATTTAGCTAATCGTCATAATTTGATAGCCGAGGTGAAAGAATACATCTCGGTTTTTTTATAGAAAAAATTGTTGCTCGCCCTCAGATAATTGATAATTAATAATTATTTAATTCAAAACTGACAAACTATTAGAATGACCGATTCTATTTCACCAACAGCAACAGAAATAAAAGCTATTTTCGAGCGTATTGCTCCTGTATATGATGAGTTGAACAATCGCTTGAGTTTAGGACAACATCGTATATGGAAGTTGATGGCAGTTAAATGGAGTCAGGCAAAGCTAGGAGATCATGCCTTAGATATTTGCTGTGGCAGTGGAGATTTAGCTTTATTACTCGCTAAACAGGTAGGTAAGACAGGTAAGGTGACAGGTTTAGATTTTGCTTGTGAACAATTGGCGATCGCTCAATCAAGACAAAGGCTTAAATGTCCAACTGTAGCGATGGAATGGATAGCAGGAGATGCTTTAGAATTACCTTTTGCAGATGAACAATTTGATTGCGCCACTATGGGGTATGGATTACGAAATGTAACAAATATTCCTCTTTGTCTACAGGAATTACATCGTGTATTAAAACCCAATGCCAAAGCAGCATTATTAGATTTTCATCGCCCTAGTAACTTGATGATGCAGCAATTCCAACAATGGTATTTAGATAATGTGGTAGTGCCGACGGCTCAAAAAATGGGTATGGGGGCAGAATATGCTTATATTAATCCAAGTATTGATCGCTTTCCTATAGGTAAAGAACAGGTTAAACTAGCTCAAGCAGCAGGATTTACTGAAGCTACCCATTACCCTCTTATGGGAGAGATGATGGGGATATTGGTAATTAAGAAATAAAATATAAATAGAATTAATTTTCTGCTGTGTAATTTTTATAATCGATTCAAGATACTGCTTTGGCATTAGAGAATCTCTGGATATATTTTGTCCCACCCGTAGCAGGAAGCGTTATTGGCTATTTCACTAATGATATAGCTATCAAAATGCTCTTTCGTCCTTATCGGGCTATTTATATCGGCAAACGTAAATTGCCTTTCACTCCTGGTTTGATTCCCAGTAATCAAGAGCGTCTAGCTCAAAAGGTTTCTGATACGATTATGGGATCTTTATTAACTCCTAGTGAAATCCAAAAGTTAGCTCAAAGACTGTTGGCAACCGAGCGCATGGAAAGTGCTATTCTATGGCTTTTAAAATCTGCTTTAGAGGAGGTGAAAGCGGATCAGCAACAGAAGACAGCTAAGATTTTAGGCAATATTCTACACGATTTGTTTAGCCAGTCTTTGCCCAGATTATTAAAAGTATTGGCTCGTCGAGAGGATTTTTTAGAAGCTCAAACAAACCAAATTTTTGACCAAATTCTCTTAAACTTTCAATTAAAAGATACTCAGGCTAAGAATTTTGCCGATTGGTTACTCGAATCAGTTATTCCTCCCGATACCCTACGTCGGGCGATAATTGATTTTTTGAGCGATCGCAATATTCAAATTATTGATGAGGGTTTTCGGGAAAAAACTAGTGGTACTTATTGGGTAGTGGCTAACTTGTTCGGTTTACGCAATAGTCTGACAAGATTACGCTCTTTTTGTATTGAGGAAAAGGAAATTAGCAACGCCCGTTTACAAGAATTAACTTATTCACTGCAAATCCGCGATCGCATAAAAAATTGGTTAACTAATCTGTCTTTACAAAATTTGCCTGTTTCCACCGTCAGACAGCTACGTAAAACTGTACGGGAAGCTGTACGTAATTATTTAAAGGAAGAAGGTACGGATTTAGTTACCCGTTTGGGTGAGTCGGTAGAATGGGAAAATATAGCAGCTTTAATTCTTAAGCGTCTTCAATCTTCCCCTACGGTTAGTGATTCTCTGGGAATAATTAGCCAGGAGTTGGCTTTGGTTTTGGAACGTTATTTAGAAAAGGATTTAGAAAAACTTGTTGCTGAAGCTATACCAATTTTATCCATCGATCAGGTGATTATTGAACGTGTGTCTGCTACCTCCGCCGAAGAATTGGAATTAGCAGTACAAGGCATTGTTAAAAATGAATTACAAGCGATCGTTAATTTGGGTGGTATCCTTGGCTTTATTGTCGGTTTATTGCAGTTAGTTATTATGCTGTTTAATTAATATTTATAAGCAGTTTACTTGTAACATTTTATTTGTGTAACTGGTCGCAATGAGCTAATTTTATTTGCTGCGCCTGGCAAATGAGTAGATTTAAAAAAAGCGTATTGCTACGAAATAGTTACTTGATTATGTAGTCTATTCAATTAAAAACGACAATAAGTATAGTAGATCTATTAATTATAATTTTTATACTAGATTATTGAATCGCCTCTTTTCTTTTAGCTTATGTTGTTAAATAATAAACTGATAATAAATCTTGGTTAATATATATTTTCAAAAAGGTACTATAAATTACTAGCTTGTCTTTTATATAAGAAGTAGTGATTTAAATTTTGGCTACGAAGCAAATAAATTATAATAATTGCACTAAGAAATGCTAATAACAAACTTCCTATCATGATTATGCTGGAAAGCTTTGAATAAAGAGCAATAACTAAGGCAATTAAAGCAACAATTAAAAAACTCAAAATACCTATTAAAGCCCATTTAGCCCATTTGCGCCCTTGTAACACAAAATACATTATCACAATGGTTACTAAGATACGACCAATAGCCCACAAATCATTCGCGATCGCCACAAGGATAATATCTAAAACGATTTGCAGTAAAAACATAGTGAGCAATATATTTCGAGCTTTTTGAGCAGATTGATCAGACATATATTTACCTGAAAGGGATAACTAAGTTATATATATCGTGAAATGGTCTGTCATAGGCAATTTAGCACGAATATACTTATAGAAAACAACTAAATACTTTATTGTGGGTTTATTGCAGTTAGTTATTATGCTGTTTATTTCTTAAAATAATTACTATTAATTAAACTTCTTGTGTTAATTGCTGATTTAATGATTGAATATCTATTTCATATTGTTGCAACAAGTTACATATAGCAGCATTACCTGTTTCTGCTAAACGCACTAAACCCCACAAAAGATGTTCAGTTCCAATCGATTTTTCACCCCTTAACCGAACCACTTGCAAAGCTAATTCTAGAATAAATTTAATCTCCGAATTTAATTCTACCTTCTCAAGGTTTTCAAAAGAATGTTCATTAATTTCTAGACTGCGTTTAACACCATTACCCTTAAGTAATTGAGCCGAAGTTGTAGTTTCATCGGCTAATAAACCTAATAATAAATGTTCTGGTGTAACTTGATTACTCCCTCTTCTTACTGCCTCATTACGAGCATAATTAATGACATTAATTGCTTTTTCAGTAAATCGCTCAAAACCAAATTCTAAGCCCAAAAAACCTTTTACTTGTTTTACTAATGCCTGCATGGGATTGTTTACCTCATAGATAAAAATATCTTCAATCTTGACATTTAATAGATGTGCAATTCTGAAAGCCATATCTAAACTTGGATCGAATTTACCAGATTCAAAGCCGTTAATTGCTTGACGACTTACTTCTAATCTTCTGGCGAGATCAGCTTGTGACCACTGATGTATTCTCCTAAATTCCTTTAGTCGGTTTTTCATTCCTTGCTCTATTAACTGTTAAGTACCACTTTACAAGCAGAGAAATTAAAGTGTCAAGTATCACTTTACAAATAAGGCAGAATTTTACTTTATAGATAATTGCGATCGCTAAAATACTTTAATTACTAAGCAGATAGTAAATAAAGAATAACAAGAAGCCTATAGCCGTAGGGGTCTTGATAGCATATAGCTTGGAACTACTATTACAAGAAAGTTTACCCAACTAAAAACGGCTAATAGATCTTTACGATCATTACAATACCTGCGCCCTCAGCCAAGCAATGGGTAAAGATAGAGTTTTCTTACGTTTAGCGACAAAAGCCCTCTTATTAAAAACATCGTAATTATTCGCCTCAATCTCTTTGAGAATACCCTGATATAACATCAAAGATGCCCAAACAGGTAAACGAGAATCACGAATTAAATAACGAATGCCCTTTTCAGCTTCCTTGTAATATTCCCTAGCACGTTTAATTTGGAACTTCATAATCGCTTGCCAACGATCATCAATAACTCCAGCAATCAAATCTGCTTCTGTGTAATTAAAAGCCTGTAGATCATCGAGGGGTAAATAAATGCGATCGCGCTGCATATCTTCCCCAACATCACGCAAAATATTAGTCAATTGCATAGCTATCCCAAGGGCGATCGCTTCAGAGGTAGGAACATATATTGGCTTATCTTTTTGCCAAGGTACACCATTATTATCTGCGCCAATGCCTAAGACAGCATTAGACATCAACCCAACTGTACCAGCAACGCGATAACAATATAACTTGAGTTCTTCAAAGGTTTGATAGCGATTACGTTCTAAATCCATCCTTTGTCCTGCAATCATATCCCGAAACGGTTGAATGCCCATAGGATAGCGTTCAATGGTATCTATCAAGGCGATATCCGTATCATCTATGGGATATCCAGCGAAAACAGCTTCTAACTGTTGTTCCCATTCTGAAAGTGTTTCCTTTGTGGTATATCTGGCTTTAGCACCATCTACTAGTTCGTCGGTAAGACGACACCAGGCATAGATTGCCCAAATAGCTTTACTTTTCTCCTTGGGCATTAATAGTGTGCCGAGATAGAAAGTTTTAGCGTATTCTGCCGTAATCTGACGACAGATTTCGTATGCCTCGTCTAGCGAGACTAGATTTTTTTTCGTTTTTGATTTTGGTAATTGCAACATTCAGAAGCAAACAAGGTACTGTCTTATTGGTAGCAGAAGGATGATTGGAATTCCCTAGCCTTTTAGCATTGTCTCATCCTCTAAGATACTAAAGGCAAACAACAGATAACAAATTTTATATACCGACAACGGCTATTTCTTTGTTACCTTGATTGCTGAGTAGGGAGTTTTGCGCGATCGCCTTGGCTGCTAGTTTACCAGAAAGTACCGCCCCTTCCATACTGCCTAAATATTCTTGCTTAGTATAACTGCCAGCAAGATAAAAGTTTGATATGGGAGTTATTTGGGTTGGTTTGGACGCTTGTGTACCTGCCAAAGCCCGATAAACTGATCTAGGAGTCTTAACTACTTTATATTTGAGTAATTTTGCCTGATTATCGCCCCCTATGTGTTGTGGGAATAATTTTTGTAGTTCTGCCATTGTTGCTTCTACAATTTCTGTATCTGATTTACTAATCCAATCTTTAGCAGGGGCAAGGACTAATTCCAACATGGATTTATCAGGATCTGCATACTCACGACAAGTATTACTCATATCCGCATACACACTCAGCAAAGGCGATCGCGAAAATAATAGTTGATCGATATCGGTAAGCTTACGATCAAACCACAGATGAAGATTTATTACTTCTACCCCTTCTAATTTAGACATTTCCTCAAAGAAAGGTAGTTCTCTCCAAGATTGAGGTAACATGGCTTTGAGAGGATCTACAGACATTGCCGAAACATAAGCATCTGCGGTAATCATTTCATCTTCCGCACCATTTAATCCCCGTAATAAGAAACCTGTGACTGTACCATCTTCCGCCGTCATGATTTGTTTGAGGGGGGCGTTTAAACGTACTTCACCACCTCTGGAGGTAATATAATCCACCATTGGCTGACACAATCTTTCTGTTGGTGAACCATCTAAAAAAGCGACTTTAGAACCGTAACGCTCTTTAAGAAAACGATTGAGTGCTGTTAAGGGAATAGTTGCTGAAACATCTTCGGGATTAATAAAAGTTAATGCTTTAGAAGCAGCAATAAAAATATCACTATTTACCCGCTCATCAATACCTTGCTTTTCCAACCATTCCAAGAGGCTATATTGATCCATGTTTTCAACATATTTTTGTCCTCTAGTAATTGCTGGTAATAATCCCAAAGCAAACTTGATTTTCTGCTCCCAAGTCAACATATCATTGTTACGTAGAATTGAGGTGATCACGTTGATTGGTGCTGGGATGTCGGGAACATCAAAACGTGAATAAGTTCCTGGTTTCTCTGGCTGATTAAAAATTAGAGTATGTTCTTTCCACTGGAGTCTATCTTCTATGCCCAATTCCTTAAATAATTGAATCATATTGGGATATGCCCCAAAAAAGACGTGTAAGCCTGTTTCATACCAGTCTCCGTCTTCATCTTTCCAAGCAGCTACTAAGCCACCCAAAACGTCTCTTCGCTCAAGGACAATAGGATGATGCCCTTCGTCTACTAAATACTTCGCACAGGCTAATCCTGCTAATCCTGCTCCAGCGATCGCAACTCGCATTTAAATATACTAAATCTCAAATAATGGTGTGTACGCTAAGTCGTTATATTTACGACTCAATTTGATTATTATACTTTGCAATTCGTTACAAATGCTTAAAATTAGTGAACAATTATCACTCCTTACTGCTCAAGCGTACCAAATTGCTTCTATTTGCTCAATGATTGATCTATTCATTTCTAATTGTTGTTCATCCAAGACTACGGTAACGTGACCTAGTTTTCTTCCAGGACGAGAACTTTTTCCATACCAATGCACAAAAGAGTTAGGAATAGTTAGAATACGACGGCGTTTTTCTAGATAATCAGATTCTGATTCTTCATAACCCAAAAGATTAACCATTACCGCCCCAGCAGATTTTAAAGCTGTAGATTTAAAGGGTAAATCAGCAACTGCCATAAGCTGCATAGCAAATTGAGAAGTATGACACCCATCAAGGGTATAGTGTCCTGAATTATGGGTACGAGGAGCAATTTCATTTACCAACACTTGGTTATCACTAGTTAAAAAAAACTCAATGCCAAACAAGCCAATAACTTCTAACTTGGACAATATAGTGCGAGCGATCGCGCTTATCTCTTGCTCTACTGTTTGGGACACATCAGCAGGGGTAATTGTCCAATGACACACCTGATTTTTCTGATAGGTTTGTGTAACAGGATAGATAGCGATTTCTCCTGCTACATTACGGGCTGCAATAATACCTAATTCCTTTTCAAAAGGTATAAATTCTTCTACCAATAATTCATCTAAAGGTAAACGCTGGGATAAATCTTCTAAAGCATGAGCATCCTTAATGATAAAAGTTCCTTGTCCGTCGTAACCATGACGGCGCGCTTTCAATACTAAAGGAAAATTATAATCATCTGCTAAATTACTCGAAGCGGAACAAAGATTGAATTTAGGTACAGGAATACCAATACTTTGTAAAAAACTACGTTGCTGATATTTATCCAATAGGGGTGTAAGAGCAACTAAACTAGGGCGGAAACAAACACCTTGTTGTTCAAGTTTTTTTAAGGCTTCAAGGTTGATAAATTCGTTTTCAAAAGTAATTACATCCGATAAGGTTGCTAATTTAGCTGTTGCTTGGGCATCATCGATTTGAGCCAAAACCACTTGAGCAGCACGATTTGCAGCAGGATCGGTTTGATTAGGAGTTTGAACTATTAACTCTAAACCTAAATTAGATGCCTCAGCCCCCATCATCCAAGCCAATTGTCCGCCACCAATTACCCCAACCCGTTTACTGTTCATGACTAGCTCTACCTGTTCAATTCAACCAATAACCAGTTTACTAGTTAGTTGATTGTTAATTGGTCAGTAATTACTAATCGATAATCCATTCTGAAGCTCGCTCTCCTAAGTCTAATTGTATACTCACAGCTTTACCTAAACGCGGTCTTTGACGGGTGTTAGCAATAAAAGCTTGTAACTGCTCTACTCCATTCCAAGCATTAAGATAATGCGCGATCGCATTGAGATTCTCGCTATATTCTTGGGGAGATAATGGAAAAGATGCTTGTTCTAAATATTTCCACATTACCTGGACAAAAATTTTGCCCTTAACTTTACGCAGTTGTACATCGTAAGAACAGCCCCATTTTTCTAATAAAAGCTGATGTAATTGTTCGCCTGTAATCATATATTTGTATTTATTAAAAAAGAAAAACAACTCTGAGTGGAATGGATACTCAATCTCTGTAATAATTTAATACATTGGTTCATATTGCGTTTTAACTAAAGCTGTAATAAGGCAGGTTAATGTCATTTTGGCAACAACTCTTAAGCAAACTTTATATAAGAATACGCAACTGTTAACTGGCAAGAAAGCTGTAAGCTATAAGCTAAGTCACAGATTATAAAAATGCCCTTTGGGTATTCCGCCTACGGGCGACGGAGACGGCACGTGACCGTTAATCAGAAGGAAAATAAACTCTTCTGAAATAATTAATGTTTCATGTTTTAAAAAATTGAAACAGGGTCTAGTACCCAAGCACCTAAAAGCTCTTAGCTTTTATTATAGAAATGGAGAACTCCCTAGAAGATTCTAGGAATCAAGAGTTGAGACATTTTATTGTCATTATCTTAGTTTACAAAAAAATACAATTTATCTATAGTTATGGCTCAAATTTCTAGTTCTTCTGATGTCCCAGGAATGGGGCGCAGACAATTTATGAACTTGCTCACTTTCGGCTCAATCACAGGAGTAGCTTTAGGAGCTTTATATCCAGTAGTAAAATACTTTATTCCTAATAGTAGTGGCGGTGGTGCTGGTGGTATAGCTGCTAAAGACGCATTGGGTAATGATATTGTAGTCAGCGAATTTTTAGCAAATCATCAACCAGGCGATCGCACTTTGGCTCAAGGGTTGAAAGGTGATCCTACTTATGTAGTGGTAGAAGGAGATTCTACTCTTCGTAACTATGGAATTAATGCTGTCTGTACTCACTTGGGTTGTGTAGTTCCCTGGAATGCTAGTGAGAATAAGTTCAAATGTCCTTGTCATGGTTCTCAATATGACGAAACTGGTAAGGTTGTTAGAGGCCCTGCACCTTTATCTTTGGCATTAGTTCATGCGGAAGAAAAAGACGACAAACTTTACTTTAGTCAGTGGACTGAAACAGATTTCCGTACTGGGGACAAACCTTATTGGGCGTAAACAAGATGTAGTGAGAGACAAGATTTAATATTTAATTCTCTCAAGTAATGCCTGCAAGTATTCATAAAATTAATTTTTTGAGATTGTTGATCGAACAAATGAGAACATTGAAACCATTGACAGTATTACAGTCTGTCAAGGCAATAATAACTAAATCTACTGTAGTGGCGATCGCAACTGTAGCAATTTTCTTTGCCAGTGATCTAGCTATTACTCAATCTGCTGCTGCCTATCCTTTTTGGGCGCAACAAACTGCTCCAGAAACCCCTAGAGAAGCTACAGGTAGAATTGTTTGTGCTAACTGCCATTTAGCTGAGAAAAAAGCTGAAATTGAAATTCCTCAATCAGTATTACCAGACTCAGTATTTGAAGCAGTAGTTAAAATTCCTTACGACTTGAGTAGTCAACAGGTATTAGGCGACGGGTCTAAAGGTGGTTTAAACGTTGGTGCAGTATTAATGTTGCCTGATGGGTTCAAAATTGCCCCTGAAGACCGCATTTCTGAGGAAATGAAAGAAAAAATTGGTGGTTTATACTTCCAACAGTATAAAGAAGGTGAGGAAAATGTTGTGATTGTTGGGCCTTTACCTGGCGATCAATATCAAGAAATTACTTTCCCTGTTCTTTCTCCCAACCCTAATACTGATAAAAATATTAAATTTGGTAAGTATGCGGTACATTTAGGAGCTAACCGTGGACGCGGACAGGTATATCCTACTGGTGAACTTAGCAACAATAACCAAATAAAAGCTAGTGCTGCTGGTACAATTGCTTCTATTGCTTCCCAAGATGGCGGTGGTTATGAAGTTACTATTAATACTGAAGATGGTACTGTTACTAATACTATCCCCGCAGGGCCAGAATTAATTGTCAGCCAAGGACAGCAAATTGCTGCGGGCGAAGCTTTAACAAATAATCCTAATGTTGGTGGCTTTGGTCAGAAGGATACTGAAGTTGTGCTACAAAGTCCTGCCCGTATTAGTGGTTTAATGGCTTTTGTCGGTGGAATTATGATTTGCCAAATTCTTTTGGTAATTAAGAAGAAACAAGTAGAAAGAGTTCAAGCAGCAGAAATGGACTTTTAATTTATTTAGTTCTTAGTTGGAAATTAAATATCGTTGAAGGCAGGTTTATCTACCTGTCTTTTTTTTTGACTATCAATATTTATAGCTATACGTAGTAAAAGTCAGGAGACAGGAGTAGTAAAGTCAGGAGGGGGGAGTAGTCAAGTTAGTACTTATTACTTGATTATTTAGCAATTAAAAATAAAGAAGCTAAGAGCTAATGGCTAAAAACTAAAAACTATCCCTTAACTATCTAGCATTGCTTATATACATAAAAATAGGTAGTGAGGTTTAATTACACTACCTGAAGAACTAATTTATTAATTACTTTGAGCAGATATTAACTATCAGCTTCTTCTCTTAATTCGTCTGCCTTATCTTGTTTATCACGACCTTTTTCAGCTTTCTGGGCATCATCATCCATTTCGCCCATATTTTCTAAAATTTTTCCTTCGATATTTTCGCTTCTAGCTTCTGCTTTATCTTTTAACCCTTCTACTGCATCTTGGATCTTGTTTTTAGCGTCTTTAATATCCATAGGTTTTTTTGTTATTTATTTCTACGATAAAGATAACAATTTCTACTTTTTTTAACTTCTATCTTCTGATTTACTTTAATTACCTTTGAAAATACATCTTAGGTACATTGAGAGTAAAATCGTCAAGAATACTCAGCGTTTAACAGTAATAGTTATTATTTAGAAGTTATCGGGCGATCGCCATCAATGTTTAAGGTATCTACTACTTTATAGTCATTTGCCATAATAGGACGTTTGCCATCCGCTTCAAAAGTACCTACTACTTCCACATCACTTTTATCTACAGGACGTTGACCATCAATATTTAAGGTGTGATCTGCTTCTAAATTGCTAGAGGTGATGGGACGTTGACCATCGATATTTAAAACATCTACCACTTCTTGCTGACCTTCAACAATAGGACGTTTGCCATCCTCTTCAAAAGTGCCTACTACTTCTATATCGCTTTTATCTATAGGACGTTGACCATCAACGTTTAAGGTACGACCATCTAAATTAGTTGATGTTACGGGAGGTTGATCATCAATATTTAAGACATCATCTTGTTTATTTTCAACAACTGTATCTTGATCATTCCTTTCAAAAGCAACTACTACTTCTATTTTGCTCTCTTCAACAGGACGCGACTCTCTTATTTCTATAACTTCTACACGCTCAGTTTTTTTCTGTCTACCTGGTACTAGAAAATCGGGACTTTCTTCTATAGGTCTTGTACCTGAATCTTCAAACGTATCTGCGATTTCTAAATGTCCATGTTCAATTGGACGAGTTCCATCTTCTTGATATGATTGGTTTTCTGGATATTGGCTCATAATTGAATCAATTGCTTGCTCTTTGAGGTTAGTTAATCGGAATTTTTTTATTTGATCTCGCTTAATTTAACTATAGTTTATTTTTAAAAAGCTGATAAAAATTCTTAAGAATTATAGATATTTTAAGGTATATTATATTTAACTAGACTTGATTAATATAAAATTAAATATGATCGCTATCTTTGTGAAATTTGGCTGCTTCTAGTTCTTTGATTTCTTGATGTAGAAAATAATTTAGGAAAGTTCTAATACCAGCTGTTGCAGCTAATAAGCCAATACTTACCCAACTAGGAGAAATAGCTGTCCCTAGGATATCGGCAGCTAAAAGAAATTCTAAGGATAGTGATAAGGATAAACCTAAATCAAGTCTAATTGTATGATAAAAATCTTCAGCATCACGGCGACGATAACTGCGTAAAAATTTAGGAATAGTTTTGATAATTGAAAAGGCAATAATAAAGATGGCGATGCCTTCAATTAATAGTTTTAGGAGAGTTACTATATGATGCAACTCGATTTCAATTACCTTGAGTAATCCAGACATTTAAAAATTTAATAAAGTTGAGACGCAGGCTTTAATTTAAATTATCTTGACATAAAATCAAAATTATTTTTATAGTTAATTACGAAAAAAAAAGCGATCGCTCGCCCTTTAGCAATTGATCGCCCATGAAAATAAATTAATCTTTTAGTATTTTAATCTTCTTCAATTACCTGACGAATACGTTGTTCTAAGCGATCTAAATCCAAGCCTCCTTCATCACGGCTAATACGACGTACAGTGCCATTAATTTGACTTAAATCACTAAGCAAATCACGTAAAATTTCTTGTTGTTGACGAGACTGTGTAACTTCTTTTGGTTCTTGTACAATATCTCTCAAAATAGTTGCTTCAGAACGAGACGCAACTAAAGGAGTACCTTCATCCTCTAAATATACATAAGTACGTCTTCCAGAACCTCGATCATCTTCGATGGGAACTAAAGCAGTTACGCGATCGCTACGAACATATTTGCCAAAACCGAGAGGAACTAATACTGATGATTGTATTTTCATAAAATGGATAACTACTAGGTTAAATTATAAATTTATTTTCTCCGTTGCGTTATTATTATTTTAAATAATTTTTCTAATATAGAGATTATAGTTTTCACGTAATTAATAGAGAAGTTTCCACCCTTGTTTTTTTGCTATTTTTGTTGATTAATAAACTCTAAAAAAGCACAATCTAATAGTAACGAATTGGTGCAATTAAATAGCTTATTTAAAAATAAACTATTTGGTAATAATTAAATCAAGACGCTCATTGATAGTTGCTTGCCAACCAGGTTCGATAATATTAGTCCCTGTAGGTTCGATAATTATAGCAGGGGCATTAATTATATCTCCTGGGCGTAAGGTATTTCTTTGATATACGGGGGTTTGATGCCAGGCATTGGCAGTATACATATTAACTTTCGTGATAGGTTGTGGTGCAGAATTATGTTGGGTATTAATCTTTGGTTGGTCGGGGGTTGCAGTAGGATAAATTAATTCTAGGGTCAAAGTTTCTACGACTAAATCTTTAGCTGGAACTACAAAACCATATCGCTGTAGATATTGTTGTTCAAATTGTAACTGCATAGATTCAACAGTAGCGAAATTAACACTTAAACTAAAATCTGTCCCACTGTATTTAAGATAAACTTTTTGAATAATTTTAACTTCTTTAACTGTAGTTATTTGCTGATTTAATTCTGTTTGGGCTTGAGTGGTTAATTCCTCAAAGATAGATAGCAAATCATCAATTAATGGTGCTATTAATGGCTTCTCAATAGATCTTTCCTTAAGAATGCGAATATCTGCCAAACCAATACCATAAGCCGATAAAACCCCAGCGTAAGGATGAATAAAAATACGCTTCATTCCTAAAACATCAGCAATCATACAGGCGTGTTGTCCTCCAGCACCACCAAAGCAACAGAGGGTATAATTACTAATGTCATATCCTTTTTGTAAAGAAATTTTCTTAATAGCATTTGCCATATTTTCCACAGCGATCGCTAAAAAACCTACAGCAATTTGTTCAAGGGTTTTGCCATCTTGAATTTTGGCTGCTAGAGCTTGAAATTTTTCTGCTACAATTGCTTGATTAAGAGGCGCATCAGCATTAATTCCGAATACTTTGGGGAAAAACTCAGGTTGCAATTTACCCACCATAACATTACAATCTGTAACAGTTAAATCGCCTCCACGACCATAAGCAGCAGCCCCAGGATTAGCCCCAGCCGAGTCTGGGCCGACGCGATAGCGATTACCATCGAAATGTAAGATTGACCCTCCCCCAGCAGCTACCGTATGAATTGCCATCATCGGCGATCGCATTCTCACTCCTGCTACTACGGTTTCTAAACTGCGTTCATATTCTCCGCGATAATGACTGACATCGGTAGATGTTCCTCCCATATCAAAGGCTATAATTTGCTCAAAGCCAGCTAAACTACAGGTTTTTACTGCGCCCACAATTCCCCCCGCAGGCCCAGAAAGAATGCTATCCTTACCTTGAAATCTATCAGCGTTTACCAGCCCTCCATTCGACTGCATAAACATGATTTTGGTGGTTGCTGGTTGATGATTATGCTTGGTTTGAGTAAATAAATTCCGTGTAAACTGTTCAACATAACGACGTAAAACAGGTGAGAGATAAGCATCCACAACAGTAGTATCGCCTCGACTAATAAATTTAATTAGAGGACTAACTTGATGAGAGATGGAAATTTGAGTAAAACCTATTTCTTTGGCGATCGCTGCTACTATTAATTCATGTTGCGGATAAGAGTAACTGTGCATTAAAACTATAGCGCAACTACGGATACCTAAATCGTATGCAGCCTGAAGAGATTTGCGAGTTTGAAAAACATCTACAGGAATTAATTCTTTACCCTTAGCATCATAACGTTCAACAATTTCTACTACTTCTTCATAAAGTAGGGTTGGTAAAATAATTTCTAAGGCAAAAATATCAGGACGATTTTGATATCCAATTCTTAGCGCGTCTTTAAATCCTTTAGTAATAGCTAAAACAGTGCGATCGCCTTTTCTTTCCAGCAACGCATTTGTAGCTACTGTTGTACCCATTTTGATTACTTCTATTTCACTAGTGGGAATAGGGTGTTGTTTTTCTATCCCCATTACATCCCTAATTCCTTGAAGGGCTGCATCTTCATATTGTTCTGGATTTTCAGATAATAATTTATGTACTAATATTGAACCTGTAGGGTCTTGGGCAACAATATCAGTAAATGTTCCACCGCGATCGATCCAAAATTGCCAACGAGAAACAGTCATTGATTAAAATGTCTTAAATTCTATTTTTTGCTTTGCTATTTAACCAGTTACTGTAGCAAGAAACTAGAGCGATATTCTATTTATCGCACTTGATCTAAGAAAGAGCCGAATTTGTCTGCAATCTTCAACGAGATTTATTAGGCTAAATACAAGTATATCTAATCAAATCTCAATATTTTAGTCATAAATACACCATTATGGTTGAGCAAATCAAACCTCAATATTCTTTATCTTGGATATCTAACATTGCCGAAATTCCTCAACCACATTGGGATGAGTTGGCAAAATCTCAAGAGACACCCTTTTTAGAATGGGAATGGCTTAACAATATTGAAATATCTGGTAGTGCTACCGCGCGCAATGGTTGGCAACCTTGTCATCTAACTGTATGGCGCAATAGTCAATTAGTAGGTGCAGCCCCTTTATATATTAAAGGACATAGCTATGGTGAATTTGTCTTTGATCATCAGTGGGCAGATTTATCCTATCGTTTGGGAGTAGCATATTATCCTAAATTATTAGGTATGACTCCTTTTACCCCTGCTGTAGGATACCGTTTTTTAATAGCCGAGGGAGAAGATGAGGAGATGATTACGGAAATGATGATCGCAGCCATTGATAATTTTTGTAATCGCAATCGTCTTTCTGGTTGTAATTTTTTATTTGTTGATCCAGACTGGCGAGTAGTTATGGAACGTCATGGTTTTAAAAGCTGGCTACATCATGGTTATATTTGGTCAAATCGCAATTTCAATAGTTTTGATGATTATTTGACTATGTTTAACAGTAATCAGCGTAAAAATATTAAGCGCGAAAGACAAGCGGTTACTAAAGCTGGTTTATATACTAAAACCTTTGTAGGTTCAGAAATTCCTCGCCATTTATATACGGATATTTATCGGTTTTATAGTAGTACCTGCGATAAATTTTATTGGGGTAGTAAATATTTAACTCGTCAATTTTTTGAACAGCTTTATCCTAACTATAGCGATCGCGTTTTACTGGTGGTAGCCTACACTGAGAAAGATGATCGCCATCCTGTTGGCTTATCTTTTTGTATCAACAAAGATCAAAAGTTATACGGACGTTATTGGGGTTGCCAAAAGGAATATGATTGCCTACATTTTGAAACTTGCTACTATAAGCCGATTGAATGGGCGATCGCCAATGGTATTCAAATGTACGATCCTGGGGCTGGAGGTAGCCACAAAAAAAGACGTGGATTTCCAGCAACGGCTAATTATAGTTTGCATCGCTTTTATAATCCACGCATGACCAGAATATTAAACAATTATATCGGCGAAGTTAACCGTATGGAACAAGAGGAAATCAGCGCAATTAATAATAATCTACCCTTTAATAAATCTGAAATTAATTTTGAATTAGATTAGACACAATTACTCTATGGTTATGATCTCAAAGATTATTTGGTTTTGAGATCGAGCCATTTTTCATTGCCAAAAAGCTCTTATGCTGATTTTAGTTTAATTGCGCCTAATAGTTTTCTTAAAATATCTCTAAATTAATCTTAATAATTGGGAGATGGTTAACAAGCAATATAATAAATGCTTGTTTGGGTATCAATTCATTAAATATCAAAATTTGAGTAATTATTATTAAGCGCGATTGGGTATAGCCCACGCCTCGGCGATCGCACTTTAGGTAGAAGCAGATTTAAACTTTAACAACTACCGTTAATCAAAAGATATAGGCAAGCCTCTAAGACTTATATAATAAAGATTTAACTGAAGTGGAGCATAGCGGACTTGAACCGCTGACATCTTGCATGCCATGCAAGCACTCTACCAACTGAGCTAATGCCCCGACACTTAAATAATATTACCACAACAACCGACTGAGTTGAATGTGTTTAATCTCAGCTTAAATGACTTAAACAATTATTGATCAGAAAATAAACTACAAGCATCGCAGCAGCAGAAGCAGCAACTAATGTTCCAGCAAGCATCAGGGAAAACTCTTGCCGATCCAAAGCTGACTGCATTAAATGCAGCGACCATGCTACTAAAGCAACATCAAATATGAGAATTGGAATCAGCATTTTTTACGAATTGTAAATACTAATTCATTTTAATACACAATTTTTAAGTCTTGGGAAGGATTTGTAATTTTTAAACTTTATTAAACAATTCTCACAGGAACATGACGTTGGTGAAGATAGGTTTTTATTTCGCGCACACTCAATTGACCAAAATGTAATAAGGATGCTAAAAGAGCAGCTTCTGCTTTCCCGTCGGCGAAGGCTTCATATATATGTTGACAGTTACCAGCACCTCCAGAAGCAATTACAGGAATTTCTACTTGTTGTGCGATGGTACGAGTCAGTTCTAAGTCATAACCTGCTTTTGTGCCATCAGCGTCCATACTAGTTACTAATAACTCTCCTGCACCTCGCTTTGCCATTTCTTGGGCCCAAGCGATCGCGTCTATACCTGTGTTTTGTCTGCCTCCACGCACATAAACATCCCACCCTGGATTATCTGGAGTTTCCCGTCTACGAGCATCAATAGCTACAACAATACATTGTTTACCAAAGCGATCGCTAGCACGATTAATTAAATCTGGCGATCGAACAGCAGCCGAATTTATACTAACTTTATCTGCCCCTGCTCGCAACAAAACTTTTATATTATCTAATGATTGAATTCCACCACCTACTGTTAGTGGGATAAAAACCTGTTCTGCTGTCCGATAGACTACATCTACTATTGTGCCTCGATCTTCATGAGTTGCAGTAATATCTAAAAAGACTAATTCATCTGCTCCTGCATCATTATAAACTTTAGCTAATTCAACAGGATCTCCTGCATCTTGAAGGTCAACAAAATTTACCCCTTTAACTACTCTCCCTGCATTAACATCAAGACAAGGTAATATTCTTTTGGCAAGCATAGTTAGTTTTTTGTTGGCTATATGATAGAAAATAATTATTACATGATCAGCCAATAGATAATTAAGTTTAATTAAAAATTGTGTACATTAAAAAAGAGGATGGCGTAAGAATAACTTTCTTATTTCATCCTCTTATTTTGTTTTTAGTATGAATAAATCAGCTAACTAAATCAACCAAGATATTATTTAGTAGCGGTTTTGATTTGGTTTATAAACAATAAAACTAACAGTTTGACATTGTTTAATGTTGTCAAATCCAACTACACGAATATAGCAATCAGAATATTCAGAACGACACTCACGCACTTCATTTAATACCTCTTGAGAACTACGAGCAGAGAATAGAGGTAATTTCCATAAAGTCCAGTGGTGTAGATCTGGAGTAGGATCTTTTTCAAATTCTACACCAGGAATATAACCTTGAGCGATCATATAATCGATCTGTTTAGCGATTTGCTGATCTGTTAAAGGGGGTAAATATGAAAGAGTTTCGTAACGACGTTCTTTTGATAATGTTTTCATGGTGTGTATTTCTGTATGTTTTGGTTTTAATCAGAAGATTCTTCGGTTTCCGATTCCACCTGCGAGACATCTAAATCAGAAGTTTCGGTTTCATTAGGCGATCGGGTAAGACGTTCCAAAAGATGGCGACGATGGGTTAAATTATCTTGTTTTAATCCAGAAGTAACCATTTCTGGTAAAAATTCTAAAGTCTGCTCTGCTATACTGTCGCGGACGATCATTATACGCAAGGCTAACTCTTTTCCTCTATGCTCAGACATTAGCTCTTCAATGTAGGCTTCTGCATCTCGCAATTTTCCACCTGAAGAATATTGCCTTAACCAAATAGCTTCTCCTGGATTAGTTTCTCCCAGTTGCTCAATTACTATCATTACCGCTTTATAAGTTAGATAATTTTGGACAACTTTAGCTGTATCTTGGGCAATATCTTTGGGTTGCATTGAATTGAGGAAAGTTATTCTGGGATTATAAATTGGATATTGGTTTAAAACCCTGATTTATAAAATCCCAGACTTAAATTATTAACTGTTTAAAGATAACTATTCTCGTTCCTTAGAGAGTATCTACAGCGTCGAACTCAAATTTAATTTCTTTCCAAAGTTCACAAGCTGCTGCCAACTCAGGACTCCAACGGCAAGCTTCACGAATTACATCGTTACCTTCACGAGCCAAAGAACGACCTTCGTTACGAGCTTGGATACAAGCTTCTAAAGCTACACGGTTAGCAGTTGCACCAGGCGCATTACCCCAAGGGTGTCCTAAAGTACCACCACCAAACTGTAAACAAGAATCATCACCGAAAATCTCTACTAGAGCAGGCATATGCCATACGTGGATACCACCAGAAGCAACAGGCATTACACCAGGAAGAGAAGCCCAATCTTGAGTGAAGAAATTACCACGAGAACGATCTTCTTCTACATAATCTTCGCGCATTTGGTCTACGAAACCAAGGGTAATGTCTCTTTCCCCTTCTAATTTACCTACAACAGTACCAGAGTGTAAGTGGTCTCCACCAGACAAACGTAAACATTTTGCTAATACGCGGAAGTGAATACCATGATTTCTTTGACGGTCGATTACAGCGTGCATTGCGCGGTGAATGTGCAATAATACACCATTCTTGCGACACCACTTAGCCAAAGTAGTGTTGGCAGTAAATCCACCAGTTAGAAAATCGTGCATAACGATTGGAGTACCAATTTCTTTAGCAAAATTAGCACGCTCTAACATTTCTTCACAGGTAGCTGCAGTTACGTTAAGATAATGACCTTTAACTTCGTTAGTTTCTGCTTGAGATTTTTCAATTGCTTCTTGTACAAATAAGAAGCGATCGCGCCAACGCATGAAAGGTTGAGAGTTAATGTTTTCGTCATCTTTAGTGAAGTCAAGACCACCACGAAGACACTCATAAACTGCACGACCGTAGTTTTTAGCTGATAAACCTAATTTTGGTTTAATAGTACAACCTAATAAAGGACGACCATATTTGTTTAGTAAATCTCTTTCTACAGTAATACCGTGTGGAGGTCCTTGGAATGTTTTTAGCAAAGCTACAGGAAAACGAATGTCCTCTAGACGTAATGCACGTAGAGCTTTAAAACCAAATACGTTACCTACTAAAGAAGTAAGAATGTTGGTTACAGAACCCTCTTCAAACAAGTCCATAGGATAAGCTACAAAACAAAAATATTGATTGTCTTCTCCAGGAACTGGTTCAACTTCATAACAACGACCTTTATAACGATCTAGGTCTGTTAAACCATCAGTCCAAACTGTTGTCCAAGTACCAGTAGATGATTCAGCAGCTACAGCAGCAGCACATTCTTCTGCTGGAACACCTGGCTGAGGAGTCATACGGAAACAAGCCAATAGGTCTGTATCCTTGGGGGTATAGTCTGGGGTGTAATAAGTTAGGCGATAATCCTGTACACCAGCCTTAAACCCAGCACTTGTCTTAGTTGCCATCTTTGGTCATTCCTCCATAATTAAAACGCTTAATTTTTACTTTCTTATAGAGCCACTCAAATCTATACAGACTCTATTACCGTTAAAAAAAATCACTAGAAAGATATCTTTGCGGTCTTTTAAAAAAACGTTGCTTCAAATAGCACAATCAGCTACTTTATTCTGCAATTTTCTATTTTAATACCATAGCATGAATGTTAATCCTTCTATTAAATATTTTTTCTTGATTTTGATTTAATTCTTTTTTATAAATGATTAACTAAACTAATATATATTTCCCACTACTAAGT